>CAZJHT010000001.1:0-263990 GCA_964546025.1 uncultured Clostridiaceae bacterium
AATCTTTTTTCTCTAGTCTGATGAAAAAAACTTATTTTTGTCAACAACCTCAGAGTAGCCTAGGCTACTCTTAAATTTTTAATGAAAGGGATATTCGTCCTTTGTTTTTATCAAGTTTAATTATTTTGACATCTACTTGGTCTCCAATTGAGAGAACTTCTTTTGGGTGATTTATGTATTTATTGCTCATTTCGCTTATGTGAATAAGCCCATCTTGCTTTACTCCTATGTCCACAAAGGCTCCGAAATCAATTACATTTCTAACTACTCCTTTGACAACTAAGCCTTCATATAACATATCAAAAGTTGTAATCTCAGTATTAAAAATAGGAGTTGGCATTTCAGAGCGCGGATCATGCCCAGGTCTTTTAAGCTCTGTAATAATATCTATTACAGTAGGAAGCCCCGCTTTTAGTTTTTCTGAAACAGCTTTAGCATGTGCTATATCGAGCTTGTTTTGCCAATTATCTTTATTCCTTAGGTTTTTTTCATTAATTTTAAACTCTTCTAAAATATTATAGGCTAAACTGTATGATTCAGGGTGAATCCTTGTGTTGTCTAAAAACTCTTGGCTATCTCTAACTCTTAAAAATCCAGCACATTGTTCAAAAGTCTTAGCACCTAATCTTGTTACTTCTGTTAACTCTTCTCTTGTACTAAAGCCATGATTTTTTTCTCTATATTTTATGATGTTATTAGCAACACTTGTGCTAATACCAGCAATATAATGTAGTAGGGAAGCAGAGGCAGTATTTAAATCAACGCCAACATTATTAACACATGATATGACTATTTGCTCAAGGGCATTTCCTAAAGCAGTCTGATTTACATCATGCTGGTACATACCTACTCCGATAGATTTTGGATCAATTTTTACTAGTTCTGCTAATGGGTCTAAAACTCTTCTAGCAATTGAAACAGCTCCTCGTATAGATACGTCAAGTTTAGGAAATTCTTTTCTTGCCAACTCTGATGCTGAATAAACGGATGCACCTGCTTCATCAACAATTAGGTATGAGATGTTTTCATAATCTGATAAAATATCTGCAATCATTGCTTCTGTTTCTCTACTAGCAGTGCCATTTCCTATAGCAATAAGTTTTGCCTCATGTTTATCAATTAGCTTTGTAATGACGTTTTTTGCCTCATCAAGCTGATTTTGAGGTTGATGAGGATAGATAGTAGCATAATCTATGAAAGAGCCATTTTTGTCTATTATAGCAATTTTACATCCTGTTCTATATGCGGGGTCAATAGCTAATATGTTTAAATCTGCAATTGGTGGTTGCATAAGTAGATCATAAAGGTTCTTTTTAAAGTTCTCGATAGCTTTTTCCTCAGCTTGCTCAGTAAGAGTACGTCGAACATCTCTTTCTATAGATGGTTTAATATACTTTTTATAAGCATTATCTATAGAATCTATCATGAACTCTTTTATTTCATTAGTAGATTTAGATTTAAGATAATCTCTATGAAGTCTTTTAATAATACTTTCTTCAGGCGCATTCACACTAACATTTAAAACTTCTTCTTTTTCAGCTCTATTAATTGCTAAAACTCTATGAGATGGTATTGAAGAAACACTCTGTGTGAAATCTATGTATTGCTCATACTGTTTTGAATCATCAACAACACCATGTGTAACAATTTCACCATAGCCTAGAGTTAGTGATCTAATAATCTTTCTAGTGCTAGGTTCTTCGTTAATTCTTCCAGTTATAATATTTTTGACACCTTCTAGTACAGATTCGATATCTTCTAAGTCATCATTTAAGTATTTTTCAGCCAACTCTGTTAAAGGCTCAGTAGTTTCTTGTTCAAAAATCAAATCTGCTAGAGGCTCTAATCCGCGTTCTT
Organism: uncultured Clostridiaceae bacterium; assembly: GCA_964546025.1. Classification (GTDB taxonomy): domain Bacteria; phylum Bacillota; class UBA994; order PWPR01; family PWPR01; genus PWPR01. The sequence goes on from CAZJHT010000001.1 coordinate 1,858, forward strand.
TTGCAACATCTGCTAAAGTTTTACGTTTACTCTTAAAAGGTAGATAGATATCTTCTAGCTCTTGTAGGGTAGATGCATTTTCTAAGTTCTTTTCAATTTCTTCTGTAAAAGCATTTTTTTCGATTATTGTAGCTTTTATTGATTCTCTTCTATCTACAAATTTTGTTAAATATTCATTAACATCCTTAATTTTATAGATCTGCTCATCAGTCATATTGCCTGTCATTTCTTTTCGATATCTAGCTATAAATGGTACTGTATTTCCTTCATTAAGCAAATCTAATACAGTTTTTATATTTGATTCATTTATCTTAAGTTCTGTTGATATTTTATTTATTATATTCATGTAGTTTTTGCACAGCAAAATGCTATGCTGCTCCTTTCATTTTTCATTCAATTTAGTTAAAATTATAATAACACCTTACATAGCTTTGTGCAAAGAAATGATGTTTATTGATTAATATTATGATATTATTAATATGGAGGATTTTATGAAAGTTAATATTGAAAGGTATAATAACATGCACTTTGATGAATTGTGTTCTGTAATTGAGCAAGTTCTCAGAGAATATGAATTTGAGTTTGGTATTGGGAGTCTAAGAGGCGACCTAATTGCACTAAGTAATAACCAGGCTTATAAAGAGAGTAAAGAAGCATTTTGGGTCGCAAGAGACGGAGACAAAGTAATTGGTTCTATCGCACTGAGATCTAGAGATGATGGGTTGGCAGAGTTGAAAAGGTTCTATTTGCTATCAGAGTATAGGGGAGCAGGAATCGGTAGTAAGTTATATGATGTCGCAGAACAATTTGCTATTGACAAAGGCTATGAAGGTATTTGGCTTGAATCATCTAGGAGATTTAAGTCGGCAGAAAAACTCTATAAGAAAAAAGGATATCGATTACTCGAAGCTATTGATAATGAATGGGAAGATAATTTTTACGAAAAAAAATTTAAGGAGTGTTCTTATGAGTCTGAAAATTAATCTACATGTATTAGAAACAATGATTTATTTCTGGGAAGCTAGCAAAGCTGGTGAAAAAGTTGGAGAAAAATACATTATGACGATTGCAGGTCATGATGATATGAAACTAGTTTACAACGATAAGTTTAATGTTGAATCAGTTAGAAAAGTCCTAAGTGCTATTTCTAACAGAGAGATGTTAAGTGGAAATGAAGAAGAGAGAAAGTTTTGGAATAATAATATGTGGATGATGGATGATTTGGACTACATGAAGCTGATGATCGATCCAGTAAAACATTTGAATTCTAGTGAGTTGACTAAAGATATTAATCTAGAAAAAGATGTAGAATTAATTTTCTTGCCATTACATGGGCAAACTAAAATTATTAATGGGAATAAAATAATTCTCAATTTCTTTAAAGTTAGGGTAGACTTTTTGGATTATGATAAAGTTTCATACGATGGTAAAGATTTTATAGAATATATTAAAGATGCAATTCAGGAAGTATAAGAAAGAAGTGAGTTAATGAGCGAAAAAAAACACTCTATTCAAATTAATGAGAATGGTCAGCTAAGTTTTGGAGAGATCTCTAAGACATTATCTGACCTTCCTTCTTTAAATGCTCCTAAGTGGGAAATGGTAGAGAATCAAGATCAACTAGAGAAGGTAGCAATAAAGCTTAAAAATTTGAAAGTCATAGGTGTGGATATAGAAACTACTGGTCTAGACCCTCACGTTGATCAAGTAAGGCTGCTGCAAATATCCTCATCAAGTGACTTTGTTTATATTTTTGATATGAGAAAGATCAAAAGTCTTTCAAAGTTAAAGCAATTATTTATAGCAAAAAAACCAGTAAAAGTAATCCATAATGCAATATTTGAGCAAAAGTTCTTAAAATATCAATATGGTTTAGACTTTGGGTCCATATATGACACCATGTTAGCTAATAAGTTAATATATAATGGATTGTCTAGAAGGAATGCTTTACAAGACCTTGTTAAAGATGAATTAGGATTATTTATAGATAAAAGTCTACAAGTGAGTATGTGGGAAAGTGAAAAATTAAACGAAATGCAGTTAGAGTATGCAGCTAAAGATGCAGCAGTACTCTTAACTATAAGAGAGCTTCAAATTAAGAAGATAACTAAGCTTGGCTTAATAGATATAGCTAAGATTGAATTTGATTGTACTAAGGCAACTGCAGAGATGGAATACAATGGTATGGCTATAGATAATAAGGCCTTAGAAGAAGAAAGAGTTAAACTTGAAACATTACTTAGTAAACTTCGTGATGACCTTATTGAATATTTTGGATATATTAATATTAACTCGCACCAACAAGTTGCTAAAGCACTTTCTCATAAAGGAATTTATGCAGATAGTACAAGTGAGAAAGACCTTAAAGTATATATTGATAAGTACCCTGAAATAAAGACTTTTATTGATTATAAAAGTATCAGTAAGATTTACTCAAGTACAATAGAATCACTTCAGAAAAATATTCATCCAAAAACGAATAGAGTTCATTCAAGCTATAATCAGTTTGGTGCAGCAAGTGGAAGAATGAGTTGCTATAACCCTAACTTGCAAAATGTTCCAAGAGGGGATATCAGACGTATATTCCGAGCCCCAGTTGGTAGAAAACTTATTATTGCAGATTATAGTCAAATTGAGTTAAGAATTATTGCTCAAATAAGCAAAGATGAGACATTAATAAAAGCATTTAGAGATTATAAGGATATTCACTCTATAACTGCTTCAGTAATTACAAAAAAAGATATAAATGTTATAACAAAAGACGATCGACAAAAAGCTAAAGCTGTAAATTTCGGATTAGTATATGGTATGGGAGCAAGAGGTCTTGTGAAATATGCTAGTAATAGTTTTAATGTAGAGATGACTCAAGTTGAAGCTGAAGAAATATACCACACATTTTTCAAGAATTATAGTGGTATCAAAAATTGGCATGAAAAAGTGAAATCAACTTCTGATAATATTGATTACATAGAGACACTAAGTGGAAGAAAAAGATTTTATCAAGATGATAAAAGATATTACTCAGAGCTCTTTAACACACCAGTACAAGGAACAGGTGCTGATATATTAAAACTTGCATTAACTTATCTTTTTGAAAAATTTACTAATACCGATGTAAAACTAGTGAACTGTGTGCACGATGAAATCATTGTAGAATGTGATGAAGAAATGGTAGAGGACATAGCAGGGATAGTAGAGGCTGAAATGATAAGAGCTGGCAAGCGTTATGTAAGCTTAGTTCCAGTATTAGTAGATACAGTAATTGCAGATAATTGGGCAGGAAAGTAGAGTAATCATGAGGTCATTTATTGCAATTGATTTTGACATTGAAACTAAAAAATTACTATATCAAAAAGCGAAGCAGAAACTGGACTCTTATTGCACTTCGTACAAAATAATAGACGCCACCAATATTCATATGACGATACATTTTTTAGGAGAAATAGATGGTGACGATATGCTAATAAAATCTAGGTTAGTAAAGCAAATTGGGTCAGCAAAGAAGTTTTCAATAATTATTAGTGGCTGGGGTTATTTTCCTAGTAAATCTGGAAGTATAATTTGGCTAGGCATAAAAGAGAATAATGAATTATTTAGTATCGCTAATAAAATTAGAAAAGAATTTCATGATATAAATTATGAAATTAGACCTTTTCTTCCGCACATTACAGTTTCAAGATATGCAAAATGCATAAAAAATGCAGATGACTGGGTAAACTATGATGATGTTGTAATAGATGTAGGTAAAATCTCATTAATGAGAACAGATTTCATTAATAATAAAGTTCGGTACACTGAAATTTGCAGTTGCAAATTAAAGTAATTATTAAAGAGGATATTGAATATATTGATAGAATATGTTAGATGAATAAAATTAAGGAGTGATGTTAATGATAAAAGGTATTTTTGCGCCAATTCCAACACCATTTAAAAATGATGAAATTGATTATGAAGCACTAGAGCACAATCTTGTTAAGTGGGGAAAGTCTTCATTGACTGGTGTTGTTGTATTAGGATCTAATGGTGAGTTTGCTTACTTAAGTCATGATGAAAAAGTAGAGTTAATGAAGTTTGTAAGAGATAATTTACCAAAAGACAAAATGGTCATAGCAGGAACTGGATGTGAAACCACAAAAGAAACAATTGAGTTAAGTCAGAAAGCAGCTGACATAGGCTGTGACGCTGCACTAATATTAACACCTCATTACTATAAAGGAGCTATGAACGATAGTGCCCTGCATAAATACTTTACTGATGTAGCTGATGCTATAACTATACCTGTAATGTTATATAATATGCCAAGAAATGCGGGACTGAACATGTCCAGTAGCTTAGTGAATAGTTTAGCAAAACATAACAATATTGTTGGTATAAAAGACAGCTCAGGTAATATAGTTCAGATATCAGAAATTTGTGCTGGTACTCCGGATGATTTTTCAGTATTTGCAGGATCAGGATCTTTCTTATATACTGCACTAGCAGTAGGTGCTGTCGGTGGAACTCTAGCTGTTGCAAATATTATGCCAGAGCAAAGCGTTGAGTTATTTAATAATTTTAACAAAGGCAACTTTGAGAAAGCAAAAGAAATACAGTTTTTATTGCTAGACCCTAATAAAGCTGTAACTTCGCAATATGGTATTTCTGGGCTAAAAGCTGCCCTTGACCTTTTAGGTTATATTGGTGGAGAAGTGAGAAGACCAATGCTTAATGCTAGTGACAGTGTTAAAGCAGACATAAAAGGTATACTTGAGCGAGCAAATTTATTATAAAAAAAGTGAAGGAGCGTATTAGATGAAGAGAGAGTTATTATTAATTCCTGGGCCAACCCCAGTAAGAAGAGAAATTTTAGATGCATTAGCACAAGAAACAGTAAGCCATGTTGATCCTAGGATGGTGAAGTCATTTCAAAATTCTTTAGAAATGACTTCAGAATTATTTTCTTGTGAAGGCGAAGTGTTTGTTATATCAGGTTCTGGAACATTAGCAATGGAGATAGCGTTAATAAACACTGTTAAGCCAGGTGAAAGAATATTAATTTTGAGTCATGGTTACTTTGGGGATAGATTTATTCAACTTGCTGAAAGTTTTGGTATTGAATATGATGTTATTAGTGCGGAGTGGGGAGAGCATGTGGCTTATGAAGACGTAGAAGCAGCTTTAGAGTCAACGAATTACAAAGCGGTCACAATCACTCATGTAGACACTTCAACAGGTGTACAAGCCAATTTAGATAAGTTGGTACCAATCATAAAAGAGAAGAACACTCTAGTTATTTTAGATGGTGTGTGCGCTACAGCAGGGATAGAAGAGAACATGAGCAAGCAATACGGAAATGGTAAGATAGATGTTGTATTAACTGGTAGCCAAAAAGCACTAGGTGTACCACCAGGATTAGGAATAGTTGCATTTTCAAAAGATGCATTAAAAACTAGAGATGAAATGGAAAGGGTACCAGCATATTATGCAGATATCAAGCGATGGCTGCCAATAATGCATGACCCTAGTAAGTATTACGCTACTCCTTCTGTAAATATGGTATGGGCTTATGAAAAAGCTCTTGAGATAATTTTTGAAGAAGGTTTAGAAAATAGGTATGAGAGACATATTAAATATGGTAAAGCAGTAAGAAAAGCTCTAGGGGTATATGGTATGAAAGCTGTTGCTGATGAGGAAGTTGCTGCCGCAACTATGTCTTGCGTCAAATATCCAGAAGGTTTAGATGATGCGAAGTTTAGAAGTATGTGCTATGAAAGAGGCCTTGTACTAGCAGGAGGACTAGCGTCTTTTGCTGGGAATGCCTTTAGAATAGGTCACATGGGTAACACTACTGTTGAAGAACTAACACAGGCAATTGAAATTATTGGCCAAGTATTAATCGAAATGGGCAAAGAGGATTGTATTAAAGATGCTATAGAGATGTTAAAAAATAATATTAGATAAGTAAAATCCCTCAAATTTGAGGGATTTTTTTTAATACCTAATTCCATTTATATATGTGGATTCTAGTTTTGAATAGATTGAGAATGGGTCACCATCCCATATGGTAAAGTCTGCATCTTTTCCTTTTTCTAAAGAACCTACTCTGTCATCTACTCCAAGAAATTTTGCAGGTGTAAGAGTATACGCTCTTAAGGCTTGTTCTCGAGTTAATCCCTCTGCATGAGCTAGAGATAGCGCAATATTAGTAAATTGAATAGGGTAGAAAGGGTGGTCTGATATCAAACTGAACTCTACACCAGATTTAGCCAACACAGCTGCTGTCTTAAATGACACACTTTGTGTTTCTACTTTTGCTCTATTCCAAAAGGAAGGCCCCAGGTTAACTTTTACTTTTTTCTTAGCAAGATAATCAGCAATTCTAGCACTATCTGTACCATGCTCTATTTGAAGGTCAATACTAAATTCTTCTGCAATTCGTATTGCAGTTAGTATGTCATCTGCTCTATGAGCATGAACTCTCAAAGGAACCTTGCATTCAAGTACGTCTATAAGTGGTTTGAGTTCATAATCTACATCTTTTTCTTTGCTTATCAAATCTTGTACCTTTGCTAGTGTTTTACGAATAGCGTGAGCATTCCCCATTCTTGTTGAGGGGAAAGTATTCTTTACTTGCCCGTAAAATCTCTTTGGGTTTTCTCCCAAAGCAGCTTTCATACCAACGTAGTTTTTCAATAACATACTATCAAGGTTATCTCCACCAGTTTTAATAGCACACATTTGTCCACCTATATTGTTTCCAGAACCAGGAGTTACACAAACTGTTGTTACACCACCATCAAGGGCATCTCTAAAGCTGCTATGTTCAATATTTATAGAATCGAAAGCACGAACTGCTGGTGTTATAGGGTTTGTGCTTTCATTACCATCATAGTCACCAGTACCTTCACCCCAATTGCCTACATGTGTGTGAGAATCAATGAATCCAGGTAGTATATATTTATTATTACAATCTACCACTTTATATTCATCTGCAAAGTCTCTGTATTCTCCTACATATTCTATAACTCCATTATTAACAAGTAAAAGTCCTTTGCTAATTTCCGGATCATTTACATTAATAATTTTTGCATTAATATATGCTATCATTTTATAAATCCTCCTTTTCATAAACTACATTGCCATCAATTATTGTGACTAAGCAATGAGTTGTTGGTTCAAAAGGATCATCAGTCCAGATAACAATATCAGCATCTTTACCGACTTCTAAGCTTCCTACTTTATCATCTATCCCAATAACTTTAGCAGGGTTAATAGTAATAGCTTCCCATGCTGTTTCTCTTTTTAGACCAGATCTTACAGCAAGTCCAGCTGCGATTCTGAAGTAATGTTGAGGTACAATATTATGGTCAGTAATAAGTGTCACTTTACCGCCAGCTTGTGACACTATTGCTGGGGTAGCGGGAGTGATATCTTTTGTTTCAACTTTTGCTCTTTGCCATAATGAAGGACCAATATTTGACCATATATTATTCTCAGCTAACTCTTTAGCCACTTTATGACCTTCAGTACAGTGTTCTATTGTAATATCAATATCAAACTCTTTAGAAATTCTTATTGCAGTTAGAATGTCATCAGCGCGGTGAGCGTGTATTCTTAATGGAATTTCTTTATTAATAACTAAGCTGAGATTTTCCATTCTAATGTCATACTCATTTTTATTCTTAATATACTGCTTTGTTTCAACTAATGCTTTCCTTAGTAAGTAGGCATTGCCCATTCTTGTTTTAGGTTCTTTGTTTTGCATTCCGTAGTTTCTCTTTGGATTTTCACCTAATGCAGCTTTCATTCCAGTAGGATTCTTAATTACCATATCGTCAACAACATTGCCTGCTGTTTTCATAGCAATCATTAATCCACCAATAATATTTCCTGAGCCTGGCATTGTCTGGACTGTTGTGACTCCACCTCTACGGGCATCCCAAAAACCAATGTCGTCAGGGTTTACAGCATCAATGATTCTTAACCCTGGGTTAACAGGATTTGTCATCTCGTTAATATCATTACCTTCCCAACCAAGGCCTTCTTCCCAGGCACCTACATGAGAGTGACAATCAATCAGTCCAGGAGTAACTACTTTTCCTGTTGCATCTATAGTATGAGTTCCTTCAGGTGCTTCAATATTAGCACCTATCTTTTCAATTTTTCCATCTTTTAACAAAATAGATGTATTTTCTAAATCCCCATTAGTTATCGTTTTAACTAATGCGTTCTTTATAAGTATCAATTCAAAAATCCTCCTAATAAGTTTTAGTCAAGTCTTCTATAATAGCTTTTGAATTTAAGTCTTGACCTGTTGCTAGCTTAACCTTGTCTAACCAAGGAATTAGAGCTCCTTGTGAAATATAGTTTTTTATTACATAATCATAGGCAGCTTTATCTTTTACTAATGAGCCAACATTTTCTTTTAAATGATGATGTACTTGACTTGCTACAAAATCAGCTAACACATAATTTTGCCAATAAACAGGGTAACTCACATACCACCCATTTGATGCCCATCTTGGAGTTTCATCATACGCACAATTTAGTATTTCAGAATCGACTTTTGCCATAAGCCTATCAAAATCTTGGTCCAAATCCTCATATGCATAATACTCAAAAAGACAATAAGCTGTTCTCTGTCTAATATAATGATATTTAGGGCCAATTGCACTATTTAACGCTTTAGTAGCAATTTCTTCATTAAGCTTGTAAAAGTTAGTTAACCAATCAAGGTCACTTGTAATATAACCAAATATTTCAGCTATTCCCTCAGTGAATATAGTAGATTCTCTTCGTAGGACGTAATCATCAACTTCTTTTAGAGCAGAGTGAAGTGCGTGACCTAACTCATGAAAATGTGTTCTGTAATATGAATATCCATCATCTGGATTGCACAAAATCTTAATATTCTTTCTATCCAAACCCATTGTAAGTCCATTATAAGGAATATCGAGAAACACAGATTCAATACCATAATCATCAAGGCTAAAATTCATATAGTTAGCCCATTCTTCTAATGAACTATCTAATCTAGACTTTGGAAAATAAGACTTTTCTACGCCACCTAACTGTTCTAGTATATATTGCACATCCCAAGGTTCGATTGTATCAATACCTAATTCTTTTGCTCCTGATTCTATAAGATCTTTATAAAAATCATTAGTAGCATTTGTTAGCTGATTAAGAAGTTCATTTACGGTTTCTTTAGTCATCTGGTTATTTTTTTCAAGTCTTAAGTCGACATAAGTATCAAAGCCAACGTCTTTTGCTGCTTCATTTCTTAGTTTGAATAGCTTAAGCATATCATCAGCTACCAAAGAATTTAGCTCTGTATGTGATTTCCATGCTTTTTCTCTTTTACTTTTATCTTTATCTGCTCTTATGATTGCTCTGATTTCACCTAAAGTGTATAAGTTATTATCAACTTTATATTTATGACTCATAATTCTAAATGAAATAACTTGTTGCAACTCAATAATTTCAGGTTTAGAATCTACTTTTGCAATTAGAAGATTATCAGACCATACCTCAAGGCGCCTTTTTAATGTTTTGTCATTTACCTTATCTTTCCATTCATTAACAGTTTTGAATAAAACATCGTCTAACAGAATAGAAGAAGACAACATTTGCAATTCAGTAATCTTCGGATTTTGTTTTTTGTCAATGTATCTTTGGTATGATAAATAAGAAATCTTGTTATTAATTTTTTCAAGGTTTTCTTCAATTTTATCTAAATATTGCTTTAATTCTGCTTCTGATGTAATTATCATTTATCTGTTATTCCTCCACTCAGAGATTGCTAAGTCTAAACGATTCAAACATTCTTTTACGGTATCTAAAGTGCATCCAAGATTAAATCTTTGATAACCAGCGCCTTCTTCACCAAATACATTACCAAAATCAGTAGCTACTTTTACCTTATCTATCATAAACTTATTCAATTCCTCAGTTTCCATACCAAGACCCTTCATATCTACCCATACAAGGTACGTGCCTTCAGGCTGTATAACTGTTAACTCAGGAATATTCTCATTAATATAATTAGTAAAATATTCAAGATTATTACTAACATGATTGTTTATATCTTCAATATACTGCTTGCCATATTTGTAAGCTGCTTTTAATGCTGCTAAAGATAATATATTAGGAGAGTTGTATCCAGCCATTTGAGTGTATGCAAAGTCTTCTCTAATTTTTTCATTAGGTATTATAGTAACAGCACCCTTGAGTCCTGCAGTATTAAAAGTTTTACTTGGTGCAATTATGGTGATACTATTTTGCTCATAACGTTTGTCTAATGCAGCAAGCATTGTATGTTTATTGTCATTTAAAAGTAAGTCACAATGAATATCATCAGAAATTATTAAAGCATCATTTTCCATACAAATTTCAGCATACTCTCTAATCTCTTCTTCAGTCCAAACTCTACCAATTGGATTATGCGGGTTACATAATATTGCTGCCTTTAATCGAGCAATTTTGCCACCAAATCCAATAGTAGTTTTAAAGAGGCTTCTCATATCATTAAAATCCATATAATACTGGTCTTCATTTCTTACTAATTTATTATCTACAACAATAGCACCATTAGCCTTAATTAGTTTCTGGAAAGGGTAGTAGACTGGGCTTTGTATCATTACTTCATCACCTGGATTTACAAAAGATCTTACAGCAATATGACAAGCAGCTACAACACCATTAGTAAATAGAATCCATTCTTTTTTTATATCCCAATCATACATATCTTTTACATACTTAATTATTACTTCATAGAGTTCGTCTTCAGGTAAAGTATACCCAAAAATAGGATGCTCTAATCTCTTCTTAATCTCTTCAACAACCTCATGAGGTACTCGAAAGTCTGTGTCTGCTACCCACATTGGGAGAAGGTCATTTCCGTTAAAATTTGAGTCGACGCCATCCCACTTTGAACTATACGTACCGTATCTATTTATGTGTTCATCAAAGTTATATTTCATTTCTAATCTCCTTATTAATAATTAGTGTTCTACTATTACATCAGCTAAATTTTCAAGTGCTTGTGTATCACCTATTACATATAGCAAATCATTTTCTTTGAATTTAAAAGTGCCGCTTGGAGAAATGACTCTCTCTCCATCACGTTCTACTGCTACTATAGTAGCTGAATATTGATTTCTAAACTGAGAGTTCCTTATTTCGACCCCTACTAAATCAGGGGGCAATTTTACTTCAATCATAGAAAAGTCTGGAGCTAATTCTAGAAACTCAACTATTGTAGATGAGTTTAAACTATAAGCAAGCCTTATAGCCATGTCTTTTTCTGGAAAGACAACACTAGTTGCACCAATCATGGTTAAAATCTCAGCATGAAGAGTGTGTAGAGCACGGCTGATTATTCTTTTCACTCCTAGTTTTTGTAACTTAAAAGTTGTTAAAATGTTTGGTTCCAAAGAACCAATAGAGACAATTGCAGCATCAAAGCTTGTTATATCCAATCCCTGTAAAACCTGTTCATCAGTTGCATCTGCAATTAATGAATGTGTAACAAAAGGAGCTGTTTGGTTTACTATGTTTTCATCAACATCTATCGCAACAACCTCATGGCCTAACTCAGTTAGTCTATTTGCCAAAGTAAAACCAAACCTACCAATACCAAATATAACAAATTGCTTTGCTACTTTCTTATTTTCTTTTTTTTGAGCCATAATATCACCTATCCTTAATAATCAATAATATCAAATTACAACAATCTATTATATATGATTTTAAAAAAAGCCGGATAATACCGGCATTTTTTACTTTTGATAAACTGTATTTCCCATTACTATAACTTGTTGAACCTTTGAGTCTATTTCAAAAGGATGCATGTTCAGAATAACCAAGTCTGCAATTTTATCCTTTTCAATACTTCCATATAGATTATCAATTTCTAAAATCTTAGCTGGATTTATTGTAATAGCTTCTAATGCTTTATCTTTATTCATACCTTCTTTGTAAGCAAGCCCTGCCATAAGCGGAAGTTGGTCAAGTGGAGTAACAGGAGAATCAGTTGTGATAGCAATATCGATACCTGCATCGCTAAGCGCTCTTGGTGTTAAGAAAGATTTTTCTTTCAATTCAAATTTTCCACGGTGTCCAAAACTTGGACCTACTATACAAGGTACATTTTCTTTTATTAATTCATCTATGATTAAATGACCTTCAGTAACATGGTCTAAAGTTATTTTCAGGTCAAACTCTTTAGCTATTCTCAAAGCTGTAAAAATATCATCTGCTCTATGAGCATGTGCTTTGATTGGTATTTCTTTTTTAAGTACTGGTATTAAAGCTTCACATTTTGCATCGTATGATGGCATTTTAGAGTTATCATCTCCTGCAGCTTCTTTTTTATCTAGATATTGCTTAGCTACAGACAAGGTTTCTCTCATAACAGCCGCAATTGCCATTCGTGTTGAAGGAGTTTTACTTTTACTGCTATATACTCTTTTTGGGTTTTCACCAAAAGCACATTTCATAGCAACAGGATCTTTAACTATCATGTCATCAATTCTCTTGCCAAATGTCTTGATAATAGCAAATGTTCCACCAATAACGTTAGCACTACCTGGTCCTGTTGCTACTGTAGTAACTCCAGCACGTAAAGCTTCTGTGAAAGTAATATCATCAGGGTTTATAGCATCGATAGCTCTCATATGAGGAGTGATTGGATCAGTTGTTTCATTATGGTCTCTGCCTTCAAATTGGATAGCTGATTCGCTTAGCCCCAAGTGGCAGTGAGCATCAATAAAGCCTGGTAATACATAGTTTCCATTAAGGTCATATTTATCACCCTCAAATGTGTCTATGCTAAATTGACCCATATCTCCAACTTCGAAAATCTTATCTTTTTTTATGATTACATAACCATCTTCAATAATCCCGTTAGTTATAGTATTAATCTTTGCATTAAAAAATAATTTCATAATTACCTCCATTAATTTGAGTATTCAATTTTTCCACTTATGATTGTTTTATAAACGTTTGTATCAGTTGCAAAAGGATGTCCGTCCCAAATTACAATATCAGCATCTTTAGATTTTTCAATACTCCCAACTCTATCAGATATGCCGATTATTTCTGCAGCATTTATTGTTATAGCTTTAAGTGCCTCGTTCTCATCCATACCATGTTTGCAAGCTAATCCTGCTAATAATGGTAAAGAGTGAAGAGGAGTTACTTGTGCATCTGTAGTTATAGCAACTTTAATACCAGCTCTATTTAAGATGCCCGGGGTTTCAAAAGTTAAGTTTTTGAGTTCAAACTTAGATCTATGCCCAAAGCTAGGGCCAACTATGCATTTTGCATTTTCTTTCATTAAATCATCTACGATTAAATGTCCTTCAGTAGAATGGTCAAGAGTAATATCTAAATCCAATTCTTTTGCTAATCTAAGTGCTGTATACATATCATCAGCTCTATGCGCATGTGCCTTTAATGGGATTTCTTTGTTTATAACAGGAATTAATGAATGCAATTTAGCATCAAACTTTGGCTCTTTAGATGTATCTCCATTAGCTTGTTCTAACTTGCTTTTATACTCTTTAGCTTTAAGAATTGTCTCTCTAAACATTGCTGCAATTGCCATTCTTGTTATTGGCGCCTTACCTTTGTTGTTATAACAGTTCTTTGGGTTTTCACCAAAAGCACATTTCATTGCAACTGGATCTTTAATAATTAGCTCTTCAACTCTTTTTGCTTTAGCTGTTTTAATTGCAATAAAAGTTCCTCCGAAAATATTAGCACTACCAGGGCCAGTTGCTGTAGATGTAATGCCAGCGTTTCTAGCTTCTTCAAAAGTAATATCCATTGGATTAATAGCATCAATAGCTCTCATATGCGGAGTTATAGGATCAACAGCTTCGTTTCCATCAGCTCCTTCAAAGCCAATAGCACTTTCCCATAGTCCAAGGTGAGAATGAGCATCAATTAAGCCTGGTGTAACTATTCTCCCTTGAGCATCAATTATTTCCATTTGATCTGTTTCTTTAATTTGCTTGCTTACCTCAACTATTTTACCTTCTGATATAAGAATAGAGCCATTCTCTATAATATCTCCAATCATAGTGTGAATTAAGCCATTTTTGATAAGAATCATAAAATTCCCTCCTTAATTTTACTTAATAAGTATTCTATTTCATGTTCATTTATCCTGCAATAATAAGTGAATAAATGAAATTTGTTATTAATTATGATATTATTAATACAGTATTGTTAAAGGGGGAAGCTGTATGAGTGCTGATTTGCATATTCACACTACAGAATCTGATGGAGAGCTAACGCCAAGCGAAGTTGTTAAAATAGCACTAGAAACAAATTTGTGCACTATCTCTATAACAGACCATGATAGTGTTGATGGTGTGGCTGAAGCAAGGATTGCCTCAAGTGGCACTGATTTAACAGTAATCCCTGGTATAGAATTTTCAACTATTTACAATAATCAAGAAGTTCATATCTTAGGGTATTATATAAATATTTCAAATAAAGAGCTTAGAGAAGAAACTGCTTTTATTGCTGAAGAAAGAAGAGTAAGAGCACAGAGGATTATTAGAAAACTTTCAAAGATGGGAATTAAGCTTTCATATCAAAGGGTACAAGAAATTGCAGGAGGAAATGTTATAGGGCGTCCTCATATTGCACTTGCAATGATTGAAAAAGGATACATTAGTACAGTTCAACAAGCTTTTACTTCTGAATATATTGATAATAGAGGAAAAGCTTATGTTACAAGATACAAAATGAGTCCAAAGAAAGCAATTGAAATGATTAATAGAGCTGGGGGAGTAGCTGTAATAGCTCATCCAGGTTTATATCAAAGAGGAGTAGGTGTAAAAGAAGAAGAGCTTAGGGATTTGATTCAATGTGGACTAGAAGGAATTGAAGTGTATCATAGTGCTCACAGTAATGAACAAAAGATTTATTATTTACAAATGGCAGAAAGATATGAACTACTAGTAACAGGTGGGTCAGATTTCCATGGTAAGAGTCATAAAGAAGGTTCAAGAATTGGGTCTATAAAACTTGATGATAAACATGTAAAAAAACTCAAAGATTATGTTATTACAAAGTCATTGTAAGTGAGCTATCTGCTCGCTTTTTTTTCTTTTAATGCAGGAATAACGCTTCTTATAGTGAATATTACCTCAGTTACATAATTCGGAAGGAGCAAAAGGAATGAGTATTAAACCAGTAATTAATAATCAACAGTTAAAAGAGTTTTCTAGAATAGCTTTGTCTGCTTATCCAGGCATAGAGCCATCACTTGAAAGCTTAAATGAAAGACTTCAAAATGCTAATGCGGAGGACAAAGACTCTATATACTATTTATGTGAAAGAGGCGGTAAAAGTCTAGGTGGTTATAGGCATATTGATTATGTTCTAAATTATAACAATAACTATATAAAAGCATCTGGTATAGGTATGGTAGCGGTTGATTTATTAGAAAAGAAGCAAGGTGCAGCTAAAGAGATGGTAGAATACTACCTTGAGCAAAGTTTCAGAAATGGACAACATATTGCAATGTTATACTCATTTAGGCCAGACTTTTATTACAAGATGGGGTTTGGATATGGTCCAAAAAATTATTATTTTGAATTTAGACCTGAATCATTTAATAAAGTTTCTGATAGATCAAGGCTCACTTTTTTAAATGGTAGCGATTTACCTTTATTAGCTGATTGTTACTTACGCTATGCTAATGAGCAACATGGATATTGCAAAAGGAACTGCTTTGAACTTACGTCTTTTAGAAAGAAATATGAAAAAGAAGGTACAGTGGTAGGTTTTAAATCTAATGGATATATTGATGGATATATCTATTTTACACTAAGTAGGGTTTCTAAAGATAATTTTATAAGGCAGAAAATGATTATAAAGGAGTGGATTTACAATACTCCAGAAGCATTTAAAGCATTATCAGGATTTTTAGAGATGCAAAAAGATCAAGTAGAATTTATAGAATATCAGACTCAAAAAGAAGACTTTCTATTTGCACTTAAAGATGTAAGAATGATAGACTTGAAACTTTATCCAGGGGTTTCACATAAAGTAGCGCATCAAGGAATGGGTATGATGTATAGAATAGTTGATGTGGAAGCTTTTCTGACAGAGATATCAAAATTTCAAAAATTTAATTGTCCAGATATTATTATAGCTATAGCCATAGAAGATTCTTTTAGAGAAAAGAATCAAGGAGTATACAATATTAGAGTTAAAAATAAGGAACTAACATTAACTAAAGATGAGAATAATGCTATTCCAGTAAAAATGAACATAGCGGACTTTTCATCAATAATGATGGGATCAGCTAAGATAAGAAATTTGTTTGATTTAGGAAAGATCGAGTGTAATAAAAAGGATTTAGAAATATTGGAGTGTTTCTTTAACTTTTCTAAAAAGCCTGAATGTATAACTCTTTTCTAATAAATCCCATAATCTGATAAGATACCTCCAAAGTAGACATCTAACTAATTAAAATTAGATAAACTACGTTGGAGGTTTTTATTATAAATCTTTAAGTACAGAAGAAGTTTAGAAAAATGATAGTGAAGAATTTAGAAATGGTGAAGAAACTTTTAAGATTATTACAAAATCTATGTATGTAAGCAAATTATATGAACCCGATATGACTCTGAGAATGTCACAGGTCAATAAGTGAACTGATATAATGGTCTAATGTGTAATTTCTTTATTTCTGAAAGGTCGAAATATTTAATTAGAAAGAGTTTATATTAATAGATTCTCTGACTACAAAAATCAAGGTTAACATCACCTGCGATAGCCAAAAAGAAGTTAAAAAACTTAAGTGCTTAGCTTCGATGGATAATCGAAACCAAGCACTTAGTTTTATATGAGCTTTAATTAATTATTTGCCTAATTGACGAGTTGGTAGTTTATAAGTGAGTTTTTTTTGTTAACAATACTTATTAAACCAATTGAGTATGGCATCAAGCCTTACTAAGCGATTTGCTGGTTTACCAGTTCTGGATAAATTATGATTCTCACCATGAAAAATCATCATTTCTGTAATATTGCCAAGTCGCTTTAAAGCAACATACCATTGTTCAGCTTGTTCAAGTGGACACCTTAAATCATTATCGCTATGGATAATGAGTAGAGGAGTATTAACTTTTGGGGCATATCTGATTGGGGACCTTTCTAATACAAAGTCCTCATCAGCCCATAAGTCAGCGCCTCCCATACCAAAACGATCTCCGTTCCATCCATTATCAGCTATTCCATACTTTGTATAGAGATTACTCATAGATCTTTGTGTTACCGCAGAAGAGAAAAGGTTAGTGTGACTAATTAACCAATTAGTAAAATATCCTCCTTGACTTCCACCTGTTACCCCTATATGGTTTTCATCGATCCAATCTAGTTTGCTAATTTCGTTAGCCATGAACTCTAGATCTCTAGCGTCACAACCACACCAATCTCCAACCACCGCTCTTGAAAAATCTTCGCCATATCCCATGCTACCTCTAGGATTAGCATAGAATACTGCATAATTATTTCCAGCTAAAATTTGAAACTCGTGAAAGAATATATTTCCATATGTAGTGTGAGGACCACCATGAATCTCCATAATAACTTTATGCTTGTTGCCTTCTTCATAGTTTATAGGTTTAAGTAGCCACCCTTCCAATTCAACACCTTCTTCATTAGTGAAGTGGATGGCTTCAGGATAAGCAATGTATTTATCTTTAAAAAGATCATCGTTATAATCAGTTATTTTGTCTAGGCTAAAGTTCTTTCCAATCCATAAATCCCCAGGAGTTAATGGATCAGCTAGATTTGCTGCTAAACAGCCACTTATAAGATCAAAGGATGAAACTACTAATTGCCCAGAGCCAAATACACGATTTGTTTCATGTGTTTCAAGGTTTAATCTTTCAAGGTAACAGTTTCCACCTTTTGTGATTACAAAGTAAACGAAGTTACCTTCTACAAGGAGACTTGTATTACCGCTATCAGCACTCACATCATTGCCAACTCTTTTGCCTATGAATTCTGGATAATTATTTGTTAAGCAAACTTTTTCATTTGTAGTAGGACTGATATGAAAAATATCAGGATATCCTCCTGGATAAGGAAACTGATCAAACCCTAAACAAAGAACTGTATTATCATCTAAAAAAACAGGGTCATAATAGCTGCCACCAGGTGGTGTGATTTGCTTTGTTTCTTTTTTCTCTAAGTCGAGAATAAAAATATTTTTCGTTAAATCTTGCTCGTCATCACTATGATTTGCACTAAAAGCAATATATCTACCATCCTTTGATACTACAGGGTGTCCAGCTCCATGTTTATATTCAGTAATTTTAGTTTGAATTTCATTTTCTATGTCATATCTATAAATCTGTGTTGGGATATGGTCTAAATAACCTGTTCCATTGAACTTATATCGTAGTTTTGTGATATGTGTCATATTAGATTTTTCAGGATATTCTTTTTTGATATCTCTCTCTTTAGCAAGAAAGTAAATGCTCTTTGAATCAGGAGAAAAACTAAAAGATGAAACACCTTTTGGCATATCTGTTATCTTTAGTGAATCTCCTTTGCTTTGATATAACCAAACTTGGTTCTTACCAGTTCTGTTTGATAAAAAAGCAATGTATTTACCATCAGGAGACCACTTAGCATTACTATTTTTTACTACTGATTTTCCACAGTCACTAGTAAATTTAACATGTTCCTTACCATCCCATAGATAAATATTTGAAACATAAGCATTTTCATCTTCATCTATCTCTGTTAATTCATATAATAACTGTTCTCCATTAGGTGAAAGTACAGGATTCCCAACCCATCTCATCTTTAATAAATCTTTGCTCTCAAATGATGCCTTACTCATATTTATTCCTCCTTAGAATTTTCCTTGATAAATTCAACAAAAAGTTTGTATATCCTTTATGAATAGTGATATAATACCTATTAAATTTTAGTGAGGATGATTTAAGATGAGGTATTCAGGAGTTATATTTGATTTAGATGATACTATTTGGGACTTTCAAGCAAATGCCGTTAGTGCGATAAAATACTTACATCAAGACTTTGAAAAGCGATATAAATTAGGAACTACTTATGAAAAATTCTATCATAGATATGAAGAAATAAATAAAATGCTTTGGGAGGAGTATGAGAGAGGGGAGAGGGAGTCTCAAACAATTTCATTTACTCGATTTAAACTACTCGCACAAAGCTATGAGCAAGAGATGTCTGAGTACGAGTCAAGAGGCATTGCAGACATGTATCTTGATAGATTATATCAAGGAAAGAAGTTAATGCCTTATGCTAGAGAGATTCTTGAGTATCTTTCAAAAAAATACAAGCTAGGCCTTCTAACAAATGGGTTTGCAAAAGGGCTGTCAAGGCTGGAAAACTGTGACATCAAGAAATATTTATCTTATGCCATATCATCTCAAATGTATGGCGAACCTAAGCCAAATGTTGGAATTTTTCACCATGTTGCTGACAAGCTAGATATTAGCTATGATAAATGCATATTTGTAGGAGATAACTACAATATAGATATCGTAGGAGCAAAAAATGCAGGTTTTGACACAGTTTTTTATAATGTTCATGGATATACTCTGAGTAAGGATGAGATTGCGGCAGATCACATAATAGACTCTTTAGAAGAGCTTAAAAACATACTATAAAAGAATGGCACATCCTATAGAAAAAAGGCTGTGCCATTTATCTCACTTAGATATATTCATTAATGAATAATTCATCTTTCTTATACATTGCTATTGATTTCGGGTCATTAGTCTTAACCAAGTTGTCAAATAGTGCATATTTACCATCAATGCTTCCTAAAAGAAATTGAGTGAAAGTCCCAATGTCAGTTTGGTGATTATAGTTGTTAGCCTTTATTAAAGTGTTATTATTAATAGAAAAAATACCATTATTCTCATTAAGGAACTTATCAACCACTTTAAAACTATCATTAGGTTTCTTTAGCTCAGATGATTTAACAAAGGAGGTTGAGTTTATGATTCTTGCTAACATATAAGGGGCAAGTTCTATTTTACAAGTTATGTCCCATTGAACTTTAGCTTCTAGATTTTCTTTATCTGAGGTAATAACTATAAGTCTTTCAATTTGCCCTTTATGGTAATAAGCATATGTCAAAAATCTCTCTATGGCTTCTTTTGTAAGAAAGATTGCTTCTCTTACAAATAATGACTTTTCAGTTAGTAATGCGATGAAGTATCCTACCACTTTAGTGTTGTCTCTTATGACATACAAGTTACCGCCTTCAACAGTTACCTCTAGATGAAGTTTTTCAATATGCTTATAATCTCTAACTAAATATAGGTTGGAGTCACTTAAGTAAGAGTTATAAACTTTAGAAATATTAACATAATCACTGGATTTTGCTATTGCAATATCTAATTTAGTTTTATATTTAATAATGTTTTCAATTGGTAGTATGTATTTCTTTAGACTACTAATATGACGAAATCCGAAATTTTGGTAAAGTGATGGTTGCTCAGCTGTTAAAATAGCTAATGGTAATCCCTTTTTATATAAATATTCAAAAGCAAAATCAAACATTTTACTCATAACGCCATGCCCTCTATATTGAGGAGTGGTAGAGACGCCAACTATATAAACAGTGTCAAGAATATCACCCTTAAAATTTAAGGTATAAGGATTTAACTGCATGCTAGCAATAACATTTTCATTAATTTTTGCAACAATAGTGTTTTCTGGGTTAAATACATTATTGAAGTAAAAATCAACATAATTAACTGGATCTTTGAAACAATACTTCCAAATTTCCTTGATTTGATTGGTATCTTTACTTGAAGCTATTGAAATATTCATTCTCATCAGTCCTTAAATGAATGTCAAATTTTTTAATCATAGTTAAAGGGTTATAAGACTTCTTTGCTCTCCTCAATCCTTCAACTCCAGCATCGTCCTCTCGGTTTACATATTTTACTTTAGGAAACTCAGTTTGTAAAAATTTCTGATTGAGCACTTGGTAAATGCCTCTAATACTAAAATTAGCTTTTTCTACGTGTATTTGGGCTATGTTATGCTGTAAAAGGCTGCCAATAGTGAATCCTTCTAAATGATTATCTACAAAGATTCCGCTGATTTTATAATCTAGATTTTTATAATTATTCAAAAGATTATTCAACCCAGTTGCCAGGAACTGTTTTCTTAAATACTTATGATCAATATCATTTTTTTCAATTTTGTCACTTTTCCAATCACTTAGCATTTCCCTACATTTAGGAAAATCATCTTCTGTAAGTGATCTGAACTCATACCTGTCACCAAACTCACTCATAAAGCCATTTATGTGATTTCTTTTGCTAGAAAAGTTTCTTCCCCGTAATTTTCTCAGGTCATTTCCAGAATACAAGTAGTCATAAAAGTCTCTATTAGTCTTGCAATTGTATCTATGAGGAAATGTGTCCTCAATATAATTCTTGAAATCTTCAGAGGCATATGCAATTTTGCATTTATCTTTATCTTCACAATATAGGTCTTCTAAAAATGCTATGCCTTGAGCCCAGTTCTCTTTAGAAGCAAGAGGCATCAATGCATGCGGGTTATCACCCTTGCTGATGATATAAGCTATATCGTCTTCAATAATGTAGTGATACTTTTCAAACGGACTCCAAAGCAAAAGCGTATTAAAATTATATTCACAGATATTATAATCTGATCTTTCTAAAAATGGCTCAAGATCACCTTTAGCCTTTATATCTAATTTCTTAAAAATAGTAAACCCTCCCTAGGTATATGTATATCTGTGAATATTATATAACAAAAAATGCTACGGTAAAACCGTAGCATTGTAATTAATTTAGAGTAACTAAAGATTTTTTATTGCCACCTCTATCAGAAAGAGCTAAAATAGTTATTTCTGATAGCTCATTTTCATTGACCTTAATAGTCCATGAGGCTCTATGTGCACATTCTGCAGGGTCACCAAAGCGGTACCATCTTGAGTTTTGACCAGAGCTATATCCATCTAAATGACCTATTTCATATTGTACTTTGCCATTAACAAGCTCAGCACCATCTGGCAGCTCTATTTTTATCCTATTTTTTCTTACAGCATTTTGCTTAAGTGCTTGTTCACTAATATTAGTGGGTAGGAAACCATGATTTGAGACAAGTGCTTCAATTTTATAAATATTGTCACTTACTTTTTCAACCAATACTTCATCAATGTTCATTTCAGGTAAGCTTAAAGCGTAATTTAATGAAAACTGAGTCATGTTATAGCATTCTTGCTCTAAAAACTTTGGAGGTGGGTTTTGACGACAAACCTTTGTATCCCAGCCACCAATTTCAACAGCTCCCAATTGTGGATGATTAAACTCTTCCCAATTAATGAATCCTGTACCAGATAACTCTCTATCATTCCATTCAAGTAGCTTATATTCAACTTCTTGTTTTTCCTCTAATGTCATGTCTCCATAAACTTTTTTCTTAAGTTCTGGAGCAGCTCTGCCTATTGCATCCCATAATTCAGGAGTAAAGCCAAAAAGACCTTTCTTTTCAAAACACCAATCATCTAATACACCAGACCAAATATCACCATAACAGCAAACCACAGGGTAGCCTGTTACATCTGTACCTAGCTTTCCTATTTTTTCGTACATAGCTATGTCATTTTTAGCAAAATCTTTGTCAGGTATAGTTGAATGTGGTCTAAACAAAACTCCACCAGTCGTATGATAGAGTAAAACACCACCAATATTAGACTTGCTATTAATGAACTCTACTTGGTTTCTAGTTTCAGGCTCTGAGAGTGGAAAAGGACCGGAGCCTGGAGTGTGCAAGTCGTGCCCAGCTGGGAAATTACGGTTTAGATCTAATCCATACTTTGTTGCTACAGGATTATATGGATATTTAACTATATCCTTAACTTCACCAAACTCATCTTTAATTACTCCTTCAGTATATACATGATAGAAGGGACCATCTAAATCAGTAGGCTCTCTTTCAATCATTTGTCTATTATCTTTTGGGCTAATTTTCCAAGCACCATGACTGTCATCTCTAACTCTCATTAATAGTATTTTGCCATCTCCATTTACATCTTCAGCATATAAACCTGCTGGATCCTCATCCTTTCTGTAGTCAGGAAATGGTCTAACACTACTTCTTAAGGTGTAAGGAGTGGTTAGGTATAGTTCAGCTCCATCAGGATTTATCCTAGGTAGAACATAAAATGTTTTAGTGTCTAATAACTTTTTTGTTTTCTTATCTTCTGAAGTTAGAAGTGTCTCAATTAAGTGTAAAGCTGCCATTGATCCTGTTACTTCTCCAGCGTGTATATTCGCATCAACATACATAGCTGGCTTATCAATAGCATCACCGCTACTAAAATTAGTGATTGTCATAACAAAAACATCTCTACCCTCAAAGCTCTTGCCAATAATATCAAGCTTAGCTTTGTTTGGGTACTCATCTGCCCATTTTGCTAATATTTCTTTGATTTCATCATATAAAAGATACTTGTTATAGTTTAATTTTTGCATAAAAATATCCCTCCTTGAATATATATTCTCTCTTTATAACGCTATTCCTGCTAGATATTAATATTGTTCTTTTTTATTAACTATATTTAAGAGTGGCTTTTCTTGAATAAAAAGTTTTAAGTTTTTAACAAAAATATCAGTAGCATTATCAATATAGTTAGGCATATCACCAGCCATATGCGGTGTAATGATTACATTATCCATGTTCCATAGTGGGCTTTCTTCTTCAAGTGGTTCATTTTCAAATACATCTAAAGCTGCAAATGATATTTCTTTTTCTTCTAGTGCCTTAATCAGCGATTTCTGATCAACTACAGGACCTCTGCCTATGTTTATAAATATAGAGCTTTCCTTCATAGCCTTAAATTCTTCTGTTGATATCATATGATAGGTTTTATCCGTAAGAGGGGTAGCAATGATTACAAAATCAGCTAGACTAAGAGCTTTATGAAGCTCATCAGTTTTATATATTTGATTTGCAAACTCATAACTATTTTGGCTCCTATTAACAGCAATTACATTCATACCAAAATGTGATGTAATTTCTGCAATTCTTTTTCCGATACCACCAAGACCTACAATTAGTATGGTTTTTCCAAAAAGAATATTTACATTGTATCTACTCCAAACTTTTTGATTCTGTTGCTTCAGAGCTAAAGGGAGGTTGCGGTAAATAGCTAACATTTTCATTATTACATGTTCAGCAATTGTTTGTCCGTGCATACCACGTACATTGGTTAAGGCAATATCACTTTTGATAAACTCGTCAAACATATAGCGGTCAACACCTGCACTTGTAGCTTGAAACCATTTCAAATTTTTAGCTTTCTTTAATATTTCAGGAGTTAATCTTCCGCTAAACATGATATCTATTTCTGGCCATAGTTTTTCAAGTTCTTTTTCTTCTTTAGTAACATAGAGTTCAATATTATCAGAAACACTTATGATTTTATTTTGGATGTCTTCTGATAATTCTGCTGGTGATAGTATTTTTAGCATAATCATCTTCCTTTCAAAATATTCAAAAAGCGAATAAGCTGTGCTTATTCGCTTTAACACTATTTAACTTTATAAATCCAACCTTCAGGTGCTTCAACATCTCCAACTTGTATTCCATAGAGTGTATCATAAAGTTTTCTTGTAATTGGTCCAACTTCAGTTTCACTATAAAAGACATGCATATCGCCTTTATGCTCAATTCCACCAATAGGTGTAATAACAGCGGCTGTTCCACATGCTCCAGCTTCTGAATACTCGCTTAATTTATCTATGTAAACATCGCCTTCTTCAACCTCTAAACCAAGATATTCTTTTGCAACATGCATTAAAGAATATTTGGTTATACTAGGTAATATTGAAGGAGATAATGGTGTTACAAACTTCTTATTATCTTTTGTGATAGCAAAGAAGTTAGCAGCTCCAACTTCCTCAATTTTAGTATGAGTTGCTGGGTCAAGGTAAATGCAATCAGCAAATCCTTTATCTTTAGCCATTTTATTAGGCATTAGGCTTCCTGAGTAATTACCACCAACTTTTGCTGCTCCAGTACCATGAGGTGCAGCTCTATCATAATCAGTTGTAATAAAGTTTACAGGCGCAAGTCCACCTTTAAAATAAGGACCGACTGGAGAAACAAAAATTGTAAAGATAAACTCTGGCGCTGTTCTTACTCCTAAGTTATCTCCGACACCTATAACAAATGGACGTAAATAAAGTGTTGCTCCTGTCCCATAGGGTGGAACATATCCTTCATTTGCTAAAACTACTTTTTTACAAGCATCGATAAATTTTTCAACAGGAATGGTTGGCATCAATAATCTTTCACAACTGCGTTGCATTCTTTTAGCATTTTCATCTGGTCTAAATAATTGAATTGAACCATCTTTAGTTCTATAGGCTTTCATACCTTCAAAACACTGTTGTCCATAGTGTAAAGCAGTAGAAGCTTCACTTATAGATAATTTATTATCTTCTACTAGTTCACCATCATCCCATTGACCATCTTTCCAGCGTGAAATATAACGATAGTCTGTTTTAATGTATGAAAAGCCTAACTTTTCCCACTCAATATTCTTTAATTCGCTCAAAATTGTGCACTTCCTTTCTAAACAGTTATTTACTTTATACACAGTCACATTATAACATATGTCTACTTAAGAGAGAAATTAAATTAGGTAAGGTTATCCCCTAAATGGGCAAGCTTGTCTAAATCATCTTGATTTGGTTTATTTACAAAAATCATAGCAATTCCTGCTACAATTGGTATTAGTAATGTAGCGATTATAATTTCTGTATAACCCCCAAAAATATCATATGCAAATCCAAAAGGTAGAGGACCAAAGGCAGATCCAATAACCATTCCTGTCATAGCTATGCCTCTAACAGTTCCGAGATATTTTCTGCCAAAATAGTCAGGCCAAACAACACCACCTGTAACTGCTTGAACACCCATAGATATGCCTCTTATAATGCCATAGCTCATTCCTAGTATAACACCATCAACTCGAAGGAGGATGACCATTGCTAAACCAAGGAGAAAATACGAAAATGCCATTAAATATTTCACAGGTATTTTATCAGCCAGTTTCCCAGATATTAGTATTACTGGTAGCCTGATTAGTGCCATTATGCTAAGAACTGATGCTGCAATAGCAGGGGAAAGGCCATTTTCGCCCATAATAGATACCATATGGAATGTCATACCTGTCCCCAATGCTGAAGGCACCATTGAACAAAGCAAAACGATCCAAAAAGCTTTTAACTTTAAAACTTGTTTCGCGTTAAAATTTATTTCACTTATTTTTTTAACTAACGATGAGTTAGTTGTGCTGCTGGATTTATCATCTGTAAATTCAGATGCTTTTTCATCATCAGGTAATAATCCCACATCCTCGGGCTTATTTCTAATAAAAATCAAAGAAGTGGGTACCATTACTGCAATTAAAACTAAACCCCAAAATCTCCAACCTGTTTGCCAACCATAATTAATTATTAGCCATGTATTTATTAAAGGTACAGTAGATGCACTTAGTGCACCACCCATTGAAACTAAGCTTAAAGCGGTTCCTCTCTTTCTTAAGAACCATTGTGGTACTAAAGTGGAAGAAGCTAATGATAATGAGCCTTGACCCAATAGTCTAACAAAGAAAAATCCGACAAATAATAGTGCTAGTTTATTAACAAAACTCATTCCTATTAAAACAATACCAAAACTAAATCCTATTATTGCAGTCATTTTTCTATGTCCATGTTTATCAAAAAAACTACCCATAGCAGACATAATAAGTCCTGCTAATAGTGTTCCACCAGAATACATGGAAGAAACTAAAGATCTACTCCAACCAAATTCATCTATAAAAGAATCTATAAAAGTAGATACAGAATAGGTTTGCCCTGGGCCAGATAAGAACAATGTCAATGCTGATAGTAAAACTATGATCCAACCATAAAAAAACTTAGGCTTTATTGGTAAACTCTCATTTTTATTCATAAAGAACTCCTTTCGCACAGTTATTTAGTCTATAGAAGTTCTTTGGATGAGTCAATATAAAAAAGAGACCTTAAGGCCTCTTTTTTATAAGGTTATTTGGTTAATACATCTAAGAAGTTTTTTGAAATCATTGTAATTCCATTTTGTACATATAAAGGCATAGAGGTTTCACTATTATCAGGTTTTATTAACATACTTTGATTTAAGCTAATTTCAAAATTCTCAAATCCATTAATATTTACAGTATTGTTACTTGATATATAAGAAACTTTGAATCCTAGTTTCTCAGCTGTTTTTCTTAAGGGAATATATTCAAAATTGTCTAATGAGACAACTTCAATCCCATGCCTGCTTATTAAGTCATTTGCTGTATTAGTTGTATCATCTATAGGTAACAGCTCCGAATCAACAATATCTGGTCTACTTACATCTGCAACATATGGTAAGTTATTATTGTCAAATACTCTAACATGATTATAATCTGTATTTATCTCTAGTAGGATATAAGGATAAGTTATAACCATAATTGCAGGGCCATCTGGCGCTACTTCGTTAACATAGATTGTTAGAGTGGATCCTCGTTTCTCAACATTTTCTACCTCTAAATAATACCCACCTGATCTTTTTTCACCCATTGTGACTAATACGTACTTATTATCACCATGTTCAATTACCGTATAACCACGAGTATTAATATACTCGTCAACAATTTCTTGTAAAGATGATTCTAAAGCATCTTTTACTAGATAATCTGAAAACTCAAGTTCTTCATTATAGTCAGGTAATGTTTCAAGTAAAGTGAATTCTATGTCTGGGTATTCTTCTCTTAGCAAAGATAAGTTTGCTTTGTCTGTGTCTTCATTTGCATGAATAGTAACCTTAAGACTACCATCATCTCCAAGCGTCCTTGTTATAACTTGAAAGCCATACTCTTTTATAACATTTAGTGATAAAGCGTCAATTTGCTTTTGTGTTTCAACAAAATCAACATCAATGCTTGAATATTCCTCATGTAGTTCAATCAATAATACTGGGTAAGTTAATGCTTGAGTTACAAAAGCATCACTTGGTGGAATAATCTCTTTTGCTGTAAACAAAGCTTTACCGTTATCAATTGTAAAGTTAGTTAACTCTAGAGAATACCCTCCAGTGTTTCTTTGTCCTAAAGAAATGAGTAAATAACTTTTGTTTTTACCCTCATATGTTGCATAACCTTGTTCCATTTTGTTTTCATTAACAAAATCTACAAGTTCTTCTGGTGTTTGATCAACCAGAGAATAAAGTGGTTGACTAATAGGTTGAATTGCTTCATTTGCAAGGCTTGTAATTCCTAAGCTTGCAATTAACCCAATAGTCAGTAATAGTGTTAATAATTTTCTCATTGTAGCACTCCTTTTTCTACAGATTTATTTATGTGTTCATTACTATGACGCACTATTTTCTAAAATGTTTCATAATTCAAAAAAATCATACTAAAGTAGTAGTTTAATATCCTCATTACTACTGATGTAAAGGTTTGCTTATTTAGGTATTATTAAAGCATAAGAAATGGAGGTACATACATGAATAAAGTATTAGAAGTAAACAATGTTTACAAAAGCTATGGAGACACAACTGTTATTAAAGGATTAAGTCTAAGTATTAGAAAGGGAGAGATTTATGCATTATTAGGTCCAAATGGTGCAGGAAAAACAACTACATTAGAGTGTATTGAGGGACTTAGAGATTTTGATTCTGGAGAAGTGAGATTGTTTGGAAAATCTTACTTAGATGCAATTGATAGCAATAAGCATAGAATAGGAATACAACTTCAAGATAGTGGGTTGCCTGATGAAATGACAGTAAACGAAGCAATAAACTTATTTGGTACTATTAAATCAGTAGAAAAAAACAGTAGCCTAATTACGTATTTCAATTTAGATTCGATAGCAAATAAAAAATACAGAGAGCTATCTACTGGACAGAAAAGAAGATTGAATCTTTTTCTAGCTACTTCACATAATCCAGATATAGTCTTTTTAGATGAACCTACAGCAGGGCTAGACGTCGAAGTTAGGAAGAATCTTCACGACTATATTCGTAATCTGAAAGAAGAAGGCACTACAATCATATTATCTTCGCATGATATGGCTGAAGTTGAGAGTTTAGCGGATAGAGTAGGAATAATTCTAGACGGAAAAATTCTTTTAGAAAGTTCGCCAAAAGAAATAACAGCAAGTGGAGAGAACTTAACAAAAGTTTCTATAAAGCTAAATAATGGGAAAATATTGAACTATCATAGTAGCTATGTTCAAAGAAGTTTTAGTGAAAATGAATATATGGTTTTATTCACAAGAGATACTGTTAATCTTGTAACGGATCTTATGGAGCATATAAAGAATAGAAACTTGCAATTAAATGATTTTAGGGTTGAAAGACCAAACTTAGAAGAGATGTTTATTAATATAGTAAAGTCAAACAAGGAGATGATATAAGATGAAAGCATTTATGCACCACTTTATGTACGATTTCAAGTCAGGAATTAGGAATAAGACTTCCTTAATGATGACATATTTAATGCCAATAGGTTTTTATTTCATGATGGGGTTTTTTATGATAGGAATCAATCAAGAATTTCAGCAAATAATAATCCCTGCAATGTTAGTGTTTAGTGTTATGACAAGTACTTTAATGGGTTTGCCAACTCCTTTAGTTGAAGCAAGAGAAAAAGGTATACTGAGAAGCTTTAAAATAAATGGTATAAAAAAAACTAACGTTATTTTAATACCAGCATTGACATCTTTAATACATCTATTAATAGTGTCATGTTTTATTATCATAACTGCACCAATATTATTTGATGCTCCAGTTCCTGAGAGTTACGTCAACTTGTTTTTAGTTTTGGTCTTAGGTAGCTTAACTTTTTCTGGTATTAGTATTCTTTTAGGTGTAATTGCAAAGGATACGAAAATGACAGTACTTTTAGCTCAAGCTATTTATTTGCCTTCAATGATGATTAGCGGGTTAATGGTGCCAAGTGAAATGATGCCAGAGAACATTACGTTAATATCAAAAATATTACCAGCAACCTATTTTATGGAGGCATTAAATTCGTTCTCTTATAATTTAGAAAAAATAGGGTTGTTATCAATAGCAGTCATGGGAATTTCAGTCATTATGTCCTTTGGACTGTCATTTATGCTATACACACATGATAAATCGACAAGAAAGGTTTCAATAAAATTAGCATCCTTTATGGCATTACCATATTTATTTAGTATAATATTTAATAGATAATTGATTAAGGATGTGTTTATGTGGGTACTATAAAATTAATAATTGTTGATGATCATCCTCTAATACGAACTGGGATAAAACTATATTTAGGTACTATTGATGATATAGAGTTAGTTGCAGACTTTGGTGATGGCCAGTCTGCAATAGACTTTATATTAAATGAAGATATCGATATTGCTCTTGTTGATTTGCAGATGCCAAACATGAGTGGTATTGAAGTTGTAAAGTCAATCAGAAAATTAGGTATTAAAACTAAAGCAGTATTATTTACTCATCTAGAAGATAAAAAGAAGATCCAAGAAGGAATGGCAGAAGGAGCAAGTGGGTACTTAGTTAAAGATGCTCCTGCAGATGAATTGATAAATGCAATAAGAATTATAAATCAAGGGAGAACATACTTAGGGTCAAGTGCTGCTCAAGCATTATTATCAAATGATAAAAGTGAAGATAATGTTGAAGAACTGACAAAGAGAGAAGATGAGGTATTACAACTAATAGCTAAGGGCTTAACAAATAGGCAAATAGCAGAGAAAATAATCGTTAGTGAAACCACTGTGAAGACACATGTATCAAATATCTTACAAAAGCTAAGAGTAGATAGTAGAACTCAAGCTGCTCTTTTTGTATTAAGAGGAGACCATAAAGATGAGTAAAGAGTTTGTTCAATCAGTTAAAATATCGGGTGTAGTAGGAGTGCTTTTTGGGTTGGCTTTTTCTATCTTAATGATAAATCAAGGATATTACACAGGTAGCTCGATAAGCTTTACTCTGATTATTATAACAATTGCAACTTCTTTTAGTTTATTGAGCTCGTCTATATCATTTATCATTGATAAAAAGCTTAAGAATATCCATTTTGAGAATGAGATGAATAGAAGAATTATAAACTTTTTAGTAATCATGATTTTTGTTACTATTTTAGTAAGCATATTGACGACGGTGTTTTCTGAGTTTATTAGTTTTCAAATACCACTTGAGATTGGTATTGTTGCAGCATTTTTTGGTTTTATGGTGGGATTTGTTATTATGTATTTGGACTACAAAAGCTATAAAACTAAACAGAAAATACTTGTACTAGAAAAAGAAAATATGTTTTTAAATGAGATATCCTATAAAGATGAACTTTATCAAGAAACTGTAAGAAATCTTGTTTTAACTGAGGAAAGAAACAGAATGGCAAAAGAGCTACATGATTCAATTGCTCAAGGTATTCATGCTATAAACTACTCCATAAGAGCTCTAAAAGAGCTCCATAAAAGAGGAGAAAATTTAACAGAAGTTCTGGATAATATGGAACTTACAACTAAAAAAACATTAGATGAACTCAGGGCAGTAATCCTTGAACTGCAACCTAGTGAACTTGAGAAAAAAGGCTTGATAAAAGCTATTAAAGCAATACTTGATTTATCACATAGCCTGCATGGCATAGAATTTAGCTTTCATTTTGATTACAAAGATGATTTGACAGCAAATCAAGAAATGGCAGCTTTTAGAATCGTTCAAGAATCAATTGCTAACATTGAAAAGCATTCGAATGCGGATAAGGTAATTTTAAGAATTATTTCAGATAATCATGAAGTTAAACTATCTATCATTGATAATGGAGTTGGGTTTGATACTAATAACACAAAACTTGGATTTGGGATTATGAATATGAAAGATAGAAGCTCTCAATCGGGAGGAAAATTTAGCATAACATCAGGACATGAAGGAACTTCTATTACTGTAATTTGGAATAATAAATAAACGGAACAAGTCAGCATTCTCTACGTCATAACACTGTCATATGTATAATAAACTTTTCTGAGGTGTGAAATGAAGAAACTATTGTTTTTGTTATTTATTCTTTTACTTATAGGTAATATTTACCAAGTAGTAAGATATCAAGATCAGTCCCATCAATTAGGCCTTAATTTAGATAAGACATTACATAAATGGTTAGTAGGTCAGAGAGTTAATCTAAGTAGAATTAGTAATTTGGTTACTCATATCCTAATAATAGACGATGATGTGATTAGAGAGAATTACATAACAAATCTTGATGAAAGTGTTGATATAGCAATAAGTAATATGTGGTCAGATTCTTTAATAACAGAACTAACAAATTGGTTTGAAAGAGCAAATTATCAACATATGTTAAGACAGATAAAAGAATATAACATGTATATTTTGAGTGATTCAAATGGTCTTAGCGAGATTAATCATGATACATATCAATCTATTCAAGAAACTCTTGAAGTAATGATTAGCAGTTATGATGCTATTATAGAAGAAATAGAACTTATTAAGGATAATTCTAGCAAGGGGCTATTCAAGAAAACAAATTGGACTAAAATATCAAATATCAAATTTGATGAGTTATTAAAGCATTTTTCTCATAATATGAGGCAGTTAAACAGTCCTGAAGATGTTGATTATGAGTATTTTATGTATTTGCAAAAAAAACAGAGTCAAACTCAAGATGAATTTCTAAAAAATGCACTGATTAATTCAGATTTTGAACTCATTTCCATAGAGCAAGCAACTCAGATAAGTGAGAAATTTTTCCAAGAAATAAAGGCTTTAGTGAGTATTTCGAGTAATAATGAAGACAAACGTATTAGTTCAAATATAGCTAGTGAAGCACAAGGAAGAGATGAAAGTATAAATATGTTTGGCGAGGTATACCATATTAAAAATTCAGGCGATAATACTACTTATGAAGCAAGTGTCTCAGAGAAGGGCGGCTTCATTTTAGATTTTAGAATTACAGCTAATACAGGTTTATTTTCTTTAGATAGTATAGAGAAAGTAATTAACTTAGTAAATGACTTTAACAAACTTGAAACAGAGATATTAAGTTATGACTCGCCACAAACAAATCACTACACATTCTTTGTAAAGAGAGACAATATTCTTTACATGTCAAACTATGTTAATATCATGCTTGACAGTGGAAAGAAAACTCTTACTATAGATAGTAGAAGACCCTTTTATAACATAAATCAAAAATTTGAAGGTTACTTAAGACCTGAACAGGCTTTAAATATGTTGAGTAGTTATGTTAAAGTTAAAGAAGAGCCTCGTCTTGTGCAAATAAATGGGAAACTACTTTATTTAATTCATGTAGAGCAGTTTAGTAATGTTAATCAAGTTTATCTGGATGCTTATTCAGGCGAAATATTTCATATTCAATAGAATTTTCCAAATTAGAGCTAGAAAAGCTCTTGTTTTGGTTTAATATGAGATTTTTTTTCTGTATCAGTATAAAAAAGGTTGACATATAACCAATTTTGCATAAAAATTAGTAGGTTACTTATAGTTAATAGTTTAATAGGAATAAATGAGGGATAAGATGATAAGGAAATTTAAAAATGTAGCAATTATAGCTCATGTAGATCATGGAAAAACTACATTAGTAGATGCTATGTTGCATCAAAGTGGAGTTTTTAGGTCAAATGAGAATGTAGCAGAAAGAGTTATGGACTCTAATGATTTAGAGAGAGAAAGAGGCATAACTATTTTATCAAAGAACACTTCTGTATTTTGGGAAGATTATAAGATAAATATAATAGACACACCAGGTCATGCAGATTTTGGTGGTGAAGTAGAAAGAGTATTAAAAATGGTTGAGGCTGTTTTATTAGTAGTTGATGCATTTGAAGGTCCTATGCCTCAAACAAAATTCGTACTAAGAAAAGCCTTAGAGCTAGGATTAGCACCTATAATTGTAGTAAATAAAGTTGACAGAGATGGTAGCAGACCAGATGAAGTGGTAGGTGAATTAATCGAGTTGTTTATGGAGCTTGGAGCAACTAATGAGCAAATTGATTGTCCTGTAGTATATGCATCCGCTCTGGATGGCAGAGCAGGTCTGGAGATAGATACAATAGAAGATACATTGCAACCCTTATTTAATGTACTAGTTGAAAACACCCCTGATCCAGTTGGAGATATTGATAATCCTTTACAAATGCTTGTTGCAAACTTAGATCATGATGACTACGTTGGTAAACTAGTTATTGGGCGAGTACAAAATGGAATAATCAGTGAAGGACAAAATGTTTTGTTAATTAAAGATGGTAAAAACATCAAGCAAAAAGTTGGAACTCTTTATGTATATCAAGGACTAGATAGGGTAAGTGTTCCAAAAGCTTATGCAGGTGACATTATAGCTTTATCTGGTTTAACAGAAGCAAGTATAGGTAACACTATAGCGTGCAAAGATAATCCTATTCCATTAGATACGATAAAGGTAGATGAACCAACACTAAGTATGAACTTTTTAGTCAATAATAGTCCATTTGCAGGACAAGAAGGGCAATTTCTTACTTCAAGAAAGATCAGAGAGAGACTGTTTAAGGAAGCAGAAACAAATGTTAGCTTGAAAGTAGAAGAGACAGACTCTGCGGATACTTTCAAAGTTTCAGGCAGAGGAGCATTACACTTATCCATATTAATTGAAAATATGAGAAGAGAAGGTTATGAGCTTCAGGTATCTAAACCACAGGTAGTAATCAAAGAAATTGATGGTGTAAAGTGTGAACCAATTGAGTTACTTGTATGTGACATACCTGAAAATTTACTTGGCGCAGTAATGGATATTACTGGAAGGCGTAAAGGTGAAATGTTTAACATGTATCCTATATCTGAAAAAACTTTAAGAGTAGAGTTCAAAATTCCTGCAAGAGGTTTAATAGGATTTAGAAATGAATATTTAACAAATACCAAAGGAGAAGGAACTTATAGCCACAATTTTTATGGATATGAGCCTTATAAAGGTGAACTGCCTTCTAGGAATAGAGGAGTTCTCATTGCTTATGAGAATGGTGATTCTACTGCTTATGGTATATACAATGCCCAAGATAGAGGAAAAATATTTATTAAACCAGGCACTAGAGTGTATCAAGGCATGATAATTGGTGAAAATAGTCGAGAACAAGATATGGAAATTAATATTGCCAAGAAAAAACAGGTTACTAATATACGTGCAGCTGGTGCTGATGAAGCATTAAGACTTGAAACACCAAGAGATTTTTCTCTCGAGCAAGCACTTGAATATATTGCTGATGATGAACTGGTTGAAATTACACCAACAGCTATTAGATTGAGAAAAAGGCTTCTAAAGCATTCTGATAGAGTAAGAGAGCAAAAAAGTAGTAAGTTGAAATAAAATAGAAATCCTAGTGTTTCCAAAAGAAACTCTAGGATTTTTTACATTGGCCAAAATAGTAATAACAATGGTATTCCGACAATTAATCCAATAAACTGTAGTGGCAATCCCATTTTCCAATAATCACCAAAATGATAACCTCCAGGACCCATAACTAAAATATTTGATTGATGTATAGGTGTTAAAAATGCAAATGAAGCGCTAACCACAACTGCCATTAAAAAGGGATCGGCAGAAACACCTAGTCCAGCAGCAATATTAAGTGCTATGGGAGCCATTAGAACAGCACTAGCTGCTGTATTAATTATATTTGATAGAGCCATCGTTGCTATCATTAATAGTGCTAAAGTTAAGACAGGATTAAGAGACCCAGATACTTTAAGTAACTGATTAGCTACTAACTCTGAACCACCAGTAAGTTCTAAAGCTTTTCCGACCTGAATCATTGTTCCTAAAAATATCAAAATAGGAAAATCCATTGCACTATATGCTTCTTTTAAAGTTAACATATTTGTCAATATCATAACTATAGCTGCTAAAGTAAAAGATATATGGACTGGCATAAGCCCAAATGTAGTCAAAGCTATAGCAGATCCAAAAATACCCAATGCTTGCCAAATTTTTGGCTCTCTCGGTATATTAAAATCACGTTCAGCTAAAGGCAAACATCCAAGGGATTGTAAAGTTTCTGATATAACACCTTCATGTCCTTGTAAAAGCAAAATATCACCTGGTTTAAATCTGATTGATCTTAATCGATCTCTAAGCCTTTCACCTTGTCTAGCTACAGCAATTAAGTTAACACCATATCTATATCTTAAGTTTAAACTCTGTACAGTTTGTTTCACCATAGGAGAGTTAACACTTACAACAGCTTCCGCAAGAGTAACGTCTCCAGATTTTAGTGAGCTCTCACCAGAAATCTTGCTACCAACTAAAAGAAGTTTTCCTTCTGTTATTAGTTTTCTCATGTCTTGTTGAGTTGCTTGAACTAACAAAATATCT
Source organism: uncultured Clostridiaceae bacterium (assembly GCA_964546025.1). Lineage (GTDB taxonomy): Bacteria > Bacillota > UBA994 > PWPR01 > PWPR01 > PWPR01. The sequence continues at coordinate 38,300 of CAZJHT010000001.1, forward strand.
CCTCTGTGAATAATATGATCATAATGAGGAGCATGTGATCTTTGACATTTATCATCCTCAATACAAACAATAGTAACAAACGTATCACTTAGTAAACTAATATCGCTAATTTTTTTGCCAATTAACGGGGATTCGTCAGTTACATAAAGTTCTGTGAAATAACCTTCCTTGATTTCAAACATATCTTCTTGTGTAGATGTTCCTTTTCTATATGGAATAAATCTCCATCCTACTAAAACTATAAAAGCTACTCCTGCAGCTGCTACTCCCAATCCTACTAATGTAAAGTCAAACATTCTGTAAGGCGCGCCTAGAGCTGTATTCCTAATTGTTGAAACAATCATATTAGGAGGTGTACCAATTAAGCTTAACTGTCCACCAAGTAATGAGCCAAATGATAAAGGCATTAATAAAAAAGATGGTGCAATTCTGTTTTTTCGAGCTAGTTTAATAGCAACAGGAAGCATTAAGGCTAAAGCTCCAACATTATTCATAAAAGCTGACAAAATAGTTACAATAGTTGTCAAATATAACATGGTTTTTGTTCTTGAATTACATATTTTAATTAAGTAATTAGCTATAGAATCTACAATTCCGGCATTCATTAGCCCTTCACTTATTACTAATATAGCAGCAACTGTTATTACAGCAGGGTTTCCAAACCCAGCAAAAGCCTGATCAGAAGGCATTATGCCAAAAACAGTTAAGACAGCCAAAGCAGAGACAGATACTAAATCATATCTAAACTTCCCTGCAGCAAGTAAAAATAGTGTAACCCCTAAAGTTAAGAACACTACTATTTGTTGAAATGTCATATATCCACCTTCCTTCATGTGCGAAAAAAAAGCAGAACTTGATTTCTATATGTACAAGTTCCACTTATCCTTGGTAATTAATTATATCATAGTACATATTATATGACTATATTTAGTTGTTTTGACAACGAAAATTTATCATATAAATGTTAACTGTTTATTAATTTTTTGAGCTTGTTTATAAGATCATTAGGCTCACAATTCTTACAGCCTCCTTGAAGAATTGACCCATTGCCTCCACCTTGACAGTCATACATCTCTTTAACTTTATTAAAAATCTCAACCAAATCTATATTCAGTTCTTCACTTTTAAATAGTATTAGATTAAGTTTATGTGTTCCAGAGAGTATGGCTCCGACACTATTCTTTTTATTAGAAAACTCATTAGCGATAGATCTAATTTGAGATGGAGACAATTCTGAATCATAATAAATATATTGATTAATTCCATTAACAATTTCTAAATGGTCATTTGCGTTTAATAGAGCAAGTTTGTCTTTTAGTATATTCATGTTTTTGTTTTGCTCTTTTATCGATGCGTGTAAATGCTGTACAGTATCAGGTAAGTCTAAAAATGGTGTACTGAACTGCTCTACAAGGTTAGATATAACATCATGCTTTTTTACATAATCAGAATAAGCTCTTGTTCCAGCTACTATATGTAATCTAGTATTTCCTCTGATTTTTTCCTTTTTTATAACTTTTATTATGCCTACTTCGGAAGTATATGAAGGATGTGTACCTCCACAAGGAGAAAAATCTAAATCTTCAATTCTAATAACTCTAAGCTCACCAACATCATGTAATTGCTTCCTAAGTTTTAATTTACTGAGCTCTTTTTCACTTGGGAAAAACCCAATAATATATTTATTCTCTCTAATGAACTCATTCGCTTCGTCTTCAATTTTTTGAACTTGTAGGTCTGTCAAAGAACCATCTGACAGGTCTATAGTAGTTATCTCTTCACCAAGATGGAACCCAACTGTTTGTGCTTTGAACAGTTTATAAGCTATACCAGAAAAAATATGTTGTCCTCCATGCTGCTGCATATGGTCAAATCTTCTGTCCCAATCTATGTTTAATTTTACAGTGTCTTTTATAGGATATTTATCGACGTAATGCCTTATTTCATTTGCTATTTCTCGCACATCAATAACCTTGCTTTGGTTGATATACCCATGATCAGCTGGTTGTCCGCCTCCTTCAGGATAGAAAATTGTTTTATCTAAAATAAGATAAATACCTTGCTCATCAGATCCTTGGCTAATAATCTTGCTAACTAAAGTAGTTTTATATGGGTTTGTATAATATATTCTTTTAGTCATAGTAACCTCCATGTTAACAGTATAAACTATAATAGCTATTTTATATAAAAAGAAAGTTTTATTAAAGGATTATTTGCTTTTGAATAGAATATGAGTGTGTTAGCATAATAGAAATGCCTTTATCATATCAGGGTAAAGTGTTAGAATTTTTCATATGTATAATTTGGAGGGAATAAAATGATAGCTATTATTAACGGAAAACTATTAACAATGGAAACAGAGATAATTGAAAGTGGTACGATCATTATTGAAGGTGAGAAAATTAAAGCAGTAGGTGGGAAAGACTTAGAGGTCCCATCTGAAGCTGAAGTCATTGATGCAATGGGTAATTGGGTAACACCAGGATTTATTGATGCGCATGCGCACATTGGTTTATTTGGAGAGCCAAAAGTACCTGCAAATGCAGATGGAAATGAAAAAACAGGTCCAGTAAAATCAGAATTAAGGGGAATAGACTCTTTGAATCCAGATGACCCTGCTTTTCCACAAGTTGTTGCTGCAGGTGTAACTACTGTTTATACTGGTCCAGGTAGCTCTAACATAATTGGTGGAACTGGCTTTGCAATGAAGACTGTGGGCAAAACTGTATTTGATATGGTTATTCCTGGTACAGAGGCAATGAAATTTGCTCTTGGTGAAAATCCAAAACGTAATTATAGAGAAAGAAATCAAATGCCAGCTACAAGGATGGGTAATGCTGCTACATTCAGAAAAGCTTTTATGAAAGCACAAGACTATGAGAGAAAGTTAAAAGAAGCAGAGCAAAAAGGAGAGCCTTTTGATAGAGATTTAGCTAATGAGGCGTTAGTTAAAGTTTTAAATAGAGAGTATAGAGCAAGAATTCATTGTCATAGAGCTGATGACATAGTAACTGCTATGAGACTTGCTGAAGAATTTAGTTTAGATTACACTTTGGAACACTGCACGGAAGGTTATCACGTAGCAGATATTATCGCACAAAAAGGTATCCAATGTGTATTAGGTCCATTACTAATGGGGCCAGCAAAACAAGAGATTTGGGATGTTAGAATGACTACTCCAGCAGTAATGGAAAAAGCAGGCGTAGAATTTGCAATTATGGTGGATGCTTCATCTGATACGAAATATTTAAATGTACAAACAGGTTTAGCAGTAAGATATGGACTTTCTGAAGAAATGGCATTTAAATCAATTACAATTAATCCAGCAAAAATAATTGGTATAGATGATAAAGTTGGTAGTCTAAAAGAAGGCAAAGATGCTGATATAGTAATCTGGGATGGTCATCCATTAAGTAATTTTACTTTGACAGAAAAAGTAATTGTCAATGGTAAAGTTGTTCATAGCAAATAAGGAGGCACAATATGAAACAGTTAACAATTAATGTAGAAGATTTCCTAACTACTGATTTAGAGGTAGAAGAATTCGGTCAAGGTAGCCCAAAGGTTTTGATTACAGGTGGGGTTCATGGAGGAGAAGCTACAGGGATTTATACAGCGCAGATGATTGCTGAGTATTTAAGAGAAAACCCTCCTATTCAAGGAACTGTAAAAGTGATTCCAATTTGCAATCCAACTGCATTTAGAAGAATGGAAAGAACCTCTCCATATGATAATTTAGATATGAATAGAATTTTTCCTGGCGATGCAAATGGCAGTATAACTATGAGAACAGCTAATAAAATATGGGAAGAAGCACAAGATACAGATTACTTAGTAGATTTACATTGTTGTGGTAATTGGGGATATAGTTATACATTAGCATTATGGCAAGATTATGATTATGCACAAGAATTAACAAAGATGTTAGACATCCCTATAGCAGTTCAATCAGCAGGAGCTCCAGGGCAACTTTTTGTTGAACTATCAAAGCTTGGTAAGAAAGCTGTAATTATAGAGCTCCCAGGTGGAGGTCCAATTGGCGAAATTGATTTAGATGCTGGCGATGAAGCATATGATGCTGTTATTAATATGCTAGCTCAGCTAAATATGATTGACAAAGAAGCTTATGAAGCAACACCACAGCTTTGTGAGAAATTAATACCAATAAAAGCATTAGAAGAAGGCCTTTTTTTAACGGATAATATAGCTGGAGATATTTTAGATAAAGGTGATATTATTGGCGAAATTAATGGTGAAGAGATTAATGTTGAGGTTTTAGGAACATTAACATCGCTAAGACCTCCAGGGTTTGTATTTAAAGGCGATTATATTGGAGCTATAGCGCCACATATTAAAGGAGAATAATATGAATATAACACAAAAAATTATTGATAAAACAGATCAATATGGAGCAAAAAATTATAAACCTTTACCAATAGTGATTTCTCATGCTGAAGGTGTTTGGGTGGAAGACCCAGAGGGAAATAAATATATGGATTTTTTAAGTGCCTATTCAGCTGTTAACCAAGGGCATAGGCATCCTAAGATTCTAAATGCAATGAGAAACCAGATAGATAGAGTAACACTAACCTCACGAGCATTTCATAATGATCAATTAGGTGATTTTTATGAAAAAGTTGCATCTATTACAAATAAAGATCTTGTTTTGCCGATGAACACAGGAGCAGAGGCAGTTGAAACAGCTATAAAAGCAGCTAGAAGATGGGGGTATTTTGTCAAGGGAATTGAGGAAGATAAAGCAGAGATTATTGCTTGTGAAAATAACTTCCATGGACGTACTATGCTAGCTGTGTCATTATCTAGTGAAGCTGCATATAAAAAAGGATATGGACCTATGCTACCAGGTATCAAAATTATACCTTATGGAGATATTGATGCTTTAAAAGAAGCAATAAACGAGAACACTGCTGCATTTTTATTCGAACCAATACAAGGTGAAGCTGGTATTAATATTCCTCCAACAGGCTTTTTGTCAGAAGCTGCTAAGGTTTGTAAAAGTGAGAACGTACTAATGTTAGCTGATGAAATACAAACAGGCCTAGGAAGAACTGGTAAAATGTTTGCATGTGATTGGGATAATGTGGAGCCTGACATGTATATTTTAGGCAAAGCAATAAGCGGAGGAGTTATGCCGGTTTCTTGTGTAGCTGCAAATCAAGAAGTTTTAGGAGTATTTGAACCTGGGTCTCACGGATCAACTTTTGGAGGTAATCCATTGGCTTGTGCAGTGGCAATTGCTGCTCTTGATGTTATTATTGAAGAAGATTTAGCAAATAGATCAAATGAATTAGGTGCATACTTATTTGATAGATTACAAGAGTTATTAGATAACCCAATTGTTAAAGATGTTAGAGGTAGAGGGTTATTTGTAGGGATTGATTTAACAGAGGATGCAAGACCATACTGTGAGGAGTTAAAAGAAGCCGGTTTGCTTTGCAAGGAAACCAGAAAGACTGTAATAAGACTTGCGCCTCCTTTAATTATAACAAAGGAAGAGCTTGATTGGGCAATCGATAAAATTTTTCTCGTTTTGAACAAATAAGTTCCTTGAATACTCTTTAATTATGTGATATATTTCTTACATAATTTTATTGGAAGGCGATAATATGATTACAGGAAGAAAAGAATTAGCAAAAGCTATGGCCATAACTTTATTGTTTGCAGGTTTTCTTGTTGCAGTAAAAATAATTAGTACAGCTTTTTAATAAAAGGCACCATAATTGGTGCTTTTTTTGTTATTAAACTTACTATTAGTATGTGCTATAATGGAAAAGATAGAGAGGTGTAAATTATGGATTTAATGCTTTACAATACGCTTAACAGAAGAAAAGAATTATTTAAACCAATAAAACATCCCCATGTGGGTATATATACATGTGGACCTACAGTGTATGGAAGAGCACATATAGGTAATTTAAGAGCCTACTTGTTTTCTGACACACTTGTAAGGGTACTAAAATATAATAGCTTTGAAGTAGACCAAGTGATGAATATAACTGACGTTGGCCATCTTGAGTCTGATATGGACGAAGGTGAAGATAAAATGATGATAGCAGCAAAAAGAGAGAAAAAATCTCACTGGCAAATAGCAGAGATGTATACTAATTATTTTATTGAAGACGTTAATAAGCTTAATATATTAGTTCCAACACACTTGGTTAAAGCAACTGATAAAATACAACAAATGATAGATTATGTAAGTGAGTTGATATCCAATGGATATGCCTATGAAACAAGCGATGGCATATATTTTGATATAAGCAAACTCCCTGAGTATGGCAGACTTGGTGGAATAGATTTGGCTGGACAGAAAGCTGGAGCTAGAATTGAAGTTAATGATGAAAAGATCAATCCATATGACTTTGCTGTTTGGAAAAAAGCTGAACCAAGTCACATTATGCAGTGGGAAAGCCCATGGGGAATGGGTTATCCAGGATGGCATTTAGAGTGTAGCGCTATATCACATGAGCATTTCGGTGAGATATTTGATATACACACTGGAGGGGTAGACCATATACCTATTCACCATGAGAATGAAATCGCTCAATCATATGGTAAATGTGAAGTTATGCCTGCAAATTATTGGCTACATTCAGAGTTTGTTCTTGTTGATAAAGGAAAGATGTCTAAAAGCTTAGGGAATACATATAGCCTTGATGATTTAAAAAGTAAGGGAATATCTCCTCTTGCCTATAGGTACTTTTGTTTGAATGCCCATTATAGAAAGCAGATTAATTTTACATGGGAAACTATGGAAGCAGCCCAAAAAAGCATAGATAGACTTAAGCTTGGCATCAAGTCTATAACTGATAAAGAAGATTTAAGAGAAGATGAAGTTATAAGTATTAGAAAAAACTTCTTAGATGCAATAAACGATGATCTTAACTTACCAAAAGCACTTGGAATACTTTGGGAATTAGTCCGAAGTGATAAGGGAGGTCAAAAAGCATTGTCTTTGATAGAGGATATGGATAAAGTATTTGCTTTAGGTTTGTTTGCAGAAGAAAAACAAGAGGTTCTTGAAGAAGAGATACAAGAATTGATTATAGAAAGAAATGAAGCAAGAAAGAATAAAGACTATAGTAGAGCTGATGAAATAAGAAATTCCTTATTAGAGAAAGGGATAGAGTTAAGAGATACCCCTGATGGAACTACTTGGAAGAAAGTTTAGGAGGATAAAATGAGAGAACAAAGAGTTAAAAAAATGTCAAACTTATTAGTTAAGACTTTAAGAGAGGCTCCAGCAGATGCTGAATTAGTAAGTCATAAACTATTAGTTCGAGCAGGTATGATGAAGCAACTAGCTTCTGGATTATATAGTTATTTGCCGCTTTTATATAGGGTAATGAGAAAAATTGAACAAATAATGCGAGAAGAAATGGATGCTATTGAAGGTCAAGAAATCAATATGCCTGTGGTTCATTCAGCTGACGTGTGGAAAGAAAGTGGAAGATATCATGCAGATGTAGTTGAAATGCTTAAGTTTGTTGATAGGAAGAATAGAGATATGGTTTTAGCTATGACTCATGAAGAGGTTGTTACTGACATAGTAAGAACTTCAGTAGATAGTTATAAGCAACTTCCATTTATGTTATATCACATGCAAACTAAGTTTAGAGATGAAGCAAGGTCGCGTGGTGGACTTATTAGGGTTAGAGAGTTTGTTATGAAAGATGGGTATAGTTTTCATAAGGATTTCGATGACTTAGATAATTATTATAAGAAAGTTGCTCAAGCATATAAAAATATCTACACAAGAGCAGGATTAGAAGATGCAGTTATGGTTACAGGAGACTCTGGAATGATGGGTGGAAATGAATCGCATGAGTTTATGCATGTAACTGAAAGTGGCGAAGATAGATTAGCAATATGTACAAAGTGTAATGATGCTTCTAATATGGAAGTAGCAGTTGAGAAGAAGAGAAAGATAAACTTTGATCAAGAGATGAAGGACATCAAAAAAGTCCACACACCAGAATGTAAAGAGATTAATGAGGTTGCAGATTTTCTAGGTGTATCTCCTGAAGAGACACTTAAAACATTAATTTATATGTGTGAAGACGAGATGGTCCTATTAGTATTACGAGGAGATACTCACCTTAATGAAGCAAAGCTATCAAAAGTATTACAATCAGACAAGTTTAGACCTGCAAAAGCTGAAGAAATTGAATCAGCTGGTTTAGTTGCTGGATTTGTTTCTCCTTTAGAAGTAGATAACATAAGAATAATTGCAGACGAGGCATGCATAGAAGCAATAAATATGGTTAGTGGTGCCAACGAAGTAGATTATCATCTTTTAAATGTAAATTATGGAAGAGATTATCAAGCAGATGTCGTTTCAGACATTACTGAAGTACAAGATGGTGCAGAGTGTGTAAAGTGCGGTGGCCCAATCAAGGTAACTAGAGGTATTGAAATAGGTAACATATTTAAACTAGGCACAAAATATAGTGAAAGTATGGGTGCATACTATACAGATTCAGATGGAGAAACTAAACCTTTGGTCATGGGATGCTATGGTATTGGCGTTGGCAGACTGGCTGCGAGTGTAGTAGAAAAGTATAATGATGACAACGGCATTATTTGGCCACTCAATATAGCTCCTTATCATGTTGTAGTTATGCCAATAGGCAAAGAAGGAAGCGATGCTTATGTCGAGGCTGAAAAAATAGCTAATAGTATTGCTAGTTTAGGAATGGAAGTATTGTTTGACGATAGAGATCTTAGAACAGGTGTCAAGTTTAATGATTTAGATTTGCTTGGAATTCCTCTGAGAATTGTAATCGGAAACAAAAGCCTTAAGCAAAATGAGGCAGAAATCAAATGGAGAAAAGAATCAGATTCTCAGATGATTTCTTTAGATAATATTTTAGAATGGGTTAAAGACAATATTAAATACGATGTATTTATTTAAAAAGACCGTAAGGTCTTTTTTTTATGCAGGAAAATGATGATTTATGTATAAGTACTATGTTATAGAAAATTAGGAGGTTGATTATGAAAGGTCAAGGACAGTTTTTCATGGAGTTCACAAAGTACAAATATTTAGAGGATTCAGATCAGGTTAAAGGTTTACCTCAGCCGCCTTTAGTTTTATCTAAAGATAATCCTGATAACGAAGTAGTAAATTTGCCAGATCCTAAAGAAGTTAAAGTAAACAAGAAGGATATCACAGATGTAATAAATGATAGAGTAAGTGTAAGAGCTTATGCTGATAAAGAAATGAGTTTAGATGAACTAACCTATCTCCTTTGGGTGACACAAGGAATAAAGACGGTGTCTAATAGACCTGCTACACTAAGAACGGTTCCATCTGCAGGATGTAGACACCCATTTGAGACCTATTTGCTCATTAATAGAGTAACAGGACTAAAACCAGGTTTATACAAGTACTTACCGATGGACAACCAATTGGAGATTATAAGTTTAGAAGATGGTATTGATAAAAAACTGACAGCTGCATGCTATAAGCAAGTTATGGTAGAAAGATGTGGAGTTACTTTTATCTGGACAGCGGTAAGATATAGGAATTACTGGAGATATGGAGAAAGAGGATATAGATATGTGCATTTAGACGCAGGGCATGTTTGTCAAAATCTTTATTTAGCTTCTGATGTTGTAGATTGTGGAGTTTGTGGTATAGCAGCGTTTTACGATGATGAGATAAATAGTATCTTAGGACTTGATGGGGTAGAAAGGTATACAGTGTATGTAGCAACTTGCGGTAAAAGGAGAGATGCCTAAATGAGCTTAAAGCATAGGCAAGAAGCAATTAATGTGCTAAAAGGAAGATATAGCTGTAGGGATTTTAGTGATAAAGAAATTGATGCAGATGTATTAAATGAAATACTTCAAGTAGGAGTTGCTGCTGCAAGTGGGGGTAATTTGCAACCTGTTTCTGTAATAAAAATAAGAGATAAAGATAAAAAAAAGAGAATAAGAGAACTATGTAAGCAAGGTTTTATTGAAAAAGCAGATACTTTATTATTATTTGTGTTAGATTATCAAAGAATTAAGCGTTGGGCTGATGTTGAAGTTGCTCCATTTGGAAGACAAAACTCTTTTGTGGATTTCATTATTGCACTAGAAGATGTTATGTGCATGGCTCAAAGTATTGAGTGTGCAGCAACATTGCTTGGTGTAGGTTCAGTATATATAGGTACTGTTAATTATGTTTATGAAGAGTTAAAAGATCTTTTAGATTTACCAGAACTAACAATTCCTGTTTTGATGACATGCTTAGGAATACCTAAAACTGATGATAGCGAAGCACATTTACAGGGTCATTTGAGTAAAAAATTGGGTAGAGATATCATTATTCATGAAGAAAAATACAAGCAATTAAGCGATGAAGAAGTAAAAGAAAAAATTGTATCTGAAAAATATGATGACTGGAGACTTGATTTGGAAGGTGAAGTGCTAGACAAGTACCTTAAGGAGTTGTATGAAGTAGCTAAAGAAATTAATGGCGAAGAGTGGGCTATTGAAGTTTCTGAAAGTATATTAAAGAGTAAAGGAATTAATAGAGCACAGTTTAGACTTGGGCATCACTACAATCCAGTTAGGCTTAGATCTTATAACTCTAAATTGATTGAGTTTTATAAAAAACAAGGTTTTAATTTCTGGACTGTAGATAATGACTAAAGTAGCAGTTATAGGAGCTGGACCAGCTGGCTTGATGACAGCTATATGTATAAGTAAAAATAGTAATTTATCTGTAAATGTATTTGAAAGAAATAAAAGTGCTGGAAAAAAATTATTATTAACAGGAAATGGTAGATGTAATGTTACATCAGGGATTAACTTTAGAGACTTCATAAATAAATATTATGATAAGGGAAAATTTTTATATTCTTCTTTTTACAGATTCTCTAATCAAGACTTAATTGATTTTTTTGAAGAATTAGGTGTTAGATTAAAGTATGAGGGGATAAAAATCTATCCAGTATCAAACAAGGCAAATGATATAAGGAAGGCATTGGTCGATTTAGCAATAACACAAGGAGTGAAAATAAGTTACAATACTTTTATTGAGGACATTAATATAATCGATGATAAGTATATTATAGATGGTAATATATATGATGTTTTAGTCCTAAGTACTGGGGGTATGTCATATAAGAATACCGGTTCTGATGGAACAGGATATAAAATAGCGAAAAGTTTGGGGCATACTATTGTAACTCCTGAACCTGTCTTGGCACCACTAAAAACTGATGTAATTAAAGAACTTCAAGGCCTATCATTAGATGTTAATGTTGATTTTTTGATTGATGGAAAGTCTATTGGGACTGCTCAAGGAGGACTAATATTTACACATTATGGATTAAGCGGTCCATCTGTTTTAGATATTAGTTATTATTATCAAAGTAGTAAACACAAGCAAGAAATTAAAATTAAAACATTTGACAAGGATGAGATACTTCATCTTTTACAAAGTTCGATGGATAATAATCAATCTAAGACGTTTAAGAATATTATTAATAACTATATACCTAAAAGATTTGTAGAGTTTTTGTTACCCCAAAGTTTGTTAGATAAGGAATGTGCAAATATTTCAAAAAAAGAACTAGACGAGGTAACAGATTTATTAAGTGATTTCAAAATGAGAGTACATGGTCGCCTCGGCTTTAATGAAGCTATGGTAACTAAAGGTGGGGTTTCACTTAATGAAGTCAATCCTAAAAATATGCATTCTTTGATTCAGAAAAATTTATTCATAGTTGGAGAAATGCTAGACTTGACTGGGCAGACTGGAGGATATAACTTGCAGGCTGCATTTTCTACAGGTTATGTAGCAGGGGAGTATATAGCAAGTAAATTTTAAAGGAGAACTTATGATTAAAGATATTATAAAATACTCAAAAGAAAACGAAAACAAAGTTGTACAATGGAGAAGGGATTTTCATAAATATGCTGAGTCGGGATGGACTGAGTTCAGGACAACATCAATAATAGCTAAGCATCTAGAAGATTTAGGCTATGAGATTCATTTAGGAGAAAAGATAATAAAGAAAGATGCTAGAATGGGGTTGCCCTCTGATAAGGAACTCAAAAAGCACTTTGTAAGAGCTAAAGAACAAGGAGCTATAGAAAAATACTTACCAGCTATGGAAGGTGGATTTACGGGCGTTGTAGGCGTTCTAAATCTAGGGCCTGGACCAGTGATAGGTATGAGATTTGATATTGATGCCGTAGATATGAAAGAAAGTGATAATCCAGACAGACGAGCAGTTAAAGAAGGTTATGTATCCATCAATGATGAAGCTATGCATTCTTGTGGGCATGATGGACATGCTGCAATAGGAATGGGTGTAGCTGAAGTAATTATGAAGATTAAAGATAAACTAAGTGGGACGATTAAACTCATATTTCAACCTGCTGAAGAAGGTGTTAGAGGAGCATTATCATTAGTAGAAGCTGGTGTAGTGGATGATGTGACTCATCTTTTTGCTAGCCATCTGGGTAGTGGGACACCTACGGGTTCTTTGGCTTGTGGTAGAGGAAACTTCTTAGCGACTAATAAGTTTGATGCTTTTTTTAAAGGAGTAGCTTCTCATGCAGGGGGATCTCCACAAAAAGGTGAAAATGCACTAGTTGCAGCAGCGAATGCAGTTATGAACTTGTATGCAATTACAAGAAATAGCGATGGCCCTACACGCGTTAATGTAGGAAGAATGAGTGCTGGATCAGGACGCAATGTAATAGCTCCAAATGCTCACTTAGCTATTGAAACTAGAGGGCAAACAACAGAACTAAGTGAGTTTATGTATGAGAAGGCTATGAGGATATTAGAACATAGTGCTAAAATGCATGGCTGTGAAGTAGAAATAAAAGCCATGGGAGGAGCTCAAAGTGCAAGTTCTAACCAAGAGCTAGCTGAGAGAGTAAAAATTGTAGCTGAAAAATCAAAGATGTTCAAATTAATTGATGTCAGTCAAGGTAAAGGTGGAGGTAGTGAAGATTACACCTATATGATGAAAAGAGTCCAAAGCAATGGAGGGCAAGCAACTTTTATGGGGCTAGGTGCTGATTTAGGTGGTTGGGCTCACCATACTGAACTTTTTGATATTGATGAAAAAGCATTAGTACAAGGAGTCTCCATGTTCTCATTAATGGCATATGATATTTTACAGTAGAAAAAAAACCTGCAGAACATTAAATTCTGCAGGTTTTTTATTATTTATTAGCTTCAAACACTATATTACACATTACACCCATGCCTGTTTTTAAAGCTCCTTCATTTACAAAGAATTTAGGATTGTGTCCAGGATATACGTCTTTATCAACTGGCTTAGCACCAATGTTGAAAAAAGCACCTGGAACTTCTTTTGCGAAATAAGAGAAGTCTTCTCCACCCATCGAAGGAATTTTATTGACAGTTACATTTTCTTCACCAGCAAATGATATTGCTGCTTCTTTAGCAATATCAGCTGCATTATCATCGTTTAGAGTTGAAGCATATCCATAACTGTAATTTACCTCAGCTCTGGCTCCATAAGTCGCACACACACCATCTGCAACTTCTTTAATTCTTCTCTCTAATAATTCTCTTACTTCTGGTGTAAGGCTTCTAACTGTTAATTGTAATTTAGCTGTTTCTGCAATTATATTATTTACAGTACCTGAATGGAAAGAACCAACAGTTACAACTGCATTTTCTAAAGCAGCAACATTTCTACTTACAATTGTTTGTAAAGACACAACAAGATGAGAGGCAACAACAACAGCATCTACTGTATCTTGAGGATTCGCACCATGGCCACCTTTACCAACAACTGTAATGTAACATCTATCTGAGTTTGCAGAAGAATAATCATAGTTTACTTTTACTTGGCCAGCATCTAAGTTAGTTGAAACATGTAGTCCATAAATCATTTCAACATCAGGATCCTTAAGTGCTCCACCTTTAACCATTTCTATTGCACCACCAGGTGGAGATTCTTCTGCAGGTTGAAAAATGAACTTAACTGTACCAGGAACTACTTCTTTATGTTTACCTAGTATAGTTGCTACACCCATTAGCCCAGCAGTATGCATATCATGCCCACATGCATGCATAACACCATCAGTTTTAGATTTAAACTCCCATTCTACTTCTTCAGTCAGTGGAAGTGCATCCATATCAGCTCTCAAAGCGATAGTCTTGCCAGGCTTCCCACCTTCAAGAATTCCAATTACTGCAGTAGTATTTGGCATTCTAAAATGCTTAATTCCTGCATCGGTTAAACACTTTTCTACCAATCGTGCTGTTTGCTCTTCTTCAAAAGACAATTCTGGATTCATGTGGATTTGGCGACGCCAATCACGTGCTTGTTCAAATACTTCATTTACTTCATTTTTAATATCAAACATAATCTCTCTCCTCATAATTAATACGAAAATATCTAAAACAATAAAGATATTTTCATTTTGCATTATAAATATTCTATAAGCTAAATAAAAATCCTCTAATTATTAAATAATTCAATATGCATACATTGAGTTAAACGATTATAAAGACGTAATATAGCATCTACAAATACTAATAATGTACGTAATAAAAGTAATTAAGTAATGTAATTAGTAATAAAAGATAAAATGATTGCAATAAAGCGAATAATCAATTAAAATAAATTTATAAAAGTAAAAAACTTTCTAGGAGGAAACCTATAATGTCAGCTATAGTAGTTTTAGGTACACAGTGGGGAGACGAGGGTAAGGGCAAGATAACAGACTTTTTAGCTCATGATGCAAAAATTATTGCTCGATATCAGGGAGGAAATAACGCTGGTCACACAATTGTTATTGATCAAGATAAATATGCTTTACATTTAATTCCATCTGGGGTGTTTTATCCAGACAAATTATGTGTTATGGGAAATGGAATGGTTATAGACCCTCGCGTATTAGTTAATGAGATTAAATATTTAAATGAAAAAGGTTTTAGTGTGAAGAACTTGAGAATAAGTAATAGAGCACATGTAGTTTTGCCATATCATAATGTTTTAGATGTGCTTTTGGAAAAGGCAAGAGGAGAAGATGCTATAGGTACAACAATTAAAGGAATTGGACCTGCCTATACAGATAAGGCTGTTAGAAGTGGTATAAGAATATGTGATCTAATAGAAGAAGAAACATTTGCAAAAAAGTTGAAGACAGCAATACATGAAAAAAACCAAGTTATAAGTAAAATCTATGGTGGAGAAAAACTTAATTACGAGAATATTTTAGAAGAATATAGTGCTCTTGCAAAGCAAATAGCACCTTATGTCATAGACAGTTCAGCATTGCTAAATGAATATTTAGAAGTAGGCAATAAAGTTTTGCTAGAAGGTGCTCAGGGAGCAATGCTAGATTATGACCATGGTACATATCCATATGTAACAAGCTCAAACCCAATTGGGTACTGTGTAGGTGCTGGGATAGGTCCTAAGTACTTCAAAGAAGTAGTTGGTGTAGCTAAAGCTTATACGTCTAGAGTTGGTGGTGGTTCTTTTCCTACTGAACTTATGAATGAAACTGGAGAAAAAATAAGAGAAGTAGGGAAGGAATATGGCACTACAACTGGAAGGCCAAGAAGAATAGGGTGGTTTGATGCTGTAGTAGTAAAACACTCTACGAGAGTTGCTGGAGTAACTTCGTTAGTTGTTAATAGCTTGGATGTTCTTTCAGGACTTGATGAGGTAAAGATATGCACGGGCTATAAGCATAATGGCAGAGTAATTAAAGAATATCCAGCAAGTGAAAATGTATTAGCAAAGTGTGAGCCAGTATATGAAGTTTTGCCTGGGTGGAAGGAAGACATTACTGGAGTTAAGAATTATGAAGAACTTCCTTTTAATACAAAAAAGTATTTAAACAGAATAGAAGCATTAGTTGGAGTGAAAATAAAGATGTTCTCCATTGGTCCTAGAAGAGATCAAACCGTAATACTAAGCAAAATTTGGTAAATGATTCTATTGTGTTAAACACTTTGATCAAACTAAGTAGTTCTTTCACAATAGAAATTAACAAGGTGAACTATTATTTCTAAAATGGAAAGTTTTTATGAGGGAAGATAATGAATATTTAAGATTTAGTTAGCCAGATATGAGGTCATACCAATATGTGTAAATTCAAAGAGCTAGAGTTGTTTTTAATGATATAGCTTAAGCTAAGAATACGTACTTGCTTTTGTATTTATGTATAGTATCTTAATCTACTAAATAAAGCTGATCTATAAAAGTTAAAGTAGGAATTAACTATTATAGATCAGCTTTTATTATTGTTGATTAAGTTTTATAAGGTTCTCTAACACTTCAACTTCATAATTTAATGGTAGGCCATCTACTGTTTTAGTATTCATTTTGGAGATTCCATCAACTGAACCTTTTTCAACTATTTTGTTAAGTACACAAAGTATATTTTCTCTTGATAAGTGTAAATCTTTTTTATAAACCTTAGTAAGTATTGTTACAATGCCATAACATGCCCAATTCGATACCCCTGCATAGATAGGATAGTCGGATTTTGTTATTGTACATATATCTATACCATTTGCTATCCGTTTTGCTATTTCTGTATACTCATTACCAAGCCCCATTTCATTACCACCATCACCAATTGCAATAGTAGTGATATCATTTTCCTGAGCTTCAGAAAATATACTATCAAGTGAATAGTGATAATTACTAATATCGATTCCCCTATGATTAAAATTTAATCCATGAACTGAAATTCCAGGGCGCTCTATTGAAATGAAATGTGTAGTGTTTTCTTTGATAATATCAAAGTACTCATACTTTCCTTTAGGATCTAAAAATATATATTCTGGAGAGTTGTCAAAACACTGAAATCCAGCTTTTATAATCTCTTCTGCATGATTTTCAACAACAAAAGTAACATCAAAACCACATTCTAAGAGAGCATTTGCTAGTAATATAGCTCCAGGTGGACCATCTGTTTCTATAGCCATGGCATCAATGATAAAAAAACCAGTTGTTATAACTATATGTTGAGCATCTACTAGAGAGCTTATAACATCTGATAAAGGATTAACTGTTGACGAAGTGATTAGATTTCTTTTGCCTGGATCTTGTTTAATTATCCTATCAACTTTTTTTAAAAAATTTTCCATAATATCCTCTATAGTTTTAATTCTATATCTTTTATGTCGCTGACAAACATATAACCAGGGGCATGAGTTATCATTATTGGAGGCTTACTAACTAGTGCTGCCATTTGCGGGGTAACTCCACAAGCCCAAAAAACTGGGACTTCGTCACCTCCAATAGATACTTTATCACCAAATTCAGGTGTTTCTATGTCCGTTATGCCAATTTCTCTCGGATTACCAAAATGTACAGGGCTTCCATGGACATTTGGATAATCACGTGTTATTTCAATAGCTTTTATTGCGTCTTTTGCACTAAATGGTCTCATGCTTACGACCATAGGACTTTCTTGGAACTTTCCTGCTGGCTTACACATAATATTAGTTTTATACATCGGTACATTTACATTCTCAGTTTGATGTCTAAGTTCTAGCCCTGCACTTATTAGTGCTTGCTCAAATGAGAAACTACAACCTATCAAGAAATAAACAAAATCGTCTTGCCAAATATCTATTAAGTTTGTTGGTTCATCGACCAAGCTTCCATTTTTATATACTCTATACTTTGGAATGTCAGTTCTAATATCAGCATTACTTGCAATATATTTCGTATAGTAGGAACCTATTTCGCCTACTTCAAGAATTGGGCATGGCTTCGGGTTTCTCTGTGAAAAAAGCAAAAAGTCCCATGCCCAATCTTTTGGCAGTATTGCTAAATTAGCTTGTACATAGTTTGGTGCTTGACCTGAAGTAGGTTTATTAAAGCTACCTTTTCTGATTGATTCACGTAGTTCATTTCCATTTTTATGTATCATTATTATTCCTTTCTAATAACCCTTCCTGGGTACACCTCATTTTGAACGTTGTTTTCTAGAACAACTTGTCCATTTACAATTACACAAACTATTCCTCTTGCATAGCTATGTGGCTCCTTATAAGAAGCTGTATCTATAATAAGGTCTTTATCAAAAATTGTGATATCAGCATGCATGTTTTCTCTAATCAATCCACGGTCTTGTAACATAAATCTTGCAGCTGGCATACCAGTCATTTTATATATTGCATTTTCTAAACTTATAACATTTTCGTCACGTGTATATTTTCCTAATACTCTAGCAAAAGTACCATATGCGCGAGGATGAGGCTTTCCTTTTGATAAAGGGCCTTGTGTTGCCATGCATGACGCATCTGAACCAATCATTACAAGAGGGTGCTGCATTACTTTTTTAACATCATCCTCACTCATAGAAAATCTGACCATACTTGGTCCAAAATCTTCATCTAAGAGCAAATCCAAGCAAGCATCAATTGGATCTTTGTTTTGCAATTTACCTATTTCAACTAGATTAAGACCTTCAAGCTTCTTGTTAGATTCTTTTTGACAGCTTGAAACCATTACGCATGATAGTTTCTCAAATTGCTTGTGTTTATCAAGTATTTCTTGTTTTATTCTGTTTCGAGTATTATCATCTAGTACTCTTTCTCTTAATTTATTAACACCACCATCGTGAGCCCATTGTGGTATTAATGTTTTTAAGCTTGTGCTAGAAGCTATATACGGATATTGATCAGCGGTTACGTCTATCCCTTTTTCTCTAGCTACATCCAAAAGTTTTAAACCTTCATTAACAAGTCCCCAGTTCTCTTCATTACAAGCTTTAAAATGTGAAATATGTACAGAAGTAGCTGCTTCTCTAGCTATTGTCAAGACTTCTTTTATTGATTTAATAAGATTGTCTTCTTCATTTCTCATATGTGTAACATATAGAGCATTGTAATATGATAATACCTTGCTTAATTCTACTAGTTCATCAGTAGTACTGTAACAACCTGGTGGATATATTAAACCAGTGGACATACCAAAAGCTCCATCTTCTAGGGCTTTTCTTAATTCAGTTTTCATTCTTTCCATTTCTTCTTGAGTAGGTGCTCTATCGTCTTCACCCATGACATTAGCTCTTATATTCCCATGACCCACAAGAGGAATAACATTTACAGCGATACCTTTTCTCTCTATTAGTTCAAGGTAGTCTTTCATTGTTTGATAATTTGAACCAAGCTCTGATAGCTCATAACCAAAAAAATCTGTGTGCTTAGCTACTTTTGGAGCTGCAGAATTACCACACTGTCCGATAACTTCTGTGGTTACACCCATTCTAATTTTACTTTCGGCTTTCCTATTAACTAATAGTGGGAAGTCTGAATGAGAATGTGAATCTATAAATCCTGGCGATACAATTTTTCCTTTAGCGTCAATTATTCTTTTTGCATCTTCAATTACTTTTGAAGCAACTTTTACAATTTTGCCATTCTTTATTCCAATTTCACCATAATAGAAAGGAGCTGATGTTCCATCAATAATTTTGCCATTAATAATTTTAATATCATACATTTTAGTCATCCCTTTATAAATTTTTCGGTTGATAAGCTATACGTAGCTGTATAATAGTTCGTGATGTATAATAAATGTCCTTTATTATATTGCATAAAAATGTTTTAAATTAGCGATAAGTTAGTATAATATAAACTACGAATGATATAAGAGAGGAACATTTTCATGTCAGATCATTATTTTACACAGAATCCTTCAACAGAACATAATTATCAGGAATTTACCTATGCTATTCCTAAAACTAATAAAGTAATAAAAATAAGAACAGATACAGGTGTGTTTTCTAAAGACAAAGTAGACTTTGGAAGTGATTTACTAATAGAATCTGTAGAGCCAAGCAGTGGAGACAAGGTTTTAGATATAGGTTGTGGGTATGGAATAATAGGAATAAGTTTAGCAAATAAGACACATATAGAACTTACTATGGTGGACATAAATACAAGAGCAGTTGAGTTAGCCAAGTTTAATGCAGAGTTAAATGAAATTAAGGCTAATGTACATCAAAGTGATGGGCTTAGTTTAGTCAACGGTCAATTTAATAAAATTGTCTTTAATCCTCCAATAAGAGCAGGTAAGGATGTTTATTATAATATAATAATTAATGCTAAAGACTATTTATTTGAAAATGGAGAAATATTTATAGTTATAAGGAAAAGGCAGGGAGGGCCTTCTATGATAAAACATCTTGAGTCAGTTTATGGTAACTGCGAAAAAGTAAATAAAAGTGGAGGATACTGGATATTAAAATCTAAAAAAATATAATTATACCCCTAAAGAGTTTGGATATGCTCTTTAGGGGTATTCTTTAAAATTTAACTAAACCTAATGCCTTTTGATATCTGATTAAAGTTTCATTAGCTTTAATTTGAGCATTTTTAGCTGCTTTAGCAAGGTCACTTTTTAGACTATCACTATTTCTTATTTCATTGTATCTATTCTGTATAGGCTCTAGTACTGATACGACGGCTTCCGCCACTTCATTTTTCAAAAATCCATAACCTTTATCTCTATATTTTATTTCTAGTTCTTCAATGCTTTTATTTGAACAAAGTGACTCAATTGTCAGAAGGTTACTAACACCTGCTTTATTTTCAGGATCATATTTAATATGATTATCAGAGTCTGTAACTGCACGTTTAATTTTCTTTCTAATAGTATTAGGATCATCTAACATATTAATTCTTGATGCATCAATAGGGTCGCTCTTGCTCATCTTACTTTCTGGGTCTCTTAGAGACATTATTTTCCCACCTATTTTAGGAATTACTGGCTTTGGCACAGTAAATACATCACCTAGTAGTTGGTTTGCTCTTTGAGCTATATTTCTCGTTAGCTCAACATGTTGTTTTTGATCTTCCCCAACAGGCACTATGTTGGTGTCATAAAGTAAAATATCAGCAGCCATCAAAGTTGGATAGGTGAATAATCCCGTTGTTACAGACTTATTTGACTTCGTCGACTCTATTTGCTGAGATTTGTCTTTAAACTGTGTCATTCTACTCATTTCACCAAAATAACTTATACATTGGAGGAGCCATGCTAGTTCACTATGTTCAGGTACATGCGATTGAATAAAAAGATTAGATTTATTCGGATTAATGCCACTAGCATAGAATATTGCAGCAGCATCTAGAGTTCCCTCGTAAAGTTCTTTTGGATCAGGCATTACTGTTAAGGCATGTAAATCTACAATGCAAAAATAACAGTTAGACTCATCTTGCATGTCTACAAATCTCTTTAGCGCACCTAGATAATTACCTAAGGTTAACCCACCAGTTGGTTGAATACCAGAAAATACATTTTTCAAAATTACTCCTCCTTATAAAGTAAAAAATAAGCAAAAATAAGCTTATTCAATCATATTGCTAATTATCTTTTTTAATTATGCAACAAAAAAATGTTTATATCAAGAGAAGGAAAACCTTTCTCTTTATTGAATAATTATAATTAGACTATGAAAATAATAAATGTATTGGAGTAAGGAGGATTGTGCATGAAGTTTATTATAGTTAATGACAATGCAGGAAGAGGATATTGTAAAAAAATCTTACCGAGACTCCTGAATTTTTTTGATACTTGTTTTGAAAGATATAAAATTGAATATACGAGGGGACCTGATGATGCAATATACATGGCAAAATCAGCGGTTGAAGAAGGATATAAGGAAATTGTTTCAGTAGGCGGTGATGGCACAGCATTAGAAATTCTTCAAGAAGCTGTAGATAAGGATATGCTCTTGAGCATAATACCAGCAGGGACTGGAAATGATTTAGCAAAATCTTTAGGATTTTCTACAGAAATTGATTTGTTTTTATCTGAATATAAAACCCAACTAACAAATAAAAAAGAGAGTCTTGTTGACATAGCTTACTCTGAGCAATATGGGCCATTCTTTTCTATATGTGGTTTAGGTTTTATTACAGAAGCCCTTATTTATGTTAACAACACAAGAGACAGTTTTATAAAGGGAAGACTGTCATTTGCCAACGCAGTATTCCAGACATTAAGAAATCTTAAATGTACAGATTTAGAAATAGAAGTTGATGGTGTGTCTCACAAACGAAGCAGTGTTCTTGTAGGAGTCATTAACAGCACATTTGCTGGTGGGGGGATGAAATTCGTTCCAGAAGCAAAAATTAATGATGGATACCTTCATGTTTTCTTAGTAAGTGACATTAGCGGGTTAGAGTTGCTAAAAGTTTTTCCTAAAGTCTATAAAGGAGAACATTTAAACCATAGAGCTGTTGAAGTTTTTAAAGGTAAAAAAGTATCAATTACATCAAAAGGTGATATTCCTGCTAGTTTTGATGGAAATGTCTATGGAAGCACCCCATTAAGCATATATATAAGAGAACAAAGTCAAAGAGTAATTACTGGACCAAAATTCGAGGAGGGAAAATAAGTTGAGTTACATTGCAGATAAGTATTATAGATATGATGAATTAGTTGATTTGTTGCACAATTGGAAAGATAAACATGGTGATATTTTTGATTATGAAGTAATTGGTGTGTCTTATGAAAATAGAGATATCTATGCAATCACAATATCTTCAAACTTAAACAACCATAGCAAAAAACCTGCTTATTATATTGATGCTAATCATCATGCTGGAGAGGTAACTGGTAGTGCTGTAGCATTATATACTGTTAATTATCTACTTAACAATCAAAGTGATAAACAAGTGAGGTTTCTATTAGACAATTATACATTTTACATTATTCCAAGAATTTCTGTAGATGGGTCAGAATTTTTCTTGACTACCCCTTATTCACTAAGAAGTAGTGTTAGAGAATACTCTCAAACATTGAAGAAAGGATTACTCCAAGAGGATATTGATAAAGACGGAAGAATCCTTCAGATGAGATTTAAGTCAGATCTCGGCTCATTTAAAGTTAGTGAGAAAGATCCAAGATTAATGGTTAAAAGAGAGCCAGATGATATATATGGAGACTTCTATGAGGTTGTAACAGAAGGATTAGTTGAAGATTATGATGGAGTGGAAGTAAAGCCTTTTAATACTAAATGGGGACTTGATTTTAATAGAAATTATCCTATAGGGTGGAACCCTGAAAATATACAAAAAGGCGCTGGTCCATATCCTCTAAGTGAGAATGAAACTAGAGCTGTTGCAAACTTTGTACTTAGCCATGATAATATTGCTGGTATCATGAGTTATCATACTTATGGAGGTGTTATACTAAGGCCATATTGCACAAAGCCAGATAAAGAAATTGATAAGCAAGATTTAGAATTCTTCAAAAACATAGGTGTTATAGGGGAAGATCTCACAGGGTATCCATGCTGGTCCATATTTGAGAAATTTACAATGGACAAAGATAATCCATCAGCTGGTAGTTTTATAGATTTTGTTTATGATAATCTTGGAATTACAGCATTTGCAACAGAGTTGTGGGATTTAAGAGGTAGAGCTGGGCTAAAGAAGATAACGTTTTTGGAAAGGCTCAAGCAAACAAATAAAGAACAAGAAGAAGATGGACTTAAATTATTAGAATATAATGATGAAGAGTTTAATGGAGAACTTTTTGTAAATTGGTATAAAGTTCAACATCCACAGTTAGGGGAGGTAGAGCTTGGAGGATGGGTACCAAAGTATAGTATGCAAAACCCACCCGAAAAACATCTTGAGGAAGAATGTCATAAGAATATGTTGTTTACATTGGCTCATGCTGCTGCTATGCCAAGATTGGATATACAAGATGTAAAAGTTACAGATTTCAAAGAGGGTATTTATCAAGTCATAGCGACACTTGTAAATAAAGGTTTTCTATGTACTTCAGGCAGTGTATTGGCCAGTAAACAAGAGAAGTATAAGAAAATTACCGTAGGTATTAATGGAGAATGTGAGGTTCTTAGTGAAAAAGAACTAGTTTATGAAAATCTTAACGGTTTTTCTAAGAAGAAAATAGAGTTTATAGTAAAGACAAATCAAGATCACATAAAATTAGTTGCAAAAAGCTTAAGAGCAGGAAGTATTGAAAAAGAAACAAAACTATAAGGTTGGAGGTCAGAAAATGACAAGATTAAATTTTGATCCATCTGTATATTATAAATACGATGAGATTGTTCAGTTGATGAAGCAATGGCACGAGGATAACCCACAACTTACAAAGCTTTACTCTGTAGGCAAAAGCTATGAGGGTAGAGACATGTGGTTAATCGAGATTACAAACAAAGAAACTGGTATCAGTGATGATAAACCAGGATACTATATTGACGGGAATTTCCATGCTGGAGAAGTCACAGGCTGCGCTACAGCAATGTATACTATTAATTATTTATTAGAAAACTATAAGAAAAAAGATGATATCACATATATAATTGATAATTTTGTAGTTTATATCTTACCAAGAGTAAGTGTTGATGGTGCAGAAATGTATTTAACTACTCCTATGATGCTAAGAAGCAGCACAAGACCATATCCATTTACAGAAGAACAACCTGGTCTTAATATTAAAGATATAAATGGAGATGGATACATAGCTCAAATGAGAATCAAAGACCCTAATGGCCAGTGGAAGGTATCAGAGAAAGACCCTAGATTAATGATATCAAGACAACCTGGTGATTTTCAAGGAGAATTCTATAACCTTTATGATGAAGGAGAAATTAAAGATTTTGATGGAGTAGAGGTAAAGATTGCTCCTAGGTTATATGGGCTAGATATTAATCGGAACTCCCCAGTTAATTGGAAACCTGAGCATGTGCAAAAGGGTGCAGGTCCATACCCATTTAGTGAGCCTGAAACAAGAAATGTTGCTGAGTTTATATTGGCCCATAAAAATATTGCTGGTTTAATGTCATATCACACTACTGGAGGTATACATTTAAGGCCATCTGCACAAGTACCTGATAGTAAAATGGATAAAGTAGATGTCAAGATGTTTAAAGAAATTGGTGATAAAGGTAAAGAATTTACAGGCTACCCACATGTAAACACTGTAGAAGGATTTGTGTCTTCACCGCAGACAGGTATTTTCATGGATTGGGCGTATGAGAATGAGGGAATTCTATCATGGTCAACAGAACTTTGGGATCTTTTGCAAAGGTCTGGTGTTGAGATCAAAGACTTTAAAGATAGATATGCTAAAAGAAATTTCAAATCTGAGGAAGAAGAAGGTCTAAAAGTATTAGCTTTTAATGATAACGAGTTAAATGGAGAAGCTTTTATACCATGGACAAAGTATGAACATCCGCAATTAGGGGAAGTTGAAGTTGGTGGATATAAAATGAAGTTCTTTAGACAAAATCCACCACATAAATTCTTAGAGCAAGAGTGTTCAAAGAATAATTTGTTTACTTTAGTACATATTAAAGCATTGCCTAAACTTGAAGTTTATGATGTAAAAGTTGAAAATGTTGATGATAGTATAGCAAAAATTATTGCCACAGTCGCTAATAAGGGTTATCAGCCTACATCAGGAACTGGAATAGCAAAGAAGTTTGATAAGATATCTACAGTTAAAGTTAAGTTAGAATTAGAAGCAGCTAATGTTGTATCTGATAAGAATGAAATTGACTTAGGGCATTTAGATGGTTGGTCAAAGAAAAAGGTTGAATGGGTAGTAAAACTAGAGGATAATGCGAAAATAGATATTTTAGCTGTGTCCGATAGAGCTGGTAAGTGCAAAGTTAATGTTAATATTTAAAAATAGGGGCATTTTAGCCCCTATTCTCATTCATACATATTCATTCATTGCGAATATTTTGTTATAATAAAGGAAATAATTCAAGAGGATTTTTAAAATGGAAGTTCAGCAAAATGGATATACATTTATAGAATTATTAGGAGTAATACTTATAATAATATTAGTTATTACTCCTTTATTAGGGTTTTTAAATAATATATTAGATAATTCACTAGAGAATCATACGTTTACGCAAATGAATGTTATCGCTTCAAGTATAATTGACCGTGCAAAAGTGGATCTAAAGCAAGATGCTCTAGATGGTGAAGACCTTTTAAATAGAAGTTCGCATCCAAATATAATAACCGAAGTTAATAAATCCAGATATAATATTCCCGAAGAGTTTGATGCGATTTTAGAAATCACTTTAGCTAACAATGATCTAGGTCTATATAGTATTGAAGTAGAAGTATTCTCTAAAATTTTAGGTAGTACTAGAGGTGTGAAGCTTAGAACTTTGGTGTACGAAGATGAATAATAAAGGATTCTCTTTAGCTGAGTTATTAGCAGTATTAGCTATTCTTATTATTGTTGTCGCTTTAGTCAGTGGTGATTTGATTGGTACTATTAGGTATTGGGTGAGTGTAAATGCCTTGACAGAAGTAGAGCAATACTTAAGATACAGTATGCAAACTATAGCAGAAGATATTAGAAATGCCACAGAAATAGATGTAAATGGCTCAGAATTAGTTAACAGAGTGAACTTGCAAGATGATGCTATTGTAATAGTTGATGATACAAGCATCACATATTCAATTGAGAATAATGAGCTTTTTAGAAATAATAATTCTTTAGGAGGACCTTTTACAGAGGTTAGTATTAGGAGAGTAAACAGATATAGATTTGGCTCGTTGTATGAAATATATGTTACAACTCAAGAATTGGACTTTGAAAGAGTCCCTGGACTGAATATGCGCCAATATATATTTGCGCCAAATGCAAAACCATAGGGGTAATGATAATGAAAAAAAACGGATATGTTATGGTGTGGGTAGTTGCTGTGCTAGCAGTAGTGGCTTTAGTTGTTTTAAGTTATGCGAATAATGTAAGCACTAATTATAAGATTATACAAAGTATATATAGAACTAACTCTGCTACTCACAAAGCTTATGGTGGAGTAGAATACATGAAATCATATATAAATAGTAATGAGTTGTATTTCATTGATATCTTAAATGACGAGCTTATTTCATCTCAAAATCTATATCCTAGTGGGGTTTTACAAAATGAAATATTACTCAACCAATATAACATAGAGAATATCGATATGACAAAAGAAAGCGAAACACAAGCATTTATTGATATTGAGGCATCACATGATGTAGCTAAGTCTAATATTCGTTTAAGAATATCTTATATTGATGATAAAATAGAAGTGTTGAGTGTTAAAGTAACTAATTAAGGAAAAGAGGTAACCGTATGAAACTGAACCAAGAGATAAAGCTACCAAATATATCTTTTGATTTTTTAAACAAGTTAAAGTTTAAAGGAAAAAGGATAAAGTTTCCAAAAGAATATATTGCTGTAGACCTTGGTTCATTCGCTCTTAAAGCCGTGGAGTTTAATCTAAAAGATAGAACTATAGAAAAAGTCTTTTATTATCCTTGGGATACTGCTTTAAAATCAACACAAATCATTGAAATCATAAAAAGCTCGAGTTTTATTAGTGAGTTAGGAAGTCTATTACTAAATAATGGATTCAGATCTAAGAATATTTTGGTTCAGGCTTCAAACTATAATCTAGTTATGAGACCTATGAGCTTGCCTCCTAATATTCCAGAATATGAAATAGGGCATGTTTTAAGGACATCACTTGAAGATGAAATTCCCTATACAATAGACGAGGTATATTATGACTTTGCTATAGAGGATAGAAGTAAAAAAGAGACATTAATAAATGTTTATGCTGCCCAGAAAGATTATATTGATGCTGTAATAGATATGTTCAATAAATTAAGATATGAGGTATATCAAATTGGTGTCCCCTCAAATCTAGTTTGGAACACAATTAAATACAACTATCTAGAAGATGATGATTTAGATGATAGTGATCTTTTTGTTAGCATAGACATTGGTTATAACACAACAATTATTACTATATTTAGTTCAGACAAAGTATTTTTATATAGAACTTTATCTTATGGAGGAGCACATTTTACTAGGGCAATTGAAAAGGACTATAACTTAAGTGAACTTCAAGCTGAACACTTTAAATGTCAAAAAGGAATTGAAAAAGTTAATGATAATGAAAATCTTCTTCAAATACAACAAGAAATTTTTAATCAAATATGGAGATCTATTCAATATGTTATTTCTAGGAATAGGATGTATATACTTAAAGGTATATATTTAAGTGGAGGAAGTGCAAACCTCAAGGGGTTTGACATGAAACTAAAGAGGTATTTGGAGATACAAAATATAAATATGTCACAATCTGTTAATATTAGAATAGTTGATCCATTCAAATATATTGATTTAGTAGATGGAATAGATGAATCTGAATTTAAGCATATTAGCTCTACTTTTACCAATGTTATTGGATTGGCTTTAGGAGGTACTGAAGATGAAAACTATTAATTTAGTACCTAGAAATAGAAAGCCAAAGAAGGATTTAAGATTATCGATAATTGCATTTACTTCTATATACATAATTTTATTAGGATATTTGCTTTATTCTATATATATAACTGACTTGAATTTAACCTTGCTAAACGCAGATATAGCAAATACAAGAAGTGAAATTACAAGACTACAACAGTATTCAGAGTTTAGAAATGACCTTGATAGAATAAAGTCTCAAGTAGAGAACATTCAAACTGATTACAAAAAAGGCAGATTAAAAGAGTCTCAGATAATGAGTATTATAGAATCAATAACTCCAGTTAGACTTGAGTATGATTCACTTGAGATTTTATCAACAGGTGAGGTCAATTTAAAAAATTGTGAAGCTCGTACATATGAAACAGTTGCAGAGCTTCTTAGAAATATAAAAGAAGCATCATTAATCGATAGAGTAGAAATATCATCTATCGTTATAGGGAAAACATATGAGGATCAAGAGATTTTATCATTATTCCCTGATAGAGGCGAACACTATGTAATAATAGGGAACATTACTACTGATGAGACATTCCAAGATGCATTTTGGTTTGATATTAAGTTCTATATAAACAATTTAAGTTAAGGGGGGTGCATTTATGGCATATATTAAGAAGTATGGATTACCATTATTATTGGTTATTGCTTTAATATCTATATTAGTGTATTTATACATTATGGTTTTAACACCCCTTAAAGAACAAGAGACATATCTTCTTAATGAAAAACAATCTTACGACATGGAATTAATTAACTTAAGGAGCATAATGAATCAACATGATAGATATCAAGCTGAAATGTTATCCTATAAGTCAATACTTGATAGATATAATGATTATGCTGATGAATATGGATCTTATGAAAGCATAATCCTATTTATTGAAGACATTGAAAGAAGAGCTGGTGTAGATTTACATCAAATAAGGTTGACAGAACAAAGCCTGAGTTTTGACATGGATGCAAGTTATCATGGTGCTAAAATATTCATTACTGCATTAGAAAATATTGAGTTCTTGTATACTGCTAACCGTATTTCCTTAAGTGCTATAAACGAAAGATTTGTTCCTAGAATAACAAGTGATTTAAGTAAGAACAGAAATTTGAGGGTGTCAATAGATGCCAACTTCCACTTAGATACAATTGAAGAAACAAAGAACTTAATAAGTGTGTTAATCAAGGAGATAGGTGTAAGAAATGCCTACGTATTAGAATAATGAGTAAAGGGTTTTCGTTCTTTGAGTTACTAATGGTACTAGCAATAATTGTTATCATAACTAGTCTAGTAAGTGTCAATGTGAGCAATATTTTTGGGTCAACTAATGTAAATGTTATTGCAAATGAAATAAGCGTTGATTTGTATTACGCCCAACAAAAGGCGATTGAAGAAAGTCGAAACTATACAGTAGATTTCACAGAAAATGGATATTCAGTATATCCTTCTTCAGATATCCTAAATCCTAGAATTACTAAAGATTTTTCTGATAAGAACATATCTTTTGGTGATGAAAATGGTGAGCTATCTCCTGTAGGTGAGAGTATTATTTATAATAGACATGGTGTGCCAATTGCTGGTAGTATTATGACTTTTGCAATTAAGAACTCTAGAAATACAACTCTGTATTTAGTTATTGCGCCAGTTACAGGTAAGATTGATAAACTAAATAGTATTACAGAATAGAAGGTATAAATATGAAAGTTAGAATTAAAGCACCTAAAAGTAAAATTTTTGGTGCTATAAATCTTGATGGGGACAAATCAATAACTCATAGATCTATTATTATAAGTTCTATAGCAAAAGGAAAATCAAAAGTCGCTAATTATTTAGATGGTGAAGATTGCAATAGAACAATAGAAATCATGAGAGATTTAGGCGTTGAAATA
This sequence comes from uncultured Clostridiaceae bacterium, assembly GCA_964546025.1. Classification (GTDB taxonomy): domain Bacteria; phylum Bacillota; class UBA994; order PWPR01; family PWPR01; genus PWPR01. The sequence continues at coordinate 68,473 of CAZJHT010000001.1, forward strand.
AACAAAAGTGAGAATGAGTTAGAAATAAACGGTTTAGGTTTAACTGGTTTAGTTGAGCCAGATAATGTGCTGTATGCTGGCAACTCTGGAACAACAATGAGGCTAACGGCAGGACTATTGTCTGGTCAACAATTTTTATCAGTAATCTCTGGAGACAAATCATTGAGTTCAAGACCAATGGATAGAATAATCGATCCTTTAAATAGTTGCGGTGCGAATATATTAGGAAAAAAAAATAATAAAAGAGCACCTATAGTTATTGCTCCAGGGAGTCTAAAACCATTTAATTACTCCTCAAAAATTGCAAGCGCACAAGTGAAGTCCGCAATGCTTTTTTCAGCTTTATATAATAAAGAAAGATCAGTTTATCAAGAAATATATCCTTCAAGAGATCATACTGAGAGAATGCTTAAGTTTTATGGTGCAGATATAGAATTATCCAATCAGAAAATTATAGTTTCAGGTAAGAATGAACTAATCGCACAAGAAATGGACATACCAGGAGACTTTTCAACAGCCGCATTCTTTATTGCTCTAGCAGCACTTATAGAAGATTCTGAGCTCTTGATAAATAATGTTAACCTAAATCCATATAGAATTGGATTTCTCAAAGCTTTGTCAAAGATGGGACTTAAATATGAGATTCTTAATAAACAGACTATAGCAGAAGAACCTGTGGCAGACATTAAGGTATATGGGTCTAAGTTAAGGTCTATAGTTGTAAAACCAGAAGAAATTCCTAGCATGATTGATGAAGTTCCATTATTAGCTTTAGTAGCAAGTAAGGCTAAAGGAAAAACTCGAATTGAAGGGGTACGAGAACTTATATATAAAGAATCAAATAGACTTAACGCTATTAATCAGCTACTTCATAAAATTGGCATTAAAAGTACAATTGACAGTAATTCAATTACAATAGAAGGCAATCAAGTGCAAAGAAGTATAGAAAAGGTAGATTTTGAACACTTTAATGATCATAGAATGGCAATGACTATAGCAATAATAGCTTGTATATATAACAAGGAAACAGTAATTGAAAATGCTGAAGTAGTGAACATATCTGCACCAAGTTTCTTTGATAATCTAGCAAAATTTGCAAAAGTTGAGGTAGTTTAGTATGAACGATATATTTGTTCTTTTTGGATACCCTTTAGAGAAAACATTGTCTCCTACTATTCATAATAGTTCACTTGCAAGCGGATTGTATTTTGCTCAGCCAATAAAAAAAGAGCATTTAGGATATGCGATACAATCAATAAAAGTGTTTGAATGGAAAGGAGCAAATGTTACTATTCCTCATAAACAAGAAGTAATGAAATATTTAGATATAATTGATAAGAAAGCTAAAGCTACAGGTGCTGTGAACACAATTAAAAATGAGAATGGCCAGTTAAGAGGATTTAATACTGATATTTATGGATTTCAAAACTCATTAAATAAGGAGTTAAATATAGAGAATGCGACTATTATAGGAGCAGGTGGTGCAGCTAGGGCAGTGATTGTTGCTCTTATTGAGCAAGGTTGTAACCATTTTAGTGTAATAAATCGGTCAGAAGATAAAGCAATGATAATGATTGATGATTTCAAATCGATTTATCCTCATATAAATTTCCAGTTGATACAAGATGATATGAAGAATCTGAATTTAGATATACTAGTTAACTGTACTCCTTTATATAACCCACATAGACTTTTTAGATTAGATATTTCAAAGTACCAGTATATATACGATTTAAAATACGATGAGGAAATTGACCTACTTAAAGCAGCCAGCATTAATGGAGTTCAGTATGTTCAAAATGGGCTAGAAATGCTAATTTTACAAGCTGCATATGCACAAGAGATATGGACAGGTGAATTTCCTAATTTAGATGTTATAAGAGAGTCTTTAAAATGAAAATATTTCTAATAGGCTTCATGAAAAGTGGGAAAAGTACTGTAACAGAGCTTATAAGTTGCAAATATAAAGTGAAGGCATATTATTTAGATGAATTATTTGTTCTTAAATATGGACCAATATACAGTTACTTTAATGATCATGGGGAAGACACCTTTAGACAAAAAGAATCAGAAATCTTAAGGGATATAGAATTTAATGAAAATTGCATTGTCTCAACTGGTGGCGGTATAGTTGAGAGAGAAGATAATATGTCATACATTAAAAGTCAAGGCAAGATAATATACTTATATAATAACCTTAGTACTCTTAAAAAAAGAGAAGACAATGAGTTAAGGCCGAACTGGAATGATAACACATTAGAAGCACTTTATAAGAGAAGGCATGTTTTATATCAAAAACTCGCTGATTATACAATTGATAATGTTGATCTGAATTTAACAGTGAAAAGGGTTGCTAAATATGGAAACTTTAATTTACACAAGTAATACAATAGATGCAATCAATGACCTATTGAAAAATGACTATCAAAAGATTCTTATTCTTTCTGATAAAAATCTATATGTCCTTTATGAAAAGGAAATAAATAGTATAAAATCTCACTTTGGGTCAAAAGCTATTGTTTACATAATTAGTCCAGGAGAAAACTCGAAGAGTATTGCAAATGTTATGGAAATTGTCAATTTCATGATTAGTAATGGATTTCAAAGGGATTCTTTAATAATTAATTATGGCGGAGGAGTAGTATCTGATTTAGGAGGATTTATATCAAGCAACTACCTGAGAGGAATAGATTATATTAATATTCCAACAAGTATTATTGGGCAAATAGATGCTGCTTTAGGTGGGAAAACCGCTATAAACACGTTTGGGATAAAGAATAATTTTGGATCATTTTATTCTCCATTAGCAGTAGTGCTAAATCCAAATTATATAAAAACGTTAAATCAATTAGAACTTGACAATGGGTATGGTGAGGTGTTTAAGTATCAAATACTTATGGGTGATAAAGAACTCATTTTTAAGGAATATAATGAAATTTTAGAAGCTTGTGTAAAGTATAAAACTTCTTTAGTCAAAAAAGATAAGAAAGACTTAGGTTTAAGACAATATTTGAATCTTGGACATACAATTGGCCATGGAATTGAAGCTAGTCAAAAGATTCCTCATGGGGTAGCAATAGCTTATGGAACTCTAGCAACTATAGATATAGCAAAGAGTCTAAGTTTAACTGATAATAATTTTATAAAGGAAGCTGCTAATATTTTTAATCAAATTGGAATTAATTACACAAATGAGATCAAAAATCTTAACAAGTCTGATGTAATAAACAAAATAAATCACGATAAGAAGATAAAACGTGGAAAAATAAATTGGATATTACCTATAAACTGGGGTAAAATTATACAAGAAAGCATTGATCAAGAAGTATGGGTTGAAAGTCTAGATAAGCTAATAAGAGGTGAGTTATTTGAATAGAGCTTTAATTATTAATGGACCAAATTTAAATAAGCTAGGTATTAGAGAAAAAGGACAATATGGCAAGCTTTCTTTAGAAGAACTTAATGAAAAGATTATGCTCCATGCAAAGAGTAGGAATCTTAAGCTTGATTTTTTTCAAAGCAACCATGAGGGTGAAATTATTGATAAGCTTCATGAGTCCTATGAGTCAGTTGATTTTATAATTATAAATGCAGCTGCTTATACACATTATAGTTACGCGATAAGAGATGCAATTAAAGCTATAAACTCATATGTAATTGAAGTTCACATAACAAATGTTTATCAAAGAGAAGAGTTTAGACATAAATCAGTTATAAGTGATGTTTGCAGTGGTACTATTACTGGTTTTGGATATAATAGCTATTTACTAGCTGTTGATGCAGGTTTATTTTATTTAGAAGATGGGAAAGGAGAGTGCGCATTGTAAACTGCGTACAACATAATAATGATCAAAGAACGTATTGAGAAACTATTAGACGCAATGCAAAAGAATAATACGAATGCTTTATTTATTAACAAGCCTGAAGATAGGTATTATTTAAGTGGTTTTAGCGGGTCAAATGCATTCTTGCTATATACTAGTGAGAATACTTACTTAATAACAGACTTTAGGTACATTGAGCAAGCTAAGGATGAATCACCAGATTATCAAGTAGTAAGATACAATAGAGATGACTTATATGAGATAATTAATGACCTTTTGGCTAAAGAAAGTATTAATCAACTTACTTTTGATTCAAGTGCTATTACATATGAAATGTTTCAGGAGATGAGCGAAAAACTTAAAGTTACTCTTAAGAGTGAAAAAAGTCTTGTAAAAGATATCAGAAGCATAAAAGACGAAGAAGAAATCGCAACTATAAAGAAAGCTCAATCTATTTCTGAAAAAGCATTTGAACAGTTGTTATCAATCATAAAACCAGGAATTACTGAGAGAGAACTATCAGTAGAACTTGAATATAATATGCTTAAACTAGGTGCATCAAAACTAGCATTTCCTAGTATAGTTGCTTCAGGTGTGAGGTCAGCACTTCCACATGGAAGAGCAACAGATAAAGTTGTCGAGCATGGTGATTTTATAACATTTGATTTTGGTGCATACTACAATGGATACTGTAGTGATATGACAAGGACTATTGTCGTAGCAGAGTGTAGCAATAAGCAAAAAGAAGTGTACAATACTGTGCTAAAAGCTCAATTAGAAGCATTAGCAGCTATAAAAGTTGGTGTTAATGGTAAAGACTTAGATAATGTGGCAAGAGAAGTTATAACAAAAGCAGGATATGGTGAATATTTTGGTCATGGATTAGGACATGGTGTAGGTAAAGTAGTTCATGAAGCACCTTCTGCAAGCCCATTGTCAAAAGATATTTTACAAGAAAATCAATTATTAACTATTGAACCAGGTATTTATATCCCAAATTGGGGTGGAGTTAGGATTGAAGATTTAGTAGTAATTAAAGAAGATGGTCATATCAATTTAAACAAATTTACAAAAGATTTATTAGTTATTTAGGAGGATATTATATGATTTCAACAAGTGATTTTAGAACTGGTTTAACAATTGAACTAGACGGAGATGCCTATCAGGTAGTTGAGTTTCAACATGTTAAACCTGGAAAAGGTGCTGCATTTGTAAGAGCAAAGATCAAAAACGTAAAAACGGGTCAGGTGTTGGAAAGAACATTTAGAGCTGGCGAAAAAATGCCTCAAGCAAGAATTGAAAGAAAAATGATGGAATTCCTTTATGATGATGGTACATTCTATAATTTTATGGATAGTTCAACTTATGAACAAACAGCAATTCCTAAAGAAGTAGTAGAAGAGATTCTTCCATTTCTAAAAGAAAACATGGAAGTTCAAATTAGTTACTTTGGAACAGAAGTAGTAAATGTAGAGTTGCCAAATACAGTAGAATTAGAAGTTACTGAAACTGCCCCAGATGCTCGTGGAGACACTGCGAGTGGTGGTGGCAAGCCAGCAACTCTTGAAACTGGAGCAGTAATAACAGTTCCATTTTTCATAAAAACAGGCGATGTTGTTAAAGTAAACACAAGCACTGGCGAATACCTAACTAGGGTATAAATATGGATAAAGGTCTTGTTTTAGTTTACACAGGAAATGGAAAAGGAAAAACTACAGCTTCAATAGGCCTTGGTGTTAGGGCAGTAGGACATGGTAAAAAAGTTGCTATGATACAGTTTATGAAAGGTCAAAATAACACAGGAGAATTGATATCTCTTAAAAAACTTGAAAACTTCACAATATTGCAAGCAGGAAGAGAAGAGTTCATAGTAGGCGAAGCTGATCCTATGGATGTAGAAGCTGCTTTAGCTGGGTTCGAAAAAGCTAAAGAAGTAATTAATGAAGTTGATATACTGATTCTTGATGAGATAAATATGGCAATGGATTTTGGATTAGTTGAGATAGAAGAAGTAGAGAATTTAATTAGAAATAAACCTAAGAAGGTTGACCTTATTTTGACTGGAAGAAACTTTCCTGAAGAATTAGCTGACTTAGTAGACATGATAAGTGAAGTAAAAGAGATTAAGCATCATTACAATAATGGAATAATGGCGAAAAAAGGCATAGAATATTAAGGAGATGCAAGAATGGTTAAACAGAATATATTAGATAAACTAATGGACTTGCAAAAGATAAGTGCTATCTCAGGACAAGAACAACCAATGGTTAGAAAGCTAATGGAAGTTTTACCAGATTTAGTTGATGAGGTTAGCTTTGATACATTTGGCAATGTTATAGCATTAAAAAAGGGAAGCGGAAAAGGGCCATCTCTAATGATAGCAGCTCATACAGACGAAATAGGTTTAATAGTTAAGAGTATAGGCAAAGATGGGTTCATCAGATTCAACAAAATAGGTGGAATGATTGATGCCTTGCTCGTAGGAAGAAAAGTTAGTGTTAATGGTCATTTAGGTATTGTTGGAGTTAAAGCTGGTCATATTCAAAGCCCAGAAGAGCGAAATACAATAATGAATTATACTAAGATGTATATAGACGTTGGTGCAAAAAGTAAAGAAGAAGTATTAGACATGGGTATTAATGTAGGTGACCCAATAACATATATGAGTGAGATAGATTTCTTCCATAATAAAGATCTTTTAAGTGGTAAAGCATTAGATAATAGACTTGGATGCGCAATCCTATGGCAGCTTTTAGAAGATATTAAAGATGATGAAATAGCAGGAGACTTCTATGCTGTATTTACAAGTCAAGAAGAAGTTGGGTTAAGAGGAGCACAAGTTTCAACATTTGCGATTAACCCAGATTATGCAATTGCTCTTGACACAGTACCTGCTGGAGATACGCCAGAAATTGACACAGAAGTAGAATTGAATATATACTTAGGAAAAGGCCCAGTTATTCCATTGACAAGTGGCGGTGGAGTAAGAGGTAACCTTTTACATCCTGGAATGAAGAAATTATTAATAGAAACAGCACAAAAACATGAAATACCAGTTCAGCCTGCTTTATTTTTGGGAGGAACATCAGATATCTCTACAATGCATTTAGTAAGAGGCGGTATATTAACTGGTGCTGTAACAATTCCAAGAAGATATTCACACTCACCAGTTGAGATGATGGATATTAATGACTCTGTAAATAGTTATCTTTTATTAAAAGCAATAATAGGAGAAATGTCAGAGCATAATAATATTAGTTTTTTAGACTAATAGAGGAGGCAGAAGATGAAAACTGATAGTAATATAGGTAATGTTAGAATTGCTGATGATGTTGTAGGTGTAATTGCTAGAATTGCTGCAGATGAAATTGAGGGCATTGCTGGTACTTCAACTAGTTTTACAAGTGGATTTAAAGATATGGTAATTGGCAAGTCTACTAGTAAAGGAATAAAAGCACAGATTAATGAAAATGATGTGACAATAGAGGCACATATAAGAGTTAGATATGGTTCAAATATACCTGAAATCGCTAATAAAGTTCAAAAGAATATTAAGCAATCAATTGAAAACATGACAGGACTTAATGTAGTCGCAGTAAATGTTTTAGTTCAAGGTATTTCATTTAATACAGATAAGGAAAACACAGAACAGTAAAAGTAATCCCTTGCTTTGCAGGGGATTTTCTGTGAAATAAAATTGAGGTGACAGTATGAGTAGACGCAAGTCAAGACAAGCTATTCTAAAACTATTGTATTCATGGGATTTAGGTTCTTCAAATACCAAAAATTCAGCTGATAAGATTATTGAGTATATGAGTTTAAATGAAGAAGAGATTTCTTATATGGTAGAAATCTTTGATAGAGTTATAAACAATTTAGAGAAGTATGATCAAGCTATTGAAAAAAACTTAAAATTATGGAAGTTGCAAAGATTAGCTGCTTTAGAAAGAAACATTTTAAGAATAGCAGTAGCTGAACTTGACGATCTTAATGTAATCCCAAAACAAATTGTTATTAACGAGGCTGTTGAACTTGCTAAACTCTATTGTGATGACAAAGCATACAAACTAATTAATGGCGTTTTAGCTAATATAGATTTGAGCGATGCGTGATGATTTTAGGAATAGATACAAGTGCATATGTTACCTCAATAGCTTTAGCATCAGGTATAAATGTTTATTTTGATGAGAGAATTCCTCTTAATGTAGAGTTTGGAAAAAGAGGCCTAAGACAATCTGAAGCAGTTTTCCAGCATGTTAAGAATATGAACTCTCTATCAAGGAAGTTAAAATGTTTTAACATTAAAGGAGTTGGGGTATCAACAAAGCCCCGTGACCTTGAAGATTCATATATGCCCGTTTTTAATGTAGGTGAGTCATTTGCTAACACTATTGCAAATATTTTAAAAGTTCCTTTAATTGAGCTATCACATCAAGAAGGACACGTTTATTCTGGAATATGGTCTAAAAAAGTTAAAATAAGTGACATTCTTGTAATCCATATTAGTGGCGGGACTAGTGATGTCTTGCAAGTTAAGAATAGTCCTTTTGAATTAGATATTAAACAACTTGGTTCAGGCGGAGATCTATATGCAGGTCAATTTGTAGATAGGGTTGGGGTAGCTTTAGGGCTTTCATTCCCTGCTGGAAATGAACTTGAATCTATTGCTAAAAGAATCAATAAAACAGAAATGAGAATTCCTTCTTCAGTTAATAACTATGAGATGAGCTTTTCTGGTCCAGAGTCTGCAGCACAACGCTTCATTAAAAAAGATGCTCAACCCGAAGATCTAGCCAGAAGTGTTTTTATTTGTATAGCAAGGTCATTAGAGAAAGTTATTAGACATGCATACAGTGAAAAAGAATACCAAGGAGTTATGTTAGTTGGAGGGGTAGCAAGAAATAGCATTATAATGAATGAACTTAAAACTAGGGTTCCATATAATATTATTTTTTGTGATAGAAGATATAGTGGTGATAATGCAGTAGGAATAGCATTACTAGCACAAAACAAAATACAAAATTTATAGGAGGAGTACTGATGACAACAATAATTGATGGTAAAAAGGTAGCTAAACAAATAGAGACCGAATTGATTGAGGAAGTATCTAAGTTAGAGAAACTAGGAGTAACTCCTGGGTTAGCTGTAATTTTAGTTGGGGATAATCCTGCTTCTAAAACATATGTTAGATCAAAAGAAAGAGCATGCAAAAGAATTGGAATAAATTCAAAGAAAATCACATATGAAACAACTATTACGCAAGAAGAACTATTAAATGCTATAAATGAATTAAATAATGATGATGGCATTCATGGAATATTAGTTCAATTACCACTACCTGATCATATTGATAGTGATGCTATAATTAATGCTATTAATCCAAAAAAGGATGTTGATGGATTTCATCCAATAAACTTAGGTAAAATGTTCTTAAATGAAGAGAATAGCTATTGGTCATGCACACCATATGGTATTTTAGAGCTTTTAGATAGATATGAAATTGATGTAGAAGGAATGGATGCTGTTATTGTAGGTGCTAGTAATATTGTAGGTAAACCAATGGCTACAATGCTGTTAAATCGTGAAGCTACAACAACAGTATGTCACATCAAGACTAAAGATTTAGCTTATCACACAAAAAATGCAGACCTTCTTGTAGTAGCAGTAGGAGTACCACATTTGATTAAAGAAGATATGGTAAAAGAAGGTGTGGTTGTTATTGATGTAGGTATCAATAGATTAGAAGATGGTAGCCTAGTAGGTGACGTTGACTATGATGCAGTATCTAAAAAAGCTTCTGCAATAACACCAGTACCTGGTGGAGTAGGCCCAATGACTATTACTATGTTGATGAAAAACACAATTAAATCAGCATATAACCATGCAAACAAATAAACAAGTATTATCAGTAAGTGAGGTCAATCGATTATTATTTAATAAAATTGAAAATGACCTCACTTTTCAACTTATGTTGGTAGTTGGAGAGATAGTTAATTACAAAGAGCACTCTTCTGGGCATAGATACTTTATTTTAAAAGATGAAGAGTCTAGATTGAAATGTGTAATGTTTAGAGGCCAAGCAAGTTACTTAACATTTAGACCAAAAAATGGGCAGAAAGTATTAGCACAAGGAAGACTGTCTATTTATGAAAAATACGGCGAATATCAATTATATATCGATAGTTTACATCCTATAGGTGCAGGAGATTTTAAACAAAAATATATTGAACTAAAAAACAAACTGTCTAGCCAAGGATATTTTGAAGACAAACATAAAAAGGAACTTCCTAAATTTCCTAAGTCTATTGGTGTTATAACATCATCTACTGGCGCTGTGATTCATGATATAATAAGAACCGTAAAAGAAAGATACCCTGTTTGTGAACTACTTTTAGTGCCTGTTAATGTACAAGGAGCCAAAGCCTTAGGAGAAATCATACAAGCTTTTGATATTCTTCATAATCAAAACGTTGATGTTGTTATTTTAGGTCGAGGCGGGGGTTCTGAAGAAGAACTTTGGGTATTTAATGAAGAGTTGCTTGTTAAGAAGATTTTTGATTATCAGATTCCTGTTGTTACAGCTATAGGCCACGAGATAGATATTACATTATCTGATTTAGTAGCTGATAAATCAGCAGCCACACCTACTGCAGCGGCAGTTATGGTAGTCCCAAACATAGAGGAAACTATAAGAGATATAGATTATTTGCAAGCCAGTATGCAAGGCATTGTAAATGATAAAATTAAAAACTTGTATGAAAAACTTGGTTTACAATCAAGGATGCTTAAATTATATGAGCCAAAAACATATTTACAAAGACTAAATAGCTTAATTGTCAATGCAGAATCGCTTCAAAAGAGGATAATGCAGTCAAAAATTAATGAATACAAATCACAACTAGATAGAATTACAATTAAAATAAATGAGAGTTATTATGAGAAAGCAAACTATCCAAAGGTATATGACTTGAATTTAAACAGGGAAATAAATACAATAGAAGATATTGTAGAAGGTAGCCAGTATAATGTATTTTTTAAAGATGGAAAAGTTTTAGTTAAAACAATAAGTAAAGAGGCTCTAAATTATGGAAAAATTAACAATTGAACAAGCACTAGAAAGACTTAATGAGATTACAGAAGAACTGGAAAGCAATGACAGAGAGCTTATGGATATTATTAAACTTTATGAAGAAGGAACAGTTTTAATAAGTAAATCACGTGATATTTTAGAAAAAGCAGAGCTCAAAGTTAATCAGTTAAGCAATAATAAAAAGACAGAATTTTTGGATAAAGAGAATGAACTGCATTAAAAGAGTATTAAAAGATTATCAAAGTGTAATAAACAAAGGCATTGATTACTATCTGCCTACACAGGAAAAGCTTCCACCCTTAATACATGATTCTATGCGGTATAGTGCACTAAGCGATGGAAAAAGAATACGTCCTATTTTATTACTTGAAACTTGTAAAATGCTAAGTGGATCTTTTGAACAAGCATTACCAACGGCTGTTGCTGTTGAGATGGCACACTGCTTTACATTAATACATGATGACTTGCCAAGTATTGACAATGATGATTTAAGAAGAGGAATGCCAACAAATCATAAATTATATGGTGAAGCAATAGCATTATTAGCTGGAGATGCTTTAATTATTGATGCTTTCAGAATAATATCTAAGTATCAAGAACCAAAAGATTTGGTTCACAAGGTTATAATGATATTATCGGAATCTCTTTCCTCAAAGGGAGTTATTGGTGGGCAAGTAGCTGATATTCTAGCAGAAAAAGAAACACTTGAACACAATCTTGAACTATTGAAATACATTCATACAAATAAAACAGCTAAACTCATACAAGCATCTATAGCTTTAGGAGCTATAATTGGGGGAGCAAGTGACAAAGAAACTGACAAATTAAGCAAAGCTGGCTTATATTTAGGACTAGCTTTTCAGATAAAAGATGATATACTCGATATAGAAGGCGACGTAGTTACCCTAGGTAAAAATATTGGCAGAGATCAATTATTAGGAAAGTTAACTTATCCAAAAATTATAGGTCTTGAACAATCAAAAGAAGAATTAGAAATTTTAAGAAAAATGGCTTTTGACCAAGTTAGTGATTTTGTCAAGTCAAACAATCTTAAGCTAATTTTTGAGTTTTTGATAAATAGAAACTATTGAAAGAAGTGTGTTAATGATGCAATACTTACCAAATATTAGTTCACCAAAAGATATAAAATCATTATCTTTAAATGAATTAAATATCCTGGCTAAGGAAATAAGAGAAACAATTATAGATACAGTGGCTGAAAATGGAGGTCACTTAGCTCCTAACTTAGGTGTTGTAGAGCTGACAATTGCTTTACACAAAGTTTTAAAATCTCCTGAAGATAAAATCATTTGGGATGTCAGCCACCAATCATACGCCCATAAACTTTTAACAGGGCGTTATGATAGTTTTAAAACAATAAGAAAATATAATGGGATAAGTGGTTATACTAATATTAATGAAAGCGAACATGATGCCTTTGGCGCTGGTCATAGCAGTACATCCTTGTCAGCAGCTTTAGGTATGGCTGTTAAAAGAGATTTAAGCGGAGAAAACCATAGAGTTGTGGCAGTAATAGGGGATGGAGCTTTAACTGGTGGAATGGCCTGGGAAGCACTAAATCATATAGGCCACATTAGAAAGAAAATGACAGTAGTTATCAATGATAACCAAATGTCAATTGCTCCTAATGTAGGTGCTATGTCGCACTATCTAAATCACTTAAGAACTGACCCTGGATATAGCAAAGTAAAAGAAAATGTTAGTAAATTACTTGAGAACATTCCTCTCTTAGGCTCTGGGTTAAAGTCTTTAGCTGAGAAAATGAAGAATAGTTTAAAGTATTTGGTAGTAAAGGGTTTAATATTTGAAGAACTAGGTTTTACATATATTGGTCCAATTGATGGTCATGATATTGCTGCAGTTGAAACTGCACTAGAGCAATCAAACAATATTAGCAAACCTGTGATAATTCACTGTTTAACAAAAAAAGGATACGGATATCAGCCAGCAAGTAAATCTCCAGACGTATATCATGGAATATCGCCTTTTGAAATAGAAACAGGTAAAGTTAAAAGCATTAAACCTGTAAGTTTTAGTAAAACATTTGGAGAGAGAATTGTTGAGTTAGCAAGAGAAGATGAGAAAATTATTGCGATAACTGCAGCTATGGAATCTGGAGTAGGGTTGTCAGAGTTTGCAAAGCAGTTTAAAGATAAGTTTTTTGATGTTGGAATATCAGAACAACACGCAACAACACTAGCAGCAGGGATGGCTGCAGCAGGGCTTAAGCCTGTATTTGCTGTTTATTCAACCTTTTTACAACGAGCATATGATCAAGTCTTGCATGATATAGCATTGCAAGAATTACCAGTTGTTTTAGCAATAGACAGAGCTGGTTTAGTTGGTGATGATGGAGCTACACACCATGGTGTTTTTGATTTATCATATTTAAGAAATATCCCAAATATGACTATATTAGCACCAAGTAATGGAGATGAGCTGAAGCAAATGTTATCGTTTGCATTTAACCTTGGAAAGCCATGCGCTATTAGATATCCTAGAGGACGAGCTGATATTCTTAAGAAAAAGCAAGTAAATGAGATTAAGCTAGGAAAAGCAGATATAATAAATGAAGGATCGACAGTGCTTATATGGGCAATTGGTAGAATGGTTTCAAAGGCTAAAGATGTAGCTATAAAGTTAGAGAAAATGAACATAAATCCCACTATAGTAGATTCACGGTTTTTAAAACCTTTTGATGAGAAGCTTTTCTTAGAATTAGCAAGAACACACAGCGTTGTGATTTCAATTGAAGATAATGTTACAGTCGGAGGAATGGGAGACTTAATATCTGACTTGATTGTCAAGCATGCTATTGACGTTGACTATGTTAAACTAGGTATTCCTGACAAATTTATAACGCATGGTTCAATTTCAGAACTTGATAAAAGTATTGGATTAGATACTGATTCAATTGTTATAGAGATCACCAGAAGAATGAACAAATTGCGTCTAGTAGGTGAAGAAAATACGCTTAGACAAATTATTAATAAGTAAAGGACTTGCCAAATCTAGAGCCAAGGCTCAGTTTTATATTAAGTCAGGTGTAGTGAAAGTCGATGGGAAAATTGAAGTAAAAAAAAGTGCTGATTACCCTGAAAGCAGTGTAATTGAAATTACAGAGAATCCGTGCCCTTATGTGAGTGTAGGAGGGTTGAAGCTAGAAAAAGCTTTACTTGAATTTAAAATACTTTTAAGAGATAAAATTGTTTTAGATTTAGGAGCTTCAACAGGCGGGTTTACTGATTGTGCCTTGAAAAATGGGGTAAGTCAGGTATATTCTTTAGATGTAGGCACAAATCAATTACATGAGTCTTTAAGGCAGAACCCCAAAGTGAAATCAATTGAAAAATTTAATTTAAGAGATATAAATGAAAGCACATTTAAGGATAAATTTGATTTTGTTATTACGGATGTTTCATTTATTTCACTTAAGTATGTATTTGAAATTTTAGAATTTGTTTTAAAAAAAGATGGAGCTTTAATAGCACTTATAAAGCCACAATTCGAAGTAGGCCCTGAGAATATCACAAAAGGTGTGGTGAAAAGTCGAAATCTGCATGTTTTTGCAATTAATAGAGTAATTGAATATGCAAATAATAATGAGTTCTTCTTAAATGAACTAACCTGGTCGCCCATTTCTGGTAGTACAGGTAACAAAGAATACTTGGGTTTATTTAGAAGAAGCAAATGTAATAAAATTAGTCAGAATATGATAAAATCAATAGTAGACGAAGCTTGGAATACACTGTAATGGAGATGATTTTATGCTTTTAACTAGTAAAGATATAGCGATTATAGCTCTTTTAGCTTTATTTGCTATACTCTTTTTTATTATAAAGATAATTATTCAAAAAGATGTAGTAAAAAGCAAAGACATGCCTGGAGGAAAACTTGGGAAAATTATTCAGCAACTAGAAGAGGAAGGATTTTCCTATATATCAACGATAAATGAACTCAGTTATTCAATGAATGTGGATGATAAAGATTATGGGGTGTCTATTGGAAAAAATGTAGCACTTCTTAAAAAAGGCATAAAAAAGTATGTATTAAGAATAAGATCATCTAAAACTACAGGTAAAAGCATTACTAGCACTCTTATTAGATATCCCTTAGTAGAACTAAGTTACTATGGTTATAATAATATTATTTTTTATGATTATGATAGAAGCAAATATAGAATCGTTAAAATGAACAACTTAAAAGTTAGATCATATCAGACTGTTTGCGCAATATTAACAATACTTATACTTGTTTTACTATATTATTTAATTAGGTGATTATCTTGAAAAAAATTGTATTACTAAAAAATGATACTAAACCAATTGCACAAATCATTTTTGAAAAACTAAAAGATCAATTAAGTAAAAGAGATATAGAAATAATAATTGACAGAGATATCATAAACACAAAAAATATTGATTTATTGATAATACTTGGAGGAGATGGAACACTTCTTTATCATGCTAGGCAAAGAAAGTGGAGAAATATCCCTGTTCTTGGAATTAACTGTGGCAATTTAGGTTTTTTGAGTGAAGTTGAGACTGAAGACTTGGATGATGCTATTGGAAAAATAGTTTCAAACGATTTCGTAATTGAAGAAAGAATGCTTTTGGATGTTACAGTTATGAGAGATAATAAGATTGTTTATGAGACACAAGCAATCAATGAAAGCGTTTTAAGTAAAGGTGCTTTGTCAAGAATGGCCCATATCGAAGTAATTGTAGATGATAAATGGGTCGACACATATCCTGCTGATGGGGTTATACTATCAACTCCTACAGGCTCAACTGCATATTCTTTATCTGCTGGAGGACCTCTTGTCTCTCCAGAAATGAGCTTACTTATCATCACTCCTATAGCTGCACATGCATTGTATGCAAGACCAATTATAATTTCAGCGAATTCACATGTAAAAATGCAAATAGATAGAGAGGGAGACTGTTACCTAACAGTCGATGGACAAGATAATCTTAAGGTAATTCATAAAGATATTGTTTTGGTAAAAAAATCTCAAGAAACATTAAAACTCATTAGAATAAAAGATCTTGATTTCTATAAACTTATGCGTCAAAAACTTAGAAGAACAGAAGTAAGGAGAGATTAATTTTGCTAGTCAATATTTCTTTGAGAAACTTTGCATTAATAGACAGTTTAGAGTTAGAACTATTTGATAATTTCAATACATTGACCGGTGAAACCGGAGCTGGTAAGTCAATTCTTATTGATGCGGTTGGTTTATGTATTGGAGGAAGAGCTAGTACTACATATATTAGGTCTGGAGCTGATAAATGTAGTGTCCTAGCTACTTTTTATGTAAAAGACAATGAAGAAGTTGAAAAAATTCTAACTAACTATGGATTAGTATATGAGGATAATTTGATTATCGAGCGTGAAATTGCTAGAAATGGAAGAAATACCAATAGAGTAAATGGATCAATAACTACATTAAAAGTCCTAAGTGAGTTAGGTGAACATTTGATTAATATTTATGGTCAACATGAACACACAATGCTCCTTAAAGATGACTATCAATTAGAATTAGTAGACTCTTGGGGCAGCAAACGAATTAATCCAATTAAACATGAAATAACAGAAATAATAAAAAATATAAGAAAAGTTGAGAAAGAGTTAGATGAGATTGGGATTGATAAATCTTTAATTGCTAGAGAGCTTGATATACTTGAGTTTCAAATAAATGAAATACAATCATCTAATTTATATCATGGAGAGTTAGAAGAACTTGAAAATGAGAGTAAGTTTCTAAAAAATGCTGAAAGAATTTTCTCTGTTCTAATGGAAGTCGATAAACTTTTTAATGATGAGCTATCTCCAATTGCTCTTTATGATAAAATTGGAGATTGCTCTAAACAACTGGAGAATATTATAAGGTTTGATAATGAAATAGAACCTTTAGCAAAAATGGCAAATTCAATATATTATGACTTGCAAGAGTTAGAAAATTTGACTGAGGATTATAGATTAAAGTTTGATTTTGACCCTAATAGACTAATAGCTGTAGAAGATAGACTCAACATAATTCACAGATTAAGAAAAAAATACGGGGACTCTGTAGAAGATATAATAGAATTTTTAGAAAAAGCCAAACAAAGAGCTGATTTATTAACTAATAGTGAAGAGTTAAGAAAAAGTCTGAACAAGCAGCTTATAGAATACAAAGAAGATTATCTTAATAAGGCAATGGAGCTGTCAAAAGCAAGACAAGAATCAGCAGATGAGTTCACTAACCTAATTGAAAAGGGAATCAAAGATCTTGGTATGGAACATTCGAGATTGAAATGTGTCTTAGAGTTTGATAAGAGCAAAGTTAGTTTAAATGGAAGTAATCAGATTAAGTTTTTATTTTCAGCTAATAAGGGAGAGCCACTTGAAAATTTAGCTGAAGTAATATCCGGCGGAGAGTTATCTAGATTAATGCTTGAAATTAAGACAAGATTTACAGCATTAAAAGATACAAATGCAATTATATTTGATGAAATAGATGTTGGTATTGGAGGTAAAGTCGCTAGTGCTGTTGCAAGAAAAATTGCATCTTTAAGTAATGACAGACAAGTATTATGTGTTACACATCTACCTGTGATAGCAGCCAAAGCACAGCACCATTATGTTGTTGAGAAAAGAATAGTAGAAGATAGGACTATTACAAAAGTGCTAAAAGTAGAAAATGAAAAAAGAGTAGAAGAAGTTATGCGTATGATTGGTGCTGAAGATGACATAACAAGACAACAAGCACAAAGATTGTTAGATTTATAATACATAATTATACGACATATGTAATAAATATCTAAAATCAATAATTACTTTTACTTTTAATGTTTTTCTATTAGAATAAAAAAGGATATTAACGGAAAGAAAGGAGTGTGTTGTTTGCTTATATTAGCTATAAACCCTGGATCAACCTCTACTAAGGTAGCTCTATACTCAAATGATGAACTAGTGGAAAGTGAGACCATAGACCATCCTATTGAGGTAATCAAGGAATATAAGGAATTAATTGATCAATTGCCATACAGATTAGAGCTTGTAGAGCAATTCATTAAAGACATGAACATAAGTGAATCATTGTCAGCTGTTGTTGGTAGGGGAGGTATGCTCAAATCTTTACCAAGTGGCACATATGAAGTTAATGATAAAATGCAAAACCATTTAGAAGTAGGCATATCAGGTATTCACGCTTCAAATTTAGGTGGTTTAATTGCTAAGAGAATTGCTGAAAAGCATAATTGTAAAGCTATGGTAGTAGATCCTGTTGCAGTAGATGAGATGCAAGAAGAGGCTAGAATATCTGGACTGCCGCAGATTGAAAGAAAGAGCATGTCACATGCACTAAACATTAAAGCAGTATGCCATAGATATGCTAATGAACAAGTAGTTGATTTAAAAAATCTAAAACTTATAATTGCACATTTAGGTGGAGGTATTTCTATAGCGCCTATTTTGGATGGAAGAATTATAGATGTAAATAATGCAAATGAAATGGGACCTTTTTCACCTGAAAGAGCAGGCACAGTCCCTTCTGGAGACTTAGTAAAGCTATGCTTTAGTAGAAAATATAAGTCTGCTAAAGAAGTCAAAAATTTATTAAACAGAGAATCTGGACTAGTTGGTTACTTAGGCACTAATGATTTAAGAGTAGTAGAAAAGAAAATTGAAAATGGTGATGAGAAAGCAAAGCTAATATGGGAAGCCATGTGTTACCAGATAGTAAAAGAAATAGGAGCTATGGCTGCAGTACTAAATGGTAAAGTGGATGCCATTTTATTAACTGGTGGTTTAGCTTACTCTCAAAAGTTAGTAGAATATATAAGAGAAAAGACTGCTTTCATTGCAAAAACAGTTGTTTTTGCTGGGGAAGATGAGTTAAGAGCTTTAGCTGAAGGAGCATATAGAGTTTTGATTGGCAGAGAACAACTAAAAGAGTACATATATTAGGAGGTTTAATATGATAAGAAACTTTGATGATTTAAGAAAAGCAGCAATTGAATGTGAGCAAAAGGTTATTGCTGTAGCAGCAGCTGCTGATGTAGAAGTCTTAGAGGCTGTAAAAGAATCTTTGGAATTAGGAATCGCGGATTTTATTCTTATTGGTGATAAAGAAAAGATTGTAGAGATATGCAAAGATATAAGCTTGAATGTAGAAAAACTTACTATCATTGATGAAAGAAATGATGCATTAGCTTCTGAAATAGCTGTAAAAGAAGTTAGTAATGGGAATGCTCATTTATTGATGAAAGGGTTAGTAAGTACATCTGTTATCTTAAGAGCAGTACTTAATAAAGAATATGGACTAAGAACTGGCAAATTATTAAGCCATATAGCAATATTAGAAGCAAAGAAATATGATAGATTAATTCTAATGACTGATGGTGGTATGAACATTAGCCCAGACCTTGAGCAAAAAGTTAAACTCATTGAAAATTCTGTAGAAGTAGCAAATAAGGTACTTAATATTGATATGCCTAAAGTTGCTCCTTTATGTGCAGTTGAAAAAGTTAATCCAAGTATGCAAGCTACAGTTGATGCAGCAACTCTAACAGTGATGAATCAAAGAGGTCAAATCAAGAACTGTATAATTGATGGTCCTTTGAATCTAAACGGTGCCGCTTCAAAAAAAGCCGCTGAAACGATTGGGTTAGATAGTCCAGTAGCAGGAGATGCAGATATTTACCTAGTACCATATATCGAAGTTGGAAATGTGATGTATAAGAGTATGGTATATTTTGCAGATGCTCGTTGTGCTGGAATTATAGCTGGAGCAAGAGTACCAATAGTTTTAACATCTAGAGCAGACTCACATGATGCAAAGGTTAACTCTATTGCATCAGCTGTATTGATGGCCTAGGGGATATAGGATGTTTGTACTAGCTATAAATCCTGGCTCTACATCAACAAAATTTAGTGTGTTTAATGACAAAGAATTGGTTTTTGAGAATGTTATAAGACACAGTAATGAAGAATTGTCTAAATATAACAATATTATTGAGCAAAATGAGTTTAGATACTTATTAATTAGAGAAGAAATAATAAAAAAAGGTATTAATCTAGAGCAACTATCAGCAATCGTGGGTCGTGGAGGATTATTACACCCATTAGAAGGCGGTACTTATCTCGTTAATGAAGATATGTTACAAGACCTAAGAGAAGGAAAGTATGGAGAACATGCATCAAATCTGGGAGCATTAATTGCTGATAGATTTGCTCAAGAACTTAAAATCCCTGCATATATAGTAGATCCAGTAGTTGTTGATGAAATGAATGACGTGTCAAGAATAAGCGGAAACCCGCTTTTTGAAAGAGTAAGTATCTTGCATGCATTGAACCAAAAGGCTGTCGCTAGGCTAGCTGCTGAAAAAATTGAGAAAAAATATAATGAATCAAATATGATAGTAGTACACTTAGGCGGAGGGATCTCAGTTGGTCTTCATGTAAAAGGTAAAGTAGTTGATGTTAATAATGCTCTTGATGGCGAAGGACCTTTCACGCCTGAAAGAAGTGGAAGTTTACCTGCTGGTGCACTCGCTGCTTTGTGTTTCTCTGGTGAATATACCTTAGATCAAGTTAAGAAATTAATTAAAGGTCAAGGTGGTTTAGTAGCTTACTTAGGTACCAATGATGGAAGAGAAATAGTAAGTATGATAGAAAATGGGGATACTAATGCATACCTTATATATAAAGCTATGGCATATCAAATAGGCAAAGAGATTGGAAGTTTAGCAGCTGCTAATGGCGGGAATATTGATGCGATTGTTATTTCAGGTGGACTAGCATATGATAAAGATTATCTAATGCCTTGGATATCTGAAATGGTATCTTTCATTGCACCGATAATCATTTATCCAGGTGAAAAAGAAATGCAAGCATTAAATGAAGGTGCTATTAGAGTATTAAAAGAAGAAGAGGGAGCTAAGCATTATAAAAAAGATGAATAAACTTGAGTTTGCACCTGTAACAATAATATGTGGTGGATATGGAAGTGGAAAGTCTGAGATATCTGTTAACTATGTTTTAGATGCTAAGAAAAGCTATGAAAAGATTTCTATAGTTGACTTAGACATTGTTAATCCATATTTTAGGTCGAGAGAAGCTCATAAAGTATTCCAAGAAAAAGGTATTGAGTTAATTGCACCTAAAGGAGAATTAAGAAACTCAGCACTCCCAGCACTTCCTGCAAAGGTTTATGGGTCGCTTAAAGATGATGAAGTTATGACATTAATAGACCTAGGAGGAGATGATACGGGAGCAAAAGTCTTAGCAAGGTATGAAAAGCATATACCAGATAATTATCAAATGTATATGGTAATCAATCCAGCTAGGCCGTTACAAGATTCTTCTCAAAAAATTCTACAGTTAATAGAAAACATTGAGTATACTTCTAGGAAGAAAATTACAGGATTAATAAACAACACAAATCTGCTTCATGAAACAAATATAAAGTACATTGAAGATAACTTTCATATAATTGAAGAGGTATCTGAAAAATTAAGTAAACCGATATTATTCACAACAGTTAATTCTGAAATTATAAAAAAAGAAGGAATGCCTCAAATAAGTAGTGAGGTTTTTCAATTGGACTTACAATTATCTCCAAAGTGGAGAAAATAAATAGGAGGTTGTCATATGGCTAAGAGAATATCATATCCTCTTTTTGATGAGGATAGATGTAAAGGATGTGAATTGTGCACAACAGTGTGCCCAAAAAACATCGTTGTGATGAGTGATCGTATTAATGCAAAGGGATATTATGTAGCAACAGTCACAGACAGAGACGAATGTATAGGTTGCAAGTTCTGTGCACAAATATGTCCTGATGTAGTAATCGAAATTCATCGAGAAGAGAGGGAGGAATAATCATGGCAAGAAAGTTAATGAAAGGTAATGAAGCTATTGGCGAAGCAGCCATAAGGGCTGGTTGTCACTTGTTCTTTGGATATCCAATAACGCCACAGAATGAATTACCTGAGTATATGTCAAAAAGATTGCCTGAAGTTGATGGAGTGTTTGTGCAAGCAGAGAGTGAAGTTTCAGCTATTAATATGGTATATGGAGCTGCTGGAACAGGTTCTCGTGTAATGACATCATCATCAAGCCCTGGTATAAGTTTAAAGCAAGAGGGCATATCATATATAGCTGGTGCAGAGTTACCATGTGTAATTGTCAATATTGTTAGAGGTGGTCCTGGTTTAGGAGGTATACAACCTGCTCAATCAGATTATTTCCAATCAACAAAAGGCGGAGGACATGGAGATTATAGACTCATTGTGTTAGCCCCATCAACAGTGCAAGAAATGGTGGATTTAGTGCAAGAAGCTTTTGATCTAGCAGATAAATACCGTAATCCAGTTATGGTTTTAGGTGATGGCATGCTTGGTCAAATGATGGAACCAGTTGAGTTTAAAGAACGTGAGAAACTTGATTTTGATCATTCAAGTTGGGCTACTGTTGGTATTGGTGATAGAGAAACACCAAACATTGTAAATTCTTTATATCTTGACCCGCAAGAGTTAGAGGATCATAACATTAAATTACAAAAGAAATATGACGAAATTACTAAGAATGAAATCAGATATGATACATATAATTGTGATGATGCAGATATAATCTTAGTAGCATATGGAACAACAGCTCGAATTGTTCAAGACGTTATTCCAATGGCTGCTGAGCAAGGCATTAAATTAGGCTTAATTAAGCCAATTACTCTATGGCCTTTTCCTTATGACGTTTTTAAAGAGTATTCTGATAGTGCAAAAGCTTTCTTATCAGTAGAAATGAGTATGGGTCAGATGGTTGAGGATGTCAAACTTGCTGTAAATGGTAAAAAACCAGTACATTTTTATGGCAGAAGTGGCGGTATGATCCCAACTCCAGAAGGAATACTTGGAAAAGTAAATGAGATTTTAGGAGGGCTAAAATAATGGCAGTATTATTTAAAAGACCAGAAGCATTAGCTGATATTAATACACACTATTGCCCTGGATGCACTCATGGAATTATCCACAGACTAGTAGCTGAGGCAATTGACGCTCTTGATATAAGAGAGAAAACAATTGGTATTGCACCAGTAGGATGCTCAGTATTTGCATACAAATACTTTAACTGTGATATGCAAGAAGCAGCACATGGTAGAGCTCCAGCAGTTGCAACAGGGATTAAGAGAGCTTTGCCTGAGAGTATTGTTTTCACTTATCAAGGAGATGGTGATCTAGCTTCTATTGGTACAGCAGAAATAATTCATGCAGCAGCAAGAAACGAAAATATGACTGTTATATTTGTAAATAATGCAATTTATGGAATGACAGGTGGGCAAATGGCCCCAACAACTTTGCCAAAGCAAAGAACAACAACATCACCTTATGGAAGAGATGTTGCTACAGCTGGTAACCCATTAAAAATGTCAGAAATGCTGGCTACCTTAGATGGACCTGCTTTTATAACAAGAACAACAGTGCATGATATTAAAGGAATTAATAGAACTAAGAAAGCTATAGAAAAAGCTTTCAAGAATCAAGTTGAGAAAAAAGGATTTAGCTTAGTTGAGATTCTTTCAACATGTCCTACCAACTGGGGAATGACTCCTGTTGAGAGTATGCAGTGGCTAGAGAGTAATATGATAGATTATTTTCCACTTGGTGTTTACAAAGACATAGAGGAGGAAAAGTAAATGAAACATGAAGTAATAATAGCTGGTTTTGGCGGACAAGGTGTCATGCTAATGGGTCAATTGTTAGCTTACTCATCAATGCTTGAAGAAAAGAATGTTTCATGGCTTCCTTCATATGGACCTGAAATGCGTGGCGGGACTGCAAACTGTATGGTGATTGTCTCAGAAACACAAGTTGCATCACCATTAATAACTGCACCTAGTGCATTAGTTGCAATGAACTTACCTTCTTTAACTAAATTTGCAGATAGCGTAAAAGAAGGTGGAGTGATAATTTATAATAGTTCTTTAATAGATGAAGAATATAAAAGGGATGGAGTTAAAGTAATAGCACTTCCTTTTAATGATCTAGCATCAGAACTTGGAAATGCAAGAGTTGCTAATATCATAGCTTTAGGCAGTCTTTTAGCTGCGACAGACGTATGTAATAAAGAGTCTGTTATGGATTCCTTAAAGAATGTATTACCTGAAAGGCATCATCATTTGCTACCATTGAATGAAGAAGCTTTAGAAAAAGGTTTGTCATTAGTATAAAATGAAATATGGGAGAACTAGTGAAATAAATTGCTAGTTCTCTTTTTATTTATATGAAAAACATGTGCAAGATTACTAACATTGTTGTAAATTGATGGTATAATTAATTTATAGTTTATTTAACTAATTCACAGAAGCATGTAAATTTCAAGAATGGAGTGAAAAAATGAGAAGAACAAAGATAGTATGTACTCTTGGACCTGCAACAGATAATTTAGAGGTTTTAGAGAAAATCGTTAACAATGGAATGGATGTAGCACGTTTCAATTTTAGTCATGGTGAATATGAAGAGCATGAAAAAAGACTTAACGATTTAAGAAGATTATCAAATGATAAAAAGATAAGAGTTGCAACCATGATGGACACAAGAGGCCCAGAAATACGTTTAGGATTGATAAAGAACGGGGTAGACACCATTGACACTGGAGACAAATTTATTCTTACTACAGAGGATGTTTTGGGTGACAAAAATAAGGTTCATGTTAACTACAAAGATCTTCCAAAGTATTTAGAAAAAGGTAACACAATATATTTAGATGATGGAAATATTACATTAGAAGTCGAAGATATCAAAGAGTATGAAATTATTTGCCATATTACAGATGGTGGTGAGATTAGTAATAGAAAAAAGGTGACAATACCAGATGTTAAGACTGGACTTCCAGCTGTAACAGAAGCTGATATATCAGATATTAAGTTTGGAATTAAACATCACTTTGATTATATCGCTGCTTCATTTGTAAGGTCAGCTGAACATGTTTTAGAAATAAGAAAAATATTAGATGAATATCGCTCTTCAATGAAAATAATTTCTAAAATTGAAAACAGAGAAGGATTAAATAATATTGAAGAAATTATTAATGTTTCAGATGGAATAATGGTAGCTAGGGGAGATTTGGGTGTAGAAATACCTCAAGAAGAAGTTCCTTTAAGGCAAAAAGACATGATAAGAGAGTGTCGCAAAGCTGGCAAACCAGTAATTATTGCCACACAAATGCTTGACTCTATGATGAGAAATCCAAGACCAACTAGAGCTGAATCCAGTGATGTTGCAAATGCAATATTTGAGGGAGCAGATGCAATTATGCTTTCTGGAGAAACAGCAGTGGGTAAATACCCAGTAGAAGCAGTTAAGACTATGGCTAATATAGCTAATACTACAGAAGGTGGTA
Organism: uncultured Clostridiaceae bacterium; assembly: GCA_964546025.1. Classification (GTDB taxonomy): domain Bacteria; phylum Bacillota; class UBA994; order PWPR01; family PWPR01; genus PWPR01. Next base: position 93,793 of record CAZJHT010000001.1, read on the forward strand.
TCAACTACCCATTACCAAGCTCTTTCTTATATGATGGTGATATGACAATTAATGATGCAATTGGACAAACAGTATGTAGTATGGCTGAATCACTTGGTGTAAAAGCAATTATAGCTCCAACTCAGTCTGGTTACACAGCAAAGAAAATTGCTAAATACAGACCATCCGTGCCAATAATTGCAATCACTCCAGATCCACATGTTGAGGATGAATTAAAACTAATATGGGGGGTTCTACCTATCCATGGTGAACAGCTAGAGACAACTGATGAAGTGCTCGAAGATGCTGTTAATTTGTCACTAACAACTGGTTTGGTAGAAGAAGGAGATTTAGTAATTTTAACTGCTGGAGTGCCTGTGGCAATGCCAGGTGGAACAAATTTAATAAAAATACATACAATAGGTAAAGTTATTGCCCAGGGGCTTGGTATAGGTGATAAATCTGTAACAGCACAAGCAGTGTTAGTCAAAGATAATACAGATCTATTAGATGTAAAACCTAACTCAATTGTTGTATGTCACCAGTCTGATGCAAGTTATGTAAACGCTCTAGCTCAATCAGCAGGGATTATCACTGAAAGTGGTGGATTAAGCTCACATGCTGCTATTGTAGGCATAAACTTTGGTAAGCCTGTTATTGTTAACGTTCCTAATATAATGCAATTACTCAAAAGTGGTGAACTAATTACCATGGATTGTGAAAGAGGTCTGATTTACTTAGGAAGGGCAACAATACTATAGATAATTAAGAGGTGGAGAAGATGCATAAAAAGGTGCTCTTAATTTTTGGTGGAGTTTCAGCTGAGCATGAGATATCAATTGCTTCAGCTACATCAATTTTTAAGAATATTGATAGAGATAAGTTTAAAATTGGTACATTGGGCATCACAAAAAATGGTGAATTTGTAGAAAACGTTGACCCTACACAATTAAAACCAGTACAAGAAGAAATCAAACTAGAGTCTATTAAATTAGACTCTAGTGATTCATATTATATTGCAGATCATTGGATAGATTTGATTAACATGTCTGAAGTAGTTTTTCCTCTTATGCATGGTCCTGGTGGGGAAGATGGAAAGATCCAAGGCTTACTAGATTCTATGAAGAAGAAGTATGTAGGAAGTAAAGTTACTAGTTCAGCAATATGTATGGACAAAGTCATTACAAAAGTAATACTCGATTCAGCAAATATACCAATTGTACCCTTTGTGATACTTAATAAGTTTGAATATAACAATAGCTATAATAGCAAAAGGGAAGAGATATATAACTTGGGCATGCCTATATTTGTAAAACCAGCTAATCTAGGTTCTTCTATTGGTATTACCAAGGTTAAATCTGAAAAAGAGTTAAAAACAGCTTTAGAGTTGGCATTTAACTATGACAATAAAGTGCTAATTGAGAAAGCAATTGATGGAAGAGAATTAGAAATAAGTGTTTTAGGAAATGATACTTTAAAGACTTCTTTACCAGGTGAGATTATACCAAACGCTGAGTATTATGATTATGAAGCAAAATATATTACAGGCAGTGCAGAGTTAATAGTACCAGCTAAAGTCGATAAGCAATTAGTTGGTACTATTAAAGATGTTTCAATTAAAGCGTTTAAAGAACTTGGCTGCCAAGGACTAGCTAGAGTAGATTTTTTCCTAGAAAACGATACAAATAACTTGTATGTTAACGAAATAAACACTATTCCTGGATTTACGAAGATTAGCATGTATCCTAGACTTTTTATAAATGAAGGTTACTCTTATCAAGATTTAATTACAGAGTTAATTAGATTAGCTGAAGATAATGGAGATGAATAATATGTTTAAGAGAGTTTTTCTAGTAATATTAGACAGTGTTGGGCTTGAAGAAGCAATCGATGCATCTAAGTTTGGAGATGTAGGTGCAAGTACTTTAGGTAATATTTACAAATCATCAGATATAGAACTGCCAAACTTGGAGAAATATGGACTTAATAATTTGCTAAGTAAAGACAAGGAGTCAAAGGAAAGTTTTTATGGAAAAATGCTACCTGAAAGCGCTGGGAAAGACACTATAGCAGGTCATTGGGAGATGATGGGTTTCTTAATAAAGCAGCCTTTGCCCACTTTTCCAGATGGGTTTCCAAAAGAAGTAAAAGATCAATTGGAAGAAGCATATGGGAGCAAAATCCTTGGTAATATTGCAGCTTCAGGAACAGAAATTATAAAGAACATGGGACAACATCATATTCATAGTCAAAAACCTATAGTATACACTTCTGCTGATAGTGTGTTACAAATAGCTGCTCATGAAGAAATTATCCCAATAGATAAACTTTATAAAATTTGCGAGAAATCTAGAGATATTATGGATGGCAAATATAAAGTAGGAAGGATAATTGCTAGGCCTTTCATAGGTGATTTTCCAAACTTTGAAAGAACAGCTAATCGTAAAGATTATGCTTTAGCTCCAAAAGAAGATACTGTTTTAGACATTTTGAAAGCTAATGGAGTAGGAGTTTATGGTATTGGCAAAATAAATGATGTTTTTGCTAATAGAGGCTTAACGAAGTCATTAAAGACTAAAGATAATAAAGATGGGATGGAAAAGCTTCTTGATGCAATTAAAAACGAACCCATCAACTCTTTTATTTTTACAAATTTGAATGATTTTGATTCTAAATATGGACATAGAAGAGATGTCGAAGGATATAAAGAGGCTTTAGAAGATTTTGATACATTCTTACCTACTTTACTAAAAGAGTTAAATAGTACAGATCTTTTAATTATTACTGCAGATCATGGTAATGATCCCACGTATGAGGGTACTGATCATACTCGAGAAAACGTTCCTATTTTCTTTTTTAATACAAAGCAAACTGGAAATTTTGGTAGCATAAAATTTAAAGACTTAGGTGCAACAATTTTGAATGTCTTTGATATTGAGCAAAGTATAGGAGACCCGGTTTTGCGAGGTGAATGATATGAAAATGTATGATTTAATTACAAAGAAAAAATTAGGTATAGCTTTGAATTCTGATGAAATTGAGTTCATTGTACAAGGATATAATAAGGGGAATATTCCCGATTATCAAATGTCTGCCTTATTAATGGCTATATATTTTAACGGTATGAGTTTAAAAGAATCAACAGATCTTACAATAGAAATGGTAAGGTCTGGGAAAGAACTGAGTCTTGATTTTCCATTTTTGGTCGATAAACACTCTACTGGGGGTGTTGCAGATACAACTTCTCTTATAGTAGCTCCGATTTTGGCAGCTGCTGGGTGTACAGTAGCAAAAATGAGTGGTAGAGGTCTAGGTCATACTGGTGGCACAATAGATAAATTAGAATCTTTTCCAGGTTTTAGTACAAGCTTGAGCAATGAACAGTTTATTAGACAACTTAAAGAGATTAAACTTGCTATAATAGGACAAACAGAAAATTTAGCTCCAGTAGATAAAAAAATCTATGCATTAAGAGATGTTACTGCAACTGTTAATTCTATTCCACTAATTGCCAGTTCAATTATGTCAAAAAAATTAGCTGCTGGTGCTGATACTATTGTACTAGATGTAAAATGTGGACATGGGGCATTTATGGAAACGCTTGAAGATGCAAAGGAACTTGCTTCAACAATGGTGTCAATTGGGAAAAGAGCAAATAAAAAAGTTGTAGCAATTATAAGTGACATGAATAATCCTTTAGGAAAATCTATTGGTAATATTTTAGAAGTTGTTGATAGCATTGAGGTTCTAAAAGGGAAATATATCTCAAGATTATCAAATCTAAGCGAAACTATAGTAACTGAGGCTTTACTAGCTTGTAATAAAGTTGAAACAAAAGAAGAAGCAGCAAATGTCTACAAAGATTTAATCAGTACAGGAAAGGCTCTAAACAAGTACAAAGAATTTGTAAATGCACAAGGTGGAGATGCTTCATACTTTGAAGACCTAGAGAAATTCCCAAAAGCTAAGAACATTTTAGATATAAAAGCTGATAGTTCTGGATTTATCCATAGCATAGATGCCCTTCCTCTTGGAGAAATTGCAATGGAATTAGGAGCTGGAAGATATATAAAAGACGAGCAAATTGATTTAACAGCAGGAATCAAAATCCATAAGCATGTAGGCGACAAAGTTTCAAAAGATGATTTAATAGCAACTCTTTATACAAATAAAAATATAAGTAGCATGTTAATTGATAGAACAAGGAGCAGTTTTAAGTTTGGTGATAAGAAACTAAAAGAAAAGTTGATTTATGAGATCATAAAATAGCAAAACTTAATGAATCTAGACTTAAAGTAAGGAGAACACATGAAATTTATATCATTTTCACAAAATAAGACTGAAGACTTTGGAGTATTGGCACAAGACGAAAACCATGTTATTTCACTAAAAGAAAAAACTAATTCTCAAGATTTACTTGAATATATTATTTCAGGAGATTTTGATAAGGATACTATTAATAATGTAATAATCAACAATTCTAAATTAATACCCTTAGAAGACATAAAAGTTCTCAGTCCAATAATGACACCAAGAAGAAATATAATTTGCTTAGGGTTGAACTATCTTGATCATGCTAAGGAGTCTGAGAAGTTTAAAGGGAATAATTTTAAACTGCCTGAAGCTCCTGCTTATTTTTCAAAAATGGCTAGTAAAACTATTGGTCATGACGAGATCTTGATACTTGATGAGAGCTTAACTAAAATGCTTGACTATGAAGTGGAGTTAGCAATAATTATTGGAAAAGAAGGAAAAAATATTAGTAAAGATGAAGCTAATGAATATATTTTTGGGTATACTATCCTGAATGACTTTACAGCAAGGGACTTACAGCGTAAACATACACAATGGTTTAAGGGTAAAAGCTTAGATGGATATACTTCTTTAGGGCCGGTTATAACACATGCATCAGATTTTTTGTTTCCTCCAGAAATTTACTTAAGGTCTTATGTTAATGGAGAGCTAAGACAAGCATCAAAGACAACACACCTTATTTACGATATAGCAACAATCATTAGTGATTTTTCTAAAGGCATAACTTTACTTCCTGGAGACATAATTGCCACTGGAACTCCTGCTGGGGTAGGTATGGGATTTGACCCACCTAGATTTTTGCAAAGAGGTGATGAAGTAGTTTGTGAAATTCAAGGAATTGGAATGCTAAGAAACGTTATTAAATAAACTGACTAAAGGGGTGAGGCTTTGACTAATGAGATTATTCTAACTCTTGCAGTTCTTATTTTGACAGCAATTATGTTTATCACAGAAATTGTGAGAATTGATATAGCTGCTATGATATCCTTACTTGCATTAGGCTGGTTAAAATTAGTTCCTATTGACCAGCTTTTTAGCGGTTTCTCATCAAATGCAGTGATTTCAATGATGGCAGTTATGATATTAGGAAGAGGAATATCAAAAACTGGTGCTATGGATGGGTTTGCAAAGTTTATAATTGCAAAGGCCAAGTCAAGCAAAGAAAGGCTAGTTTTCATGCTTTCATTAACAGTTGGTCTAATGTCTGGGTTTATTCAGAATATAGGCGCTGCTTCATTGTTTTTACCAAGTATGATAGAAATATCAAGAGAGCAAAAGATTTCACCATCAAAGATTATCATGCCAATAGGTTTTTGTGCGATAATTGGGGGTACATTGACAATGATTGGGTCTGGACCTTTATTAATTACAAATGACCTTTTGACAAGACAAGGATATGAACCATTCTTTATTTTTGCTGTTACACCGATTGGGTTATCGGTGTTGCTAGCAGTGTCTACTATGTTTTTAATTTTTGGGAATAAGATATTGCCTGATAAGACAAGCGGCAATGAAAAAGAAGAAGACTTCCAATCTACTTTAATTGACTATTATAAAATTGATAGAGATATAAAGAGTTTTATTGTTACAGAAAAAAGTAACTTAATAGGAAAAAGTATAGAACAAGCTAATATATGGAATGATAAATCACTCCATGTAGTAGCTATCTCAGATGATGAAGGTATTAATTATGTGCCATGGAGAGAGAAAATTATAAAGAGTGGTAACATATTATCAATTATGGGAGAAAAGACGCAGATTGAATCTTTTGCTGATCAGAGTAACTTAGATGAGATGAATGAAGTACAGTCGTCTGTTTCTGATGTTGGTTTTGTTGAAATAATTCTGCCAGTAAGATCTAGTCTAGTTGGTAAGACCATAAAAGATTATAATCTGAGAAGAAATCATCAATTAGAGCCTATTGTGTTAGTCTCAAACAATATCGTGATAAAAAATGATATTTCAAACCTTACCCTAAATCAAGGTGATATTTTAATCCTTTATGGACAACTTGAACAAATTAATAATCTAAGAACAAGTAAGGATTTCATCATAGCAACACCAATTAACTATACTCCAAAAGATAGCAAGAACACAAAAAAAGCCGCTTTTAGTTTTTTATTAGCAATCACTCTTATCCTTTTTGGTTTTAGTGTGCCATTATCTTTTGCAACAGGAGTAATATTTTTAGTGCTTTCAAAAACACTACATGTTAGTGAGATTTATGATGCTATCGAGTGGAAAGTTGTTTTTCTTGTAGCCACATTAATGCCTCTTGGTATAGCCATGGAAAACTCAGGAACAGCAAATTTTCTAGCAAATACAATTTTTAGTTATGCAGCAGAGCTACCAAACTTCTTTGTTTTTCTAATGATAGCAGTGCTAGCAGCTTTTTTTTCGTTATTCATGTCAAATGTTGGTGCAGTAGTAGTATTAGCGCCGATGATATCAAGTATTGCCAGTTTATCAGGTATTGATTATCGTCTTGCTTTGTTGCTTGCTGGGGTATCAACAGCAAACTCTTTCATGTTACCGACACATCAGGTAAATGCGCTATTAATGGGAGCTGGTGGTTATTCAACTAAGGATTATCTTAAATCAGGGGGTATTACAACTCTTGTTTTTTTAATTGTAACTGTATTAATTTTCACAATAATTTTTAGCAATTGATATCGATTATCAATTTGAAAGTAGGACGGATGTATGGTAAAATATACATGTTGAAGAAAACTTGAAAGGGGTAATAATTATGACAAGTAGAGAACAAAAGAAACAAAATGTTATTGAAGTGTTAAATAAGGCAATTTCTATGGAGTTGCAAGCAATTCACCAATATATGTATCAACATTTTCAGTTAGATGATATGGATTATGGTGAGTTAGCAGCAAATTTAAAGCTTATTGCTATTGATGAGATGAGACATTCAGAAGATTTTTCTGAGAGAGTTAAAGAGCTAGGTGGAGATCCAACTACAGATTTAGCTGGACCAGTAACAAAAGGTCAAACATGTGAAGAAATCTTTGCTTTTAACGCTAACGAAGAAGATGGAGCAATGGAAGCTTATAATGAGTTTTTAGCTGTATGCTACGATAATGGAGATAGTACAACAGCTAAACTATTTGAAATGATAATTGAGCATGAGCAAGATCATTTTAACTACTTTGATAATGTTTTAGGACATATTCAAAGACTTGGTGACGCTTACTTATCAAGAATAGCAGGAACTACAGCTGATACGGGTCCTAGCAAAGGCTATTCATACGTTGAGTAATAGTTATTAAATCCGAGCAAAAGCTCGGATTTTTACTTTATAAAAACTTGATATTTATAATATCTTATTTGCAGGATACTGCTCTAGAGTATATAATGTACTTTAGAATTTGTTGCGTGACGAGGTGAGAAGTTGAATATAATAAATAGATTAACAAACCCAGATTTAATATTTTTGATTCCAGCAATTATCGTAGGAATAACAGTACACGAGTTTTCTCATGCATTTGCATCAGTAAAATTAGGAGACCCTACACCAAGGTTTCAAGAAAGATTGACATTAAATCCTGTTGCACATATTGACCCAATGGGGCTTATATCATTGCTTCTTTTTGGTTTTGGATGGGGAAGACCTGTGCAAATAAACCCAAGCTTTTATAAAAATGGTAAAAGAGATAGAATAATAGTGTCTTTGGCAGGGCCAATATCTAATATAATTGTTATTGTTATAACTGCTTTAATTATGCGCTTTACGATGCCATTTTTATCACAGCCAATAGTAAAACTAGGTTTTTATATGATGAACATAAATGCTGTTTTATGTGTATTTAATTTACTGCCTATACCACCACTTGATGGATCAAAGGTTTTACTTGAATTGTTGCCAGTAAAAAATAAACATGAGTTATATTATAAAATGCAAAGGTATTCATTACTAATATTCATGATTTTTATATTTACAGGGTTGGCATCCACAATTTTAGGTCCGATAATTAGTAGGATTATGAACATAGCTTTAAGTTTTATTTGGTGATAAGTATGTTTGAAATAAACATAAATGAATATCAGGGACCATTAGATGTATTGCTAGATTTGATTAGGAAAAAAAGGCTTGATATCACCATGATATCGTTAGCAGAGGTTGCTGATGATTTTATAAATTACTATAATGAATCAAATCATGACATAGAAATAACAACTGAGTTTCTAGAGATAGTAACTATATTATTAAGAATAAAACAAAAAGCACTTTTTCCAAGTGAAGAAGATGATTTTAAAGATGAGGATGTAATTTTACTAGAGAAATTATTTACAAAACAATACTACACTATTTTAGCTGACCTATTAGATCAATGGCAGCTAGATTCTCTGGGGTATTTTTCTAAAGGTAATCCTCTTACACTTGAGGATATTAATTTAGACCCAAAAGAACATCTTGATGATATAAATCTTTTAAAGCTATCAGTTGCATTTAATTATTTATTAGATAAAAAGCCTGAAGTACCAGAATACAATGTTGATAGGTATGAGATAACTGTAAGTCAACAAATAGAATGGATAAAGAATAAAGTTGCAAATAGTAAAGTATCATTATCAGAAATAATTAAGAATATGCCAAATAAATATAGCGCTGTAGTAACTTTTCTAGCTATTTTAGAATGTATAAGACAGGAAATAATTAATATTATAGCTTTAGATAATAATGATTTCTTAATTATAGGGAGTGACATGTAAGTAAATGAACATAAATGAATTATCATCTATTATAGAAGCATTAATATTTGCATCGGATGACCCTATAAAAGCAAAGCAAATTGCAGAAATATTAGAAATAAGTATAGAAGAAATCGAAGCTGCAATGCTTGAACTTATAAAGAGGTATCAAAAGAATGGTGCTTTAGAAATAAGAACTATGGAAGATGGATATATTATAGTAGTTAAACAGCAATATAATGAATATATTAAACTAATTAAGCCTACTCGTGCAAGTTCACTATCAAGAGCTGCTTTGGAGGTATTATCAATAGTAGCTTTTAAACAACCAGTTACAAAAGTTGAAATTAATGATTTAAGAGGAGTCAATAGTGATGGTGTCGTAACAGTACTCTTATCAAAAGGCCTTATAGAAGCTGTAGGAAGAGTTGAAACTATAGGAAGGCCAATATTGTATGGAACGACTAAAGAATTTTTAGAATTTTTTGGCTTAGATAGCATAGAAGAGCTACCTAAGCCAGAAGATATAAAATTATAATTAAATGTTTTACATTTAAGTTTAAAATTTGAAAGGGGTCTTATTAAATGAACTTTGAAAAGAAACTAAATGAAATGGGTCTTCAACTAACAGAGCCAGGAAAACCAGTCGCTTCTTATGTGCCAGCTGTACAAACAGGAAATTTGATTTTTGTATCAGGACAAATACCAAAAAAAGATGGCGAAATCATAACAGGTAGAGTAGGAGAAGATATTTCTATTGAAGATGCTTATGAAGCAGCTAAGCTGTGCTGTATCAGCTGTCTATCAGTAGTTAAATCTATGGTAGGAGATCTGGACAAAATCAAGAAAATTGTAAAAGTTGTTGGGTATGTAAATAGTGTTCCTGAAAGCGGAGATCAACCAAAAGTTGTCAATGGGGCAAGTGATTTGTTAGTTGAGGTTTTTGGAGAAGTTGGAATGCATGCAAGAGCTGCAATAGGAAACAGTGGATTACCACTAAATGTTCCAGTTGAAGTTGAAATGATTGTCGAAGTAGAATAATTAAAGACTCTCCGTTCTTGCGGAGAGTTTTCAAATTTAAAATTTGGAGGGTCAAGCTATGTTCCCTTGGAAAAGTGGCATATTTCTCATAATTGGCTTAGTAATGATCATTAAAGGAGCAGACTTTTTTACTGAGGTTGCTGTTTGGTTTGCTAAGAGATTTGGCATACCACAGGTACTCATTGGAGTAACAATAGTGAGTTTGGCTACAACTTTACCTGAGTTCTCTGTATCAGTTATGGCCTCGTATGCAGGGTATACTTCAATGGCTTTTGGTAATGCAATAGGATCATGTATTTGTAATATTGGGTTAATTTTAGGCGTTGTCTTAATGATTAGATCTTTTGAAGTGAAAAGAGAAGATATTGCTTTTAGAGGTGTTTACCTTATTCTTGTAGCAGTTTCTCTTTTTATTATGAGTTTAAATTTTACAATAACAAGGTTAAACGGAGTGCTTCTGGTATTATTCTTAGTAGGCTTTATATATTTTATATATAAAGAAATATCAAGTTTAAGATTTAAAGAAAGAAAAGTACAAGAAGAGGTAGAGGATAAACCAATATCAAAACAAATACTAATCTTTATCCTAAGTGCAGTTTTAATAGTACTTGGTTCTAACTTAATTGTAGATTCAGGTGTGATTTTAGCAGAGCATTTCGGTGTTCCCGAAATAATTATTTCAATCACACTTATTGCTCTAGGAACATCATTACCAGAACTAACAACTGCTGTAACAGCTGCTTTAAAGGGACATCAAGACTTGTCCATAGGAAATATTATTGGAGCTAATTTACTTAATTTAACTTGGGTGTTAGGTCTTTCTTCAATAGTCAGACCAGTAACAATAGGAGAACAAAGCTTGTTTATAGACCTCCCAGTAATGATTTTATTAACTTTAGTTTTAGTGCTTTTTTCTTTCTTCAAAAAAGAACTTGGAAAAAAAGAAGGCTTAGTATTTTTATTGATCTATACCTCATTTATAATGTATACAATACTTTAAAGGGTGATGATTTTGAAAAAAGAGAGATTACAAAAATACCTTGCCCATGCTGGAGTTGCTTCAAGAAGAAAGTCTGAAGAAATAATTGCAGCGGGAAGAGTTAAGGTAAATGATAAAGTTGTTAGAGAAATGGGTGTAAAAGTTTCATCATCTGATAAAGTTGAGGTGGATGGTAAACTGATTGAAGATAAAGAAGAAAAGGTATATTTTCTTTTACATAAACCCCTTGGATATGTAACAACTACTGATGATCAGTTTGATAGAAAAACAGTAATTGACTTAATTAAAACAAATAAGCGAGTTTACCCTGTAGGAAGACTGGATTATGACTCTACGGGTTTATTGTTAATTACAAATGATGGTGAAATGACTAATCGTTTGATACACCCTTCGTATGAAGTATGGAAAGAGTACCTAGTTGAGATTAAGGGATTTCTAGAAAATGATTCTATTAAAGTATTAGAGAATGGATTAGAATTAAGTGATGGGGTAACAGCTCCTGCTAAAGTTAAATTAGAAACTAGAAATAATCATACTAGTAAAGTTTTTATTAGTATTAGAGAAGGTAAGAATAGACAAATAAGAAGGATGTTTGATAAACTCAATTATGAGGTTGTTTCTCTAAAACGCGTAAAATTTGGACCTTTAAATTTAGGAAGGTTGCAACCTGGTCAATATAAGACATTAGACATGAATGAAATTAAGCAATTAGAGAAACTTACTAACATAAAGAGGAGATAATATTTTGAAAAGAGTATTTGCTATAAGAGGAGCTATTACAGTTAATCAAAATGATGAAAATGAAATATTAGAAGCTACTAAAGAGATGCTTCTAAACATTATGGACGTTAATAATATAGAGAAAAAAAATTTAATAAGTATGTTGTTTTCTTTAACAGGTGATTTAGATGCAGTTTTTCCTGCTAAGGCCGCAAGACTATTAGGTATAACAGAGATTGCACTTATGTGCACAAATGAAGTACCAGTTCCAAACTCTTTAGAAAAATGTATAAGAGTAATGGTTCATTGCTATTTACCTGAAAAGACTAATATCAAACACATTTATTTGCGTGAAGCCAAAATACTTAGACCTGATTTAATGGAGAAATAATTATGAAATTTTGTATTACAATTGACGGGCCTGCTGGTGCAGGAAAAAGCACAATTGCAAAAAGACTAGCTAAAGAGCTTGATTTTTTCTATATAGATACTGGTGCAATGTATCGCTCTGTTACTTGTGCTTCAATTCTTTATGAGATAAGTTCAGATGATGAAAATAGGTTAGGAGATTTAGCAGAAAAAATTACCCATAAATTTAAAGGAAAAGAATTACACTACTATATAAATAATCTTCATATTATGCCTTTTATTCGTTCAATCCCGGTAAATGAGAGTGTTTCTGAAGTATCAGTTCATAAAAGAGTAAGAGAAACACTGGTTGATCTTCAAAGAAACTTATCATATGACAATCCATACAATGGAACAGTGATGGAGGGTAGAGACACCGGGACTGTAGTACTTCCTCAAGCAAATTTAAAGATTTTTTTAACAGCTTCAACTGAAGAAAGAATTCGTAGAAGAATAGAACAATATGAAGAACAAGGGTTTGACGTGGATTATGAAACTATAAAGAAAGATTTAGTAAAAAGAGATAGAATTGATAGTACACGTGCAATCTCACCTCTTAAAATTGCAGATGATGGAATAGAATTAGATTCTACAAGCCTTTCAATTGAAGAGGTCATAGCAAAGATTAAAGAATTAATAGTTAGTGAGTGATAATTAATGTTATATAGAATCGTTATAGCAATAGTAAGACCTTTAATAAAACTTTATTTTGATTTAGAAGTAAAGAATTATCCTAAAGAATTGCCTCAAGATAAATTAATAATTGCAGGTAATCACATAACATGGATAGACCCTGTATGGATAGCGGTAGCTACAAGAAGAAGACTGAGTTTTCTTGCAAAGAAAGAACTATTTAATAATTGGTTTGTCAGAAAATTCTTTTTAACTCTTGGAATGTTTCCAGTAGATAGAGGAGCACCAGATAGAAAAGCTATTACTTTTGCAATGGATGTGTTAGACCAAGATAGATGCCTAGGAATTTTTCCAGAAGGCACTCGTGGCAAAGACAAAGATAAAAAGGCTCATAATGGCACTGCTTACCTAGCTATGAAAACTGGAGCACCAATTTTACCCGTAACTATTGTAAATGATAATAAAAAATTTAGAAGTAAAGTTACTTTAATTTATCATGAAATCATATATGTAGAAAAAGCAAAAAGAATTCAAAAACAAGAGATGAATAAAATTACTGAAATTGTAATGGGCAAAATTAACCAAGGATTGAGTGAATAAATGAAAAAAAGAGAAATAATAATAGCAAAAAATGCAGGTTTCTGCGCTGGTGTAAAAAGAGCAGTAAAAATTGCCCAAGACGCTTTAAAGTGTGATACAATAGTAATTGATGGTGATTTAGTTCACAATAAAGATGTAATTAAAGATCTAAAAAGTAAAGGTCTTAAAATTTGGGATGGCAAACCTCTAGAAAATAATACGAAAGTTTTAATCAAAGCTCACGGAGCTACAAGAGATTTAGAGGACGAATTTATAGATCAAGGTTGCCAAATAATTGATGCTACATGTGCTCATGTTAAGAAGATTCATGAGATCGCTAATGAAGCAAAAGAGAAAGGTTATCCTCTGATAATTTTTGGCGAAAAGAACCATCCTGAAGTAATTGGAATTGCTAGTAGGGGAGGAAAAGATGTTCAAATCGTAGAAAATTATGAAGAGTTTGAAGTCGCTATAGATAAAGATAGGGAAACCTATGTCGTTTGTCAAACAACCGCTAATACCGAAAAATGGGACATAATAAACGGTAAAATTGCAACGAAATTTCGAAATTTAAAGATTTTTCAGACAATTTGTCCTGCTACAACAATTAGACAGCGTGCAAGTGTTGACTTAGCGCGTGAAGTTGATATAATGCTAATTGTGGGCGGATATAATAGTTCCAATACCAGAAGATTACACGAGTTGTGTAACCAGACCGGAGTACGTGCTTACCATGTTGAAAATGCGACAGATTTAGATTTTAGTTGGTTTAATGAAACTGATATCAAAATTGGTATTACAGCAGGAGCCTCTACACCGGACTGGGTGATCAAGGAGGTCATTGTGCAGATGGAAAAGAACCTAGAAAAAGACAATGTTGTTGAAGAGCTAAAAGACGAAGTAATTGAAACTGTAGAAGAGACTACTGAGGTAGTTGAAGAAACAGTTGAAGAGATTACTGAAGAAGTACAAGAGAAGAAGGAAGAAGTTGAAGAAGTAGTTAGCGAAGTGCAAGAAGAAGCTTCTGAGGAAACTGAAGAAGTTGAAGAAGAAGTTGAAGAAGAAGTTGAAGAAGAGCAACCTACTAATATGGAAGATATGCTAAATGATGATTTTGCATCTCTAAAAAAAGGTAGCTTAGTTAAAGGTACCGTTGTACGCGTAAATGATGACGAAGTATTAGTAGACATCGGTTATAAATCTGAAGGAATTATAACACTTCGTGAGCTAACTAACGACCGAACATTAACTCCTTCTGATTTAGTAGCAGAGGGAGATGAAATAGAAGTATTTGTTCTCCGTGTTAGTGACGATAATGGTAATCCCGTATTATCTCGTCGCAGAGCAGAATCTATTGCTGCATGGAATCAGGTAAAAGAATCTTATGAAAATAAAGAAGACGTTACTGGTAGAGTAGTTGAAGCTGTTAAAGGTGGATTACTTGTTGATTTAATGGGTATGAGAGCTTTCTTACCAGCATCACTAGTTGATCGCAATTACGTTCCAGACTTATCAGTATTCTCTGGCGAAGATATTACAGCCAAAGTAATCGAGATTGATAAGCAAAAAAGAAGAGTTGTATTATCTAGACAAGCTTATTTAGAAGAAGAATTCCAAAAAGCTCAAGCAGAGACGTGGGAGAATTTAGCTGAAGGGCAAGTAATAGATGGTATAGTTCAAAGAATCACTAACTTTGGTGCTTTTGTTGATGTAGGAGCAGTAGATGGATTAGTTCATATCTCAGAATTATCTTGGGGTAGAGTAGAGCATCCTTCTGAAGTTCTAAAAGAAGGTGACGAAGTAAGAGTTATGGTTCTTGGAGTAGATCAAGAGAATGAAAGAGTTTCTTTATCTATTAGACAAGTATCTGATGACCCATGGACACAAGTTGACAAAAACTATGAAGCTGGCGAAATTGTTCAAGGTAAAGTTGTTAGAACGGTTAGCTTTGGTGCTTTTGTAGAGCTTGAGCCAGGGGTAGAAGGATTAGTTCACATATCTCAACTAGCTTGGAATCATGTAGAAAAAACTGAAGATGTAGTTTCTCCTGGAGACGAAATTAAAGTTAAGATTCTAAGTGTAAACAAAGATGAGAAGAGAATTAGCTTAAGTCTAAAAGAAACAACTGAAAGACCACCACGCAAAGAAAGAAGTGAAGGTGGAGGAGGACGTTCTTCAAATAATAGAAGAAAACCTTCTGCTGGTCATACAGAAAATGCAAGTGTTACTCTTGGAGACATGTTCGGAGATCTTCTAAACAAAGCAAAAAAGAAGAACGACGAAGAAGTTGAAGAAGTAACTGAAGAGCCACAAGAGTAATATCATATTAAAAAACAGAGAGGCGATTTAATGCAACCATTTAGTGATTGCAAAAGATCACTCTCTTTTTGTTTTATTAATTACCGTTTACTAACTTTCTAATTGTTAGCACAAATATGGAAAGAAGAGGTAATCGGTATTTTTTTATTGCAAAATCATGATATAATTAAAATAATGAAAGATTTTAAGTGTAGGATATAAAATTATCTTATATTCATTACGTGTAAGGTAAGAGAAAAGGTGATATTGTGAGTAAGGGAAAAATTAAGTATATTCAAGAAGAAAGTATTGCATCAGAGATAGGATTAGAAAAAGGTGATGTAGTTAAAAGAGTTAATAATAGCCCTCTAGGGGATATAATTGATTATATTATTGCAACCTCTGATGATTATGTAGAAATTGAAATTGAGCAAATGAATGGTGACATAGTTATTTTTGAAATTGAAAAAGAATTCAATGAAGATTTAGGAATTGTCTTTGATCCTCCAACAATTGAGCCAATTAAAAGATGTCAAAATAATTGTACCTTTTGTTTTATTAATCAAATGCCTCCTCAGATGAGAGATACTTTGTATATAAAAGATGATGATTATAGACTCTCTTTTTTGTCTGGTAGTTATATTACAGGTACCAACATTACTGATGAAGACATTCAAAGAATAATAGATTATAATTTGTCTCCTTTGTATATTTCAGTACACCAAACGGGACGTGAAAGAGATAAGCTTTTAGGAAGAAATAAGAGTTTTTCTATTATGAATTTTCTGAAGAAGTTGAAGGCAGGTAATATAGAGTTTCATACTCAAATAGTTATCGTACCTGGTTTAAATGACGGTGAACATTTGAAATCTACACTTGATGATCTACATAGTCTAAAGCCAAATATAGTTTCTATAGCTATAGTTCCTGTTGGTTTGACAAGATTTAGAAGCAACTTAGACCAATTAACTCCATTGAGTAATGAAGGAGCTCGTGATATAGTAGGTATTGCAAAAAATTATTATAATGATGATAATATTGTTTTTGTATCAGATGAAATTTATGCAAAAGCAGAGTATAAAATGCCAAGTGAAGAGTATTATCAAGGATACTTACAACTAGAAAACGGTATAGGTATGGTAAGACTTTTAATAGATGAGTTTACTTCTGCATTAGAGAATTTTAGTGATATAATAAAGAAGAAAGTGTTTGATAAAAAACATTATGTTATAACCGGAACACTTGCATCAAACTATATTGAAGAATTGCTTTACAAAATTAAAGAGGTTAATACTACTTTTGATTATAAAGTTATTGCTGTAAAAAATGAATTCTTTGGCAATTCTGTAAGTGTAGCAGGTTTGCTTGTGGGAGAAGACATTATCAGAGCTCTAGATAAACTTAAAGATGACAACTGTAAGGTTTTAATTCCAAGAAACTCTCTCAACTTTGAAAAGACCATGTTTCTTGACGATTTACAACTAAACGATCTTTTAAGTAAGTACAATTTTGATATATGTGTCACAGATATTGATGGCACGAAACTAATTGAGAACATATTAAACGAGGAAGTGAACTAAATGAAACCTGTAGTAGCCCTTATTGGGAGACCAAACGTTGGTAAATCTACACTATTTAATAGAATAGTAGGATATAGACATGCAATAGTAGAAGATACTCCTGGCGTTACAAGAGACAGACTCTATTCTGATTGTGAATGGTTGGGAAAACATTTCAGATTAGTTGATACTGGTGGTATTAATGATAGACCTGACGCTCAATTTGTAGATGAAATTAAGACTCAAGTTGATTATGCCCTTGTTGAAGCAACAGTAGCTATATTTATTGTTGATGCAAGAGAAGGAATTAATCCACTAGATCAAGAAATAGCAACATATCTGAGGACAAAGAACGTTCCAGTGATAGTAGCTTGTAACAAAGTAGATACAGTAGACTTAACTGACCAAGTTTATGAATTTTATAACCTTGGATTTGAAATAATAGTACCTATATCTGCAGAAGCAGGTCTAGGAGTTGGTGATTTATTAGATGAAATCATTTCATTTTTACCTGAGTCATCAAGAGACGATGATCAAGATCCTATAAAAATAGCTATTGTAGGAAGGCCTAATGTAGGTAAATCCTCTTTAACTAATAAAATACTAGGTCAAAATAGGACTATTGTAAGCGACATGCCAGGTACTACTAGAGATTCAATAGATAGTTTCTTTAGATATAACAATCAAGATTATATCTTGATTGACACAGCAGGTTTAAGAAGAAAGAGTAAAATAACTGAAGATTTAGAGAGATATAGTGCTAGCAGGACTATTGATTCTATAGAACGTTGTGATATTTCTTTAATATTAATAGATGCAAATACTGGGATTACAGAGCAAGATAAGAGAATTGCTGGCCATGCACATGAAAATGGCAAAGGTTGTATTATGGTTGTAAATAAATGGGATATTTATGAAAAAGATTCTCATTCACTTGATAAGTATAAGAAAGACTTATACCTACAGGTTCCATTTTTGAGCTATGCACCAATCGTTTTCATTTCAGCATTAACTGGTCAAAGAATACCGGAATTATTGGAATTGATAGAATATGTATCAGAACAGCAAAACCTAAGAGTACCTACAGGCATTTTAAATACAATAATAGAAGAGGCTGTATATATGACACCACCTCCAACAAAGAAGGGTAGGCAGTTGAAAATATTATATGGTACACAAACTGGAATTAAGCCTCCTGTTTTTGTATTGTTTGTAAACAGTAGAGACTTGATCCACTTCTCTTATCAAAGATATCTAGAAAATGTAATTAGAGAAGCATATGGATTTACTGGAACTCCGATAAGGTGGAAAATTAAAGAGCGTTCAAGGAGGTCATAATTATGAGCTTTTATAAAATATCGGTAATTGGTGCTGGCGGATGGGGCAGTGCCATTACTACTGTATTGGCAGAAAATTTTAGTAATGTTACTCTATGGGCACGAGAAAAAGAGGTTTGTGACCAGATTAACGAAGATCATATAAACAAGACATTTTTACCTAATGTTAAATTGCCTAAAAATGTAGTGGCTATTAATGATATAGACGAGGCAGTGTTTGATAAGGATTTAATTGTATTTGCTTTGCCTTCTGAATACTTATCAAGGACAATTTCGCAATTAAAGAACAAAATATCAAAAAAGACAGTACTGGTGAATATAGGTAAGGGGTTTGACCCAAAAACAAAGAAAAGACTTAGTGAAGTAATAGAAGACTTGTTTCCAGATAATGAAATAGCAGTTTTATCAGGTCCAAATCATGCTGAGGAAACCGGTAATAAAGTGCCTTCAGCTACTGTCGTCGCATCTAAGAATTTAAGTACAGCTTTGGCAGTTCAAAATGCCTTTATGACTCCTTTTTTTAGAGTATATACGAGCTATGATGTTCCTGGTGTTGAAATTGGCGGCGCTTTGAAGAATATCATTGCACTGGCAACTGGAGTCTTAGATGGTATAGGACTGGGAGATAATACTAGAGCAGCACTGATGACTCGTGGATTAACTGAGATAAGAAGATTAGGAATAGCAATGGGTGCGCAAAGCGTAACTTTTTCTGGACTATCAGGTATTGGTGATTTGATAGTAACTTGTACTTCTATGCACTCAAGAAACCGAAGGTGTGGAATGGCAATAGGAAAAGGAGAAAAGTTAAGTGAATATTTAGCTGGCACAAAAATGGTTGTAGAAGGTGTCAGTGCATGCAATATCGCTTATGAACTTGCTAAAGAGTTTGATGTTAGAATGCCGATAACTACAATTTTGTATAAAGTACTTCATGAAGAGATTGATGTAAAAGATGCAGTAGATATTTTGATGACAGGAGATAAAAGACCTGAAGTTGAAGATATTGAAAACTAGGAATTAAAATGAAGATAATAGTACAAAAATTTGGTGGGAACACCTTATTAAATGAAAAAGATAGATATTTAATGAGTCAGAATATCATAAAAGCAATTTCTGAAGGCTATTGCCCAATAATTGTTGTTTCAGCAATGGGCAGAAAAGGATTTCCATATGCAACAGATTCTTTACTTGATTTAGTAGATAGCGATGAGATTTTGGCAGACTTAAGAGAAAAAGACTTACTTATGAGTTGTGGAGAGATAGTATCATCAGTAATCATAAGTTCATATTTAAGAAGAAAAGGTCTAAAGACAAAAGCATTAACAGGGTGGCAAAGTGGGATTTTTACTAATAGCGACCATACTAGTGCTAAGATACTCAATATTCAAAAAGAAAACTTACTTAACTTATTGGGTGATGGTTTTGTTCCTATTGTGGCTGGATTCCAAGGTATTTCATTAAATGGCGACATTACAACGTTGGGAAGAGGTGGTAGTGATACTACTGCTGCTGCGATTGGAGTAGCTTTAAGTGTTGATAGGGTAGAGATTTTTACTGATGTAAAGGGCATCTACACTGCTGACCCAAGAGTTGTAAGCAAAGCTATGCTTTTAGATCAAATATCATTTACTGAACTATTCCAAATGGCAAGTCATGGATCAAAAGTTGTTCATCCACGTGCTGTAGAAATTGCTATGGAGAATGATATAGAGTTAGTTGTAAGTTCTTTAGAAAATGAATACCCTGGGACTATAGTGAAATCAATAAAGAAAGATCGTATTGAAGAAGAAAAAGTACGTTTCATTACTGCGCTTTCACATGAAGAAGGATTGGTACAAATACATTTTCCAAACTTATCAGGTATTGCAAGTAAAAAACTTTACAATAATCTGGCAAAAAACCTGGTAAGTTTAGACTTAATTAGTGTTACACCAAAGGGACATTATTTTGTCATAAAATCAGACAAACTTGATACGACAACAAGAATAAGTGACGAATTAAATTTAGAATATCAGGTAAGAGATCCAGTTAGTAAAATATCATGTATTGGAGTTGGTATGCATCAACAACCAGGTGTTTTTTCGCAAATAATTACAACACTTGTCAATAAGGATGTAGATGTCATACAAACCACTGATTCACATATGACGATTACCTGTTTAATTTACTCAAGCGACCTATGTAAAGCTTTAGAGGCTTTGCATGAGAAATTTTTTACTGCTTAGTGGAGGTACAAATGTTAAAAATAATTATATTAGGGATTATACAAGGTATCTCAGAGTTTTTGCCAATAAGTAGCTCAGGACATTTAGTGATTTTCGGGGAGTATTTAAATGTTTCCGTTCCAGGAAACACGATGGAAGTAATGTTGCATATTGGTACGGTTTTTTCAATTTTAGTATGTTTTTGGCCTAAAGTATGGCTAATTATACAAGATTTTTTTGGAATTTTTACTAAAAGAAATAAAAACCACTTTAATACGAAGACAAATCCAGTTCTTTTGCTTATTATAGCATCCATACCTGCTGTTATTACTGGATTGCTTTTAGATAATTATTTTGAGCAACTCTTTGACTCTGTCTTTCATGTCGGAATTGCTTTAATAGTAACAGGATTAGTTTTATTTTATTCTACAAAAGTTAAACTGGGAAATAGGGAACTTAAGGATTTAACAGCAAAAGATGCTCTATTTATTGGCATAGCTCAAAGTTTAGCTGTTATACCAGGCATATCTAGATCAGGAATGAGCATAACTGCTGGGTTTAAGAAAAAGCTAAGTAGAAAAACAGCTGCAGAATGGTCTTTTCTAATGTCGCTTCCTGTCACAGCTGGAGCAGGATTATTAAAAATTCCTGCTATGTTTAATGATTCAAACATAGTGGTATCAGAACTAATTGTAGGCATAATAGCATCGTTTATTTTTGGTATAATAGCAATAAAGGTATTAATGAAAGTAATACAAAGTGATAAGTGGAAATATTTCTCTTATTACTGTCTAATAATGGGAGTTTTGATGGTTGCTTTAAACATTTAATTTAAGGGGATAAAAATGGCAAAGAAAAAAGCGAAGAATAACTATAAAACAGAAGCCTTAGCAATAGCTTTAATAGCGGTTGCTATATTTTTGGCATTCATCATATACTCACAAGGTGATGGAGGTATTATTGGCGGCTTCTTATACAGATTATTGGCAAGCTTGTTTGGAAACTATGGATCTTATATCATAGTGTTGAGTTTAATACTGATTGGTTTAACAAATCTGTTTTCTGAAGAAAAACTTGCCAAAATTAAAATACTATATTTATCTTTAATAGTTATTTCTTTGCTAGCATTTATACATATATACTCAGCTCCAGTAGATGATTTTTCATCAGCCCATACACTAGGCTTAGAAGGCTTAGGAAGTGGTGTAATTGGGGGATATACTGTCTTTATATTGCATAAAACTATAGGAGTTATAGGTCTTTACATTTCACTAGTTACAATATTACTAGTAGGATTCTTGCTTTATACTGGTTTTAGTCTATTAAACGGGTTTAAAAAGATTGCTGATTTTTTTAGTTCCATTGTTAGTAATATGAAGAAGAAACAAAAGTCAAACAAACAAAAATCAAGTTCCAAAAAAGTAGAGGCTCAAAAAGAGCTTCCTAAAGAAGATAAGAGACAGGAGTTAATAATAGAGAGTCCTACTTATAATTATAATTATGAAGATGATAATAAAGAGCAAATAGAGATTGATTTAGATGAGAAGAAAGAAAAAAACTTAGAAGAAGAATCACAAGATGACATTAATGATGATGTTAAAGCAGACGCAGACCAGGATAATATAAAAGCAATAGTTAAAGATATTCGTGAGAAAAAAATACAGGACCAAGAAACTGAGTCTAATAGTCATTTTGATGAATCTGACTTGAGTGTTCAAGTAGCTATACCTGATGAAACTTATCAGTTGCCAAACTTTAATTTATTAAATAATCCAGAAGAGAAAGAACTAGATAGCCAGCAATTCTTAAGACAACAGGCTTATAAAATCGAAGAAACACTGAAGAACTTTAAAATTGATGCCAGGGTCACGAAAGTCTCAGTTGGACCAACAATCACTAGATTTGAACTTCAAATAGCAGCAGGCATTAAAGTTAGTAAAGTATCATCTCTTGAAAATGATATCGCTTTAAGCCTTGCAGTAAAAAGTATTAGAATAGAAGCACCGATACCAGGAAAATCTGCAATAGGAATAGAAGTACCAAATGAAACTAATAACATTGTTTTGTTAAAAGAAGTATTAACAAGTGATGAGTTTAACAAAGCAAAAGAAGGAATCAAGATTGGACTGGGGTTGGACATTTCAGGAACACCAATGATTAGTAATATAAATGAATTGCCACACTTACTAATAGCTGGTGCTACCGGTTCGGGGAAAAGTGTATGTATTAATATTGTAATATCAAGTATTTTACTAACTAAAAAACCTCATCAAGTGAAGTTTGTTCTAATTGACCCAAAGAGAGTAGAGTTAAGTGTTTATGATGAACTACCTCATTTACTAACTCCAGTAGTTACTGACCCCAAAAAAGCAGCCTCTGCACTAACGTGGGTTGTGCAAGAGATGGAGAAACGATATCAACAACTAGCTAAAAAAGGTGTAAGGAATATTTTGCAATATAACAAGAAAATCACTGCATCACAAGATGAAGTTGAGGAATTACCATATGTAGTAGTAGTAATTGACGAGTTAGCTGATTTAATGATGGTTGCATCAAAGGATGTTGAAGATGCAATCTGTAGGATTGCTCAAATGGGTAGAGCTGCAGGAATACATCTAGTAGTTGGTACTCAAAGGCCATCAGTAGATGTTATAACAGGCCTTATAAAGGCTAATATTCCAGCTAGGATAGCTTTTGCAGTGTCATCCTCAGTTGATAGTAGAACTATTTTAGATATGTCAGGTGCTGAGAAACTACTTGGAAATGGAGACATGTTATATATGCCACCAGGGCTAAATAAACCAGTAAGAGTTCAAGGTTCATTTATCTCAGAAACTGAAGTTAATAAGATAGTGGACTTTATCAGAGAGCAAAAAGAAGCAAATTACGCAAAAGAAAATTTTAATAAAAATAATACAGGAGAATCATCTGTACTAGATGAAAAAGATGAATTATTTGAAGAAGCTTTGCTTGTTTTTATAGAATATGGCTCAGCATCTATTTCTTTATTGCAAAGAAGGTTTAGAATTGGTTATACTAGAGCAGCAAGAATTGTAGATCAGTTAGAAGAAGCTGGTGCGATTACAGGTTATGCTGGAAGTAAACCTAGAGATGTAATTATGGAAAGTGAAATAGTCAAAGAGTTACTTGAAAGATCGAATTAGAGGAGGAGTATAATGAGTAAATTAGGTTCTTATTTAAAACAACAGCGTGAAGAAAAAAGTATGTCTCTCGAGGCACTTCATGAGGAGACAAAAATTAGGCAATTATATTTAGATGCAATCGAAAAAGGTGAATTTGACACTTTGCCAGGAGAAGTATACTTAAAAGGTTTTTTAAGAACTATATCAAGGGAGTTAAGACTTGAATATGCTCATTTGCTCAAATTATATAGTGAAGACACTGGTATTGAGCACCATGACGAGGTATTTGTATTAAATGCTAGTAATAATCTAAAAGAAATACAGAAAGAAAAATCTGTACAAAAGAGGTTCATGTATATTATAGCTGGACTTATTATTTTAAGTATAGCCGTTACTGTGTTTATGGTGTTTGGGAACTAAAATGAGTAATAAATTCTATGTAGTTAAGCTTGGTTGCGACAAAAATGATGTTGACGCTGATGTTATGAGGGGATTAATAAGCACAGCTGGATTTCAAGAAGTAGAAGATCCCGAAATGGCGAATATAATTATAGTAAACACTTGTGGGTTTATTAAAGCAGCAAAAGAAGAGTCTATAGATGCAATTCTTGCAGCTACTGAACAAAGTAATAACGTTAAAGTTTACGTGACTGGATGTTTAGCAGAAAGATATGCAGATGAACTAGCTGAAGAGATACCTGAAGTAGTATCTTTTATTGGTGTTGGTCACTTTGAGCAGATGGCTGAAATATTACAAAAAGATGCTCCAGACAAAATATATAAAGAAAATAAGAATATAGGACATAGTTTTACAAAAAGAAAAATCGATAATATGGTAAGTGCTTTTGTTAAGATTGCAGACGGCTGCAATAGTAGATGCTCTTATTGTGCTATTCCTACAATTAAAGGCAATTACCAAAGCAGAGATCTTTCAGACATCATCAGTGAAGTAAGATTATTAGCGAGTAGTGGTGTTAAAGAAATAAATCTTGTAGCACAGAACACAACAGCGTATGGCATGGATCTTAATACCAATGTGACAATAATAGATTTATTAAAGTCCCTACTGGAAGTGGAAGGTATAGAATGGTTTAGATTGTTATACTGCTATCCAGGTTATATATCTGAAGAATTAATTGAACTCATAGCTAAAGAAGACAGAATAGCATCATACTTAGATATCCCTATACAACATGCTCATCCTGAAATTTTAAAAGCCATGAAAAGAGGAGCAAGACAACTAATAAAACCAGAATGGTTTTCTAGTTTGAGAGAAAGAATCAATAATCTCACATTGAGAACAACCTTAATTGTTGGGTTCCCTGGAGAAACAGATGAGGAGTATGAGTACTTAAAAGAATTTATAAATGAAGTTAAGTTTGATCATCTCGGAGTCTTTGGATACTCTGAAGAAGAAAATACAGATGCTGCTTCACTTAAAGGAAAAGTATCTCAAGAAACAATTAATGAGAGACTCAATGAGTTGGTGGATGAGCAAAAATACATAGCTTATGCACGTAAAAAACATTTAGTTGGGAAAGTTTTCAAAGTTATAATTGAAAAGAAGCTCTCTAGGACTAGATACGAAGTAAGAAGTGAGGCTAATGCTCCAGGTATTGATGCAAGTTTTTATGTTGAAAGCAATAATGATATTGAAATTGGCCAAGTTGTAATGGTTAGAATAGATGAAATAAACTTTGATTCACTATTAGGAAGTGTAATATGAAGAATGTCCCAAACATAATATCCCTATTTAGAATTTTGGCAATTCTGCCTTTAATCTATTTTACTCAAAAAGATGATGTTATAAGTATTACAATTGGTTTAGTGATTTTTGCTATTGCTGCACTGAGTGACGCTGTTGATGGATATATTGCAAGGAAATATAATGTAATTTCAAATTTAGGAAAATTACTTGACCCGTTAGCTGATAAATTGCTAGTATTGTCAATATTTATTATTTTTTTGACCAAAGGTCAACTACCAATAGCACTTGTCATAGTAGTACTAGCTAGAGAATTAACAATTACTGGTCTAAGATCAATTGCAGCTGCAGAAGGGATAGTCATACAAGCTAGTGTTTATGGAAAAATTAAAACAATTACACAAATGATATTAATAATAGCATTGTATCTCGCTAATTTGGAGTTAGGTATTAATTTAGAAATTATATGTAATGTAATGATTTGGATTGTAGGTATAATTACATTGCTTTCAGGAGTAGACTATGTGTACAAAGCAAGAGAAGTATTTGTAGCTAAGTAAATTTAATTTAAGCAATATCTCAGATTTTGATGATATTGCTTTTTATTTTAACAAACTAAAAATAAGTGCAATTTTATCTTTAAATGCTATGTCTTATATAGTATAATGCAAAGGAACAATGGACTAGTCCATTAAGCCAATTTAGGAGGTGCTCAATGTCTATAGAATTGAACAGAAAATCAGGTGTACCGCTGTACGTTCAAATAAAACAGTACATTGCTGCACAAATTGAAGAAAGTGTATGGCATGCTGGTTCAAAATTGCCTACAGAAAGAGAATTGGCAAATATGTTAAATGTCAGCAGAAGTACTGTAAGTGTAGCCTATAAAGAATTAGAAGACGAAAATATTCTGATTTCAAAACAAGGTAAAGGAACTTTTGTAGCCGAAAAAAAATTGAAAGAACAAAAACTCAAACTAAACCAATTACTAGATAACTTCATACTAGAAGCCATTGAGCAAGGCTATAATAGAAAAGATATAGTTCGCATGGTTGATAAGTTGGCAAAAGAAAAAATTAAACAGTACACTAATGTTCATATTCTTTTTATAGAGTGTAATAAAGAACAAGTTGATTTTTTCTCCGCTGAATTATCTGAAGAATCTGGAATATTAGTAAAACCTTTAGTCTTAAGCCAGATATATAGTGATAAGAATGCTTTTCATACATTAGTCAATGAATTTGACTTAATCGTAACCACGTTTTTTCACTATGACGAAGTAATTGAAGTTTTACGAGAATTAAGAGTTGAAAAAGAAGTGATTGCTATCTCTTTAGAGCCAAAACTTGAGACAATGATAAAAATTGCAAAGTTTGATCCAGAGAGAAAAGTCGGTCTTGTATGTTTATCTGAAAACTTTGCCAGAAAAGTAGAGAAATCAATTTTAGACTCTGGTATAAGATTAAATGATTTCTCATACACAATTACAACTGATAAGAATGCCCTTAAAGACTTTATTGCCTCAAAAGAGTATCTTTTATCTTCTCCTGGAAGAAAAAAAGAAGTTACAACAAATCTTGAAAAGGACAAAGAGGTAATAGAGTTTGTATATCGCCCTGATGTAGGGTCGATAAATATGTTGAAAAATGCTGTCTTAAACTATCAAAAATGCTTGGTTAGGAGAGAATAAGATGAGTAAAAAGAAGTCAGAGATTACAATCAACTATGATTGGTGCAAGCGTTGCGGGATTTGTGCAGCTTTTTGCCCTGTAAAAGTATATGACTTAGATTCTAGTAATAAACCTATTATAGCTAGACCAGAGGCATGTATTGTTTGCAGAATGTGTGAGAAGAGATGTCCAGATCTTGCTATAAATGTAAAAGAGGTGACAAACTAATGCAAAAGAATATTAAATTATTACAAGGAAATGAAGCTTGTGTGGAAGGTGCATTAGCAGCAGGAGTAGAATTCTTTGCAGGTTATCCAATAACACCATCAACAGAAATTGCAGAAATTTTAGCTAGTAGACTACCAAAGGTTGGTGGCAAGTTTATCCAGATGGAAGATGAGATTGCTGGAATGGCAGCTACAATTGGAGGGTCATTAGCAGGGAAGAAGTCAATGACAGCTACAAGTGGACCAGGTTTTTCACTAAAACAAGAAAACTTTGGTTTTGCTTTGATGGGAGAAGTTCCATGTGTTATTGTCAATGTAATGAGAGGTGGTCCATCAACAGGTTTACCCACAGCAACTTCACAAGAAGATGTTATGCAAGCTAGATGGGGTACACACGGAGACCATGCTGTTATAGCTTTAGTTCCATATTCAGTTCAAGATACATATTATACAACAATTAGAGCTTTTAATTTAGCTGAAAAATATAGTATGCCAGTACTTGTCCTATTAGATGAAGTTATTGGTCATATGAGAGAAAAAGTAGAAGTGCCTGAATCTGTGGAAGGAATTCTACCAAGAAAAAGACCTGAAGTAAGCCCAGAAGAGTATCTACCTTATAAAGCAGATCCAACAGAAGCACCAATTTTGGCGCCATTTGGCTCTGGCTATAGATATCATGTTACTGGTTTAATCCATGACTTTACTGGTTTCCCAACAACAGATTCAACAAAAGTAAAATACCTAAAAGATCGTTTACATGATAAAGTTTACGCTAATTTAGATGACATTATAGAAGTAGATGAAATAGATACTGATGATATTGATTACTTAGTAGTTTCTTATGGATCAGTATCAAGATCAGCTGCTAGTGCTGTAAAAGAAGCTAGAGAAGCTGGAATAAAAGTTGGATTATTAAGACTTAAGACTATCTGGCCTTTTGCAGATAAATATATTGATAAGTATGCAGATAAAGTAAAAGCAATGATTGTTCCTGAGCAAAATCAAGGACAAATCGTTTATGAAGTTCAAAGAGCAGTAAATGGAAAAACAAAAGTGTTTGCAGAAAACAGATATGACGGTGAGTTAATTACACCTAAGCAAATACTTGAGAGAATTAAGGAGGTCCATAATAATGCTTAATGATCTAAAACATTATTTAAGAGAAGAAAAGATGAGTCATATTCTATGTCCTGGATGTGGACATGGAACAATCATGAATGCATTAGTACATGCTATTGAAGAATTAGACCTTGACCAGGACAAAACAGTTATAGTTTCTGGTATTGGGTGTTCATCAAGAATACCAGGATACTTAAACTTCAATACACTACATACTACACATGGTAGAGCAATTGCTTTTGCAACAGGTATTAAACTGGCTAACCCAGAGTTAAAGGTTATTGTAATAACTGGTGATGGGGATGCTTCAGCAATAGGTGGAAATCACCTAATTCATGCATCTAGAAGAAATATTGACATAACAACTATTATATTTAACAACAATATATATGGCATGACAAGTGGTCAATATTCACCTATGACACCAATTGGAAGCTATGCAACCACAGCTCCATATGGTAATATAGATAGAGGTTTTGATTTATGTAACTTAGCTATTGGTGCAGGAGCAACATTTGTTGCAAGAGGTACAGCATACCATGTATCAATGCTTACAAAACTTATAACACAAGCTGTTGACAGTAAAGGTTTCAGTGTAGTAGAGGCAGTATCGCATTGTCCTACATATTATGGAAGAAGAAATAAGATGCGTGATGCAGTAACCATGCTAGAATGGCAAAAAGATCATGCAATGCCAGCAAAGGCATTTGAAAAGCTTCCTAATGAAAAAACTGAAGGCAAGTTTCCTATAGGAGTTCTTTTTGATGAACAAGCTCCTGAATATTGTGAGGAATATCAGAAAATTATTGATGCTCAAAAGGAGGAACAATAATGTCAACACAAATTAGATTAAGCGGTTCTGGTGGACAAGGAATGCTGCTAGCAGGTATTATTTTGTCAGAGGCCGCAATTTTAGAAGAAAAGAATGCAGTTCAAACTCAGTCATATGGTCCTGAAGCAAGAGGTGGAGCAAGTAAGAGTGAAGTAATAATAAGTGATGAAGAAATTGCTTATCCAAAAGTTACACTCCCAGATGTTATGCTTGCACTAACACAAGAAGCATATGATAAGTATGCAGTAGATATGAATGATAATGGTACATTAGTAATTGATGACTCTATTAAATTATCGGGAAATGATAAATGTAAAGTTGTCAGTGCACCTATAATTGAAAGCGCAAGAGAAGATCTTGGAAGAGTCATTGTAGCTAATATTGTAGCATTAGGAGCTCTAGTTAAGGTTAGCGGAATTGTTAGCCAACAATCTCTTGAGACAGCAGTACTAAAGAGAGTTCCAAAAGGAACAGAAGAGCTCAACAAAAAAGCATTGCAAACTGGCTTTACGCTAGTAGCAAATAAATAAGTTCGGAGGGAGCTAATTATGTCAAAAGAAAATCTTAATCCAAAAGAGATTGCACAAGCGCAAATTAAAGCGGCATGCGACAAGTTAAACGCAGACCCAAGTATTTACGAGGTACTAAAAGAACCTGCAAGAGTTATGCAAGTTAGTGTACCAGTAAAAATGGACGATGGTAGTGTTAGAACTTTCGTTGGTTACAGATCACAACATAATGTTGCATTAGGCCCAGCTAAAGGTGGATTACGTTACCACCCAGATGTACATCTTGATGAGGTTATTGCATTATCAATGTGGATGACTATTAAATGTGCTGTTGTTGGTTTACCTTATGGTGGAGGAAAAGGTGGCGTTGTGGTTGACCCAAAAGAGTTATCACAAAATGAATTAGAAAAATTATCTCGTGGTTTTATCCGCGCATTAGGTGATTTTGTAAGTCCACTTAAAGATATCCCAGCTCCAGACGTAAATACAAACCCACAGATTATGGCATGGATGATGGACGAATATGACCAAATTAAAGGATACAACAATCCTGGTTTAATAACCGGAAAGCCAGTAGAATTATATGGTTCTTTAGGTAGAACTGAAGCTACAGGTAGAGGTGTATTTATCGCAGCTAGAGAAGCAGCTGAGCGTATTGGTCTTCCACTTGAAGGCGCTAGAGTAGTTATGCAGGGTTTTGGTAATGTATCTACTTACGCAGCTTTATTGTTTGGCGAAGCTGGTTCAAAGTTAATTGCTGTACGTGATTACTATGGTGGAGCATACAATCCAGAAGGAATGGATATACAAGAGCTATATGATTATGTATACAATAATCCTGAGAATACAAGAAAAACTGTTGTAGGATTCCCTGGTTCTGAAGACATAGAAAGCAATGATGCATTATTTGCAATTGATTGTGATATTCTAGTGCCTGCAGCACTTGAGAACATGATAACAGGAGCTAATGCTCATACAGTATCTACAAAGCTTATCTCTGAAGGAGCTAATGGACCAATTACTCCAGACGCTGACAAGATCTTAGAAGAGAAGGGCATTTTAGTTGTTCCAGACGTACTAGCTAATGCTGGTGGCGTTACAGTTTCATATTTTGAGTGGGTACAAAACCTACAAAACTTCTATTGGACTTTAGAAGAAGTCAATGAGCGTCTTGAAAGAATCATGGTAGATGCATTTAACGAAATCTACGAAATGAAAGATGAAAAAGGCGTATCAATGAGAGTTGCAGCTTACATGAAAGCAATTAACAATATTGCTTATAACATGAAGATGCGTGGCACAATCTAAGACAAGTTAATTTGACCCTCCCTATAAGTCAATAGGGAGGGTATCTGTCGTTTTTTATGTAATAGTAAGATTTTACATTTTTACCTCTGATTTATTTATTAAAAAGTTTTATTAGGAGTGTGTATTATGTCATATGAAGATATGAAGAAAAATTTACAAGATGAAATGAAAAAATGGGAAGAAGGACCTTTAGCGAAAACTTTAGCTAGGGCACCTGAAAGAAGAGAAGAATTCACAACAAGCTCTGAAATGGTAGTAAATCCTGTTTATACTCCACTTGATATTGAAGAAGAAAAATATATGGACGAACTTGGTTTACCAGGCCAATATCCATATACACGTGGAGTATACCCGACAATGTATAGAGGAAGATTCTGGACAATGCGTCAATATGCTGGTATGGCTGATGCAGCAGAATCTAACAAAAGATATAGATATTTATTAGAACAAGGCCAAACAGGTTTAAGTGTAGCTTTTGATCTTCCTACACAAATTGGATATGATTCTAATCATTCATTATCTAATGGAGAAGTTGGTAAAGTAGGAGTTGCAATTGATACCCTTGCTGATATGGAACTATTATTTGATAATATTCCACTAGACAAAGTAAGCACATCAATGACTATAAATGCACCTGCAGCTGTTTTACTAGCAATGTATATTGCTGTAGCAGAAAAACAAGGTGTTAGTGTTGAACAGATTTCTGGAACAATACAAAACGATGTGTTAAAAGAGTATATTGCTAGAGGCACATATATTTATCCACCAGAGCAATCAATGAGATTAATTACTGATATTTTTGAATATTGCTCACAGAACGTTCCTAAATGGAACACAATCAGTATTAGTGGTTATCACATTAGAGAAGCTGGATCAACAGCTGCACAAGAAGTTGCATTTACTCTAGCAGATGCAATTGCTTATGTCGAAGCAGCTATTGAGTCAGGTTTAGAGATAGACCAATTTGCCTCAAGACTGTCTTTCTTCTTCAATTCTCACTTGAACTTTATTGAAGAAATAGCTAAGTTTAGAGCTGCAAGAAGATTATGGGCCAAAATTGTAAAAGAAAGATTCAATGCAAAAAAAGAAAATTCAATGAGATTGAGATTCCACACACAAACAGGTGGATCTACTTTAACAGCACAACAGCCTGATAATAATATTATCAGAGTTACACTTCAGGCGTTAGCTGCTGTACTTGGAGGTACTCAATCACTACATACAAACTCCAAGGACGAAGCTTTGGCATTGCCAACGGAGGAGTCTGTAAGAATAGCTTTAAGAACTCAGCAAATTATTGCACATGAAAGTGGAGTTGCTGATACTGCTGATCCATTTGCAGGAAGTTATTACTTAGAAGCTTTGACAGATCAAATAGAAGCTGAAGCTATTAAGTACATTGAAAAAATCGATGACTTAGGTGGCGCAGTCAAAGCAATTGAACATGGATATATCCAGCAAGAAATTGCTGACAGTGCATATAAATATCAAATGGGTGTAGAAAGTGGCGACAATATTGTTGTTGGTGTAAACAAGTTTGAAGCTGAAGAAGAGTCACCTAAGAACTTATTAAGAATTGATGATGCAGTTGAAACTCGTCAGATTGATAGACTTAACAAAGTTAAAGAAGAAAGAGATAATGAGGCTGTCAAGAAAGCATTAGCAGAACTTAAGGAAGCAGCTGAGGGAACAGATAATCTAATGCCATACATTTTAGATGCTGTTAAAGCTTATGCTACTTTAGGTGAAATAAGTGATGTAATGCGTGATGTATTTGGCGAATATAAGCCTGCAGAAATCTTATAGAGGGTGGAGAAAATGTCAGAAAGAAAAATAAGAATTCTAGTAGCTAAACCAGGACTTGATGGACATGATAGAGGAGCAAAGGTTGTTGCAAGAGCGCTTAGAGATGCTGGAATGGAAGTAATCTATACTGGGCTAAGACAAACCCCAGAACAGATTGTTAGAGCGGCTGTTCAAGAAGACGTTCAATTTATCGGATTATCATGCTTATCTGGTGCTCATAATCATCTTTTCCCAAAAGTAACACAGTTGCTTAAAGAAAATGATGCAGAAGATATAATTGTTTTTGGTGGAGGAGTTATTCCATCTGATGATATTCCATTTCTTAAAGACAATGGTATTAAAGAGATTTTTGGACCAGGAACCAGTACAGACCGCATTATCACATTCATAAATAGTTTGTGCAATGAATAATATAGAAAAATTCACTGAAGAAATTAAAAATTGTAATAGGAGATATATTGCAAAAGCAATAACTCTTATTGAAAATCAAGATAAAGAAGCAACAGAGTTAATAAACAACCTATATCAGTATTGTGGAAATACCAAGATAATAGGAATAACTGGTCCCCCAGGAGCTGGTAAGAGTACCTTAGTGGGTGAATTAGTAAAGCATATCAGATCTCTTGGAAAAACATGTGGATTAGTTTTAGTAGATCCAAGTAGTCCTTTTACTGGAGGGGCAATTCTAGGTGATAGAATCAGAATGCCAGAACTGACTAATGATGATGGTGTTTTTATTAGATCAATGGGAACAAGAGGTAGTTTAGGTGGACTTACAAAAGCTACTAGAGATACTGTCAAAATACTTGATGCATCAGGCTATGATTATGTTATAATCGAAACTGTTGGTATTGGGCAAGCAGAAACTGATATAGTTCAAACAGCAGATGCTGTAGTCGTGGTTTCTGTACCAGGGTTGGGAGATCATATTCAAACTCTTAAAGCTGGGATAATGGAAATAGCAGATCTTTTTGTAGTTAATAAAGCAGATAAAGATGGTGCTTCAAAAACTGTTAGAGAGCTCAAGCTAATGATAGAAATGAGTAATTACGAAGTTAGCGAACGACCACCAGTTTTACCAATAGTATCTTTATCAGGAGAAGGAATACCTGAGTTATTCTCAAAAATTGAAGATTTTATTACACGAAACATAGAAAATGGAAACTTTGAAAAACGTAGAAAAGAACAACTAATGTTTGAAATACAAGATATTTTGCAATACAAAATGCAACAATTCATTAAGTCAAACATTAAAGAGTCTGAGTATAGAGATAATGTAGATAAAATATATAACCATGAGTCTACTCCTTATCTTGTTTCAGATAAACTATTAAGCATTTTATTAAATAAAGGAGAATAACCGATGTTAAATAAAATTGATCATCTTGGTGTTGCTGTAAAAAGCATTGAACAAGCATTAGAGTTTTATCGAGATGTATTAGGTGTAGAACCTACAGGAATGGAAGAAGTTCCAAGCCAAAAAGTTAAAGTTTGCTTCTTACCCGTTGGTGAAAGTAATATTGAATTACTAGAACCAACTTCAGAAGATAGTGCTATTGCTAAGCATATCGAAAAAAGAGGAGAAGGTATTGCTCATTTAGCTTTTCGAGTAGATGATATTGAAGAAGCTCTTGCAACATTGAAGGAAAAGGGAGTTCGATTAATTAACGAAACTCCACAACCTGGTGCGCACGGAGCAAAGATAGCATTTATTCACCCAAAAGCTAGTAATGGCATTTTAATAGAGTTGTGTGAACGCAACGAATAAGGAGGAGTAGGAATGGAGCACGTTATTGAAGAACTGAGACAAAGAAAACAGAAGGTCATGGATGGTGGCGGTGAAAAGAGAATCGCAGCACAACATTCTAAAGGCAAAATGACTGCTAGAGAAAGACTAGAAGTCTTACTAGATGAAGGTAGTTTCATTGAAGTTGGAATGTTTGTCAAACACCGATGTAATGACTTCGGAATGGATGAAGTTGATGCTCCTGGTGAAGGTGTTGTAACTGGGTATGGTACTATTGGCGGAAGACTTATATATGTATTTGCGCAAGACTTCACAGTAATAGCAGGTACCCTAGGTGAGATGCATGCTAAAAAGATAACAAATATCATGGATCTTGCTGTAAAAAATGGTGCACCTTTAATAGGAATTAACGACTCTGGTGGTGCAAGAATTCAAGAAGGTGTAGATGCTCTTAACGGATATGGAGAAATTTTCTTCCGTAATACTATGGCATCAGGCGTAATTCCACAAATTTCAGTTATTTTAGGACCATGTGCTGGTGGTGCAGTATATTCACCTGCATTAACTGATTTTGTATTTATGTCAAAATCAACAGCTCAAATGTTTATTACTGGTCCTCAAGTAATCAAGGCCGTTACTGGAGAAGAAGTTACAGCTGACGCTCTTGGTGGTGGAGAAGTTCATAATGCAAAAAGTGGTGTATCACACTTCTTAGGAGAAGATGAAAAAGATACATTACTCAAAGTAAGAGAATTGGTAGAATTCTTACCACAAAACAACATGGAACAAGCTCCAATGGAAGATACACAAGACGATGGTTGGAGAACAAATGATAGCTTAGTTGATATAGTTCCACTTAATCCTAATAGAGGATATGACGTGAGAAATGTAATCAGCGAAGTTGTAGATAATGGACAATTTTTAGAAGTACATGAACATTATGCTAAAAATATCGTTGTTGGATTTGCTAAGGTTAATGGCAGACCAGTTGGTATAGTTGGTAATAACCCGATGGTATTAGCAGGATGTTTAGATATAGATGCTTCAGACAAAGGTTCACGTTTTATTAGATTCTGTGATGCATTTAATATCCCATTAGTTACTTTTGTAGACGTACCAGGCTACTTACCTGGCGTAGCTCAAGAGTATGGTGGAATAATAAGACACGGAGCAAAACTATTGTATGCATATTCTGAAGCTACTGTGCCAAAGATTTCTGTAATTACAAGAAAAGCTTACGGCGGAGCATATTTAGCTATGAACTCAAAAGCTTTAGGAGCAGACATAGTATACGCATGGCCAAATGCTGAAATTGCTGTAATGGGACCATCTGGTGCAGCGAACATTATCTTTAGAAAAGAGATCGCAGCTGCTGATAATCCACCAGAGAAAAGACAAGAAAAAATCGCAGAATACAGCGAAAAATTTGCAAACCCATATGTGGCAGCGTCTCGTGGCTTAATTGACGATGTAATTGATCCTAGACAAACAAGAATTAGTCTTATCAATGCTTTAGAATCTTGCGCTACTAAGCGTGAAAATAGATTCACTAAAAAGCATGGTAACATTCCTGTATAGGAGAGGATAAATATGAGTCAATTTGAATATGGTGCTATTGTCTTAGCTATAGGTATGACAGTTGTAATGACTGCATTAATTGGACTTGCCTTGGTAATGGGCTTAATGAAGAAGGTCTTTTACAAAGAGCAAAAAGCCAATAAAACAGTAGCTGTAGCTGAAAAAAAGGTTGAAGAGAAACCTAAAGTTGAAAATAAACCAAAAAACAATGATGCTATTATTGCTGCAATAAGTGCTGCAATTGCTGCTTTCACAGGTCAAGAAGAGCTAAACTTTAACATTATTTCGGTAAGAAAAGTTGGTCGTTCAGAATGGCATGAAGCAGGAAAACAAGCATTACTACAATCTAAAATATCTAATAAAATGTAACCGATGAAGGGAGAATTTATCGTGCGTAAATTTAATATAACAGTAAATGGCGAAGTTTATGAAGTTGAAGTAGAAGAACTAGGTGCTGATAATCAACCAGTGGCATCAACACCGAGACCAGCAGCTAAACCTGCTCCAAAAGCAGCTCCAGCTCCTGCAGCAGCTGCACCTAAAGCCGAAAATAAAAAAGAAGCTCCTGGTGTGAAGCCAGCTACAGTTGGCGTAGGAGAAGAATCTGTATCATCTCCAATGCCTGGTGTTGTTTTGGATGTAAGAGTTAGTGAAGGTGACACTGTTTCAGCTAACGATGTATTGCTAGTATTAGAAGCAATGAAAATGGAAAATGAAGTTATGGCTCCACGTGCTGGTGTTATTGCTAATGTTGCAGTTCAAAAAGGCAGTAATGTTAATGCTGGTGACATTATGGTGGTTATAAAGTAGCAACATTGGAGGGATAATATTGCTTGGTGATGCGTTTGTAAAGTTTTTATCGGAAACTGGTTTTGCTACAATTACACTGCCAGAAATTGTAATGATATTAGTTTCTTTAGTGTTAATATATTTAGCGATAGTCAAAAAATTTGAGCCGCTACTATTACTACCAATTGGTTTTGGTATGATGATAGCAAATCTTCCTCTATCTGGGATTATGGCAGAACCAGTAGGAGAGGATATAGGTGGACTATTTTATTATTTGTATCAAGGTGTAAAGCTTGGTATATATCCACCGCTGATCTTTATGGGAGTAGGAGCAATGACAGACTTTGGTCCACTAATTGCAAATCCTAAAACATTCCTATTAGGAGCAGCAGCTCAAATCGGTATTTTTGTTACTTTCTTAGGTGCTTTATTAATGGGCTTTAGTCCTGAAGCAGCAGGTGCAATAGGTATTATTGGTGGAGCTGATGGCCCTACAGTAATATACTTAGCTTCAAGACTTGCTCCAGAATATTTAGGACCTTTAGCTGTAGCAGCTTATTCATACATGGCTTTAGTACCAATTATTCAGCCTCCTATTATGAGAGCTCTTACATCTAAAAAAGAGAGACAAATAGTGATGAAGCAGCTTAGACCTGTTTCAAAAGTAGAAAGAGTACTATTTCCAATAATAGTTACACTTCTTTGTGGCTTATTATTACCTGCAGCTGTTCCGTTACTTGGAATGCTTATGTTTGGTAACTTAATGAGAGAAAGCGGAGTAGTTAACAGATTAAGTGATGTAGCTCAAAATGCTTTAAATAATATAATTGTAATTTTCTTAGGATTAACAGTAGGTGCTACTGCAAATGCTGAAGCATTCTTAAACATGGATACATTAAGTATTATTGCTTTAGGTCTGTTTGCCTTTGCAGTAGGAACAGCTGGTGGAGTATTACTTGCAAAATTAATGGGAGCACTCTCAAAAGGAGATATCAACCCATTAATAGGATCTGCTGGTGTTTCAGCTGTGCCAATGGCAGCTAGAGTGTCGCAAAAAGTTGGTCAGCAAGAAAATCCACAAAACTTCCTACTTATGCATGCAATGGGTCCTAACGTTGCTGGCGTAATTGGTTCAGCTGTTGCAGCTGGAATAATGTTATCAATTCTAGGATAGTAGAAGTACAAATAGATAATTAGGAGTTTTAGAAATGAAAAAAATTACTGTTGGCGTATCTAATAGACATATTCATATTTCACAAGAACATCTTGAACAGTTATTTGGAAGTGGTTATGAACTAACTAACTTTAGAGATTTAGGTCAACCTGGTCAATATGCTTGTGAAGAATCTGTTGAAGTATGCGGTCCAAAAGGATGTTTTCCAAAAGTAAGGATTTTAGGTCCTACAAGATCTAAAACTCAGTTTGAAATATCATTGACTGATAGTTTTGCTTTAGGAATTAAGAATGTGCCTGTAAGAGATTCTGGTGATTTAGCTGGAAGTCCGGGTGTTACAATCAAAGGACCTAAAGGTACTGTAGAGCTTGAAGAGGGTGTAATTGTTGCCAAAAGGCATATACACATGCTTCCTGAGGATGCAGAAAAATTTGGTGTAAGTGATAAGGACCTAGTTAAAGTTCAAACAGTTGAAAATGAAAGACAACTTATTTTTGATAATGTTTTAGTTAGAGTACATGAAAGCTTTGCACTAGAAATGCATGTCGATATTGATGAGGCTAATGCAGCTATGCTCAAAAATGGCGATATGGTATCTATAGTAGAATAGTAAAACAAATAAAAAAGCTTGCTCAAAATAAAAATTGAGCAAGCTTTTCTTATTCATTCATTTTATCAATACGAGAGAAGCCTTCTCCTAGTACCTGATGTACATTAGAAACGATGACAAACGCACTAGGGTCTATATCGCTAATAATTTCCTTGATTTGTGCTACTTCATTTCTCCTAATAATAACGATTGCAGTAAGTTTATCTTCTTGACTATACGCACCTTTAGAATATAAGAAGGTAGCCCCTCGATTCATATCACTTATTATTCTTTTTGCTATGCCTTCATTATGTTCACTAATGATGCGTACTTCTTTAGTATAAGAAATACCTTCCTGTACAGTATCAATCATTTTAGTAGTTGCGAAAAGTCCAATTAATGCATACATTGCATATTCAGGAGAAAAGAATAAAGCTGCTGAGACTATAACTAATACATCAATACTAAGCAATGCTTGACCAAGTGTAATGGGTGTATACTTAGATAAAATTCTAGCTAGTAAATCAGTTCCACCAGTTGAGCCTTGTGACCTAAACACAATACCAATACCTATACCTGAAATTACTCCGCCAAAAAGCGTTGCCAGTAAAGGGTCATGTGTCAGTGGGATAATATCCTCTAATAAATACACAAAGCCTGATGTAGCAATTGCTCCAACTATTGAATTAAGTGCAAATTTCCAACTAATTAAAACTCCACTAATAATTAACAAGGGTAGATTAGCTGCAAATAAAAATATTCCTGGGGACCACTCAAAAAGATGATATAATATAGTAGCGATACCACTTAAGCCCCCAGCGGCAATTCTATTTGGTATCATAAATGCACTAACACCTATAGCTGTAATGAAACTACCAAGCAAAATACCTAATAAATTTGTAATTTTTTTTAACAATGAAATCACCCTTTCTATTGGAGGTACAATAATAATGAAAAAACGCTTAAGAGACTACGGAATTAAAATTGGTGTTCTAACACCAGGGCTACATAATGCAATAACTGATGTAAAAGGTATCAAAGTTGGTCATGTCACACTCAATAATGACAGTAATGGATGTGCTAGAACCGGAGTAAGTGCTATAATTCCTCATAGTGAAAATATATATAAAAATAATTGTGCTGCAGCCATTTATGTGCATAATGGCTATGGTAAAGCAATGGGTATAGCACAAGTTCAAGAACTTGGATATATTGAGACTCCGATAATGTTAACAAATACTCTTAATATTGGCAAGGTTTCAGATGGACTTATTGAATATTTATTGAGAGAAAACCCTGATTTACGGTCAGTTAACACGATTATTGGAGAGTGTAATGATAGTAAGCTAAATGAAATAGAACAGAGATTTGTCTCACAAGATGACTCTATTTTGGCACTTGAATGTGCTAAAGATGGCTTTCTGCAAGAAGGAAATGTAGGCGGAGGTACAGGAATGGTGGCCTTTGGTTACAAAGGAGGAATTGGCACATCTTCTAGGGTGATTAACTTAGATAATAAATCTTACACAGTTGGATCTTTAGTTCAAGCTAATTTTGGTAAAAGAGAGAACTTAGTGATTGATGGAATCCCCGTTGGACAATTATTAGAAAATGACGAAGCAGAACACGATGGATCTGGTTCTATTGTAATGATTATAGCAACTGATGCACCATTTGATAATAGACAACTATATAGAATAGCTAAAAGAGCAAGTATGGGTCTAGCGAGAACAGGTTCAATTGCATCACATGGAAGTGGTGACTTTGTGATTGCATTTTCAACAACTAATCGAAAAAGTAAAGATGCTAAAAATGAAATTACAAAAAGCATTATGGCAGAAGATGGAGCATCAATGTATGAATTTTTTAAAGCAGCAGTTGAAGCTACAGAAGAAGCAATTATAAATGCACTTTTTGCTGCAGAGACAATGACAGGACGAGATCAAACAACAATCAAAGCATTGCCAAAGGATAAAGTTTTAAGTATTATTAAAAACTATAGGTATAATATAAGTAAATAAATAGAAGGTGAAATGATGAAACAGTATTATCATTTACTGACATATGGGTGTCAGATGAATGTCGCAGACAGTGAGACTATTGCAGGAATATTAAAAACAAAAGGATATTACTCTACAGAAAGTTTAAAAGAGGCAGATTTGATATTTGCTATAACTTGTGCCGTTAGAGATAATGCAGAGCAAAAAATTTATGGAAAACTTGGTGAATTATCTAAGCTTAAAGAAAATAAACCACATCTAATTTTGGGTATAGGTGGTTGTATGACTCAACAAGATGAAATAGCAAAACATATTTATCAAAGGTTCCCTTCAATCAATATTGTATTTGGTACAGATAATTTGCATAGTCTTTCAAATGATTTAGATGCAATTATAGAAGAAAGTAGAAGAATACTTGATGTCCATGAAATAACTGGAGACATCTATGAAGACCTACCAAAGATGCATTCAGAAAATCATAGAGCATTTGTTAATATAAATTTTGGTTGCAATAATTTTTGCACATATTGTATAGTACCTCATGTTAGAGGCAGGGAAAGAAGTAGATCGATTGAGTCTATATATGATGAAGTATATCAGTTAGGCAACCAAGGCTATAGAGAAGTTACACTGCTTGGGCAAAATGTAAACTCTTATGGGAATGATCTAGACGATAAAATTAATTTTGTACAACTTCTAAAGTCTTTACTTGAAATTGAAAATATTAAAAGAATTAGGTTTATGACTTCTCATCCTAAAGATATGAGTAAAGATTTAATTCATTTAGTACGAGATGAAAACAAATTATGCAATCATATACATTTACCAATACAATCAGGAAGCTCAAAGGTTCTAAAGAAGATGAATAGAAGATACGATCAAGATAAGTATCTTGATCTAGCAAGATATATTAGAAATGAGATACCTCAAGCTACAATTACT
Source organism: uncultured Clostridiaceae bacterium (assembly GCA_964546025.1). Taxonomy (GTDB): domain Bacteria; phylum Bacillota; class UBA994; order PWPR01; family PWPR01; genus PWPR01. The sequence goes on from CAZJHT010000001.1 coordinate 135,710, forward strand.
ACTGATATTATTGTAGGTTTTCCCGGAGAAACGGAAGAGGACTTCTTAGAGACTATGAAAGTAGTAGATGAAATCGAATTTGACTCGGCTTATACTTTCGCATACTCAAAAAGACCAGGTACACCAGCAGCAAAATTTGAAGATCAAGTACCTGAAGAAGATAAGAAGAATAGATTATATAGATTGATAGACCAAGTAAATATGTATATGGAAAAAAGTAATAAGAGTAGACTAGGTAAAAAAATATCAATTATGGTAGATGGAAAGAGTAGAAAAGACGATGAAGTGTGGAGTGGTAGAAGTGATGATAATAAACTAGTTCACTTTAGAGGAGACTATAATGTAGGAGATATTATAGAACTTGAGGTATACGACTATACCCCACATGTTTTATGGGCTAAATAAACGGAGGTTATAACATTGTATACACCTATGCTAAAACAATATCTAAGAATAAAGCAAAAAAATAAAGATAAAATCATTTTTTTTAGACTAGGTGATTTTTATGAAATGTTCTTTGATGATGCAAAGAAGGCATCAAAGATTTTAGATATAGTATTGACATCTAGAAATGCTGGTGACGGTAATAAAGTTCCTATGTGTGGAATACCTTATCATTCAGCTGATAGCTATATTCATAAACTTGTAGAACACGGAGAGAAAGTGGCTATCTGTGAACAAATTGAAGATGCTAAGCATGCAAAAGGTCTTGTTAAGAGAGCTGTTGTTAGCACTATAACTCCAGGAACTTTAGTAGATAGTCAATACTTAGCTCCTGATACAAATAATTATTTAATTAGCATAGCAAAAGAAGAAAATTGCTATGCTTATAGCTATTTGGATGTATCCACCGGTCAATTCAGATATGGCTATTATGATGGAGATGATAGTGAATATAAACTATATGATAAGATTAAAAAATTAAGGCCTAGTGAAATTCTAATTTGTGATAATACAAGCATTGATATGACAAAATTTAATAATAACTACAGTCTTGCTATTATTACAGGTCTTGACAAAAATATTCTAGCATCTGTTGACGTTAATCTAGATTATGTAAATAAAGAAGTTGCGAAATCTTTAGCAATAATGCTTCAATATGTAAAAGATAATCAATCCAACTTACTTAAAAGAATTACTGAAATTACTTTTGATGACGAGGCTAAAAATATGATTTTAGACTCGACAACTATTAATAATTTAGAGTTGATAGAGTCTCTTAGAGAGAAGAAAAAAAGTGGTTCATTATTCCATCACCTAGATCAAACTAAGACAGCTATGGGTAGTAGAATGATTCGTGAATGGATTCTAAACCCTTTACTTGATATTAAAGAAGTTGAAAAGCGCCAGGCAACAATTACAGTATTTATTGATTATCATTCATTACAAGCTGAATTGGTTGAAAAGCTTAAAAATATAATTGATATAGAAAGACTAATAGCTAAGTTAGCAACTTATAATATAAACGGTAAAGATCTTGTAAGTTTAGCTGTCTCACTTGACTATGTAGAAGAAATCAGGAACCTAATAGAAAACTATGATGATGAAATTCTTAATAAAATGCAGTTAAGTTTTAAAAAGGCAGAGGCAATTTCTGATTATATTCATAACTCAGTAAATAGTGATCCCCCAGCTAGTATTCGCGAAGGTGATATAATTGCTGATGGATATAATGATGAGGTTGATCGTTTAAGAAAGATAAAAGATAGTGGAGAAAATTGGATTACTGAGCTTGAGCAAAGTGAAAAAGAAAAAACAGGAATAAAGAATTTAAAAGTTGGATATAACAAGGTGTTTGGCTACTATTTAGAAGTAACTAAGTCAAATCTAAGTAATGTGCCAGACGACTATATAAGAAAACAAACCTTATCAAATTCTGAAAGATATATAACTCCTGAACTTAAAGATAAAGAAGAAGAAATACTCAACGCACAAGAAAAGCTATATGACTTAGAGTATTCTTTATTCCAAGAAATAGTGTTAGGTTTGTTAACATATGTAAATGACATGCAACTAATAGCAAGAGATGTTGCAATCCTTGATTCATTATCATCGTTGTGTAATGTAGCTACAAGAAATCGTTACATAAAACCTAGACTAGTTAACAGCACAATCCTTGATATAAATGAAGGCAGACATCCTGTAATAGAAAGAGTCATGAAACAAGGAGAGTTTATACCTAATGATATAAATCTTAATAATAATTCTATATTTCATATAATTACTGGACCTAACATGTCAGGAAAGAGTACTTTTATGAGACAGACTGCTCTTATAATCATTCTAGCTCAAATAGGAAGTTACGTTCCAGCAACACATGCTACTATAGGGGTTGCAGACAGGGTATTTACAAGAGTAGGGGCTTCTGATGACATTTTCTCAGGACAAAGTACTTTTATGGTAGAAATGAACGAAGTAGCAAATATATGCAAAAACGCTACAAGCAGAAGTTTTGTCATTCTAGATGAAATAGGAAGAGGTACTAGTACATATGATGGCATGAGTATAGCAAGAGCGGTATCTGAATATTTATTAAGTGTTAAATGCAGAGTTTTATTTGCTACACATTATCATGAGTTGGTAGATTTAGAGGATAAATACTCAAAAATTAAAAATTATTCTGTTGCGGTCTATGATGATGGTGATGATATTGTTTTCTTGCATAAAATTATCCCAGGGGCTAGTAATAGAAGTTATGGAATTCATGTATGTAAACTAGCCGGAATACCACAGATTGTTATCAACAAGGCTGAGAAATACCTAAAAGGTCTAGAAAAAGATGGTGCTAATGAAAGTTCTATCATTCAGCAACTATCAATAGACGCCTTAGTGCATAATACTAACCCTGTATTAGAAGAAATACAGTCACTTAAATTAGAAAAACTAACACCTATAGAAGCACTAAATTTAATTTATAGATGGCAAACTAAACTTAGTGAGGAGCTTTCAGATGAGTAAAATCAAACTCTTACCTAATAATGTGATAAACCAAATAGCAGCTGGAGAAGTAATAGAAAGACCTGCATCAGTTGTCAAAGAGCTTCTTGAAAACTCTATTGATGCCTATGCGAATCAAATTACTCTTGATATAAAAGATGGAGGACTGAGCCAAATTAAAGTCTTAGATAATGGCATAGGTATGACTTTAGAAGAAATGAAAATGGCTTTTGTAAGACACGCAACAAGCAAGATATTTTGTGAAGAAGATCTTAGCTCTATTAGAACATTAGGCTTTAGAGGGGAGGCTTTACCCAGTATTGCTTCAGTAAGTGAAGTGATTGTAAAATCAAAGCAAGACAATGATATTCATGGTAACCTAATAAAATTTGATAATGGATATTTAGTTGATAATAGAGTTATAGCTTGCCAAAAAGGAACTGAAATCACAGTTAGCAATATCTTTAATAAGATTCCAGCACGTAAAAAGTTCTTAGGTACGAGTAGAGGAGAAAGTATAAGAATCACAGATGTTTTTCAGGATCTTGTTTTCTCAAACTCTCATATAAGTTTCACATATATTCGAGACGATAAGCTTATTACTAAAACTTTGGGTGATGGAAAACTTGAAAATGTAGTAAGTGAAGTCTTGGGAAGTGATTATTGCACAGAAAGCTTATTAGTAGACTATAAAGAAGGTAGCTATAAGGTAACTGGTCTAATTTCAAAGCCAAACTTTAATGAAGCTTCAAGAAAAAAGCAATTTATATATGTTAACAATAGGCCTATTGATGATGGGACTATTACTCATGCTTTAGAATATGCTTTTGGTAACTTAATACCAAAAGGAAGGTATCCATTTGCAATACTATTTTTAAGTTTACCTAGTGATGAGATAGATGTTAATGTACATCCTAATAAAAAGGAAGTTCGTTTTAGTGATAAAAAAATAATTCACTCTTTAGTGTCAAAAGCAGTCAAGAACGCTTTATTAAACAAAGATAGTGTTGTAAAAGTTGCTTTAAGTAAATCAAAAGAAGAGCCAATAACTACACAAAAATCCATTGCTTTTAATAGAAGTGATCAGCAAGACATTAATTATGTCAATTTGCATATTTCAACAAACCCCAAAAATGAATTAAATGAGAAAGCACCTTTTGTATCAAGAGATTATTATAATAGTGAGAAGAAAGACACATCTTATAAAAGTGATCATATAGACTTAGAGGTAAATGAAAATTTAGGAACTTCTGAGTTTATAAGCAACCAAGTACCTCAGCCATTTCAAAATATAAGTATACTTGGACAAATACATGCATCATTTATAGTGATTCAGAATAAAAATGGACTTGCATTGATAGACCAACATGCAGCACATGAAAGAATAATTTATCACAAATTAAAGTCTAGTGATGAAAGTTGGCACATTCAAAAATTCGCAGTACCAATGAAACTATCTTTTACAAATATTGTTTTTAATAATATATCCGACTATATTGATGAAATAAGAGAGCTAGGTCTAGAAATTGAATCTTTTGGTACAAATAGCTTTATTTTGCGTGGTATGCCAAATTTTCTCATTGACTATATAGACCGTAATGAATTAAAAGAAATGCTAGAAACTATATTTAAAGATAAAGATGCAATAAAAAGATGGTATCAAGAAATATTAGTGGAACTATCTTGCAAAGCTGCAATAAAAATTAGACAAAATCTGTCTAACAAAGAAATATATAAACTGATTGAAGAGCTAGCAAAGTCTGATAATTGGCAGTACTGTCCACATGGAAGACCAACTGTTTTAGAGATAACTTTCAAAGAACTTGAGAAAATGTTTAAAAGGGTATGATTTGATGAAGAATACTTTAATCGTTATTTTAGGTCCTACAGCTAGTGGTAAGACAGCTTTGAGTGTAAAACTTGCTAAAGCCCTTGATGGAGAGATTATATCATCAGATTCGATGCAGATATACAAACACATGGATATTGGTACAGCAAAAGTAACAGCAGAAGAAGCCTGCGGAATTCCACATTATTTGACTGATATAATATCTCCTGATGAAGAGTTTAGCGTTGCACAATTTCAAGAAGCAGCATATAAGCAGATAGAAGATATTTTTGAAAGAGGAAAAATTCCTTTATTAGTTGGAGGCACAGGTTTATACATTAATTCTGTTATCTATGGATATGACTTTGTAGAAGAAGAAGTTGATCATAGATTAAGAACTAATTTAAAAGAGGGGATTTCACTTCATGGAAACGAAATATATCATAAAATTCTTTTTGAAAAAATCCCTGAAGTATTAGAGAAAATTCATGTAAACGATACGAAGAGAATTATTAGAGCTTGGGAAGTCTATCTTCAAACGGGGAAAGGTATAGCAACCAAAAAAAGAGATAATACTCCACCTGATTTTGATTACATATTAATTGGGTTAAAAACTGATAGAGAAAACCTGTATGAAAGAATTAATAAAAGAGTGGATGTAATGATGGAGAGTGGCTTATTAAATGAGGTAAAAGATCTGATAGATAAGTATCATCTCAGTAAAGTATCAAGACAAGCTATCGGATATAAAGAAGTAATAGACTACTTGCGAGGTCTTAGTACATATGAAGAAATGCTTACTGTACTGAAAAGAGAGACTAGAAATTATGCTAAACGTCAGTTAACATGGTTTAGAAGGCTTGAAGGAGTAAAATGGTATAATATTGACTCTAAAGATGATATTCCAATTATTTGCGACAAGATTGTTCGTCATTTGCAGGATTATTCAATTGAAGCTAGAATAAATAGATAAACAAATACGAGGAGGTTTTTACCTTGACAAGTAAGACTATGAATTTGCAAGATACATTCTTAAACATTGTTAGAAAAGAAGATATTTTAACCACAATTTTTCTAGTTAATGGTTACCAAATCAGAGGGTTAGTAAAATCTTTTGATAATTTTACAATATTGTTAGATGTAGAAGGGAAACAACAAATGATATATAAACATGCTATATCAACAATGGTTCCTAGTAAGACAGTACAACTGTATGAAGAGTAATTAATTTAGGGGCAATTTTATATTGCTCCTTTTTAAGTGAGGTATAAACATGATTGATAATATGCAAAAGTCATTAGAATACATTGAAATAACAGAAAGTTCTATCAAAGAACAATTTAAAATTTACGATTCTATAGCGCTTCATAACCAGGCAAAGGTATTAGCTGCTTTCAACAATAACAATGTCTCTGAAGGCCATTTACAAGGCTCTACTGGCTATGGGTATAACGATATCGGGAGAGATACTCTTGATAAAATATATGCTGAAGTTTTTGGTGCAGAAGCTGCAATTGTAAGAGGTCAATTCGTTTCAGGAACTCATGCAATTAGTTCAGCAATTAATGGGTTGCTTTTTCCAGGAGACGAAGTTATTTTTGCAAGTGGTATGCCGTATGATACATTACATAAAGTGATAGGATGGACTACTAACTCTAAGCACTCACTGCTATCTAAAGGTATTAAGCCCATTATAGTACCACTTGAAAATAATAAGATTAATCTTAACTATGTTTTAGATAATATAAATGATAAAACAAAGATGATCTATTTTCAAAAATCTAGAGGATATACAAATAGAGATGCATTTTCTAATAAAGCTTTAGAAGAAGTGTTTAAGGTAATAAAGAGTATTAATAATAGCATCATTATTTTTGTAGATAATTGCTATGGCGAGTTTGTGGAGAAGACTGAGCCTAGTGACCATGGTGCGGATGTAATAGCTGGGTCTTTAATTAAAAACCCTGGTGGAGGACTGGCTCCATGGGGAGGATACATTGCAGGTAAGGAAGACTTAATAACTCAAATTATGGATTATGCAGTAGCTCCTGGACTAGGAAGAGACATGGGTGGAACAAATTACATTTTAAGGAGTTACTACCAAGGTTTATTTATGGCTCCCAGTATTGTTAAGCAATCGATTCAAGGTGCAATATTATTGTCAGCTGTTATGAAAAAATTAGGCTTTACAGTTAGTCCAGAAGTAGATGCAGCTAGATATGATATAATCCAGTCGATTACATTTCATGACAAAAACCTTTTACTCTCTTTTTGTAAGAATATTCAACATGCATCACCAATTGACTCAATGGCAACTCCAATACCAGGGGACCTACCTGGCTATGACTCGCAGGTAATTATGGCTGCAGGAACTTTTATTCAAGGAGCTTCTATAGAACTTTCAGCTGATGCGCCTGTTAAAGAGCCTTATACAGTTTATGTCCAAGGTGGATTAACATATGAACATATAAAAATTGCCATAATAAAAATACTCAATCAAATGATTGAGTATAATATGATTAAAATAAATTAAATATATCTAAATATTGCGATTACCCTTCCAACAATTGAAACATCTTTTGTGATTATAGGTGAATAATTTTCATTCTCTGGTTGAAGCCTTATGTACTTAGATTCTTTATAATATGTTTTAACGGTGGCTTCATCTCCAAGCAGGGCGACAACAATGTCACCATTTTCAGCATTGCTTTGTTTTCTGACAACGACGTAGTCCTGATCGTGGATGCCTTTTTCTATCATACTGTCACCACTTACTTGTAACATAAAGATAGTGTCCTTTTTAACTAAAGATTCTGGAAGTGGAAAGTAGTCTTCAACGTTTTCTTGAGCTAGTATAGGTGCTCCAGCAGTAACTTGCCCTAGAATAGGTATTTTACAAATACCCGAGTTATGTAATTGTATATCTTCATGTAATATTTCTATAGCTCTAGGTTTTGCTGGATCTCTCCTAATATATCCTTTATTTTCAAGACTTATTAAATGATTATGTACTGTAGCACTTGACTTTAAACCAACATCTGCGCAAATTTCTCTCACAGATGGCGGATATCCATTATCACGAATAGCGCTACAAATGCAGTCATATATTTGTTTTTGTCGTTTTGTCAGATGATCTTTCAATACTATCACCACTTCTCATTTTTTTATATTATAGCAATACTTTTTAGAGCTTGTCAAAACAATTGTTTGTATGGAGGGAGAAAATGTTTAATATTGTGTTAATAGAACCGGAAATTCCGCCAAATACAGGAAACATAGCACGAACATGTGCTGTGACTGGAAGTAAGCTGCATCTAGTTAAGCCTTTGGGTTTTTCAATAGATGACAAACATCTTAAGCGGGCTGGACTAGATTATTGGAAAGATATAGATTTAGAAATACATGATTCTTTAGATGCTTTTCTAAAAAAATATCAACATCATAAACTATATTTTGCAACAACTAAAATGGGAGAAAAATATTCAGATATAGAGTATAAAGACGGAGATTTTATCCTGTTTGGAAGTGAAACAAGAGGAATAAGAGAAGATGTTCTAAAAGAGAATGAAAGAAATTGTATAACTATACCTATGCTGCCGACATTAAGATCTTTAAATCTTTCAAACGCAGTAGCTATAGTAGTATATGAAGCTTGGAAACAAGTTGGGTTTAAAAGTCTAACCGAAAAGGAGAAATAAAGTAATGAGAATAGTTGCAACAGCTTTTAATGATTTACCAGTTGCAGAGGATACTATTAGAAAAGTCCTAGGTGAAAAAGGAGAATTATTGGTTATACCATTGCCTTTTTATAGTTTAGAGAATGAAGAAAAACCAATATGGTTTCAGAAACTTATAAGTGCTGACGCTTTGTTTGTGCGGTCTGGGATAGTAGACAAGTGGCTAATAGACCAGCTTGTAAATTGTAAAGTAATCTCACTTCATGGAGTCGGGGTAGATCAAGTTGATGTAGAGTATTGTAAAGTAAAAGGAATTACAGTTACAAATGCTCCTGGTGGTAATGCTAATGCAGCTGCAGAGCTGACAGTTGGCTTAATGTTAGATGCTTTAAGGGGTATAAGCAGTGCTCATAATGCCTTATTAGAAAAAAAATGGGATGAAGGAAAAAAGATAGGAAATGAACTAGGTAGTCAAAAGGTTGGAATAATAGGAATGGGCCATATTGGTCAAAAAGTTGCACAGTTATGTTCTGCCTTTGGTTCAGAAGTTGCATATTTTGATAAGTATTCTGAACAAAGTGCATATAAGAAGTTTGATTTAGATGGTTTATTAAAATGGGCAGATATTATAACAATTCATGTGCCACTCAACAATGAAACTAAAAGTCTTATCAACTATAAAGAGCTACAACTACTTGGGGAGGAAGGCATCCTTGTAAATGTAGCTAGAGGTGCAATTATAAATGAGAATGATTTAGCTAGAGCGTTGAAAGATAATGTAATAAAGTGGGCTGCTTGTGATGTATTTGATGGTGAACCACCAAACTTTAAAAATGATCTTTTTAATAACAATAATTTAACTATGACACCTCATATTGGTGGATCTACGTATGAGTGCTTAGACACAATTGCTAATATAGCTATTAATGATATTATAAGAGTTTTAGAAGATAAAGCTCCCAAGTTTAGAGTTGTCTAAGATAATAGTACAATAATCAATGCATTAAAGAATGTGAATTAGCTGTTTGTAACTAGGTACTAAGGTATATTAAGCTTTTTGTACGGATAATCTTGTAAAGGGGTTTACATAATGCAGAAAAGAATTTTAGTTTGTGAAGATGAATCATCCATAAGAAAATTACTTGAGTATAATCTAAAAAAGAGTAACTATTATGTTAAATCTGTAGATTCTGGTGAAAAAGTTGATGATGTCTTACATGAAGATAATTTTGACTTAATCCTTTTAGATCTAATGTTGCCTGGTTTAGATGGTTTTGAAGTTGCTAAACTAGTTAAAGCTAAGTTTGATATCCCCATTATTATCCTAAGTGCTAAAGATGATGAAATAGATAAAGTATTAGGATTAGAATTAGGTGCTGATGACTATGTCACAAAACCATTTAGCATGAGAGAACTATTAGCTAGAATAAAAGCTGTATTAAGAAGAACAGAGAAGAGTAATTTAGACAAAAAACAAGATATATATAAAGCTGGATCTTTAGAGGTAGACAGCAGTTCAAGAAAAGCATTTATTAATGGTAATGAAATTGAACTAACAGCATTAGAGTTTGACTTGCTTTGCTATTTAATTAGAAATAGAGGAGCAGCTTTACACAGAAACGATATTTTAGATGAGGTTTGGGGAACAGAATTTGTTGGAGATAGTAGAATGATAGATGTACATATTAGCCATATCAGAGATAAGCTTAGTTTAGTAGGAACAATGGATGGCTTTATTGAAACTGTCAGAGGAATAGGGTATAGGATGAAATGAAAAGACTAAAACTGAAATGGCAAGTAATAGTTACTTCCTCTTTGATAATTTCAATTCTAATATTTGTCATTAGTTTAGTATTCTATAATGATTTTAAAGATTATCATGTGAACTCTTTGGTAGATAAAATGTATCACAATTCTATCTTACTCGGAGAATCTCTCAAAAATGAGAACATAGATAGCCTAAACATAGTAAATTTTGATTCTGAGATAACTAAGATATCAGAACAAATTGAAACTAGGCTAACAATAATATCTATTGAAGGTTTAGTCTTAGCTGATTCAGACTATAACAATCCAGAAGAAATGGATAATCATTTAAATAGGTCGGAAATTGTAGCTGCTAAGAATAATAAGACAGGTTATTCAAGTAGGTACAGTGACACTTTATCATCAAATATGCTCTATTTTGCTTATCGTCTTGATAAAAATTCCAGTCCTTACCTATATATTCGAATGGCTATACCCTTAAATGAAATAGATAACCATCTGAGAGGACAGCTTTTTGACATATTAGGGATTACAATTTTAGGATTGATATTGCTAATTACTGTTAATTCAATACTGATAACAAAACTTTTGAGTCCTATAGACAAAGTAAAAACATCTTTCAAAAAACTTTCTGAAGGTAACTATGGTATCTATATTGCTGATAAGGCACCTAGTAGTGATATAAAGGTATTAATTGATTCATTTAATGATATGTCGATTCAATTAAAGGAAAATGTTAGCAAAATTGAAAGGAGAGAACTTGAACTAGATACTCTTATAGAGTCAATGAATAGTGGGCTTTTATTTATTGACTTGAACAATAACATTAAATATATAAATCAAAAAGCCAGGAACCTATTACTATATAATGGCAAAGAAAATGAAAGTGTTAATAAGGTAGTAAGGAACTCGAGTATCCTTGAAATGATAGAAAAAGGTGTTTCAGCTAAAGAAGTTTTTCGAGAAGAGATATCCACTACAATAGATCAAAAGAAAATAAGTCTACAAGTCTCTATTAATCCAATAAAAAAAGAAAATATAATGAACGGAATTATCGTAATACTGCATGACATTTCTGTTATAAAAGCAGCAGAAGAGTCCAGGCGTGATTTGATAGCAAATGTTTCCCATGAGCTTAGAACACCGTTAACAGCAATTTCTGGCTTTATTGAAACTATGAAAGATATGGATATAGAAAACCAAGATGCTATTGATTTTTTAGAAATCATAGATAGTGAAACTGAGAAGCTAAAGAAGCTTGTCTTTGACCTTTTAGAGTTAGCAAAAATAGAAACAGGAAACCTCAAAATGAATTTTGAGCTTTTTGATATTTCTGGCGTTGTAGAAAAAGTGGTAGAAAGTTATAAGATAATTATCAATAGAAAAACAATTAATGTAGAAAATCTTATCAAAGAAAACACTGTAATTTATGCAGATAAATTAAGAACAGAGCAAATCATTTCAAATATTATAGACAATTCAATAAAGTATTCTGATAAAAACGGTGTGATAAAGATAGATTCAATTATTAATAAATATGTCACAATTATTATTAAAGATCAGGGAATAGGAATAGATAAAAGCAAAATAAGGAGAATTACTGAACAATTCTACAGAGAAGATGCTAGCAGATCGAAAGCTGTAGATGGGTATGGGTTGGGTCTTGCTATTGTGAAAAATTTAGTAGAACTTCAAAATGGTGAACTAGATATCACAAGCGCTGTAAATGTTGGTACAACAGTGAAAATTTCGTTTCCAAGAAGCAAAATTTAACAATATCTTAACAAACTTTAACAGTTACTACATTTTCATGGTAGCTGTTTTTGTTATATTTACAAGTGAAGAATATTTCTCTCTAACATAAATATTTTTTGTAAAAGAAAGGTAGATTAAAATGACAAATGCTTTTCAACACAAACTAGAAAAGCTCTATAGTAAAATGTTAAAGATGGCTAGTATAGTTGAAGATACTATACAAAGATCTGTAGAAGCGCTGAGAGTACTAGACTTTGACACAGCAGAAAAAATTATTCTTGAAGATGATTTTATAGACAATTTAGAGCATGAGCTAGAAATGGAATGTTTAACACTGTTAGCAACACAACAACCATTGGCAAAAGATTTAAGACTTGTTGGAGCAACACTTAAAGTTATTACTGATCTTGAAAGAATAGCTGATCACGCTGTGGATATCAGTAGGGTTACTCTAGAATTAAAAGGACAAAAACTAATTAAACCGCTTATAGATATCCCGAGGATGGCTTCACATGCTGTAGAAATGCTCCACGACTCCATAACTGCACTTATTAATGAAGATATTGACCTTTCAAATAAAGTGATGAGATCTGATGACTTTTTGGATGACCTTAACCAACAAATCTTTCATGAATTATTACTTCTTATGATGAGTGAACCAAAGATAATAAGTCAGTCTATGCAACTTTTGATGGTGTCTATGTTTTTAGAAAGAATAGGCGACCACGCCACTAATATAGCTGAATGGACACATTATATAGTTACAGGAAAAAAACCTTTAGTCAACCAACAGCTTTAAAATCAAAGCTTCTATTTGTAGAGTAGAAGCTTTTTTTATATGTTCTATTTATTTAAATATGTTATAATTGTCATATCATATTCAAAAAGAAAAGAGGTATCGCGATGATTTTTCATCCTTGGATGGTATGGTTAGCAATAATTTTAATAATGATTGTGGCAGAAATCATGACGGTTGGTTTCTTTTCAATTACTATTGCTGTTGGAGGAATCTTCGCACTTGTTACATCATTAATCACAGACTTGATATGGGTACAGGTAGCGATTTTTCTTATAGCTTCTATAGCATTTTTCTTTAAATTGAAACCATTTATGGAAAAACTCTTTCCTATTAAGACACCAGCGAATACAGCTGTTGATCGCTTAATAGGTGAAAAAGGTATTGTAATTGAAGATATTAATAACACTCTTAGTACAGGACAAGTTAAAGTACAAGGTGAAGTTTGGAGTGCATCTTCTTATAATAATGAAGTTATAACAAAGGGTTCCGAAATTGAGGTTGTTGTGATTAAAGGTGTAAAAACCATTGTAAGAAAATATTAAATAGAAAGTAGGTAAAAAAATGGATGGATTATTAGGATCTATACTAGGATTATTTTTTATAATAATTATACTAGGTATTCTTGCAGGTAGTATAAAGATTGTAAGGCAGTCTGAAGAAGGTATTGTAGAAAGACTAGGTAGGTTTCATAAAAGAATGACTAGTGGACTAAACTTTTTAGTTCCATTTATTGATAGACAAAGAGCTAGGTTAGATATGAGAGAAAAAGTAATAGATTTTCCTCCTCAACCAGTTATAACTAAAGACAATGTCACTATGCAAATTGATACAGTTGTTTACTTTCAAATAACAGACTCTGTAAAGTATGTTTATGAAATTTCAAATCCGATACCAGCAATTGAAAATCTAACAGCAACAACACTAAGAAATATTATCGGTGAGCTTGATCTAGATGAAACTTTAACCTCTAGAGATTTAGTTAACACAAAACTAAGGTCTATATTAGATGAAGCAACTGATAAGTGGGGAATAAAAGTTAATAGAGTAGAGCTTAAGAATATTATGCCTCCTAGAGATATACAAGAAGCTATGGAGAAACAGATGCGAGCAGAGCGTGAAAGACGTGAGACTATATTACGAGCTGATGGTGATAGAGAAGCGGCTATTAGAAGAGCTGAAGGTAACAAGCGTGCTGCTATACTTAATGCAGAGGCTGTAAGGCAACAAACTATATTACATGCTGAGGCAGAGAAAGAGAAACGTATTTTGGAAGCACAAGGTGAAGCTGCTGCAATTCTTAATGTTAGAAGGGCCATGGCAGAAGGCATAAAATTAATCACACAATCAAAGCCAGACCAGCAGTACTTAGCACTTGAGGCATTGAAATCAATGGAACATGTTGCTGATGGTAAGGCAACTAAGATTATACTCCCAAATGAAATGGCTAATGTATTTGGCTATCTTGCAGGTTTGAGTGAAGCATTTAAGGATATAAAAGAAGTAAAGTCTGAAGAAGATGAAAATTCTGATAAAATGAATATTCCAGTGCTTAAGAAAAAAGTTCAAGACCCTGAAAACTTAGAATTTGAGAATCTATAATTTCTGCAGATAATTAGGCTCACATGGCTTCCATATTCGCTTTGTGAGCCGTTTAAATTTTACATAGGTGTAATTACACCTGTATTTTTGGGATGTTTTTAAAGAGGTGCGAAAAATGGCGAAAATATCAAAAATAATCTACTTAGTTTTAATTTCTTTATTTGTAATACTATTGTATACATTTATACATGAAAGTGGTCATGCATTAGCGGTTATCTTGCAAGGTGGTACTGTGCTTACTTTCGACATTAACTATCTTTTTAGTCATCCTCATATTTCATATACTGGATTAACGACGGATAGTTCTAGGGCATTGGTTAGTATTAGTGGGCTATTATTTCCTTATTTAATATTTGTCATCCTAATACCATTCATTCACAGAATTAGGGCAGTCCTCATTAAACTAGTAGCAGTATTGTTTTCAATCGGAGTCCTAGGCAGTCTCATTCCGAATATCTTCCTACCTATTTTACACATATTTGGTGTGAGTCCTCAAGGAGAAGATATCATAAACTTTATTAACCATTCAAGTATTGAACCTTTAGCTATTTCTCTTATATTCATATTGACTACTTGCGTATCACTTATATATCTAATAAAAGTTGGTAAAATTAGAAACGTATACAGTGATATTCTTAATTCTAATGAATTAATACAAATACAATCATTAAATATAAGAAAAAGAGTTGTTTTTGTAATGTTATTAATTTTACTAGTAATACCTCTTATCCATAGAAGTCTCAATTTGCAAAGTGCTAATCTTTATGAGGATTCTGATGTAATAATTGAAACTACTCTTGATAACTTAGAAGATGATATTGTTACCATAAGAACATTTGAGGTAATAGAAACACAAGTTTTTGATTTTATTTATAACATAAAGACAGACGAAGATTTGAAGATATACATTAATAGCTTAAGTGGACCAGGATTCCTTTATACTCATAATGACAGAATAACTATTTTTGATGGGGAGGAGGATGTTAGTCAAGGATATTTTACTAACATAATCCTAGAGCCAGGTGCTTATTGTATTAATATAGAACAAGATACTCGACAGAATAATGGTAATGTAAAATTTGGAATTACACAGAAATACTTATCAGAAGATGATTATTTCTATTATGATATACTTAGTAAAATTAAGAACAAAACCTTTATTGATAGTTATTATCAACAAGAAGGTTTTAACTTAATTTATAATAACCATGAAATAAAAGGCTCATTTGAAGAGAAAATACCAGTTAATATCAGTAGTAATAGGATAAGCATAAGTGTCTTTGCAGTTGGTGATTTTGAAGAGTTTTTAATTAGCTTTAGGCATCATAATGGTCATGTTGATTTATTGAAGAATAGTTTCGCAACTATAGGGTTAAGCTTAGATGTGAGAGTGAATGACCAAGGGGAGTTTATAATAAGCACAATGAATGCAGATGATCTAAGCATATATATATATGTAAAAGAGATAAAATAACGAAATTCGACTCCTTAGGTATAATTTAAGACTGCACACATAAAGGCTTCAATATTAAGTAAACTTAGCTGTAGACGCATTTTTGTGCCTTGTAGGAGTATTTATGAATGACTATAGTGATGTATTCGTAGTAAGTATAATTTTGTGATAATATATTAAGTGCGTAAAATAATAATTTTACGCACTTAATACTTAAATTCAGTAAAAATCATGAAAACTCTGATAATGCAATGAAATTTTGTTAAATTCGTGTAATTTTGGTCTTCCTCTACTACTGCTTTGCTTTATTCTAAACAAGATTTTTAAAGACAAGAAATCATGTAATACTGAGAAAATTGTATCTATGGTATAATATATTTATAATAGTTATGTAAAACTTCAGGAGGTTTTTATGTGAGAATTGAAAGAGTTATTGAAGAATTCATCGAATATTTAAGAAATGTAAGAAACTACTCTCCTCTTACTGTTAGTAACTATGCTTCTGATTTAAAAATCTTTTATGAGTACATAGAAAAAGAACTAGAATTAGAAAATATTGATGAAATTACTGATTTTGCTATAATAAAATTTGTGACGTATACTAAAAAAGAACTGGAAAATTCTTCTTATGCAACAGCTAGGAAACTAAGATGTCTTAAATCTCTTTTTAGATATGTTATAGAAAGAAATTATATAAAAGTAAATCCAACTGCAACTATAAGAGAACCCAGAATTGAACGTAGATTACCTGTATTTTTAACATTATCTGAAACAAAAACACTTTTAAATTCTGTAGATGGTAAATTTAAAGAAAGAGATTTAGCTATTTTAATGGTTTTTTTATTTTGTGGTTTGAGAGTAAGTGAATTGTCTAATATGAATCTTAATGATATTGATTTTATTGATGAAACACTTAAAGTTATAGGTAAAGGTAATAAAGAAAGAATGATTCCTCTTAATGAAATTGTTATATCTGCAATTGAAGACTACATTGTAGTTAGACCTACAGCCACTACCTCTGCACTATTCTTGTCATATAGAGAAACAAGACTATCTGTGAGAGGTATTCAAAAAATAGTAAAAGATTATGTTAAAGCTAGTGGAATTAAAAAAGATATATCTCCACATAAGTTAAGACATACCTGTGCTACTATGCTTTATGATGAAGGATCTTTATTAGAGTTAAAAGAATTGCTTGGTCATGAGTCTGTAGCAACTACACAAATATACGCACATACAAATACAGATCATCTGAAAAAGTTAACGAAGAAGAATCCACTTTTAAGAGAGTTACAAAGAGATGAATAAATCTATAGAATTATTTAAAAGGAAGGATTAAAATGAACTCAAAAAGTCTTTTGAAGAAACTAATACCTGTTAAAAGGGCTCTTGGTGATTATGATATGATACCAAGTGAAAATCAAAGAGTTGCTGTTGGCATATCAGGCGGAAAAGATAGTTTAACTTGTCTTTTTGCTTTACATACCCTCCTCCCTACTCTACCAGTAAAATTTAAACTTGTAGCAATAGCTGTAGATTTGGGTTGGACCACTCATAAGGTTGATTATTCAGAGATTGAAAGATTCTGCACTGAAAGAGATATCGAGTTTCATGTAGAGAAAACAGATATATTTGAAATTGTATTTGATCACCGAGAAGAAAGTAATCCCTGCTCTTTATGCTCTAATATGAGAAATGGTGCTCTTATAAGCAGAGCTAAAAAAGAGAATTGTAATACTATTGCTTTAGGTCATCATCTAGATGATGCTATAGAAACTATTTTAATGAGCATGTTCTTTTCAGGAAAAGTTGCTTGCTTTACTCCTAATTCATACTTAGACAGACAAGAAGTATATTATATTAGACCACTTGTTTATATGAGAGAATCAGAGATTATTTCAATAGCAAACAAACATAACCTGCCTGTTTTCACAGCTCAGTTGTGTCCTGCTGATGGAAATACAAAGAGAGAATATATGAAAAATCTAATTAAAGAACAAGAAAAGCATGATTCAGAGATTCCAAAACGAATTTTCTCAGCTTTGAAAACTTTATGGGAGAGAGAAGTTATTTAACCTTATGACCCTTTATATGAGTTATTTATCAAAATTATAAAGGGTCTTTTGTCTTTTGTATATGCTTAAATTGAAAGAATGTTTTGAACTGCATAATGCATTCTATCACTAATTTTAGCTTCTGTTTTAACTTGTTTAAGTGAAATATACTCTAATCTCCCCTTGATAATTCCTAGCATTACTCCAGTGTTTCGCTCTAGTAATGAGTTAATAGACTCAAAGCCAAATTTAGTTCCTAGATTCCTATCTACAACTGTAGGAGTGCCGCCTCTTTGTATATGGCCTAATACTGTGATTCTAACCTCCATACCAGTCTTTTCAATTATAGAATCTGCAATGTCACGAGCACTAGCAGCTCCTTCAGAAACTATAATTATATGGCTTTTCTTACCTTGAGTATACCCTCTTTCTATTCTATTTATAACGTTTTCTATACTCCATTCAAATTCTGGCGCTATTACACTTTCTGCTCCAACTGAAATAGCAGATTCACAAGCTAGGTATCCTGACCTATTACCCATCACCTCTACAACAAATATACGTTCATGGCTTAAAGCTGTATCTCTTAGCTTATCAACAGCATCTGTAATTGTATTAAGGCTAGTATCTACACCAATACATTGATCAGTACCAAATATATCATTATCAATAGTAGCAGGAATACCAATAACAGGAATTCCTTTTTTTTCAATTTCATAAGCTCCTCTCATAGTCCCATCACCACCAATGACTATAAGAGCCTCTATGTGATTGTCTTTAAGGTTCTGAATAGCTTTTTGAAGGCCAACTTCGGTCTTAAACTCTTCACTTCTTGCAGTTAAAAGCATAGTGCCTCCACGCTGAATTATATTTCCTACATCTCTAATTTCAAGGTTAATAAAATCGCCATCTACTAATCCTCTATAACCACGCTTTACACCAGTTACATTTATAGAGTTGAACTTTGCTGTTCTTACTACTGCTCTAATTGCTGCATTCATCCCTGGAGCGTCTCCCCCACTTGTTAAAACAGCTATTTTTTTAATTATTGAATCCATTTAAAAGCCTCCAATCTATTCTTTTATTTCATCCAAAGCATATTATACAAATAAAACATGACTTGACATAATAGCAATAACTTTGTTATTATATTAAAGGTCTTACGAAGGGGTGTAGCTCAACTGGTAGAGTAGCGGTCTCCAAAACCGTTGGTTGCGGGTTCAAGTCCTGCCGCCCCTGCCAATAAGACAATAACAACACTATAATAGTGTTGTTATTTTAATTTACAAAGCTTTAACACATTATATGCTGTTTCAAATAAATTCGCCTTTGTTGACCTTATCAAAGTATCAATAGTGTCTATCTTTTTGTTTATTTGAAAGAAGAAAATATTATCTTCAGAAATAGTATCTACATCGATATTGCCTGTTAAAACTACTACTGGTATGTTATTTTCAGTGCCTTTATTGATAATGTATCCAGGACCCTTCCCATAATAGGACTGCTTATCAAAGCTTCCTTCACCAGTAAGTATTAAATCTACATTTTTTAGTACTTCCTCTAGGTCATAAACTTCGCTGATTAGGTTAATCCCAGGCTTAACTGATGTATTTAGTAATACTCTAATAATCGATGGAAGACCACCTGCTGCACCATCAGACTCTTTGTCACCGATATTAATACCGTTATTTTTGTAATAACTGACAATTGTCTTTGATAACTCTTCACATTTATCTATCAGTGCTCTATTAAAAGCACCTTTTTGCGGTGCATACACTTCTGCTGCGCCGTCTTTTCCTAATAAAGTATTATTTACATCACATAAAAAATTAATTTTCAAATCGTTAGGTAATGATATTAAAGCTGAATCGTCTACTTTATGAAGATTCAATAATTCATTCGGTGATCTGAGTTCGTTATTATATTTATCTAGGAATCTTACGCCTAAAGCCCTTAATATACCTGTTCCAAGGTCATGGGTAGCTGACCCACCAATACCTAAGTTTATTGTCCTAGCACCCACTCTAATGGCTTCTAATACTAAAAGTCCTGTTCCATAAGTAGTTGATTCCAAAATGGTATTTTCACTCACTTTTATTAAATCAATGCCAGAAGCAAGCGCCATTTCTATGTATGCCTCTTTCTTCTCTTCACAATACAAAATCTTACTCTCTATTTTCTTTCCTAAAGGATCTAATGAGTTGACTTTAATAGAAGGTAATTTAAATAAATAGCTCCAAGCCTCTAAACTGCCAGTACCACCGTCAACAATAGGTATAATTTTATTATCTAATGAGAGCTTTAAGGCAGCCTCCTTCACTGTATTACATGCATCAAGTGACGTGAGACTCCCTTTAAAACTGTTCATTGCAATTAGAATTTTCATCTTACATTTTCTATTATATCAATAGCTGCATTAAGAACTTCTTTGGAACTATCTTCACCCTCTAGTAGTTCAGATTCAAGTACATAATCAGGTTCTATTCCTACTAAATCAATATTATTTCTATTAGGAGTTACATAAGTGTGTGTAGTAATCCACAATAATCCTCCGTCTATAACCCTATAACCAACTTGCATTGTTGCTTTGCCAAAGGTGTTGTATCCTATAGTTATTCCTCGTTCATTGTCCATAACAGTTCCAGATATAACCTCTGAAGCTGAAGCTGAGCCTTTATCAACTAAGACATATAAAGGTTGTGTGTATTTAGCTTCATTTTCAGTTAAATACACTTCTTCTCTGCCATACACATCTTGAGTTATAAAAACTGTACTACCTTCATCAAGAAATAAGTCTGCAACACCAAGACAAGCTTCTAAGTCTCCACCAGGATTACCTCTTAGATCCAATAGTATCTCTTTAGCCCCATTTTCAACTGCTTCCTGTAAAGCTCGATCCAATTGATCAACTGCGATTCTACTAAACGAAAATAGTCCAATATGTGCTATATCATTATTTGGACCAACCATTTCCCATTCAACAAAAGGAATTTCTATGATTTCTCTAATTATTGTTGCATCGAAAATAGCCCCACCATCAACAGGTTTGATAGTTAGAATTACTTCTGTCCCTGGAGCACCTCTTACTAAATCACCAACAACATCTATATCAGAGTTTCTTACTGATTCACCATTAACATGAGTTATTATATCGCCAGATCTTAAACCAGCTGCTTCAGCAGGGGTACCTCTGTAAGGAGAAACAACAGTAACTTCACCATCATCTACTATAACGACAACTCCTATACCAGCATATGTACCTTCTATACTTGACCTAGTGTTAGACTCATATTCACTTTTTGTCAAATATCTAGTTAAACCTCTATCAATATTCCCGATCATTCCCCGAATTGCATCCAAAGTCATTTGTTCTGAATCAAACTCATCATATATATGGTATTGGTTTACAAGTTCATATACTTCAATTATCTTTGAAACATCTAAATCTGTTTCAAAAGTAGTTTCAGGGGTGACTGATTGCTGTCCTAGAATTGTCCCTCCAACAAAAGCTAAAAGAACAATAAAAATATATAATACTTTATTTCTTTTGCTCATCAAAATCCTCTACCCTTCGAATGTGCCTAGAACTATAGGCTTACCATTATCAACCATCAATTTTCCTTTTGCAAATAGTTTACTCATATTTAAGTTAGCATCTACTATCAAAATGTCTGCATCTAATCCAACTTTCAGTGAACCTTTTTGATTGTTGATTTTTAGTGCATTAGCAACGTTTTCTGTAACTATCTTTAATGCTTTGTCTATATCTAGATTATGATCTATAATTAGCGACCTCCATAGTTTATATACTGTTTTCATATCGCCCACCATTAGACCTATCAAGTTCCCCTTTTCATCAAATTTTGGCAAACTTCCATTTCCATCAGAGCTAACAGAAATGCCTTCAATATCAGCACCTTTGTCTAGCAAATACATCACGTGATTAACTGCTTTTTCACTAGCAGTTATGTCAATTCTTCCTCCAAGCTTGATTAATTCTAGTCCTTGGTCTAATAGATTCTGTGTTCTACCCATATGCGTAGGTAAGAATTGCTTTGCAGGTATTTCTGTTTCTTTTATGATTCTAAAAATATATTCTATACCTGGCTTTTCACTTCCTACATGTAAGTGTACTAGCCCAGCTTTTCCACTTAACATGCCTCCAACTCTAGTTTCTGCAGATAATTGCTTTATTTGCTCATAGCTAGGTTGTGATGATCTGTGATCAGATATCGCTATTTCCCCAACTCCAATGACTTTATCTACAATAATCAAATCTTGCTTTACAGACCCTGTTAAAGTAGGTGTGGGTACTTCATAGCTACCTGTATAAATATAAGTAGTTACACCTTCTTCTTCTAATGCCTGTGCTTTTGCTAGTAATGAAGGCATTTGACGAGTGGTACCATCTGTTCCCAAGCACCCCACTACTGTAGTAACACCAGCTTCAAGTATTTTTGACAATGTTAGTTCTGGAGTACGTGTTTTTGGACCGCCTTCTCCACCTCCACCAATCATATGTACATGTCCATCAATGAAACCAGGAGTTGCAATTAATCCTTTACACTCAAATATCTCTGAGTTTGGTAAGTTGCTAATATCAATATCGTCTTCAATAGCTGCAATTGTGTTGTTAGCTATTAATATATCTTTGACTCCTAGATTATCTGGTGCAAATACTTGTAAATTTTTCAGTAATTTAATCATTTTATTGTTTATTGATGTTATACATCAATAATCTCCTTCCTTTTTAAATGCTCATATTATACATTATATCTTATTAATACACAGCTTTAAACTGTGTTCAAAGATATCAGTAATACATAAAAAGGCTGACTTTTGAAGCCAACCTTTTATACTTAATGTATCTACTTCACATTTAAATAATTCGCTATATTAGCATTTTCATCTTTTACGCCTCTGATAAGAGGTTTCTTTGAGGTCATTAAAGTAGTAACTCCTGGTCCATGACCAGCTAATACACAGTCACTATGAATTATAACACCTATAGTTACTGCTCCCTCTAAGTATCCTCTTCCAGTAGTAGTGTCACAATTATTTAGTAATACTATGTCTCCAAATTTTAACTTGTCTAATCCAAATTCTTTATATGCTTTTGGATCAGCTGTCATAATGTCATAGTCACCTCTATATGCATTCGATGAGCCTATACCTGAACCCATTAAGTATGCTGGCACCTCAGTAGCAATAGGTACTTCCAAAACACCATCATCTGCAACTTTAATTCCCATTTTTTCATATAAATCAGGGTCTAGATTCATGACCAAAACATCTTCAAAGCCCTCTACTTCTAGACCTGTTCCAAAGCTCTTAATAAGGACTTTATCTCCAATAGTCATTTTTTCTAGGGTTTCCTCAGGGAAATATACCATAACATGCTCTGCTCCACCATGTTTTCCTGTAACATATCCGGTATCACCTTTTGCATCACCCGAAACTACTCTTGCTGTATTTCCAACACAAGCTAACACATTCAAGCCGCCATTTTCCATCTCATCTTTAAGCTTTAACGTAACACCAGGCTCTACGTGATCTGCTTGAAACCCAGTACATATATCGCCAATTTTTTTATTATAAGTTATACCACCTGTACCAGGTAATACTTTAGGTATCCCTGTGCGTGTATCAATCCTATAAGGATTACTTCTTTGCTTAGGGTGAGATACTTCACCTTGTACTGATATCATCACCAATTTATCTCTGTTATATTTTACCATCTAAACTACCTCCTATTATAATCACTAGTATAACTTCTACGCGTAGGCCTAATATCCTGCTTATTTAATAATTTTTATCCTATAGCTATTAGAAACTTTCTCCTTAGTAGGAAGTTCTAAAGACAACTCAACTTTGTATTCTCCTGCTTCAATAGAAGCATCTATATCCCACTCTAATTTTGTTGTCTTACTTACTTCGTCACCTTTCAAATCTACCACTTTCTTTACTGAAGTAATATTTTCTGATTTCATACTAAAAATACTCCACTCTAAAACTGTTGATGGAAACTCATTCTTAGTATCATTTATGACATAGATATCTAGTGACACTTTATCTCCATCAACATAAGATTCAGAAGGCCAATCCATTATTATAGTAATAGGCTGCATAGTGTTTTTAATAGCGTTATATGCTTGTTTTTGCCTTTTATAATAATCTATTAAACTTTCAGATACTACTAATTCTGCATCATTAAAAAAGTAAAGAAAACAGCCATTATATGATCTATATTTATATTTTCTCCAAAGTTCCCCATAAAATCTAACCAATTTAGATTGAAAGTTTTGTGTTGCCATAAAATAGCTTGAAGCTCTAGCATAGTTCTTTCTAGAAAGCTGACTGTCTATAATTTTTATGTTTCTTCTCTCGTTATCTTGCGTTCCAGTCCAGGTGTTGTGTGCTTCCTCATCTAGGCTTCTACTCATTCTAATCATTGTTGCAATTTCAGGGTATGCTGGAAATCCATAAGATGTGATCAGATTTGCTTTTCTATCTGTTCTACCAATTCTATTCAAAGCAATTTTAAACTCCTTGAATCTATTTGATATTTGAAATCTCCAATCTAGAATTCTTAAAAAACTATAATAACTATTGCTTGATAAAGTTAGCCTGTTGCTGTCGATGCTTTTAAGTGTTTTAATCATTTTCTTATGGAGACTTCTAAAACTGCTTGTATTCTCTAAATTAAAGAAATTAAGTTCAAACTGGCTTGCAACACCCCATATAATGATTGATGGATTTCTATGAAGTCTTCTTTGGATTTGTGCAGTTTTTCTTAGTATTTGGTTTTCTTCTTTTCTTTTACAACTAAAATTAAAAGGAATATCTTGCCACACCATAAGACCATTTTCATTGCAAATATCAAAAAACTGCTGACCTGGAATGTGATGATATAATCTAATGCAATTAAACCCAGCGTCTAAAATCAACTGGATATCTTCTTCAAGCTTTGTCCTAGTGATTTCATTTGCATAATAAGTAACAGGTAAATAGTTTATACCCCTAAGAAATTGTCTATGATTATTAATATATATTTTTCTATCCTCTACTTTAATATCTCTTATTCCCAACACCTTTGTGTGTGTTGTAATTACATTTTTATCCAAATCATGTAGTTTTATTTCAAGTTTATATAAGTGAGGAAAACCTTGTTCCCAAGGCCACCAGAGCATTGGTTGTCTCATCCCGAAATTAAACTGAATGTGAGTATTTCCTTTACTTATTGTCTTTAGTGTATTACCAGTATAATCTCTACCTTCAAAATTATAAGGGGCTAGCTTCCATTCAATAGAGGATTCAAATGCTGCTTCACTAATCGTATTAAATCTAATATCAAACTCTACATTATTAGTTACTTCTAAAGAATAACTGGTATTTATTGAATTGATATAACATTTACTATATATTTCAAAAAAGATATTACCAATAATACCGCCATAAATATTCTCTTCATTACCATATTCATAACCTTTATAGATACCAATCATTGGATCAGTCTCAGGTTTCAAGGGCCAAGATACTTTCATATAGATAAAGTTTGATCCTTCTACAAGAAAATCTGTTACATTTACTTTGTTATGAATAAAATAACTTTGATTAGTAGTAGCTTTACTTCCATTTATGTAAATATCATAATAATTAAAAACTTCTTCTATATTTAGTAAGATTATATTACTTAATAATTCCTTACTTATATTGAACTCTTTATAATAATAAACAATGTTTTCATCATTATTAAATCTATTATCTAAGTTCCAGTTAGTTGGTACTTCAACTTCATACCATGAATTAGTAATTTCTTTATCCGTATAGTAATTTTCAGGAAGAGGTGCTTTCTTTCCTGGCCAAGCTTTCCATTTTCCACTTAAATAGATCAATCTTTTCTTGTTCATAAAAAAGCACCTCCTCATAATTTATGTTTATCTTTGACACTTATCTCCACAATCATCACATAATGCTTTATTTCCTGCAATAGGTTTCTCTTTTTTTAACTCTTTTACAAAACTTAAGCATCTTAATACTTCAGAGTCTTCTCCTTCAATAATGAAAGTAACAGACCCTTTTGATTCCTTTATGCCTCCAGCCGCTATAGCTCTAGCAGTAACATCAAAAAGAGTTTCAAAGGAATCTTCTTCAGTAAATATTAGTGCATCTGGGACAACGAACATACCACTTTTCTTGCCAATACTATAATCAATGTTCTTTGTTCCGGTTATATCAACTACATATTCTAATGAAGGGATGAGTTTCTCTATGCCAACTGGAATAACTAATAAGCTTCCTGCGCCTACTAAATGTCCATATGCCTTTCCAATTGTTCCTCCACCTGGGCCAGCAATCATAATTCCTGCCCTTCCATAAACATCAAATGCATTGGCACCCTTTACAAATATGTCATTGTTATCAAATTCACTTACTACTTCCAACCAGTTTCTGTCACTTTTTTTACCATCTATTATGACTAATGGTTCCATTCTACCATTTGAGCTGGTTATACAAGCAACACCTTCAGTAACAATTCCAGCAGTAAATTTACCTTTGTCTTCTATTGTCTCATTCAAGATTTCTTCATATAAATAAGCATTAGTAGTACCATTAGCAATTATAATTTTGCCCTCTTCTAACGCTTCCTCAAAAAGTTCTGTCTTGAGCAATCCTTTTGCAATCAACCTACGTGATTCTTCAACATTAAGTGTGACTTGCAATCTTTTAATATCCATTTTATCACCTCATGATTATTATACATGCAAAAAATTCTTAAGCAAAATAAATAATATAAAAATAATAGTTGAAAAGCATTCAAGTTTTATGTATAATAACTTTCGTGGTTAAAAAAAATAACCAAATCTCTGTCTTTATGACTAAGAGAAGTTTTTCTAAATAAGTGTTGACCTCACTATAAACATGTTGTATAATAGACAACGCCGGTCAACGGGGTATAGCGCAGTTTGGCAGCGCGCCTGCCTTGGGAGCAGGAGGTCCCAGGTTCAAATCCTGGTGCCCCGACCACAAATGGCCCCATAGTGAAGCGGTTAACACATCAGCCTTTCACGCTGAAGACGGGGGTTCGAATCCCCCTGGGGTCACCATTTGGGCCTGTAGCTCAAGGGTAGAGCATCCGGCTCATAACCGGACGGTTCCTGGTTCGAATCCAGGTGGGCCCACCATTTATATAAGTAGTAGATAAGCCAGTGTAGCTCAATTGGAAGAGCAGCCGACTTGTAATCGGCAGGTTGCGGGTTCGAGTCCCATCACTGGCTCCATTTTTTTTCGGAGGGATGCCCGAGTGGCTAAAGGGGGCGGACTGTAAATCCGTTGGCGATGCCTTCGCTGGTTCGAATCCAGCTCCCTCCACCATATAATTTTGATTATAATGGGGCTTGGCCAAGTCTGGTTAAGGCACCGGACTTTGACTCCGGGATGCGCTGGTTCAAATCCAGCAGCCCCAGCCATTATAAATATGCGAGTGTGGCGGAATTGGCAGACGCGCTAGACTTAGGATCTAGTGTCTTCGGACGTGGGGGTTCAAGTCCCTTCACTCGCACCAAGAAAAACTGAGTTCTATATTAGAATTCGGTTTTTTTTAATTTTAAAGCTTCTATGTCAAATAGTATTTATGGGCTTTATCTATATTCTTTTCTGAAATCCTATCTTTTGCATAAGACTTTTCTTCAAAGTCTGTATCTTCATCTTACGATTTATAGATACTTAGCACAAAATTGACTTGAAATATTTTGACACACTTCTTAAAGTTTAGTTTGGTGTCTATTTTTTATCAGAGTGTGTCTTTTATTTCGTTTTTTTTTCAAAAATTGATGCTGGCTTTCACTCGCAAACACCATTTATTATAGACCCTTTTAAATAAAAAAATACTCCCATATAGAATATCACAATTAAATGGACTATTGCCTATAATGGAAGTATTATTTACTATTATTATTTTCTATTTTGCATATTCTACTGCTCTAGTTTCTCTTATAACTGTAACTTTAATATGACCAGGATATTCTAATCCTTCTTCTATTTTCTTTGATACTTCTCTAGCTATAAGAGCTGATTCATTATCATCTATCATTTCTGGTTTTACCATAATTCTTATTTCTCTACCAGCCTGGATTGCAAAGCTCTTATCAACACCTTCAATTGAAGTTGCAATTTCCTCTAATGTTTCAAGTCTCTTGATGTAACTTTCTAGAGACTCTCTTCTAGCACCAGGTCTTGCAGCTGAAATTGCGTCTGCAGCTTGTACTAATACATCTTCTAGGTAAATCATTTGTATGTCACCATGATGCGATGCTGCGGCGTGTATTACTTCTTTTGGCTCATTATACTTTTTAAGTACATCAGCTCCAATAGAAGAATGTGTGCCTTCAACCTCATGATCTAGTGCTTTACCGATGTCATGCAATAATCCTGCTCTTTTTGCTAACTTAATATTCATATTTAGTTCAGCAGCCATTAGCCCACATAAATGAGCTACCTCTAAAGAGTGGCTTAGCATATTTTGTCCATAAGATGTTCTATATTTTAATCTACCTAATAATTTAATAAGTTCCGGATGCAAGTTATGAATTCCTGCTTCAAATGCAGCCTGCTCTCCTTCTTCTCTTATTATATTATTAACATCATTTTTAGCTCTTTCAATCATCTCTTCTATTCTAGCTGGATGAATCCTACCATCAGAAACTAACCTTTCAAGAGATAACCTAGCAACCTCTCGTTTTACAGGGTCAAACGATGATAAAACTACTGCTTCTGGGGTATCATCAATAATTAGATCTACACCTGTTAGTGTCTCAAATGCTCTAATATTTCTACCCTCTCTACCAATAATACGACCTTTCATCTCATCATTAGGTAATTCTACCACAGATACTGTTGTTTCAGTAACATGATCTGCCGCACATCTTTGAATAGCAGTTGTAATAATTTCTCTAGCTTTTTTGTCAGCTTCATCCTTTGCTCTGGCTTCAGCTTCTCTAATAAAGACTGCAGAATCTTGTCTAACGTCTTTTTTGACAATATCAAATAAAGTATCTCTTGCTTCGTCAGTCGTCATTCTAGCAATTCTCTCTAATTCTTCTGATTGCTTTGCTGCATAACTCTCTGCTTCTTCCAACTTTTGCTTAAGTTTTTCATTCTTTTTTGTAATCTGTTCTTCTTTTTTCTCTAGTGTTTGATTCTTGTTATCAAGCATTTCTTCTTTTTTGAGCATACGATCTTCCATTCTTTTTATTTCAGATCTTCTTTCTTTACTTTCTTGCTCAAATTCTTCACGCATTCCATGAATTTCTTCTTTAGCAGTAACTAATGCTTCTCTAAGCCTAGACTCTGCCTCACGATTTGCTTCTTCTAGTATCTTGTTAGCAGCATTCTCTGCTGTAGCTATCCTAGCCTCAGCTATATACTTTCTAACTAAGAAACCTACAATAAAGCCTAATGCTACACCTACAATAGCATAAATATATGTATCCATAATTGTTTCCTTTCCATATATAATAATACTACTGTAAATAGCCTTTTTGGCGTAAGCTTTCCATAATTAAGGCGTGTGGGAAGCCTCGTCCATACAAAAATCGATATATTTTATCTTTTTCAATGTCCGTATTCTGCTTAGCACTATAATTTTCTAAAGCTTCTTTACAGTAGTTTAAAACTTCTTCATTACTAATTGAATCAATAGCTTTTTCTACGTAATCTCTCTTGTATCCTTTACTTAGAAGACTACGCTGGATCTTAAATGGACCCCATAAATTATATTTTAATCTTTCACGTATATAATTATTAATTGCGTTTTCTTCGTTTAGATAACCATATTCTTTCAGTTGACTGATTATAGAATCAATCACTGAACTATCATATCTTCTAAATAGTTTTTCTTTCATTTTCCTCTCAGAGTAATCTCTCATAGATAACACCCTAAGAGCGTATGAAAAAGCCTTTTGTGAATCTTTACTCTTTTGTATCATTTTTTACACT
This sequence comes from uncultured Clostridiaceae bacterium, assembly GCA_964546025.1. Taxonomy (GTDB): domain Bacteria; phylum Bacillota; class UBA994; order PWPR01; family PWPR01; genus PWPR01. The sequence goes on from CAZJHT010000001.1 coordinate 165,576, forward strand.
ATTGAATTGCTTTAAACCATAGTGCTCTCTAATTTTGTTCTCTAATTCTCTAGCTATATCTGGATTTTCATCCAAGAACTCCTTAGCATTTTCTCTACCTTGGCCAATATTCTCTTCATTATATGAATACCAAGACCCGGATTTACCTATATAGTCTAACTCAGTAGCTAGATCTAAAATACTACCATTAAGTGAAACGCCCTCACCAAACATTATATCAAATTCAACTTGTTTAAATGGCGGTGCCACTTTATTCTTTACTACTTTAATTCTGGTTCTATTACCAAACGAATCTTGACCTTTTTTAATCTGACTTATACGCCTAATTTCAAGCCTTATAGAAGAATAGAACTTCAGTGCTCTTCCTCCAGATGTTGTTTCTGGATTACCAAACATAACTCCTACCTTTTCTCTTATTTGGTTAATAAATACTACAACTGTTTTAGACTTACTAATAACTCCGGCTAATTTTCTCATAGCCTGCGACATTAATCTAGCTTGAAGCCCAACATGGGTGTCCCCCATGTTCCCTTCTAACTCAGCTCTAGGGACTAAAGCAGCAACTGAATCAACTATTATGATATCTACTGCATTACTTCTTACAAGTGTTTCAGTTATCTCTAAAGCTTGCTCTCCTGAATCTGGTTGAGAAACTAATAAGTTGTCAACATCTACACCTACGTTTTTTGCATATTTAGCATCTAAAGCATGCTCTGCATCAATAAAAGCAGCTGTACCACCCAAAGCTTGTGCGCTAGCTAGCATATGAAGTGCTATAGTAGTCTTACCAGATGATTCAGGACCATATATTTCAATAATTCTGCCCCTTGGCAAACCACCAATACCAACTGCAATGTCAATATCTAAACAACCTGTAGGGATTATATCAATGTCCAAAGATAATGAATCATCTCCTAATCGCATGATACTTCCTTTACCGAATTGTTTTTCTATTTGTTTTAAAGCATTATTCAATGCTTGGTCTTTTCCCATTGTTTACCTCCTTATTTTTTTAATTATAATGAATGAAATTAAATCTTCCTTACCCAAAAATAATACCAGAAATAGCTAGTTAAAACAAGCAACTAGCACCCTGGTAATGCAAACTAAATATTTAGTTTCTGTTGTATTATAAGCTTTTTTAATGAATCTCGATTGATATAACAGATTTTACATGGTTAAGTCTTTCTAAAACTTTATTTAAATCAACTTTTTTTGGAAGATTAACATCAAAGTCTATTGTAATTAAGCCATCTCCAATTTTCACTTGTACAGACTCAATATCAATATCGTATTCACCAAGAACCATGCCTAATACTCCTAGAAGTCCTGGATGGTTTTTTGCCACAAAAGTAAACCTCTTTTGATTAGCACCGTGCATTACATTAATATTCATTTGCCTAACAAAAGTCAGTGCTATCATTACAAACAAGGTTGTTATTACCGCAGCAAAATAATGACCTGTACCTACTGCTAAGCCTATAGCAGCAACTACCCAAAGGCTAGCAGCAGTAGTAAGGCCCTTTACATTTATACCTTCTTTCATAATTGTCCCAGCGCCTAAAAACCCCACGCCACTAACAATTTGAGCTGCCACTCTAGCAGGGTCTGCTGTATAAGGGAAGCCATTTATAGAAACTATAGTAATTAATGTTGATCCTAAACATACAAGTAAATGAGTTCTCAGTCCTGCTGGTCTCCCTGATGATTCTCGTTCAAAACCAACCATTCCACCAAGAACCAAAGATACTATAAGTTTAGTTAAAATATCTAAACTATACATAATTTGGCCTCCTCCATTCTTTTATTATACACTACATTTAGCTCAAATAAAATTATCGATTTAAACTAAATGTATCATACAAATCAGACCTTCTATTCTTTACTATTGGTAGTTTACTCCTAATATCTTTAATGTCATCAAATCTGATATCCACTACTAGGTAATCCTCATTCTCGCCTAAACTTTCTAAAATGTTGCCAAATGGGTCAACTACTAATGAATGTCCATATGCTATATAGTTTGATTTATAGTCTCTAGCAGGAGCAGCTCCTATCATAAACACTTGATTATCAACAGCTCTACTTCTAAAAGCTAGTTCCCAGTGTGCTGGCCCTGTAGTCATATTAAATGCGGCAGGGACAAAAATTGCCTTTACTTCTTCTTTAGCAATCAGCCTAAAATATTCCGAAAATCTTATGTCAAAACAAATTGCTAGTCCCATTTTACCAAAAGGAGTTTCAAAGGTAGTTATTTCATTCCCAGCACTCAAGGTCTTTGACTCCATAAACTCAATTTCTCCAGGAATATTTATATCAAATAGATGAACTTTACGATGCTTTGCAATCAAATCACCTTCTTGATTGAATACATAACTAGTGTTATATATTTTTTTATTATCCAATTCTGGAATAGATCCTCCAATTAAGAATATATTATTTTCTTGTGCTTGTTGCTTTAAGAAATTATAAGTCTTTCCACCTTGCTTTTCTGCACTAATAGAAAAGTATTCATTATCATAAGGAGAATTAAATATTTCTGGTAAACAAACAATTTTCGCTCCTAGCTGACTCACTTTTCTAATCATCTCTGCAGCTTTTGATAAGTTTTTGTCTTTATCATTAGTTACATTAAATTGACATAATCCTACTTTTACCATTTATTATTACCTCCTATAAAGCTGAAAAAGAGTGGCAATTGCCACTCTTTAGACTTAATATCTATACAATGCAAATGCATCTCTTGCCATATCAGAATATTGATTTTCTTTTAACACATAAACACTGCCACTATTTAAATGAGTATATCTAGCTATTAAATCAAGTAAATCAATATGCTCAAGTTGTACCTCATCAGCAACTTTTACCTCTATATTTTCTTCATTAAATGAACCCCATAACTTTTTGCCATACTTAATGAATACTGTCCTCACTCTTCCTGCATATGCTGCTTTTAATATAGATGTTATCTCATTGCTTACCTTTGAGCTTTGCTGTCCAATTAGCTGATTATATAGCTCAAGGTCTTCAAATAAGGGTTCTTCTAATATAGGTTTGATTATTTGATATGACTCTTTATGTAAATCTTCTGGTGTTTTTTCATCGGGATTACCTACTAAGTTCTCCTCAGTAATACTTCTATTATTTGAAATTCCTTTATAAATAGCTAAAATATAATCTACTCCTGCTAAAACTACAGGATAATCTTCTGTCATAACTTTTTGTAGCCCATCTTCAACTAGCTGAAAATAATACTTTATTTTCTCTTTTTCATCTTCTTCATCACCTTGACCATAAAAGATTGATGATCCTGCCCTATTTCCAGGTTGAGCTGAATGATGACTAACATGCTCATGAACCACCTCGTATTTCAATGCCTCTTCTAGACTTAGTGGTATATCTAAGTTATCTAGGTTTATTTCTTCTATCTCATATTGATTTGCCTCATACAAGTTAATATGATTTTTACTAAGTGCAAGTACATAATAACTGTCTAAGCTATTGTATAAAGCAAATAGAGGTTTTAAGTGAAACTTTGGTGCTATTACGACATCTTCTTCAAATCTGATAGGCAAACGATAAATGAAGGTGCTTTCTTTGCTCAAAAACACAACCAAACCATCGCTTTGTTTTTGCCAAAAAATTGAGTTTAGATATAAATCTTCTGCTGGTTTAACAAACTCTTCTATTTCAGAATTCTTCATGCCTCTCTCAGCTAACATGCTTTTAGTCTTTCTAACTAAATTTTTCAACCTTGTCACACTCTGAGTAGCCTCTTGTCCTTTTCTAAATGTAGGCATGTAAATTGATGCGCAATAATCACTTTGGACATTAGTAATCTCACTAAATTTTTGTTCGGTAAGTTTATCCATAGTCTAATCTCCTTTATTTGAAAATTCTTGCAACAATGCTAAGCATCTCACAAACAACGCTAATAACAACTAAAAATTACTTCTTATTTATAGGTTAATATTTTAACGAGTAAAAGTCAAGATAGCAGTAAAATTGTAACAACAAAGTAACCCTGTATTTTCGACAATAACATGTCTAACAACATAGTATATAGGGCTTGAAATGAGTAAAACATACCCTAAAGCAGACTTTATCATTAAACCCATGTAAACCTGATTGTATAAAAAAATAGACGTCTTAAAGCGCCTATTTTAAATTAAATTTACAATCACTACAATAGTAGTTTTGAGTCGATTTTGTTCGCTACTTCTTTTATAAAAATTTCTTTAATTGTAGGATCAAATTTTATTTCATTGTCTTTGTCTATTAAACGAATAGCTTCCTCATGTTTTAAGTTACTTCCCAATGGTTTCTTTTCAATAAGCCATATGTACTCGTCAGCTATTCTTAATATCTTGGCAAATAAGCAAATTTCGTCTTTTTCTATACCTTTTGGATAACCTGACCCATCGTAGTTTTCATGGTGTTCAAGTACTGTTTGAGCTATCGAAGCATAATCATTATGCGAACTAAGAATTCTATAACCTATTTCGGAATGTCTTTCCATATGAACTAACTGACTTTTGTTTGGTTTAATTTTGTTATTTAAAACACCAACATCAAAGTTTATCTTACCTATATTATGTAATAATGCTGCATTTTCTAATATTTCTTTCTCACTTGAATTTAAATTAAGAGATTCGCTTAATTGCTTTGTAATATAAGCAACTTTCCTAGCATGATTTTCTTCAAATGGGCTTTTAGCATGTAGTTTTCTTTCAATTATTGATATGGTATTAAGATGCATTTTTGGGCTCTCAATAAGTTTATTTCTATACATTTTATCTTCTGACACTTTATATATGTCATCAAATGATTGCTTAGAATTAGTCATTGTTGCTATTCCCATTGATAAGGATATAGGTATTTCTCTTATTATCTTCTTTTTTGTATGCTCTTTTATTTTCGTGTAATATTCTTTTGCTTCAATATTATCTGTATTCGGCATTATTATTAGGAATTCATCTCCACCAAACCGAAACACCTTATGGTCTTTGCTAATACAATCACTAAGTGTCTTAGCAACTTCTTGAAGTATTTCATCACCAAACTGATGACCAAAAGCATCATTTATTAGCTTTAAACCATTAAGATCAATGTTTAGTAATGACAAAGGTAAACATTTAGAAATACAGATCTCCTCAAGATAATCCTCATAAAATTTTCTATTATACAATCCCGTTAGCTGATCATGGTTGCTCAGATATATTATATTGTTTCTAGACTCAATTCTGTCTGTAACATCATCAATAATAACTGCAAAATGATCTTTCTTTGGAGTATACGCAACTACCTCAAAATATTTATCTAACTCCACTGAATAATTCTCATATCTTAGTGGCTCACACTTTTCTACTACTTGACTGTATCTCTCTATCCAGTAGTATTCAGTATCTGGCAATAAATCAAGAACAGTTTTTCCTACAATTTCTTCTCTTGATTTTCCAAGTAGCTTTTCAAAACTTGGGTTTACATCAATAAAAACATAATTAATAGCTTTGCCATTTTCATCATAAATCATTTTGTGAAGCGCTAAAGGTTGAACCATTTGATTTACTAACAAACGGTATTTTTCTTCACTTTCCTTTTGGGCTAACTCAATTTCTTTCCTATGAGTTATGTCTTTTATTAACTGGACTACTGAGACTATATTTCCCTCTGTATCTTTAATAGGTACTGATGTTGTGTTAATCCACTTACCTAATGTCTCTTGATACTTTTCTCTTGATATTGGTTTGTCAAGTTTAATAGCTCTTTCAGCAGGGCAATCTTCACATGCTTGAGATTGACCTATTATTTCAAAGCACTTTATTTTATTGAATTGATCACTATCAACTCCTAATAATTCTCTACCAACCTTATTATAGCTAATAATTGTATGATCACTTTTTTGATATCCAACTATCTCAGTCAAGCTATCAAGTATTTTTTCACTTTTCTTGTCTTCTAAAACAAACTGATCCTTTATTTCATAATATTTCTTTTCTGCTAAATATCTGCTTAATAACAGTCCTAGTACCTCAATATATTGATCAATGTATTCATCATCAATTGTTTTCTCTATATCAAAGAGAAAAATAATGTCATTTGCTAGCTTTTCTTCATCCTTCACTCTAAGAGAAATAGCTTTGCTAGTTTTAGTAATTTCAGTAAATTTATCTATTTGTTTATTATATTCTTCAATATTAATCAAATCATGTAATGAATTGAACTTTAATATGTGAAACTCTCTTTTTAAATTTGATAAGTCTGCTTTATATGGCCATAAACTGCCAATTAGTGGTCTTCCCAAATATTGATCTATCATATCTAAATCTTGATCTGCACCAACAAATAATCGGCACACAGCATTATCTTTGTTTAAAACAACTTCATTCATTATTGCAAATTTAGCATCTAGCAACTTTATTGATTCTTTCAATATTTCATGATAACTGAAATTATAATAATTATATTGCACTAGTCTACTTAAGATATTCATTAAGTTAGATCTTCTTGAAACATCTACTAAATAAATGTCTAATAACCCTATCTCATGCAAGTAATACGTTATTTCATAACGACTATTTAAAAAACTAAAATCCTTAGAAAAAATACGATTTAAATCTTCATTTTCTAAGTTATTAATTTTCTTGTTTTTCGTCATTAGTTCTTTTTTTATATGATTTTTTAAATTGTGAATTATAGTATAATCACTTCCAAATAAATCTTTATATTTCTTGTTAGTCATGGTCGTTGTAATTTCTTCATTTGTTACTGAAAATCTTATTAAGGCAATAGGGATTTCATCTTGATACTCTTCAATATTTGCTCTCATAGTAATTCACTCCACAAATTGCATATTCACTTAATTATATCTCATTATGTTCATAATATGAAACAATTCTGAATATTAATGAAATAAAGGACAAGTATATCAAAAATCTTGTCCTTGTACCAAAAATTCTATGATTCCGCAGCTATACCCCAAACAATCCAAATTTAATAGTGCTCTTCTTTGCAAATTCGTTTTTTGAGGATAATCACTTTTAGACTTGTATTTCTTTCCGAAAATATAGTCAATAGCGCTAGAATTATCGTTCACTTCGCTTATAATAGTAAAGTTTTCTGCAAACTTAATAATATTACTGCTTTCATCCAGTACATGCTTATTGCCACTATACAAAAGCCAAGCATAGCATATAAAAGCTTTTGGTTTAAATTCTGGAAAATATAGATTAAAGAACTCTTTAGCTTTTTTAATTGAATATTTGACTGCTTCATTCGATAAATCTGCCTTAGCAGGGATGTGTACATTTAGGACTTCTGCACCTGAGGGAATATCTGATTTAACTTTGTTTGAAAACTTCATATATCCGCCATCAATAATAGTGTGATCTAGATAGATCATGTTAAAGATTTGATACTGTAGTGAGCCTATTTTGAAAATCTTAAATGCTACAAGGTGCCTAAACCAAATAACATCTTCTTTTGAAAGTCCATAATTACCTGTTTTTTCTATATAGATATTTTGCCTTAACTTTATATCTGAAATTGTGTTTAAATAGATTTCTCTAGGAATGTTTCTATCTATAAACTCTTGGTACAAGTCAGTAACAACTCTAATTAATATTACTAATCTTCTAAATGGTTTTCTACTGCATATTTGAAAATTTGGAACATTGCCATTATATGCTTCTAATGATAATTTATCTATTTCTTCTTTGTGATTTTTGTAATACCCATTTACTTTAGTTTTCAACTCATCTTCAAAATTCAAGTCATCCACTGTGTTATAAAAAGAATATTGAATTGTCATAATGCCTCCTGATATTTTATGGAGATTATACTTTAGAATCTCCTAAATAGTGTTTTGATAATTTCACTTATATCATCCTCTCTAGTCTATTCACTGAAAATTTTAATATTATAAATTTTACCTTTTAGTCATATTTACTGTCAATAGACGACATTTATTAGAGAGTATTTAACAAAAGAATTAGTTAGAAGCTCATCTGTAATTAACTAAAGCATGCCTGTAATCAGTATATCTGCTATTCTTAATGGTTTAATCAGTTATTTATAAAGTGATTTTTTAGCATACATTTGATTAATATAAAATATCTATAAAATTTATAGCTAAGACTACATCCAGTTCTTAAAAATTTAGTAAAGAAACTTGTAATAGTCTTTATAGTAAGATTTTTCAGATTCTATAAAACCGCCTTGAGCAAGTTTTATAACTAAACCTGCAAGTAGTGGTTTATCTTTAACCTTCTCTGTGCTTACATAGCTTATATATTCAATTTAAAACAAAAAAAAGCGTTGCTATAACAATCATACACCATTGTTATGACAACGTTTTTATATGGTCGGGATGGCGGGATTTGAACCCACGACCTCTTGACCCCCAGCCAAGCGCGCTACCAAACTACGCCACATCCCGTTTCAGAAGAATCAAATTTTTATTCTTCTTTTTCTTTTTCTTCTAAGAGTAATACTTTTCTGGAAAGTCTTACTTTTCCATTTTCTATTCCAGTTACCTTAACTTTTATAATATCGCCTAAATCAGCAACATCTTCCGTCTTCTTAACTCTACCAATATCCATTTCAGAGATATGTAGTAATCCATCCTTACCTGGTAATAATTCAACAAAAGCACCGTACTTCTCTACTCTTATTACTTTACCATCGTAGACTTCTCCTACTTCTACATCTTTAATAATCTCTTCAATCATTTTTATAGCTTTTTCGCCACTTTCTTTTTCAGTAGCAGCTACATAAACTTTACCATCATCTTGGATATCAATTTCCACACCAGTTTCATCAATAATCTTATTTATAGTTTTACCACCGGTTCCGATAAGAACTTTAATTTTATCCACTGGAATCACGGTTGTATACATTCTAGGAGCATACTTGGAAAGATCCTCTCTAGGTACTGAAAGATCATTGTTCATAATTTCTAATATATGAAGTCTTCCTTCTTTTGCTCGCTGTAAAACTTCTTTTATTGTATTAATCTTTAATCCTTTAATCTTTACATCTAACTGAATAGCAGTAATACCTTTTTCAGTTCCTGCTACCTTGAAGTCCATATCTCCATAAAAATCTTCAATTCCTTGAATATCTGATAAAATAGTTACTTCTTCATCTGTTTTAATTAAGCCAAGCGCAATACCCGCAACTGGCCTCTTAATTGGAACACCAGCATCCATTAATGATAGCGAACTACCACAAACACTTGCCATAGAAGAAGAACCGTTTGACTCAAGTATTTCAGATACAACTCTAATTGAATATGGGAAATCTTCTTCACTTGGTAACACCGGTAATATAGCTTTCTCAGCTAAAGCACCATGCCCAATTTCTCTTCTCTTTGGACCTCTCATAAATCCTGCTTCACCTGTTGCAAAAGGTGGGAAGTTATAATGATGCATATACCTTTTTGTTTCAGTTGTTCCGATATCATCAAGTCTTTGACTATCTCTAATTGTTCCTAGTGTTGTTATTGATAATGATTGAGTTAATCCCCTTGTGAACAATGCACTACCATGTGTTCTTGGAAGCAATCCTGTTCTTGTGTTGATTTCTCTAATATCTTTCAGTCCACGACCATCAATTCTGTGATGTTCATTTACAATAATAGATCTCATAACTTCTTTTGAGTATTCATTAAAGAAATCTTTAACATCTGACTCAAAATTTTCATATTCAAGATACTTATCTTCCAGTTGTGATTTAATATCACTTAACAAATTATCCAAAGCTTCATTTCTTACTTCTTTATCAATTTGTTTCATGACATCATACATCTTACCTTCAGCTAAAGCTCTTACATCATCCTTAAGTTCATCGTTAATGTGTATTTCTGGAGCAGGTTTTTTCTCTGCACCAAATTCTTCAATTATACGTTTTTGGAATGCAATTACTTCTTTAATTTGCTCATGAGCTATCTCAATAGCTTCAAGCATATCATCTTCCATAGCTTCAGAAGCATCTGATTCAATCATAACAATCGCATCTTCTGTAGCCGCTACAAAAACATGCATATCACTAACTTCTTCTTGTTTTACTGTTGGATTAACAACAAACTCACCATTTACTCTTCCTATTATTACAGAGCCTACTATCTCATTAAATGGTATATCTGACAATCCTAAAGCTAATGAGGCGCCTAATAAGCTAACTACTTCTGGAGTATTATCTTGATCTACTGATAATACTGTAGCCACTATTTGCAAGTTATTAAGGTATCCATCAGGGAATAAAGGACGTAAACTTCTATCTATAATTCTACAATTAAGAATCGCTTGTTCACTAGGTCTTCCTTCTCTTCTTAACCAACCACCAGGGATCTTACCAATAGCATACATTCTTTCTTCTACATCAACTGTTAATGGAAAGAAATTTTGACCTTCATTTGGTTTATCTGCTGCTGTTGCAGTAACTAACACAACAGTATCGTCAAATCTAATCAATGCTGATCCATTTGCTTGTCTTGCTATTTCACCAATTTCAACACTTAACTCTCTTCCACTTATAACTTCTTTGAAAATTTTCCTCATATAAGCCCTCCTAAATTTAAAGCTTTTTTGTAACTAAAAAGCGGGGAATCCCCGCTTTACTATCTTCGCAAGCCAAGTCGCTCAATTAGTTCTCGGTATGCTTCTATATCTTTGTTTCGTAGATAGTTTAGCAAACGACGACGCTGACCAATCATCTTATACATTCCTCTTCTAGAGTGAATATCTTTTTTATGCATTTTCAAGTGATCTGTTAACTGATTTATTCTTTCTGTTAACATAGCTACTTGCACCTGTGGTGAGCCAGTATCAGTCTCATTTGTACCAAATTCGTCAATAATTCTTTTCTTTTCTTCTTTTCCTAAAGCCATTGTAAAATTACCTCCTATTATTTATACATAAGCTAAATACCACGCATTCGCTGGAGTAGGCGTCAAGCCTAGTATAAAGCTAACATAAGCATTTTATCATCTTACATATTAGTTGTAAACAACTGAACAGGATTTAATACTTTTATCTTAACTATATCCTGTTTTACTTGATCCTTAAGCATTTCTACTGTATCAAATTTCTTCTCTTCTCTTAAAAAATTAGTTAAATAAACGGTTATGTTTTTTCCATACAAATTTCTATTTGGGAAATCTATCAGATGAACTTCTACAGTTTGTAAATCTTCTAGAAATGTAGGTTTATTTCCTATATTAATAGCAGCAATATAACCATTATCAGTAAATCCAGCATATACGCCTTTTTTGGGTAACAGTTTTAAATCAGGAATTTCCAAATTTGCAGTAGGGAAACCTAAATTTGTGCCCCTACCCATACCATGGACTACATCACCTGATAGCATATATGGCCTACACATAAGCTCATTAGCTTTTTCTATTTTGCCGTCTTCAATAAGTTTTCTGATTAATGTACTACTTACCTTTGTCCCATTTCTCATTACGGGTTCGTGGATCACTAATCCAATATTTCTTTCATATAAAAAACTTTGTAAGAAGTCTACATCACCACTAGCTTTGTATCCAAACTTAAAATTAAACCCTACTACAATATTAGTAATTGTTAAATCTTGTGTAATATTTCTCAAAAAATCTTCTGGACTAAGCTTAGCTATTTTAAAATTAAAAGGTAAATCAAACCAAATATCTACACCTTGATCTATAAGCAATGTTTTCATTTCTGCTTTTGTAGTTATTCTTTTGAAATCATTCGGCTTGAAAAAATGTTGCGGATGAGGGTTAAACGTTAACACAGCTAGTTTTTCTTTATTTTCTCTAGCAATTATTAACCCTTTGTTAATAAGACTCTGATGTCCTATATGTATCCCATCAAAATTACCAATATTAAGTACAATATTCTCTTTTACTTCTTTTAAATCTTGCCAACTTGTTATTATTTTCATGTCTACTCCAATTTGCTATATAAATACTTTACGAGGATGTATATATCCATTTTTTATATATGCTATTGCTATTAAGCTTTCTTTACTATCAATTAAAGCAACTATATCTTTATCAGAAAGATTAGTATGTACTAATCTTCCATGTTTTATATCAATTACTTGCTCTTCATTTAACTCAACTTGATATAAGTGCTCTATAGCTAAATTTAATGGTAATAAATCAACTGATTCATTCATAGTATTTGAATTTTCTATATTAAATGGTCCAACCGCTGTTCTAAGTAAAAAAGACATCGTCCCAACATTATTACATAATCTTGCAATGTCTTGACATAAAACCCTAATATACGTTCCTTTTGAACATGTTACATCAAACAATATCTTATTTTGGTATATATCAACTAAGGTTATGTCAAAAATGCTAATGTTTCTAAGTTCTCTTTCAATATCTTTACCAGATCTAGCTAATTTATAAAGTGGAACTCCATCTTTTTTTAATGCAGATGTCATAGGAGGAAGTTGTTTTTTATCTCCTACAAAACTTGATAGAACACTATCCCACTCGTTTTGGCTTAATAGATTCACTTCTTTAGAATCAATTTTCTCTCCAAACATATCACCTGTGTCAGTTTCAAAACCTAGAATAATTTCTGCTCTGTAAGTTTTCTTTGTGCTTTGAATGTATTCAAGCAGCTTTGTTCCCTTACCTACACCTAGGACTAAAATTCCTGCAGCTCCAGGGTCTAGAGTGCCAGAGTGACCTATTTTTCTTGTATTTAACTGCTTTCTAGCCCAAGATACAACATCATGCGATGAAAGTCCTGGAGGTTTAATAATCGAAATAATTCCATCCACTTATTCTAGCTCCAAACCATTTAAATATTCATTCGTAAAAGTTACTACTTTCTCAACAACTTCATCTAACTTACCATTTATCTGACACCCTGACGCATATCTATGTCCACCACCACCAAATTTTTTAGCTACATGAGATATATCTACTGGAGGAACACTTCTAAAGCTTACTTTAACGTTATTATCATAAACTTCAGTAAATACAATAGATGCATATATTCCTTCGATACCTCTAATATAGTTAACTAACTCAGGATACTCTGTGGGACTTAATTCATATTTGCTGATAATATCTTTGCTCACTTGCATAGTTGCAAATAAATCATACACTTTTACATTTTTTATAGCATCAACTACTAGTTTAAACGCTTTCTTTGTTCTAAAGTCCACTATATTCATTTTTATTGTATATGCATCAAAATCATATTCCATTAAATCTGCTGCTATTCGAAGAATTTTGCTAGTGGTATTTGCATGCTTAAATCCACCAGTATCACCTACAATTGCAGCAAATAGTTGGGTTGCAATTTGAAAATCTATATTCTTCTTATCAAATAAATCATACAGAATCTCACCTGTAGCTGCAGCTGAAAAGTTAAGTATATTTTTATCTCCAAAAGAATCATTATCTTGGTGATGATCAATATTACATATTGGCAACTTCCATACCTTATGCTCTAGATTGATAGGCGCTCTTCTCTTATTTGAACTGTCTAACACAAAAATAGCATCATAGTCAGTTTTATGAGTCTTGTCTGACTCAACTGTTAGTCTCTCATCTATTAAGAACTCAAGATTAATTGGAATATCTTTAGATAAAACTACTTTCGCACTTTTACCTAACTTTTCTAGATACATAGCTAATGCTAATGATGACCCCAAAGCATCAGCATCTGGGGTCTCATGTGTAATAATTAAAAATGAACTGTATTTGCTATAAAAATCTGTGAAAGTTTTATTCATCTTTTTTTACTTCCCTAAGCAACTTGTCAATTTTTGAACCATATGATAAAGAATTATCATATATAAAATCGATCTGCGGGGTACGTCTAAGATTTGCTTTACTTGCAACTTGCTTTCTAACAAACCCAGCAGCTGATTTTAAAGCTTCCATTGTTTCTTCAATTTCATGATCGTCACCTAATAAGCTTACATAAACTTTACATTCACTTAAGTCCTTAGTCAGGTTTACCCCTGTAACAGAGACAAACCCAACTCTAGGGTCTTTAATTTCATTTTGCAAAAGATGGCTTATAATTTTTTTTACTCTCGACTCTTGTTGACTAAGTCTATAATTACTCATTTTCAAGCCCCTTACAATATTGTATTTTGTTCAAGTATCTCTACCCTGTAATCTTCTTCAATCAATGAAATAGCATTACTAATTATTGATTGAATATGCTTTTCTTCATTTGAAACTACTGCAAAAGTTAACTCCGAGCAGTTCCAAATATCATGAAAATCAGTTTCAGCGATGCTAATATTAAACTTTTTACATTTATCTAATAGTGACCTTAATACTTGTCTCTTGTCCTTAAGAGAGTAACTGTCATGCAAATACAATTTAATACTAACTATGCGGTACATTATTCAGCAGGCATTTCTTTCATGATATAAGCTTCAATTACATCATCTTCTTTAATGTCATTAAAGCCTTCAAGGCCAACACCACACTCATAACCAGAAGCAACTTCTCTTACGTCATCTTTAAATCTTTTTAGAGATGAAATCTTTCCTTCATAAATCTTTCCACCATCTCTAAACAGCCTTACAATTGCATTTCTTTTAATAGTACCTTGAGTAACATAACAACCAGCAATAACACCAATTCTAGGTACCTTGAAAGTATCTCTTACTTTTGCTGTTCCTATGTTAATTTCTTCAAATACTGGGTCAAGTAATCCTTTACCTATTTGTTCTAGCTCTTCTAACAGTTTATAGATTACAGTGTAAAAACGCATTTCTACTTCTTCATCCTCAGCATGAGTTTTAGCTGAACTATCTGCATTTACGTTAAACCCTACAACTAAAGCATTTGACGCAGCTGCTAGCATTACATCTGTTTCATTAACAGCTCCTACTCCACTGTGTATGACTTCAAATTTAATTCTTGTATCTTTATCATTTAAGTTTACTACAGAACCCTTAATAGCTTCTAGTGAACCTTGTACATCCGCTTTAACTATAATGTTGAGAGTATGTGATTCTGTTTCATCTTTCATTTGAGCAAATAGATCATCAAGTGACATCCTAGAACTCTTAGCTCTAAGCTCTTGTTGTCTAGCTTTTAATTGCTTCTGCTCTGCTATAGTCTTAGCTTCTTTATCATCTTCATATGATGTTAAAACATCACCTGGCTCTGGTAATCCATCTAAGCCTGAAATAACAACAGGTGTAGAAGGACCTGCTTTTCTAATTCTCTTGCCTGCATCACTAGTTAAAGTTTTTAGTCTTCCGTAATAGTTTCCAACAACTACAGAATCACCTTTATTTAATGTTCCATTTTGGATTATTACAGTAGCAACTCTACCATGCCCTTTTGCAATATTAGATTCAATTACTGTACCTACTGCATGTGTCTTAGGGTTTGCTTTTAGTTCATTCATTTCAGCTAAAAGCAATACTGCTTCTAGTAAGTCTGGAATATTAGCTCCAGTTAATGCTGAAATTTCAACACAGATTGTGTCACCACCCCAGTCTTCGGGTACTAGATCATATTTTGTCAATTCTTGCTTTACTCTATCAGGGTTTGCATCTGGTAAATCACATTTATTAACTGCAACAACAATAGGAACTCCTGCAGCTTTTGAGTGATTAATAGCTTCAATAGTTTGTGGCATAATGCCATCATCAGCTGCAACAACTAATATAACAATATCAGTTACTCTAGCACCACGTGAACGCATTTCAGTAAACGCAGCATGTCCAGGAGTGTCAAGAAAAGTTATTTTCTTTCCATTTACTTCTGTTTGGTAAGCACCAATATGCTGTGTAATTCCACCTGCTTCTGTCGCAAGTACTCTTGATTGCCTAATATTATCAAGTAACGAAGTCTTACCATGATCAACATGACCCATTACTGTTACTATTGGAGGCCTTTCTTCAAGTTGCTCAGGATCGCCAACTAACTTGATAACTGGAGCTTCCTCTTCTTCTTCTTGCGCTATCGTAACTTTAATTCCTAGTTCTTCACCAATAATAATTGCTGCCTCAGGTTCTACTGGTTGATTAATTGCCGTCATAACGCCTAAGTTCATAAGCTGAGCAATTAATTCATTTGCATTTACATTCATGGCTTTAGCAAGTTCTCCAACTGTAATGAACTCTGGAATTTCAATTTCTTCAGGTCTTTCATTTCTTTGTGGTTGGCTTAACTTACGTTTTTTCCTCTTTGGTCTTATTCTTGAAGATTTAATCTTCTCTTTTGCAATTTCGTCTTCCCAAACTTCCTCAACACTCTGACTATGTTTAATTATTGTATAATCACTTTTGAGTTCTTCTGGGATCTCTTCTGGAATTTCTTTTTCTACAGGCTTAAGCTTGTCTATGACTGTAGGTTTCTTCTTTGTTTCTTCTTTTTGAACAATTACTTCTTCAGTTTTTTCAACTGGTTTCTCTTGTATTACTTCTGTTTTCAAATCTTCCAATTTTGGTTCTCGTCTTTCTATTGTCTTAGACTTATCTTTCTTCTTGCCTTCTGTTTCTGTTAACATCTCTCTAATTTGTTTTGAAACAGCTGGCTCTAAAGTGCTCATGTGACTACTAACTTCTATGCCCACTTTATTCAAAGCGTCTACTAAATCCTTGCTGGGGATATTAAATTCCTTGGCTATTTCATATACTCTTACTTTTTTCAATAATTACACCTCCGAAAATTTCTTGGTGGTCTATATAAACAAAACACTTTACTCTGATACGTTCATCAGCTCTTGATATATAATGTCTGGAATATCAGTGCTTAATGCTCTCTTAAGCGCTTTGGTTTTTTTTGCACCTTCAACACATACTTTTGTTTTACATAAATATGCGCCTCGTCCATTAGCTTTTCCTTTATAATCTACAACAACTTCGCCTTCTGGGGTGCGTACAACTCTGATTAAAGCTTTCTTTTCCTGCTTAGTTCTACACACAACACACATTCTTTGAGGAACTTTTCTAGTTTTCAACACCATCACCTTCATTTGTTAATCCAGCTTGACTAGCACTCTTTATGTCAATTTTCCAAGATGTTAGTCTGGCTGCAAGCCTTGCATTTTGTCCATCTTTACCAATAGCTAGTGATAATTGATGGTCTGGTACCACTACATTTGCTTTTCTCTCGTCATCTTCCTCAATTACAACCCTTAAAACTTGAGAAGGACATAAAGCATTCTTAACATATGTAGCTGGATCTTCGCTCCACTCAACTACATCAATCTTCTCACCATTAAGCTCATTAACAATAGCTTGTACTCTAGCCCCTCTTGGACCTACGCAAGCTCCTACTGGGTCTACATTTTCATCACTAGTATGAACACTAATCTTTGTTCTACTTCCAGCTTCTCTAGCAATTGATTTAATTTCTACTGTTCCATTAAATACCTCTGGCACTTCTAGTTCAAATAGCCTTTTGATTAAGCCTGGATGAGTTCTAGAAATAACAATTTGTGGATCTTTATTGCTCTTTTTTACCTCTGCAATATAAAACTTCATTCTTTTATTGATTTCATAAAATTCTCCACCTACTTGTTCTGTCTGAGGCAAAACAGCTTCAGTGTTACCCAAATCAACATAAAAGTTTCGGCCATCTGTTCGATAAAGAGTTTCAGTTATAATATCATCTGTTTTATCAACAAACTTATCAAAAATTGCACTTTTTTCTGCTTCTCTTATCTTTTGAACTACCATTTGTTTAGCAGCTCTTGCTGATTTCCTTGCAAAGTCTTTTGTTGTTATATCTACACTAATTATATCAGATAACTTAACTGTTTTTCTGATATTTTTAGCATCTTCTAAACTCATTTGCTTTTCTTGGTCTTCTACTTCCTCTACTACAACAAAACGCCTATATGCTTTTACTTCACCATTATCTTCATTTATTTCAATATCGATATCAGCTTCAAGTCCATATGTTTCAGTGTAGCTTTTAAGTAATGCAGTTTTAACTGCATCATATAGGATTTCTTCATCTATCCCTTTATTATCACTTAAATCTTTTATTGCTTTCATAAACTCTTTATTCAAATCTAAAACCCCCTAAAAACTAAAATGAAGTCTTACTGAAGATATTTTTGTACGATCAACTTTGTAAGATTCATCTTCATTTTCTACTATAATAAAATCATCAGTTACATCTTTAAGAATTCCAATAGCTGTTTTTGGCCATGTTTCTCCAGCTACATATGTTTTAAACTGGACCTCTTTACCTATACTCAATTTTAAAGTATGTGTAGAGCCCAATTTAGCATCCAGCCCTGGTGAAGACACCTCCAAAAAGTAACTTTCTTCAAATGGGTCAACTTCATCTAAGTAGATATCAAGTTCTTGATGAACTGCGTAACATACATCATGATCAATGCCCTTTGAACTGGTAAGCCTAACACTAACTATTTGGCTTCCACCTTTTTTTACTATATCTACATCAAATAAATCGACACCATTCTTGCTAGCTATTTCAGCTGCTTTTGTTTCTACTAGATTCATCACATCTTTTTTTCTCATTTAATTACTCCTCTTTCATAACTCATCAATATATAACAGTAAAAAGAGTGGGCAGCCCCCACTCTTTTCGAAAAACTATAATCACCTAAAGCTATCTTACCAAAAAAGTGAAGTCCATGCAAGTTAGTTATCTAATCTTGCTAAATCTTCTATCTCTTGCAATATAGTCTGCACATAATTATCAGGAGTGACTGTCTTAATTATCTTTCCTTGTTTAAATAAAACAGCTTTTCCATTACCAAGGGCTAATCCTAAATCTGCTGATTCTGCTTCTCCGGGTCCATTTACTACGCAACCCATAACTGCTACTTTTAAATGAGTCTTAACACCTTTTAATTTTTCTTCAAGCTTTGTTACGATGCTAATTAAATCACCATTGGTTCTAGCACATGTCGGGCAACTTATAATCTCAATTCCTTCTTGTCGTATCCCTAGAGATCTGAGTATTAATTTGGCTACATCAATCTCTTTTACTGGATCTGCAGTCAATGATACTCTAAAGGTTTCACCAATCCCATCAAGTAATAAACTTCCTATTCCTATTGATGATTTCACAGTACCTGCTAGATATGTTCCTGCCTCAGTCACACCAAGGTGAAGCGGTGTGTTTGATTTTTCTCTAAAACTTCGATTGGTTTTAATTGTAGCCAAGACATCTGATGACTTAATACTCATAATAAAGTTATTATATCCCATGTCTAGTAGCTTCTTATCATAGTTTAGAGCAGATTCAACTAGCGCTTGTGCTGTTACTCCTTGATACTTTTCTTTAAGATTTTTCTCAAGTGAACCACTATTTACTCCTACTCTTACAGATCTTCCTAAGTCTTTAGCTACTTCAAAAACCTTAACCACACGATCCCAACTACCAATATTCCCTGGATTAATTCTAACTTTGTCTGCACCCGCTTCTAAAGAAGCTATTGCAAGTTTATAGTCAAAATGAATATCAGCAACTAAAGGAAGTTTAATTTCTTCTTTGATAATTCTAAAAGCCTTCACTGATTCTAAATCTGGCACTGATATTCTGACGATGTCAGCTCCAGAGGTAAATAACGACCTAGTTTGCTTAATTGTACTTTCTATATCAACAGTTTTTGTATTAGTCATACTTTGTATAGAGATTGGGTCTATACCTAAAGTTATATTCCCTACTTTAACAGGTCTAATTTGGTTACTCATATTATTGACCCAATCTTAGAATATCTTGATATGTAATCACTACTGCGAAAGTTATTAACAAGGCAAATCCGATTAAATATATAAGATTTTCTTTCTTAGGATCAATTGGTTTACCTCTAATGACTTCTACAATTATTAGTAAAATTCTACTTCCATCTAACGGTGGTATAGGCAAAGCATTAAAAATACCTACATTTACACTTAGCATTGCAGTAAATGATAAGGTATTAATAAGTCCCGTTCTAGTCACTTCACCTACTAGTTGCGCTATTCCAACAGGACCAGCTCCTTGAACAGCTGATGAACCAGTAAAAATTGACCCTAGCGCTACAAAAATCATAATTATTAAAGAAAATGTTTGTACAAAACCGTTTTTAATAGATGAAAAAATGTTTGATCTTTCTGAAGTTGAACTAATACCAATAAGACCATCATTGGTTGATTCATCAAGTCCTATTTGCACATTAAATTCCATTTCAGTGCCATTTCTAGTTATAGTAAATACCTTACTCTGGTTTGGATATGGTCTTACATGACCAGTTATGTCTGTCCACTCCTCTACAGCATTACCATCAATGTTAGTAATTATATCTCCAGGCAATAACCCAGCTTGCTCAGCTGGACCATCAACCAATATATCTCCAATGACTGGCTCTGATGAAGGAACCCCTTGGATCATAAATATCAAAGAAAATATAACTATTGCTACTATAATATTAGCTACAACACCTGCTATTGAAATGAATATTCTAGTTAGCGGGGTTTTTCTATTTAGTGACCTTGGATCATCTTCATCTTCGGGATCTTCTCCTATCATCCGAACAAATCCACCAATGGGAATTGCTCTTAGACTATAAAGTGTTTCCCCTTTTTGTTTTGAGAATAATATAGGGCCCATACCAAGAGCAAATTCTTCTACATAAACATCAGAAGATTTTGCTGCTAAAAAGTGGCCTAACTCGTGAAAGAATATAAGTAGCCCTAATATTAGTATTGTCGCTACAACTGTAATTATCATCAGAAATCCTCCTAGGTTATTATTGCTCTCGCAATATCAACCGCCTTTTTCTGTGTTTCTAAAACGTCTTCAATTGACTGAATTTTTCTGTATTTGAATTCTTTTAATACATCTTCTATTATATCAGGAATTTCTAAAAACTCTATTTTTTTATCAATAAAAGCCTCCACAGCCACATTATTAGCTGCATTTAACACTGCTGGTAATATACCCCCCAGCTTTCCATATTTATAAGCTAAGCTAAGGCATTTAAAAGTTTTTAAGTCAGGTTTAAAAAAATCAAGTCTATTAACACTAGCTAAATCGAGTCTTTTAATATTATTCTTAACCCTAGTCCCCCTATATAAAGCATACTGTATAGGTTGATACATACTGGTACTTCCAAGCTGAGCTATTTGTGCACCATCAGAAAACTCAACAATTGAATGCACTATACTTTGCGGATGAACTACTACTTCAATTTTTTCAAACGGTATATTAAATAAAACAGAAGCTTCAATAACTTCGAGTCCCTTATTCATTAAAGTTGCTGAATCAATTGATATTTTTTGCCCCATTGACCATGTTGGATGACTAAGTGCTTCTTTAGGTGTAATACCTTTAAGTTCATCCCTTGTTCTACCTCTAAAAGGGCCTCCTGAAGCGGTTATAATAAGCTTTTCAATAGTAGACTTATCCTCGCCATTCATAGCTTGCCATAATGCAGAGTGCTCGCTATCTACTGGATATATGTTTACGTTATTTTTTCTTGCTAGTTCCATTAATAAAGATCCAAAGCTAACTATTGATTCTTTATTAGCTAAAGCTATGTCTATACCTTTTTCAATTAGACTAATTGACGCTTCAAGCCCATAAATTCCACCAATGGCGTTAAGCACTATGTCGGCATTAATAGTTTTTAGAAACTCCTCTAAGTAGTTCTCTCTATAGAAAACATGGCATCCTTTAACTTCTAACTCATCTCTTAGCGCTGCATACTTAGGCTTATACTCAAGTATTTGCTTTTTCAGCAATTCTTTGTTTGCATGAGCTGTAATACCCACTAACTCAAAATCAGAATTATGGTCTTTAATAACATTAAGTGCTTGAGTTCCAATAGAACCAGTACTTCCTAAAATTGCTACTTTAATCATATAATACACCCTTACTTACTTACTTATCATTGTTATAAAAAGATATGCTAACGGTAATACAGGCATAACACTATCAAAACGATCTAATAAACCACCATGACCTGGCATAATCTTACCAGAGTCTTTAACTTGGTTGGTTCTTTTAAATGCTGAGATTATCAAATCTCCACTTTGAGCTAAAAAAGTTGCTCCCAAAGCATAGATTGCTGTATATATAAGATTCCATTTATTAAAATATCCATAAACTAAAATCAAAGTCACAGAAATTAAGACACCACCAATTAGTCCTTCGATTGATTTCTTAGGACTTAGATTCTTCCAAGGTCTTCTTTTTCCAAACTTTATACCTGTAAAATAAGCACTGGTATCATAAAGCCAAGCACTTAAAAATGGTAGTAACAATGCACTAATACCATGTGTATCTAAAAGATATAAATAAGGTAAAACTTTAATAATATAGATTGAACCGACTAAAAACATAGTAACTTTTGTAAGATTGTAGTTATCTTCACAAACAGTTTCTAAGAATAACACTACTAATACATATGCTATTACTGTAGTAGCTACTAGATCATCAGACCTTTGAAAATAAAAATGTATCAAAGTATATATATAACTAATTATTAATAGGTTGTATTCTTTACCTTTATATATCATATTATGCAGTTCATAAAGTAATATGCCAGCTACTATAATAGAAGCAGCAAACAATACATTCCCACCAAAATAGATGACTGCTAGAAAAACCGGCAATGCTATTGCAGCACTTACTATTCTACTTTTCATCTTCTATTTTTCCAAATCTTCGATTTCTATTTTCAAAATACTTAATAGCTAAATCTAACGCTTCTTCATTAAAGTCAGGCCAATACAAATCACTGAAGTATATTTCAGAATATGCAGTCTGCCATAATAAGAAATTTGATAGTCTAGTCTCTCCCCCTGGTCTGATCAAGAGGTCAACATCGGGCACATGAGGGGCAAAAAAATGCTCCCTTAAAATTCTCTCATCTACTTCTTTGATCCCTTTGCCTATTATTTTATTAACTGCATCTATAATTTCAACTCTACCACCATAATTATATGCAAAAACTACTTCTAATCCTTCATTATTCTTAGAATCTTCTTCTAAATCTCTCAAAAGCTGTAATGTCTTCCCTGGAATCCCATCTGTCCTTCCAGAAACAAAAAACCGCATATTCTTTTTTTCTAAATGTGATTTAAATTTATTATAAATTATAAAGGGTAAATCTTTTGTTAAGTAATTCACTTCTAACTGAGGCCTCCCCCAATTTTCTGTAGAAAAAGCATATAAAGTTAAATATTTAACACCTCTATTATTTAGTTCTTGAGAGATAGTTAAAATGTTTTCTGCACCTTTTTGATGACCATATTGTCTTGGTCTATTTCTTTCTTTAGCCCATCTTCCATTACCATCCATAATAATGGCTACATGTTGTAATTTACTATCCATATTATCACTCCAATATGTTATTACCCCCTAATCAAGGGGGTAGTTAAACATTAGACTTTTGTTCTTTTGATACAACTAGCTCTAGCTTGTCTTTTCCCTCAATAACTTTAATAACTCTAAAAACATTATCTAAATCAAATTTCTCTTTATGAGGGAGGTACTTAACAATACTATAATCCAATCCAAGATGATCTAGTAAGATTTTTGCTTGTTCAAGATTTTTAGCTAGAATGCTTTCTTTGATCATACTTCCATTATTTCTTCTTGTTTAGATTTAAGTACACTATCTACTTCTTTTATGTATTTATCTGTAAGTTCCTGAATATTTTCAAGGGCTCTTCTAGAGTTCTCTTCAGAAATTTCATTTTCATTCTCAAGCATTTTAACTTCATCATTAGCATCTCTTCTAACATTTCTGATAGCTACTTTTGCATCTTCTGCCTTTTGAGATACCATTTTTGTTAATTGAACTCTTCTTTCCTCTGTTAAATGAGGTATATTAAGTCTTATTACACTTCCATCTGTATTAGGTGTTAAACCTAAATCAGACTTGAGAATAGCTTTTTCTACGTCAGCAATAACATTTTTATCCCAAGGCTGAATTACTAAAAGCCTTGGTTCAGGAGCTGATATATTACTTAATTGTTTAAGCGGGGTGCTAGCACCATAATAATCTACTGCTATTTTATCTAACAATGAAGGTGTAGCCCTTCCAGCCCTTATAGTTTTATAATCATTTTCAAGCACTTTTACAGCATTTTTCATTCTGTTTTCACAATCATTATATACTGAGTTAAGCATCATTATTCCCCCTTATTACTGTTCCTATTCTTTCACCTTGTACAACTCTCTTAATGTTTCCTTCTGTTGATAGCCCAAAAACAAATATTGGGATATCATTGTCCATACATAAAGAAGTTGCAGTAGAGTCCATAACACCAAGTCCTCTTCTTATTACTTCTATGTATGATAATTCTGAAAAGATAACTGCATCAGGATTTAAAAGTGGGTCTGAATCATACACTCCATCAACATTACCTTTTGCTAATAAAATTGCGTCTGCTTCTATTTCTGCTGCTCTTAATGCTGCAGTAGTATCTGTTGTGAAGTAAGGATTACCAGTTCCAGCTGCAAAAATTACAACTCTTCCTTTTTCAAGATGTCTTATTGCTCTTCTTCTTATATATGGTTCTGCAATCTCTTTCATTTCAATTGCTGTTTGCACTCTAGTAACTACTTCTATTCTTTCTAATGCATCTTGTAGTGCAAGAGAGTTGATACAAGTAGCAAGCATTCCCATATAATCAGCTGTAGCACGGTCCATTCCGCTCGCACTTCCTGTGGCACCTCTCCAGATATTGCCGCCACCTACAACTATTGCAACCTCTACTCCTAATTCTACTACTTCTTTAACCTGCCTGGCAATAACACTAATGACATCATGATCAATGCCTCCATAACCATTACCGGCTAAAGCTTGTCCACTAAGTTTTAAAACAATTCTCTTATAATTACCACTTATCATTAAGAGCACCCCCTGAATAAATTGATTTCGACATAAACTTTTAAATTCCTTTTAATTCTGCTTAAAAAAAGGAACACAAAAAGTGTTCCTTAATTCTTACTTTATCATAGAAGCAACTTCATCAGCGAAATCGTCTTTTTTCTTTTCTAAGCCTTCGCCCATCTCATAGCGGGTAAATCTTCTAACTTGAATGTTTTCACCAATTGTTGAAATCTTCTGTTTAATAAGATCTTCCACTGTTAAATCTGTATCTTTAATGAATGGTTGTTCTAAAAGACAAATTTCATTAAAAAACTTATTTATTCTGCCATCTACAATCTTGTCTACAATATGTTCTGGTTTACCTTCGTTAAGAGTAATCTCACGAATTATAGAACGCTCACGCTCTACCACATCAGCTGGAACATCTTCTCTTTTAACATACTCAGGCTTAGATGCAGCAACTTGCATTGCAATATCTCTACCTAATTCTTGGAAATCTTCGTTTTTAGCTACAAAGTCTGTTTCACAGTTTAACTCAAGTAAAACACCAATCTTACCATTACCATGAATATAAGAAGTTACAATACCTTCTGAAGCAATTCTGCCAGATTTCTTAGCCGCTGAAGCTAAACCTTTTTTTCTTAAAAAATCTACTGCTTCTTGAACATCACCTTCGCACTCTCTTAATGCATTACGGCAATCAAGAACACCAGCACCAGTTAATTCACGTAATTCTTTAATCATATCTGTTGTTATCATTATAATTAACCCCCGTAATTATTACTGTATCTCTTCAACGAAGTCATCAGCTTCTTCTAAGTCATTAGCTGAAGCTCCTTGGTTACCTTCTAAAACTGCATCAGCTATTATAGAAGCGAATAGTTTCACAGCTCTAATAGCATCATCGTTTCCTGGGATTACATAGTCGATTAGATCTGGGTCACAGTTTGTATCTACTATACCTACAATTGGTATGCCTAGCTTTTTAGCTTCTGCAATTCCAATCTTTTCTTTTCTTGGGTCTACAATGAAAATCGCAGCTGGTAGACCTTTCATATCTTTAATTCCACCTAGGAATTTTTCAAGTCTATCACGTTCTTTTAGCAGCTCACCAACCTCTTTTTTTGGCAATAGATCAAAACTTCCGTCTTGCTCCATTTCATTAAGTTGATGCAATCTTGTAATACGTTTAGAAATAGTTTGGAAATTAGTTAAAGTTCCACCTAACCATCTCTGATTAACAAACGGCATACCACAACGATCAGCCTCTTCTTGGATGCTATCTCTAGCCTGTTTCTTTGTACCTACAAATAAAACATGTCCACCTTCTGCTGCTACGTCTCTGATAAAACTGTATGCTTCTTCTACTTTTTTCACTGTCTTTTGTAAATCGATAATATAAATACCATTTCTTTCAGTAAAAATATAACGATCCATCTTTGGATTCCAACGCCTTGTCTGGTGACCAAAATGAACACCTGACTCTAATAGTTGTTTCATTGTTACAACTGCCATCTTAAATTCCTCCTTGGTTTTTCCTCCACTTATGTCAACTAGTCAGGCAACTATTGTTAAATAGCACCCACCTTCCTATCAATAAGTGTGTGATTTTTTGTACCCGAACAATTATATCATATGCTTTTTTATAGGGCAAGGCAAATTAAAATACTAATCTATAAATTCACGCAATCTACTATTCATAATTTTAATATGCGTCCCTTTCATACCCAATGATTTTGACTT
Source organism: uncultured Clostridiaceae bacterium (assembly GCA_964546025.1). Classification (GTDB taxonomy): domain Bacteria; phylum Bacillota; class UBA994; order PWPR01; family PWPR01; genus PWPR01. Next base: position 192,113 of record CAZJHT010000001.1, read on the forward strand.
TAGTAACCCTGCACTTTCAAGTTTCCTTAAAGCGTTTACTATGATTGACCTAGTTATATTAAATTCATCTGCTACTTTACTAGCCACAAGGTAGCCCTCGTCTCCTTCAAGAACATTTAGAATACACTTCACTGCTTCTAGCTCTGAATATGATAATGCATCTATAGCAGTTTCTACATTAACTCTTTGATCATCACTTTTTTGCTGGTCTTCTCTTTCTTGCATTTGTATGGCTGTAGAAAAAATAATACTTAAAATCTCAGCAAAGTAATTAAAGTCTTCTTCAAGCTCTTTATCATATGTAAACAATACCAAAAACTCAAATGAAGAGTTATTTCTCATGACCGGGATAGAATAAACATTTGTCTTTACACCCCAGTCTTTACTATCATAAATCAATGAACTTTGACCAATTTCGTACTTTTTATGTGATATTGTAGTTATGTCGTAAATAAAGTCATTAATCTCTAGATAATTAGTTTCTAAGGTTTCTTCATAGTATTTCTTATGTTGTTCATCTAATAAATGACTCATTAGCACTTTCATTTCGCTATCAACCCAAAACACATCTGCGCCATTAAGCTGAGATATATGAGTCATTAACTCTTCCAAAGTAATTTTATTGATATTCATTAAGTACAAATGCTTTATGCTTGCTATTTTATTACTAATTTCCATAATATCCTTCTTTATATAATAAATCTTTTCAAATCTTCGTCTTTAATAACACTATCAATTTTTTCTTGAACATACGCTTTATCAATTGTATATACACTACCTTCTTCTATGTCACTAGCCTCATAAGAGATATCTTCAAGAATTCTCTCTAACATAGTATGAAGTCTTCTTGCACCAATGTTTTCTGAATTATCATTGATTTCTTTTGCTGTCTTTGCAATTTCACTTATAGAATCCTCAGTAAAATTTAATTCTACATGTTCAGTACTAAGAAGTGCAATGTACTGTTTAATTAAAGAATGCTTTGGCTCTACTAATATCCTTCTTAAGTCACCTTCACTCAAACTACTCAGTTCTACCCTTAGAGGAAATCTTCCTTGAAGTTCAGGTATTAAGTCAGAAGGGCTAGCAACATGAAATGCTCCAGCAGCAATAAATAAAATGTAGTCTGTTCTTACTGGACCATACTTTGTGGTTACAGTAGTTCCCTCCACTATTGGTAATATGTCTCTTTGAACACCTTCTCTTGACACATCAGGTCCACCAGTCATTGTTTTAGCTGCTATTTTGTCTATCTCATCAAGAAAAACAATACCGCTTTGCTCTGTTCTTTCAATTGCAGTGTTAATAACATCATCCATATCAAGTAAATTTTCGCTTTCTTCAGCGGCTAAAATTTCTCTAGCTTGACTTATTGGAACTCTTTTTCTCTTTTTCTTGGAAGGTAAAATATTGCCAAATAAATCTCCGACATTTATTCCCAAGTCATCTCCAGCTCCACCAATAAATTGCATTGAAGAAGACTTTTCTTCTACTTCAATTTCTATTATCATTTTTTCAAGGTCTCCATTATCAAGACGCTCTTTAAGCCGTTCTTTATGTGCTTTTTGCTCTTCAGTTTCAACTTTTTTTTCTTGTGATCGTTGTCCATAACCGAAAATATTGCCAAGAGGATTATTGCTCTCTTCTTTTTTAGGGTTAATTAAGAGATTAAGAATTCTTTTATTAGCTAAATCCTGTGCTTTTTCTTCATTTTCTGCCATTCTTTTGACTTTTTCCATTCTAATAGCAGTTTCAAGCAACTCTCTTACCATTGATTCAGCATTTCTACCCACATATCCTACTTCAGTGAACTTGGTCGCCTCCACTTTAATAAAAGGTGCTTCTACCAAATTAGCTAAGCGACGTGCAATCTCAGTTTTCCCTACACCTGTTGGACCCATCATAATAATATTTTTTGGCATAATTTCAGCTTGAAGATCTTCTGGCAACTGCTTTCTTCTAAATCTATTTCTTAAAGCAATAGCAACTGCTTTTTTAGCATCATGCTGGCCTATTATATGTTCATCTAATTTAGCAACTATTTGCTTAGGTGTTAGACTATGCATTACTTTCACCTCCAATTACTTCATAAGTAATTTGATCGTTAGTGTAAACACAAATTTCAGAAGCAATCTTGAGTGCTTCAATTGCTATAGATTTAGCATCTAAGTCTGTAGCTTTTGCAAGTGCTCTGCTTGCTGCTAGTGCATAATTACCTCCAGAACCAATTGCCATGATTCCATCTTCAGGTTCAATTACATCGCCATTACCTGAAATCAGAAGCAACTGATTTTCATCAGCAACTAACAATAACGCTTGGAGTTGCCTCAGAACTTTATCTGTTCTCCATTCTTTTGCCAATTCTACAGCTGATCTTAAAAGATTACCTGAATACTTATTAAGCATCTCTTCAAACCTTTCCTCTAAAGCAAAAGCATCTGCTACAGCTCCAGCAAACCCTACAATGATTTTATCATGATAGATTCTTCTTACCTTTTTTGCACTTCCTTTAATAACTGTTTCTTGGCTTAGGGTAATTTGACCATCTCCTGCTATTGCAGTTACACCATTTTTTTTAATAGCAACTATCGTAGTCCCTTTAAACATATTTTCACCTCATTTATTAATTTATAAAGTCTTGGTTGACAATTTTTGAAAATGTTTCTAGTTCATTCAAAGCTATTTCAGAAATCTTCAATCTTTTCTCTCTTCTTTTTCGAATTCTAGTTTTTAACTCAGGCATCAGCCCAAAAGTAATATTCATAGGTTGGAAACTATCTTTTGGTGTAGTCGTAATATATTTCATTAACGCCCCGTGAGCTGTTTCATCAGGCCAGACTAATAAATCCTCATTATTAATATGTCTTACAGCGTTAACCCCACATATAAGGCCACTTGCAGCAGATTCTACATACCCTTCTACTCCAGATATTTGACCAGCTATAAAAATATTTCTATGCTCTTTTATTTGACCCGTACTTAGTAGGCTTTTTGGTGCATTAATAAATGTGTTTCGATGCATTACCCCTAAGCGTACAAACTCAGCATTTTCAAGTCCGGGTATTAAACAGAAAACCCTCTTTTGCTCACCCCAACTCAATCTAGTTTGGAATCCAACAATATTAAAGAGTGTGCCTTCTTGATTATCCTGTCTTAATTGAACTACAGCGTGATGGTTTCCTTCAATGCCAACAGGCTTGAGTGGTCCAAATAAAAGTGTTTTCTCACCTCTTCGGGCCATTTCCTCGATTGGCATACAACCTTCAAAAATCTTGTCACCTTCAAAATCTTTTATATCTTGCACCTTAGCATTTATTAATTCTTCATAAAATATTTCATAATCTTTTTCACTCATAGGACAGTTTATATAATCACCATCACTATCTTCGTATCTTGAACCAAAAAAAGCTTTACTAAAATCTATTGACTCTTTTGTTACAATAGGTGCCGCTGCATCAAAAAAGAACAAATGCTCCTCACCTAATAGTTTACTAATATGTTCAGACAAAGAATCTGAACAAAGTGGTCCAGCAGCAATGATTGTAACTTGATCTGGATTTATCTTTGTCACTTCCTCATTTATTACATTTATATTAGGATGTGATTTTATTTTTCTTGTTATTTCACTTGCAAACCCATCTCTATCAACAGCTAATGCTCCTCCAGCGGGTAAGGATCTTCTGTCTGCTGTTTCTATTATTAGTGAATTTTGCATTCTCATCTCTTCCTTAAGTAACCCTACAGCATTTGTTAGCTGGTTTGACCTAAGAGAATTAGAGCAAACTAGCTCAGCAAAGTCCCCTGTTTTATGAGCAGGCGTTTGCTTAACTGGTCTCATCTCATACAAATTTACCATAACTCCTCTATTTGCAATTTGCCACGCAGCCTCACTTCCTGCTAAACCAGCTCCGATAATATTAATCTGCTTTTTCACTTTGCACCTCTTTTTTATATGTACAAGCTTTATCACTGCATTTTAGCATGTTAGGTTTGTCTTTTCTTACTTTCTCTACTAAATGCTTATCGCATTCTGGACATTTTTTGTCAACTGGTTTATCCCAAGACACAAAATCACATTCTGGGTAATTACTACATCCATAAAATACTCTGCCTCTTTTGCTTCTTCTTTTAATGACTTCTCCATCTTCGCATTTAGGACATGGAACGCCAACCGTATCAAGAATTGGTTTTGTATTCTTGCATTCTGGATAAGCTGAGCATGCTAAAAACTCTCCATATCTACCCTCTCTAATAACCATCATACTGCCACATTTCTCACATTTAATATCAGTTTCTATAACTTTCTTTTCTATCTTTACTCTCTTAGCTTCCTCTTCAGCAGTATCTAGCTGCTTTGAAAAATCATTATAGAAGCTATTAAGTATGTTTTTCCATTCAACTTTTCCTTCAGCTACTTTATCTAACTCATCTTCCATATTAGCTGTGAATTTGACATCCATAACCGAAGGGAAAAACTCGTCCAAGAGGTCAGTAACAATGCCAGCTAAATCTTCTGGCATCAAAGTTCTTTTCTCTCTTTTTATATACCCTCTTTTAATGATTGTTGAGATTGTAGGTGCGTAAGTACTTGGTCTTCCAATACCTTTTCTTTCTAGTTCTTTAATCAGACTAGCTTCTGTGAATCTTGCAGGTGGTTCAGTGAAGTGCTGATTTTCTTTAGCATCCACTAATGCCACCTTTTTATCCTGCTTAATATTTGGAAAATCTTGATTGGTCTCTAATGCTTTATCTAATTGATATTGGTCAACCATAAGATGGCCAGGGAAAATTAATTCTGAGCCACTAATTGTTAGTTCATAATCTCCCGCAATAATTTCTGCTTTTTTCATCTTATATACAGCTGGTGACATTTGAGAAGCTATAAATCTATTCCAAATAAGAGTATATAGTTTTATTTCGTCTGCATTTAGGTATTTCGATGCAACTTCTGGGCTCAGTCTCTTGTCTGTTGGTCTAATTGCTTCATGTGCTTCCTGCGCACTTTTTCTACTCTTATATGCTGTTCTTTTGTAGTTTTTGCTACCATACTCATTCAGTATATATTCTTTGGCCCATTGCATTGCTTCATTTGAGATTGAATAAGAGTCTGTTCTCATATACGTAATTAATCCAGAATCAAACTCATTACCAAGTTTTCTTCCTTCATATAACGACTGTGCTATCATCATAGTTTTTTGTGCAGAAAAATTTAATAAACTTGCTGCAGCCTGTTGTAATGTACTTGTTGTAAAAGGTGGGTAGGCATGTCTTTTACGATCTTTAACAGATATATTACTAACTTCTCCCTCTTTACCTATGAGAAACTCCTTAGCATCAGCAACTTCATTTTGTGATAATTTGCTTACTTTTTCACCTTTTATTTTTGCTAAATTACTAGTGAATATCTTATTATCTTGATCTTTAATATCTACATTTAGAGACCAGTATTCTTCGACTACAAACGCCTCGCGTTCTCTTTCTCTATCGACAATCATTTTCACAGCAATTGATTGTACTCGTCCTGCACTAAGCCCTCTCTTAACTTTCTTCCACAAAAATGGACTAAGTTTATATCCTACAACTCTGTCTAGAACTCTCCTAGCTTGTTGTGCGTCAACAAGATTATAATCGATTTTTTGAGGATTCTCAAAAGCTCTTTGAATAGCCTCTTGTGTAATCTCATGGAATGTAACTCTCAGTTTTTCATTAGTATCTAACTTAAGGGCTTCAGCAATATGCCATGAAATTGCTTCTCCTTCTCTATCTGGGTCAGTTGCAAGCAAAACTTTATCAGCTGATTTTAATTTTTTTCTCATTTCAGCCAATACTTTGCCCTTACCTCTAATCGTTATATATTGAGGTTCGAAATCATTTTCAATATCCACTCCAAATTTACTCTTTGGAAGATCTCTTACGTGCCCTTTAGATGCATACACATCTATATTTGATTTCTTTCCTTTTAAAATGCTTTTTATCGTTCTAGCTTTTGTTGGGGACTCAACAATTAATAATACTTTAGCCAATATTTTACCTCCTGAATGCTCTACGTTTAAAAACAGCTTTTCTAAGTTACTTATATTAATCTTAATTTTCTAAATAGTCAAATAATATCAATATCTAATTTGTCATTCACGAGTGTATACCAATATTTATGTAACTGCAAGCATTTAGCACTTTCATGCTTAATTGAATAATACTGCTTTTCTATTGAGCTGTTATCATTCTTAGTATAAAATAAGACTAGTGTTAAAAAAATGCAAGGAGACATATTTATGAAAATTGATTTAAATTACACTTTGGATGTACTTGAGAAACTACTTAATACTCCTAGTCCAACTGGATATACTAAAAAGGCTATTAAATTGATTATGAGAGAATTAGATAAAATGAATATTCCTTATAAATTAATTAATAAAGGCGGATTGGTAGCTACTTTCCAAGGGGAAAACAATGAACAGCAAAGAACTGTATCAGGCCATGTTGATACTCTTGGAGCAATGGTTAGAGAGATTAAAAGCAATGGTACTCTTAGATTAACTAATTTAGGAGGATATATGTGGAACTCTGTTGAAGGTGAGTACTGCACAATTATTACTGATAAAGAAAATGAAATCACTGGTACTATTATGACTTCATCACCTAGTACACATGTCTATGAAGATGCAAAAACTATTGGACGTGAAGAAAAAAATATGGAAGTTAGAATTGATGCTGTAGTTAATAATGCAGATGATGTGCGAGCTCTAGGCATAGAAAATGGAAATTTTGTTTATTTTGACCCAAGATTCTCAAAAACAGATCATGGTTTTATAAAATCTAGACATTTAGATGACAAAGCTAGTGTAGCTGTAATTTTGGGTGTATTTAAAAGTTTTATTGATAATAACATCAAACTACCTTATACAACAAATATTTTTATCACAAATTATGAAGAAGTAGGTCATGGAGCTTCATATGGCACACCAGAAAAAACCGTAGAATTTCTTGCTGTAGATATGGGATGTGTTGGCGGTGGTTTACAAGGTAGTGAACAAAAAGTTTCTATTGCTGCAAAAGATTCAAGTGGGCCTTATGATTATGAACTTAGACTAAAGCTACAGGAGCTGGCGAAAGAAAATGATGTTGATTTTTGCATAGATATCTTCCCATTTTATGGTTCTGATGCTAGTGCAGCTTTAAGAGCAGGCACAAATATTAAGCACGCTTTAATTGGACCAGGTGTGCATGCTTCTCATGCTTGGGAAAGAACTCATGAAGATGGCTTGAAGAACACTTACTCATTGCTTTATCACTATTTACTGTCTAAATAAAAAAAGGCCAGGTTTATGCCTGGCCTAAATTTTTACAACTTTTTAAGAATATCTGGGTCATTTGGGTCTAGCACTGGTAAATCTAATTCAATTACATTAGTGTAATTCATTCCACTGCCTGTATTAAACAGAACAATTTTATCATCCTTGCTCAAATATCCATCTTCAACAAGCTTTTTAGCAGCTGCCCAAGTAGCTCCTCCTTCTGGACAAGCAAAAATTCCTTGATCAGCACACATTTCTAGTTGAGCAGATAATAGCTCTTCATCAGTTACAGAAATTGCTTTACCGCCGCTTTCATTTATAGCATCGAGTATTAGAAAGTCACCTATTGCTGTTGGAACCCTCAAACCTGAAGCTACTGTTGCGGCATTATCCCAAAAGCCAGCATCTCTAACACCTGATTCATATGCTCTTACAATGGGAGCACATCCAGTTGATTGTACTGTTATCATCTTTGGTCTTTCGCTTCCAATAACACCCATAGATTCTAGCTCTCTAAATGCCTTCCACATACCAATCAAGCCAGTTCCTCCACCTGTTGGGTAGATAATCGCATCTGGTAATTCGAAATCAAGGTCAATAGCAAGTTCATAACCCATGGTCTTCTTTCCTTCTACTCTATATGGCTCTTTTAACGTAGAGATAGGAAACCAACCAATTTCATCAACACCCTTACTTACTATATGGCCACAATCACTGATTATGCCATCAACTAAGTATACATTAGCTCCAAGTGCAACACACTCTTTAACTATCATCTCAGGCGTATCTTGAGGCATAAATACATAACATTCCATACCAGCACTAGCTGCGTAAGCTGCTGTAGCTCCTGCTGCATTGCCTGCTGATGGAATAGCTACTTTTGTTACCCCTAACTCTTTTGCTTTTGATAAAGCTGCTCCAATTCCACGAGCTTTAAATGATCCAGTAGGGTTGATACCCTCATCTTTGATGTAAAGGTTAGAATAACCCTCAAAAGACCCTCTTTGGTGAGCCTTAATCATTGGAGTATCTCCTTCTCCTAGATCAATTATATTCTGATCGTCAACTACAGGCATCATCTCTTTAAACTTCCACATGGAATTACCTTTTAAATCTTTCAGTGATTCCTTTGTCCAATTAACTTTAGAAGTATCGTATTCTACAAATAAAGGCTTTTTGTGACAATCACTTACTGTTTGGATCTTCTCATGGTCATGTTCTTTCCCACATACTGTGCAAACTAATTTAAACATTACTTTCCCTCCGTTTAACTTTATCATTTTAAAGTAACCTCTTATAGATTAGATACTTGTATACAATATCCTGCTTTAAATCTACAAAAGTTTAAAATATTCTTCAATTAAATCCTGATAATGTCCTTTAATGATTAAATGATGATTGCCTAATGGATTTTGAAGGAAATAATCTACATCTTTATCCAAAATAGTAGTTATCTGAGTTCTGCACAAAACATCTTCATTACCAGAATGAACTAGTTCACCTTCAGAAACAAAATACTCATTTGATTGATTATTAAGTTTAAAAACTGTTATATCTCCAGTTTCTATATATCCCCGAACTCCAATTCCTAAACCAGTCTCAAAATGAGTATCTAATTCTTTGCGCTCAGCTAAGTTCCAAGGTAGTGTACAATGCGCAAACAGCACAGAATTTTTAGCTAAATCAATTCTTGATGGATTTGCCATAAAAACAGGCTGATTAGTTAACCTATTCATAATTACCATTGATATCACAGCTGGAATATCACCCTCGCATCCTGATATGATGTTTTCACTATTTAAATAAGATAAGGCTAAGCACCCTGTTCCACAGTTATTATTTACTAAGTCAAAACACCTTAGAGTCAAAGAAGTTAGTCCATATTTGTTAATAATTACTTTCAAAGTTTTGTATATGCGATTAGCTTCTTTTACCTTATTGATGTCATAGCTAGCTACAATTTCTTCACTGTCATATGACGTAGATGTGCTTAAATCTTCAAACTCTTCCCAAATTTTATAAAATTCTTCTAATGGAATATCAATTAGTTCAATACCAAATATTTCTCTAACTTTTTCATAATCAACATTTGATGCTATTAGCCAGTCTGACGGTTGTCCAATAACACCTACTTTCTCGTTGGCTATTACATTTTTTGCAACCACTAAATTAGTGAAAAACTGTATTCTCTTCGCTATAAGCTCAGGATTACCATGGAGGATTTCTGTATTTAATCCTTCATTAGTAAGATAAGAATGTATTTCTAGAGCTGCAGGTAATGAATTATGCATATCTGTAGTTAAAAGCAGGTTTATAGCCTGTGGCTTGAAGCGGCTTTTAAAGATGTTCTCAGTGCCACCACTTTTAATGTAGTAAATAAGGATATCTGCTTCTTCTCTAGAAGCAGTAGCAATTCCAAGATTACTCAGGCTCTCTTTAAGTCTAATGTTGAATTTCTCTGTTGTTTTCTCAATTCTATCATCATCATGAAAACTTGAAACAATCGATTCAAAAAACACTTTCATTTGCATGCCCTCCACATATTATTAATTTATAAATACATTACACAGGTTATGTATCTCAATATAATTCATTATACAACAAAACTTTAATTATTATTTAATTTTTAACCAATTAATAAGAAAAAAGACAGAGTTGCAACTCTGTCTTCTAAATAATATGTTGTTTTGTTATATTAATTATCTGAAATATTCTTAACATTTCTTGGTAAAAACATTCCCTCTTCATAGCCTTGTATCCTTGACGAGTCTTCTGCCATCTCAAGCCTTTTTAGCGCTATCATAGAGTACTTTTTATCTTTTTCTATTCCGATAAATTTTCTACCTAGTTTTTTAGCTACAACTGCTGTAGTCCCAGAACCAAGAAAAGGATCCAGTACTACATCTCCTTTTTTAGAGCTTGCCAGTAAAATTTTGGCTAACATTTTTTCTGGTTTTTGCGTTGGATGCGGAGTATTCTCTGACATAGACCAAAAAGGAACTGTTAAATCTGTCCAGATGTTTGAGGGGTGGGTCAATCTGTATTTTACTCCATTAACATCTTCAACCCAATCTTTTGCTTTACCAGCGCTAGTTCTATAAGGAGCTATCACTTGTTTATATTCTTTTACAGCATCAACATTGAAGTAATATGAATTACTAACAGTACAAAACCACACATCTTCACTGTTGTTTTTCCAATTGGTTTTTGATCCTCTTCCTTTATCTCTTTGCCACACTATTCTGTTTTGAATAATCGTCTTCTTGTTTAATATGTCAAATATTACTGCTGATGTTTTCCACTCACTACATACATATATTGAAGCGTTTTCTTTAAGCAAGGGCATTAAAGCATTAATCCAAGTAGTAAAAATATCTGAATATTTTTCATAAGACTTCTCGCTAAAGATTGTTTCATTATATTTTTTTGTCATATTGTATGGCGGGTCTAAAAATAAAAGGTCTACAGTTTTACTTGGAATGCACTTCACTGCTTCAAGCACATCTTGGTTAACAACAATATCGTGCTTAGGGTATTTTAGATTTTCATCTGTTAATTCTGTTATTTGTTTTTCAAATTTTTCCTTTTCACTTTCAGACAAGTCTATTGTTTTGTTTCTTGATTTTGTCATTTTTTCATCCTTAAACACGTAATAAGCTAGTTACTAATTATTTGATATTCTTTGTCTCTTATTAAAAAGCCTCTCTTACTTAAAAAGTCTAGTAATCTTGCTGATGTAAGGCCTATAAAGAATCCTGCTACTATAGCAGAGATCATTATTAATGGGAAGTAGTAAAACAAAGACCATGTTTGAATTACTAGTGCAGCTATAAATAGCTGTCCAAAGTTGTGCATTAAAGCTCCTACAACACTCATAGATACAATACTAAACTGCTTTGGTAACTTATAAGCAATAATCATCATTACAGTTAAACTTAAGATTGCTCCAGTCAGGCTAAACCAAAAAGCTGTGAAACCACTGAAAAACAAAGTCGTTATACTTACTCTAATGATAATAAAAATATATGCTTGTGATTTTTTAAGCAAATAAATAGTTACAACTGTAACAATATTCGCAAGTCCAATTTTTAACCCAGGTATATTAGTGGGTAAAGGAATGCTTCTTTCAATTACATGTAAAGCGATTGCTGTGGCTAACAAAACTGCAATCAAGGTCAGCTTTCTTGTGTTGTTTATTGATTTTCTACCTGACAATTGTATCCACCTCATCACTTTCTTGGATTACTACCTTAACTATCAATTTATGAGGAAGACATACTATGCTTTGATTATTCTTTGTTACCATACCCTGATGCACACATTGCTGTGTTGGACAATTAGCTTCTTTGATAAATGTTCCATTATCTTCAATAATAATAAGATTTCTCATACCATTTCTTTCAAACAAAATCTCTCTATATTGCTCCTGCAAATTATGGGTAGATAGCAACTCTCCATCAAACCATACTTCAATTATTCTTTGACTTTCTTGGCTACTGTCAAATAGTTGAATAGCAATAAAGCCAATGACACTTAGCAATATCAACAATATAATCAATTTATCTCCTAGTTTCATCGAAATAAAACTCCTGATTCACTATTTGAACTTTGCCTCTTAGCCCTTCAGTCAAATAAACACTTTTATCATGAAAGACAAACATAGCATTCACGCTTTCATTGTTTTCGATAAAATTCATGCTCTCATCAAAACCCATAACATAAAAAGCAGTTGAATATGCATCTGCTTCAGTCGAACTTTCAGTAAAGACTGTTACTGAAGCTAGTCCTTCTTGCACAGGATAGCCATCTCTAGGGTCAATAATATGATGATAAACAATACCTTCCACCTCTTTATATCTCTGATAGTCTCCAGAGGTGACCACTGCTCCATCAAACACTTCATAGCGAGCAAAATGGCCGCTCTCGGGCTCTATTGGATTTTGAAGACCTAATACCCATGGATCACCATTACTCTTACCTCCGAATGCTTGTACGCCTCCTCCAAGGCTAATGAAACCATGTAGCACTCCTTTTTCTTTAAGCCTCTCTATTGCAAGGTCAGCAGCATATCCTTTAGCAATACCTCCTAAATCAATACCTGCGCCAATCTCCTTTATAGTTATGCTTTTCTCAACTAAATCAAACTCGATGTTTTCAACACTACTTAACTCTATAGCTTGTCTTATTTGATCTTTGGTAGGAATTGGAGCATCAGGATTCATAATATCCCACAACTCTACAAGTGGAAATATTGAAATTCTGAATAAACTGTCGATTTTTTCTTGATAATAGATAGAAGTCTCTATAATATCAGCCAACTCATCAGAAAGGTAATGCTTATCCCCAGTACCAGCTAAACTGTTTATTCTATAAACTTCACTATTTGAATCCGTCCTGCTCATTGTCTCTTCTACTTCAAATATTGTTTCTTCTACAATTTTTTGTACATCTACTAAGTCTTCAGCGTATGCTTGATAACTTATGACTGTATTCATAGCAACAAAAAATTTGTTAGTATGAATCAATTCTACTTCCTCTTGACATCCTATCAATAACAAAGATGTAATAGTTATTAATATAATTATTTTTTTCATCACTTTCACCCTCTATCAATGATATAGGCGCGGTTTCCCGCGCCTATAATTATGCCATAATAATTGTATTCATTGGGCATTTCTTTGCACATAAACCACAGTTTATGCATTTATCATAGTCAATAACAGCCAAATTATCAACTACTTTTATTGCATCTGTAGGACAATTTTTCTCACAAATTTTGCAAGCAATACATCCTACTGAACAAGATGACCTTACTACTGGTCCTTTATCATAAGAGTTACATAAAACATGTACATACTCTTTGCCTGGATCCATATATATAATATCTCTTGGGCAAGCTGTAACACATTTTTTGCAACTTACACATTTTTCTTCATCAACTACAGCTATACCTTTTTCATTTACATGTATAGCATCAAACTCACAAACTTTCACACAGTCACCTAGCCCTAGACAACCATAAGAACATCCTTTGAAACCATTAGCAACTAGATCAGCTGCAGCACAAGTTTGTATACCTTCGTACTTAAATCTATTAGGTGCACTTGAATTATCTCCATTACACCTTACAGTAGCGGTGATTCTTTCTTCTTGTGAACCTACCTCTCTACCCATTATTGCACCAATTTCTGCTGCTAACTTTGGTCCTCCAACAGGGCAGTCATCAATATTTGCTTCTCCATTTGCAACAGCTGTAGCATAAGCACTACAACCAGGATATCCACAAGCACCACAATTTGCGCCAGGCAAAATCTCTAAAATTTCTTCTTCTTTAGGATCTACTTGTACAGCAAAAGCTTTTGAAGCTATTGTTAAAAGTATACCAAAAAAGATTCCTAGTGAGCCTAAACTAATAATTGCTTCTGTCATAATTTCACCTCACCTTAAAAGAATCCCTGAAAGCCTGTGAAAGCTAGTGCAATAATACCTGCTGATATTAATACAATAGGTAATCCATCAAAAGCTTTAGGTAACTCAAACTCTTCTAGTTTTTCTCTTATACCTGCTAATAATACCAGTGCTATTGTAAAACCAATAGCAGCACCAATACCACTAAAAACAGATTCAAATATATCATAGTCAGATCTAACATTTAATAAGGCAACACCAAGAACAGCACAGTTTGTAGTGATTAAAGGTAAAAATACTCCTAATGCTTTATACAAAGTTGGGCTACTCTTTTTAATAAACATTTCAACAAGCTGAACTAGTGTTGCTACAACTAAAATGAACATAATTGTCTGTAAATACTCTAAGTTATAAGTCTCTAAAACATATGTTTGCAAAGCCCATGTTACAGCTGAAGCCATTGCCATAACAAATGTTACAGCTGCTCCCATACCTAAAGATGTTTCAACCTTATTTGATACTCCCAAGAAAGGACAGATTCCTAATAACTGCTTAAAAACAAAGTTATTAATTATTGCAGCACTAGCGACGATTACTAAGATATTACTAATCATGCTCTACTACCTCCCTTTCTTAATTGGTACCATTTAATAAAAGCCAACATAAAACCTAAAGCTATGAAAGCTCCGCTTGACTCGTTCATTATTCTAAAAGGTGTGTAATTTGGAATCACAGTGAAATCAAAAAGTGTTCCATTTCCTAAAATTTCTCTAATAGCAGCTAAACTAGTGATTGCAATTGTAAATCCTAGCCCCATACCTACTGCATCACCTATTGCGCGGTTTAACTTATTTTTTGAAGCCATAGCTTCAGCTCTTTGTAAAATTAAACAATTAACAACAATCAAAGGAATAAACACACCTAGAGCTCCGTGTAAATCTGGAAAATATGCATTCATCAACATATCTACCAATGTTACAAATGTAGCTATTATTACTATGAAAGAAGGTATTCTTACCTCACTAGGTATTACTTTTCTTAACAATGAGATTACTATATTTGATCCTAATAGTACAAATGTTGTAGCTAATCCCATGCCTATCCCATTTATTGCAACTGTAGTAATACCCAAGGTTGGACACATACCTAACAACATAACAAATACGGGGTTCTCTGTAATAATTCCGTTCTTAATGTCTTTCAAGAAGTTTCCCATTATTGCCCAACTCCTTCCTGTGCATGCTCTATATAGATTTCACCGGCATAAATAACAGCACTGTTTGCTGCTGTTGAGGTAATGGTTGATCCTGCAACAACATCAATCTCACCATCTATGTCAAATGTACTATCAGCCAAGCACATACCTATATATTGCTCTAAGAACCATTCTTCTTCAATAATTTTCTCTCCAAACCCAGGTGTATCGTTTTGATCAATGACAACCAAGTCTAATATGAACCCACCTAAGTCTGTGATTGTAAGCATTTCAATATCGCTTGCCATTCCTTTTTCAGAAGTAATGAAAGCAAAACCAATCAATTCTGAGCCTCTCATTAATTGATAATAAATACCCTTATCTACTTCATTACGTATAAAATCAGAAGCATTTTCAGCTCTAGATTCTATAATCTCTAATAATTCTGAATCGTCTACATCTTCCGGTACACTTACCCCATTTTCAATTGATCCATCGCCAAAAAGTTCTGAATACTTAATGGCAGCATTTTGAATTGCTTCTGTTGCACCTGTTGATGTTACAGTTGCTCCAGCTAATACGTCTATAGTATCTCCAACTTCAAAACTATCATTAACTAAGTCTTTTCCATGAAACTGTTGCATAAATTCAGGTTCGTCGATAATCCTATCTCCATATCCTGGGGTGTCTACTTGACTTGCAACTTTTGTATTAGAGATAATTCCATCATTATCGATTAATGTAAGTATTTGAACTGGGCCATTTAAACCCTGGCCTTCTGTTATGAGTGCTATTGCATCAATTTCTCCATTTGTTAATACAGTGAAATATAAGTATTCATCACCTTCAAGCTCATAACCAAAATCATCTGCATCAGGTCTTAACTCTTCTAACATGGAGAAAACTTCATCTCGTTCTCTTTCAAGTAACTCCTCTTCCATACCTTCCATGAAATTCAGCATGAAGAATTGTGCCGCATTTCTTACTGCTCTATTAGAAGCTTCTGATGTTACAGTTGCTCCAGCTAAAGCATCAATATCAGTTCCCATTATAAAATCAGAGTCTACTAAACTTAATGACTTATATTGCTCTAAAAATTCAGGTTCAGTGATAATCCTATCTCCATATCCTGGTGTCTCGGATTGGCCAAGTACTAATACACCAGCAATAATTCCTTCCATGTCAGATACAATTATTAATCTTACTGGTCCACCAAACCCTGAGGATTCAGCAGGTATTGCCACATAAGCAACCTTACCATCTTTTATTATCTCAAAGTATAAAGTATTTTCATTTTCATCTGTTATAATTTCAAAATCATCAGCATCTGGAATAATTTCTCTTAACATTCCGGCAGATTGTTCCTTTTCTCTTTCAGTAATAATTGGACCTGTTACCTCATTATGAACATAAGCCAATGATAATGCAGATATAACGCATATAATTGTTAATACTCCAATTAGTTTTACTGCTTTAGGCATTATTTAGCACCTCCATATATACGAGGTTTAATATATCTATCTATTAAAGGTGTAATTGAGTTCATAAGTAAAATTGCAAACATAACACCTTCATTCAAAGCTCCAAAATGTCTAATTAGAAAGGTAATTAATCCAGCGCCAACACCAAACACAACCTGACCTTTCCTAGTAATTGGAGTTGTAACCATGTCAGTAGCCATAAAGAAAGAACCATACATTAATCCTCCACCGATTAAAGCGTAAACAGGATCAACACCAAATATCACTGAAGCTATAGCTACAGTTCCCAAGTAAGTAAATGGGATATGCCATGTAATATGTTTTCTTATCAGTAAATAGATAGCTCCTATTAAAATAGCTAGAGCAGAGGTTTCACCAATTGCTCCACCTATCATACCAAGAAACATTGGCCCATATTCTGATGTCATTGTTGCAAGAGGTGTTGCACCTACAACTGCATCTATTGGATGTAGCCATGTTGTCATTTGTACTGGGAAAGAAGCTACTAAGACAGCCCTTCCTACTAAAGCAGGGTTAAAAATATTCTTTCCAATCCCCCCAAAAACATATTTGCCTACAAAGATTGCGATAAATGATCCAATAGCCATCATCCAAAGAGGCAACAAAGGTGACATAACATGTGCTAAAATCAATCCCGTTACAGCAGCGCTTCCGTCGCCATAAAAATTCTTAATGATAGCATCTATTCCATCTTTTTTATTAAGCAAAAAAGATTCTGTTAACATTGCCACAAACATACTAACGACCATCAATAACAAAGCTCTTAATCCAAAGTACATCATAGCTGCAAATGAAACTGGAGCTAGTGCTATCAAAACATCTGTCATTACTCCCCGAGTAGTTTGTCTTGTCCTAAAGTGAGGACTATGTGTTATTAAAAAATCCATATAAATCCTCCTCCTATCCGTTCATTATTGCTCTTGCAGCATTCTTAGCACTTACAATTGACTGAACTAAATGACGATGAGCAGGACATATAAAGGCACAACTACTACATTCTATGCAATCCATAACATTGTAATTAATAGCTTCTTCAAGTTTATTCAAACGTCCTAACTCATCTAATCTATTTGGAACTAAGTTTATAGGACATACATCTAAGCACCTGCTACACCGAATGCATGCTGATTCAGGTGTCATATCTACCTCATTCTCTGTTAAAGCTATAATTCCTGATGACCTTTTGTCAACTGGAAAATCAAGTTTATACTGAGCATAACCAGTCATTGGTGCACCGCTCAAAATTTTCACTACATTATCCTTTATTCCATCACAGTAGTCTATTATGTCTTTGACATTAGTTCCATACCTAACAATTAAGTTCTTTGGAGTGTTTATTCCTTGCCCGCTTACAGTGAGAACTCTCTCCACACTAGGCAATCCTGTTCTTACTGATTCAGCTACACTAAATGCAGTATGAACATTATTAACAATTACACCAACATGCATAGGTAGTTTACCAGAAGGAACTTGTTTTTTTAATACAGCTTCAATTAACTGTTTTTCTCCACCTTGCGGATATTTAGTCTTTAAAACTGAAATCTCTATCTCACTATCATCTTTAGTAAGATCACGTAAATGGCTTATCGCATCTGGTTTGTTTTCCTCAATAGCAATTATACCTTTTCTTACTTTCGCTGATTTCATCATGGCTTTAAGACCATAAATAACTTTCTCGCCTTCTTCTAGCATCAACCTATAGTCGCATGTTAGATATGGCTCACATTCAGCACCATTAATTATAATAGTATCAACATCAACATCATCAGGTAATGTGTATTTGACATGAGTAGGGAATCCTGCTCCTCCCATACCTACAATACCGGCATCTCTAATAATATTGACAATTTCACTAGCTTCAATTTCTTCTAGTGACCTATCCATTGGTTCACTAATCCACTCATCTAACCCATCGTTTTCAATTTCAATACATGTAACTAAGTTACCACTTGCTACTTCTACATCAGATATTTTCTTTATTGTACCTGATATTGTTGCATGTATTGGAGAACTAACAAAACCACCCATCTCAGCAATTATTTGCCCCACTTTAACTTCATCTCTTACTTTCACAAGAGTATTGCAAGGCGCACCAATATGCTGGACTAGGGGTATTATTACCGAATTTGGCAATGGTAATTTTTCTATTACCTTATCCTTTGCAAGTTCTTTAAACTCTGGAGGATGTATTCCTCCTTTAAAAGTTACTGCCACCCTTATTCCCCCTAAAATAGATTTTATAAAAAAATTCTACCAAAAGCCTAGATAATATTCTCTAAAAAACTTTTTCTATGGATATCACAAGGTCCATACTTCTTTATAAGTTCTATGTGCTCTTGCGTCCCATATCCTTTATGCTTAGAAAATTTGTATAGCGGATACTTTTTGTCATATTCTTCCATTATTTTGTCTCTGTAAACTTTAGCTATGATAGATGCTGCAGCAATCACCCGAACTTTAGCATCACCTTGTGTTATAAGCACTTGCTTTTGTGTTACATTTGGAATTTTGACATTTCCATCCACTAAAATTATGTTTGGCTTTACACTTAACTCTTTAATGCTCTCCTCCATAGAATCAAGTGTTGCTGACAAAATATTATTGCTATCTATATAATCAGATGTTCTTAAAGATATAGATACACTAATTGCTTTACTAATAATTTTGTCATACATTTCCTCTCTATGACTAGTAGATAATTTCTTTGAATCGTCATAATAGTCATTTAGATCTAAACTACCCAGAACTACAGCAGCAGCAACAACTGGTCCTGCTAGTGGTCCCCTACCTGCTTCATCAACACCACAAATCATTTCGTATCCTTTATCTCTGTAGTACTTCTCTTCTTGATACATTTCGATACTGTGCTGTTTTCTTTGTTCTGACTTTAAAATGAAACTTTTCTCCCTTTTAATAAGCTTTTGCACTCCAGATCTACCATCATGTTCTAATTCTTCTAAAACCTTAGTAAATCCTTTATTTCCTCTTTCATTCACTAAAAAATCATTTATTTGTGCAATTGTAAAACTACTAAAATCACTCTTGCTCATTAGGTAGCTCCAAAGTATATTTTCCATGACTTCCGCTAGCAAAGTTATTATAAATCACTGTTTTCGCTCGCTCTAAATCTAAAGCACTACCCTGCATAAGAAAACCTCTATTTTTTGCATAGTCTTCAACATAATCTATCCAGCTTATATCTGGAGCGATTATACTAAGAATAAATTCAAGCACTTCATCTATTGGAAAATTATTTTCCTTAATAGCTCCAGTTGCAGCTAATTTAAGAGCTACATCCTTATCCTCAAATTTAGGCCATAACACTCCAGGGGTATCTACAATCTGTAGTTTGCTAGCTACAGAAATTAATTGCTTACCTCTCGTATGGCCTGGCTTAGCGCCAACTCCTGCAGACTTTCTACCTGCCAGGAAATTGATGAATGAAGACTTTCCTACATTGGGTATTCCAACTACTAAAATTCTTGGAACCCTTAGTGGTTTTCCTGTGATTTTGCTTTTTCTTACAAATGTTGATGCATAATTAGCAATATCATTTAGTAACCTATGTCTTTGCTTATTATTTTTGGTGCTTGCTAAAATAGCTTTCCTATCATGCTTATTAAACCAATCTATCCATTTTTGGTTTGACCTATCATCTGATATGTCTGATTTATTTAGGACTACTATTATTGGTTTATTCTTGATTATTTCTGTTAAAACAGGATTTCTACTTGACTCTGGTATACGAGCATCCCTTAGTTCTACAACTAAGTCAACTTCCTTTACCAAATCATATATCCTATTTTTTGCTTTGTTCATATGCCCAGGATACCAATGTATACTAATATTAATCACCCGATTCCTTATATACTTTGTCAGCTAAGTTTATATGCCTTTTTATATAATATTAAAGATATTGACATTTTTCAAATGTTTTATGCATAAATTTCAAAATATCTAATTAATTATAAAATTATTTGCCTTATATATATATTTAATATTAAATTTACCCAAAAAAAAAGCATATCGGAATAGTCTAAATTCCCAATATGCTTCTATCTTAGTTTCTCTTCTCTCTAACTCTTGCAGATTTACCTTTTCTTTCTCTGAGGTAGCCAAGCTTAGCACGGCGAACTCTACCTCTACGAACTACTTCAATTTGTTCGATCTTTGGAGAATGAACAGGGAATACTCTCTCAGTTCCTACACCATATGATACTCTTCTTACAGTAAAAGTCTCTCTAGCACTTCCACCTTTAATTTTGATTACAGTTCCTTCAAAAATCTGAATTCTCTCACGAGATCCTTCAACTACTCTTACATGAACCCTAACCGTATCACCAGGTTTGAAGTCTGGAATATCTTTCTTTAACTGCTCGTTTTCAATAGCTCTGATTAAATCCATTGTGTCACCTCTTTTCTATTCAATCGTATTATTAGTTAACAAGTCTGGTCTAACTTGTTTAGTTTTCTTAATAGACTGCTCATGTCTCCATTTAGCAATCTTCTGATGGTTTCCTGATAAAAGAATTTCTGGGACCTCATGTCCCTGATATACTCTCGGTCTTGTATATTGAGGATATTCTAACAAATTACTTGAAAAAGATTCTTCTTCTAAACTTTCAATATTACCTAATACTCCAGGAATATACCTTGAAATTGCATCTACTAAAATAAGTGCTGGAAGCTCTCCTCCTGTAAGTACATAATCTCCAATAGAAATTTCTTCACTAATCAGATTATCTCTCACTCTTTGGTCTACACCTTCATAATGGCCACAAAGTATTACTATATGTTCTTCTCCTGATAAATCAATAACTTTATCATGATTTAACACATTCCCTTGTGGTGTCATCATAATAGAGTGATAGTCACCCTTTAAGCTTTCAAATGCATTAAAGATTGGTTCTGGTTTCATTACCATTCCTGGTCCCCCTCCATAAGGAGTATCATCAGTCATTTTATGCTTGTCCAGAGCGAAATCTCTAATATTTAATACTCTTACTTCCAACAATTCTTTTTCAATTGCTTTTCCAACTATACTATAATTTAAAATTGACTCTACAAATTCAGGGAAAATTGTTAAAATTGTAACTTTCATTTTACAAATCCCTTATTCCTACAGGTAAGATAACACTGATTACCTTATTATTAATATCTATCTCTTTAATAAACTCTTTTACAGCTGGTAGCATAAATGATCCCAAATCATCTTTGATTATATAGATGTCATTTGCACTGTATTGCAATACATCCTCTATAACTCCTAGTTTTTTTTGGTTTTCATCAAATACTTCACAACTAATAAGATCTCCTATGTAATACCTTCCTTTAGGAAGCTCTGGTAAGTCATTCTTTTTAACAAGCAACTTCTTGTGAGTCAAGCTTTCAACATCTGCAATATTATTATATGTATTCAATTTAAGTAAGTAGTTATTCTTATGTGGTTTAATATCTTCGATTTCTACTTTAATATTATTTTCTATGTCTTCTAAATAAAAATGAGCGAAATCTAAAATCAGTTCAGGGGGGTTAATAAAAGGAATTACTTTTATTTGCCCCTTAAGTCCATGAGGTGCACCTAGTTTAGCTACAGCTAAGAATTCATTGCTCATCAACTACCCTACTCTCTAATTTCTATTATTATACCATCTTTAACTACAATCTCACTTGCTTTGGTATCACTGAAATTACTTCCTAGAGAAAAAGTTTTCAAACTTTCTCTTTGTGTTACAATAACTTCTTGACCCAACTCCCAAGTACTTACTTGCTTAGCTTGATCCTCAATTTTTTTTATTTGTGATTTAATATCACTCTCAGCTTTTTTAATACTTTCTATAGTCTGATTAGAAACTTCTTGGCCTTGCTTTGATTGTACTTTATAGAATTCTTTTTGATACTCTATTTGTAGTAGTTTATCATTCAAGTTTTCTAGGCTGCTTGATATCCTTATATTAATTGAGTTTATCATGTCTTCAGTAACTATAGACTTTACTAACACTGGAGTAATGATGTTTATTGAGTCTTTACTTTTCAAGGACATCTATATCAATCCAAACATGCTGACCTGTTCTCATACCAGCAGCCTTTACAATTGATCTCATAGCTTTAGCAGTTCTTCCTTGTTTACCAATAACTCTACCCATGTCATGTTCTGGGACTCTTAGCTCCACTAGTAAGCCTCTGTCATCCTCAGTTTCATTAATGGTTATATTATCAGGATCTTCCACAAGTGCTTTTGCCATTACTTCTACAATAGCTTTCATGCCTTATGCCTCCTCATTATAGACTCCAGCTTTGTTAAATATTGATTTAACTGTTCTAGATGGTTGCGCTCCTGTACCTAACCAGTACTTAGCTCTATCAACCTTTACATTGATTTCTGATGGTTCTCTTGTAGGATTATAATAACCAATCTCTTCGATGAATTTACCATCTCTTGGTGCTCTTGAGTCAGCAATTACAATTCTATAAAATGGTGCCTTTTTTGCACCCATTCTCTTCAATCTAATCTTAGTCGCCACTTCGTCACCTCCTCTCAATTAAAACGGTAGTTTAAACTTGGATTTTTTCCCTTTACCAGCAGAGTTAAATTGTTTTAACATCTTTCTAGTTTGGGTAAATTGCTTTAATAATCTATTTACCATTTGTACTGATGTCCCACTCCCTTGAGCAATCCTTTTCTTTCTACTAGAATTCAAAACTTCAGGATTCTCTCTTTCTTGGTGGGTCATTGACAAAACAATAGCTTCTATACTCTTTAGTTCTTTTTCATCAACTTGCAAATTCTTCAATTGTTTATTCCCACCCATACCAGGTATCATACCTAGTAAATCTTCAAGTGGGCCCATATCCTTCATCTGTTCAAGTTGCAACAAAAAGTCGTTAAAAGTGAACTTATCTTTCTTTATACGTTCTTCTAATTTTTGCATTTGGTCTTGATCAAATGATGTCTGTGCTTTTTCGATTAGAGTAAGCACATCTCCCATGCCAAGTATTCGTGATGCCATTCTATCAGGATGAAAGGCTTCCATTGCATTAAGCTTCTCGCCAGTTCCGATAAACTTGATCGGACTACCAGTTACAGCTCTAATAGATAGTGCTGCTCCACCTCTTGTGTCGCCATCCATTTTCGTCATGATAATGCCAGTAACGTCAATGTCTTCATTAAAAGTGCTAGCAACATTAACCGCATCTTGTCCTGTCATACCATCTACAACTAATAATATTTCATCTGGATCCAAATTACTCTTTAATGATTTCAGCTCGTCCATAAGATTTGAATCTACATGCAATCTACCTGCTGTGTCTATAATCAATACATCATTAGCTTTATTTATTGCATAGTCTCTAGCTTCTTTGGCAATTTTAACAACATTCTTTTCGCCTTCGATACTAAAAACATCAATTTCTAATTGTTTTCCTAATATCTTTAACTGATCAATTGCTGCTGGTCTATACACATCACAAGCAACTAATAATGGATTTCTTCCGTTTTTTCTTAAATGCAAAGCCAATTTTCCTGCATGAGTAGTCTTACCAGCACCTTGCAAACCTGCAAGCAAAATAGAATGGGGTTTTGACTTATTCAGCTCAAGCTTTACTGTCGAACCACCTAGGAGTCTAACTAACTCATCATTTACAATCTTGATAACTTGTTGTCCAGGTGTAATGCTTTTTAATACACCCTCTCCAACCGCCTCTGTCTCAACAGCTTTAATAAAGTCTTTTACTACTTTAAAATTTACATCAGCTTGAAGCAATGCCATTCTCACTTCTCTTAAAGCATCTTTTACATCTTTTTCACTTAATTTTCCTTTGCCTCTTAGCTTCTTAAACGTATCTTGGAGTTTTTCGGATAATCCTTCAAATGCCAATATTACACCCCCTATTCAGTTATTTCGTTTACCTGCTTGATAATACTTTCCTTTATCTTATTAAAATCTGTAGCTTCTTGTACAAAGTCTATCAGTTTATCAGCTTTATTTTTTCTTGTTAAATATTTTTCATATAACTTCAATTTTTCTTCATAGTCCTCCAGAAGGTGTTCTCCTCTTTTAAGCAAGTCATGAATAGCTTGTCTACTCACTTCAAGGTTCTCTGCAATTTCTACAATTGATAAGTCTTCTTGATAATACATTTCTAAAGCAAATTTTTGCTTTTCAGTTAGAAGCTCTTTATAGAAATCTAGTAAATAATTAATTTTTATGGTTTGCTCTATCATACTAACCCTCCGAACACCTTATATATTCTATCATCAAAAACAGAAATGTCAAGTACTTTTACTTGACATCTTCAAATAATGCTTTTATAAACTCATTTCTGTTAAAAGGGAGCAAATCTTCTACCTTTTCACCAACACCAATATATTTAACTGGTACATTAAATTCTTTAGAAATATTAAAGATTATGCCACCCTTTGCTGTACCATCCATTTTTGTAAGGATCATACCACTAAGCTTAGTTGCATCGTTGAAAGCCTCGGCTTGGTATAGTCCATTTTGTCCAGTAGTAGCATCTATTACCAACAAAGTTTCTTGAGGGGCATTTGGTACTTCCCGCCCTAAAACCCGATTTATTTTTTCAAGTTCATTCATCAAGTTCTTTTTGTTGTGCAATCTTCCTGCTGTATCTACTATTAGTACATCAATACCTTTAGCTCTAGCTGAGTGAATCGCATCATATATTACTGCTGCAGGGTCACTTCCTGTTTCGTGCTTTACAATTAAACTATTTGATCTCTGAGCCCAAACAGTCAATTGTTCTGCTGCTGCAGCTCTAAAAGTGTCAGCTGCTACTAACATAGTTTTTTTACCCTGCTCATTAAGCATTTTAGCAATTTTACCAGCAGAGGTTGTCTTACCCACTCCATTGACTCCAACTAGTAATATGACGTTTAATTCATCATTTATATTAAGCTTCTCTTCATTAGGTATAGAGTTTGATATTATGGTTTGAAGTTCATTATAAAGCTTTTGAACATCTTCAATTCTTTTATTAGAAGCTACTTCACGTAACTCGTCTAAGAAAGTAAAAGCTAGTTCTGCACTTATATCTGCTGTGATCAATGTCTCTTCTAAATCCTCATAAAGTTCCTCGCTTATATACTTATATTTTACAAAAGTATCGAATATTTTCTGAGATAAGCTATTTCTTGTCTTAGCTAATCCATCTTTCATTTTCTTTAAAAAACTCATAAAATATCTCCTTTATTCATTGTCCATTTCAACATTAATAACCTTAGAAACACCTTTTTCCTGCATTACAACTCCATATAAAAAATTTGCATGAGCCATTGTATGTCTGGAATGAGTAATTGTTAGTACTTGTGATTCTTTTGAAATTTCATGCAAGTAATCAACTAGTAACAAGTTATTACTTTCGTCTAATGCCGCATCTACTTCGTCAAATATACAAAAGGCTGAGCTTCTCTGTTTTGCAAATGCCAGAAGCAAAGCAATGGCTGTTAGTGCTTTTTCTCCTCCAGAAAGTTGATTCATGTTTTTAACATTTTTTCCTGGTGGAGATACTCTTAATGAAACACCACTTTCAAATATATTATTCTCAAGATCCCAAATTATATCAGCACTGCCTCCTTGAAAGAGGTCTTGAAAAATATTCTTGAAATGCAATCTTATGTTTTCAATCGTGTCACCTAGTCTTTTTATACATATTTTATCTACATCATGAATAACTTTTTTTAGTTTTTCTTGAGTTTTCTCAAGATCTTCTTTTTGCTCTATTAAAAACTTAAGCCTTTCTTCTTTGCGCTCTAAGTCTTCTATAGCACCATAGTCAATATTTCCAAGCTTCTTATGCTCTTTCTCTAAATCATTCACTTCTTTTTGCAATCTTTGAACTTTACTTTTTGATATTGTTTCGCTCTTTTCTTCAAGAACAATATCATGCTGATAAATCTCCGCTTCTGTATACTTTAAATCAGTTCTAATAGCCACTAAATCTAATTCTAGTTCTTGCAGCTTTGTCTTACTATGCTCTATTGCATTTTCTAAGTCTTTTCTCTTGTAAAAACTCTTCTCAATTTCATTATTAATAGTTTCAAGCTCATTATCTACTCTTCTTTTTTCCTCATAAAGCTGGTCTAATTCATCATTCAGGCTTTCGAGCTTGGTTTCTATTTCTTCAAATAAATCTTTTTTCTCGCTTAATGCTTCCTTATATTTTTTCACTTCAGTGTCTAGGACACCTATTCTACTTTTAAGACT
Organism: uncultured Clostridiaceae bacterium; assembly: GCA_964546025.1. Lineage (GTDB taxonomy): Bacteria > Bacillota > UBA994 > PWPR01 > PWPR01 > PWPR01. The sequence goes on from CAZJHT010000001.1 coordinate 218,739, forward strand.
AATTATTCGATCATCATAAGTTAGTAGAGACTCTTCTAAACTTTCATGCCTATTTTTGTTTAATAATAAATTTGATTTTGCATTAGACAGTTTTTCTCTCAGATCATTATATTCGTTGATGTGGCTTTTCTGACTTTGCAATTCTGATTCAATATCTTTAATTATTTGCACTTTATCATTAATTTCTTTATCTAACTTTGTTATTTCAAGTTTCGCACTATTTAGTTCCTCTTTGCTACTATCTATTGACTTTGACAGTTCGCCTAACTTATCATTGTTAGATTCAATCTTTACTTCATATAATGATTTATAATTCTCTAATTCATTTTTGTGATTAGATAAGGATTTTACTTTCTCAAGCAAGATTTCATGTTCTTTTCTTTTCTTTCCTCGTTCATCACTTAACAGCCTAAGTTCTTTCTTAATCTTTAAAATATTTAATTCTTCAACTTCTAATTGTTTCTCAAGGCTGTCTATAATCTCTTTTCTTACTATTAAATCTTGGTTATTGTTTCCTTTTGTTTTACCACCAGAAATTAATCCTGAACTATAGAATATCTCTCCATCTAGAGTTACAACTAAAAAGTTTCTTCTTAGTGCGGGACTAATAGAAATGACACTCTTAGCATCCTTAAAAATAATAACGTTTCCAAGAAGATGTAAAATGGCTTTTTCTATTTTACTGTCATAATCTATTAGATCACATGCTTTTCCTACAAATGCCTTATGATTGGTTAGATTCTCAGGAGCATGATTATTATATGTCTTGACAGAATCTAACGGTAAGAATGTTGCTTTTCCAGCTCTTTTTATCTTTAGCTCTTCAATATACTCTGTAGCATTTTTAGATGTATTACAGACTATATATTGAGATTTACTACCAAGTGCCTCACTAATAGCTGTTTGGAACTTCTCTTCAACATTAATCAATTCTGCAACTGGACCAATAAGCCCTTGGTATTTATTTTCATTTTGAGATTTATCAAGCATTAAATGCCTTACTCCATTGTAATATCCTGAGTAATCTAGACTTTGCTTGGTGTAAAACTCTAGTTTATTCTTGTTTATACTATACTTTTGTGTAAGACTATTAATTTGATTTTCAGCTTGGGTAATCTTATTGTATAAATTTTCTAAGACATTTGAACTATCATTATGTTTAGAGTCATAATCATCTAGTTCATTAACTATCTTTTCATATTTTTGAAGATATTGCTGATTTTCCTCTAACAATCTATCCTTCTCTTGCTTAACTTCATCATACTTCATGATGGTAGTCTTAATATCATTTGATCTTCTTTGAATATCATCTACTGAAGATAGTCGTTTTTGTCTTAAAGAAGCTAATTCAACATTAAGACTCTGATATTTCTCCATAAGACTATTAAATTGCTCCTGATTAATATCGCCATAGGAATGTTTTAGACTCTCATTTAATATGCTTATCTCCTTTTCAATGTTTTCTATTAGAGATGCTACCATATTCTTTGAGTTCTTCTTATCAGCATACTCATCTTTTAACAAATTAAAATTTTCTAATTCTTTTTTACTTTCTTCCTCTTTATTATTAAAGTCTCTAGTAATACTTTGGAGCTCATCAAAAACTTCATTTCTTCTTTCTTTATAAGTTACTGTTCTTGACTCATTTCTAACAATTTGTCTATCGATATCTCTAGATTCATCAACTAGACTTTCTCTTTTTTGCTTGAGTAATAGCTCATTGTTTTCCAAGTTTTCAATTACTAATTTATTGTTGTCTATTTGCTCTTTATTTTCTTCAATACTTCTTTTGCTATTTACAATATGTTGTTTTAAATAATAGTATTGTGATGTAAGTAAGAGCTCTCTAATATTATTTAATCTATCATAAATAACTTGATGTTCTTTTGCCTGTTTTGCCCTTTCCCTTAGCCTTTCACAGTCTTTTTCAATTTCTTTAATTAGGTCTTCTACCCTGAAGACACTTTCCTGATTCTTCTGCAACTGTGCTTCTGTAGAAAATTTTTGATTTTTATATTCAGCTATTCCTGCAGCTTCTTCAAACATCAATCTTAAATCTTTTGGCTTTGCTTTTAGAATGTCGTTAACTTCACCTTGCCCAATAAAAGCATAAGAGTTCTTGCCTAACCCTACTTTTGATAATAATTGAGTTATATCTCTCAGACGACAAGATTGACTGTTTAAGTAATATTCACTCTCTCCTGAACGGAATAAGCGTCTCGTTATTTTTAGTTCAGACCTATCGGATAATACATGGTTTTCGTCAGTAATAAAAACAGTAACTTCAGCCATACCTACTGGACTTCTAGTAGAAGTTCCTGAAAAAATAACTTCCTCCATTTTGGAGCTTCTCAAACTTGTAGGTCTTTGCTCACCAAGTACCCATAGAATAGCCTCGTATATATTACTTTTACCACAACCATTTGGTCCTACTATGGCAGAAAATCCTTGTTTGAAATCTATTTCAACTTTGTCAGCAAAGGATTTAAACCCATTTATTATACATTTTGATAAATACATTAAACCAACTCCGTTCATAAGTGTAAAACCGGTCTAGTGACCGGTTTTTTTTACTTGCTTTCTTTTAAGTTTATTTCAGCTAAGTAATTACTTGCAGCTTCTTGTTCTGCTTGTTTTTTACTCCTACCTATTCCTTTGGCTACTAATTTTTCATTAACATATAAGCCAATTTGAAATTCCTTGTCATGATCAGGTCCACTACTATTAAGAACTTCATATTCAATTTTCACTGTTTTATAGTCTTTTTGTAACTTTTCTTGAAGTCGAGTTTTGAAATCATCATTGGCAGTCTTAAAACTTTGAGAAATTATATCTGCAAAATTCTTAAGTATAAACTCTCTTGCTACTAAAAAACCTGAGTCTATGTAAATTGCACCAATTATAGCTTCCATAACATCTGCTAAAAGTGATTTTTTACTGCTTCCACCAGTCTGTTGTTCTCCTTTTCCTAATAGTACTAAACCTGGCAATCCAATCTCTTTAGCTACCTCTACTAAAGATTTCTGCCTTACAATTCGAGATCTCAAAAATGTTAATTGACCTTCTGTAGCTTCTGGGAACCGTCTATATAGCTCTTCAGAAACAACTAATTCAATAACAGCATCTCCAAGGTACTCTAACCTTTCATAATCATAATCTAAATCATTTTCATACGCAAATGATGTATGCGTTGTAGCTATATCAAAAAGCTTTTTGTCCTTGAATAGATACCCAGTCTGTTGTGTAAAGAAGTTTATTCCGCTATTTTTCATGATCAACCCTCGCTTCTAAGAGTTTAATAGCATCACCAACGATTCTAATATCTGCAATTTCTTCATCTGCAATTTCACAATCAAACTCATTTTCTACTTCAAGAATTACTTCAAGTAAATCGATTGAGTCTGCATTTAAGTCATCATAAATATCAGAATTAACTGTTATACTATCAACGTCTAGTTCTAATTTCTCAGCTAAAATTTCTATTACTCTTTTTGTGATATCCATTTTAATTCTCCTTAACTATTCTTTCTAACTGTTTTTCAATCTTAGGTACTATTTGCTTCTCTATCATTTTATATGTTTGTCCAACTGCTACCTCTACAGCTAACTCATTTGCACTTCCGTGACATTTAACAGCTATTCCCTTTAGTCCTAGTAAAACACCACCTCCATATTGATTATAGTCTAACTCTTGCCTCATATTATTAAGACCATCTTTTAAAAGCAATGCTCCAACTTTACTTTTAATACTGCCAAATAATGTTTCTTTAAGTTTACCCATCAAAGCTTTAGCAGCACCCTCAAAAGTCTTAATTGCCACATTACCAGAAAACCCATCACATATCACTACATCTGTTTGTCCCATAAAAACAGTTCGGGCTTCAATATTTCCAGCAAAATTTAGTTTATTACTACTTTCAATTTTATCATAAGCTTCCTTAACTGTCTTGTTTCCTTTACCACTTTCTGTGCCAACATTTAATAAAGATATTTTAGGATTATGTCTATCCATCAAAAGTTCTGCATACAAAGACCCCATTAAAGCATAGTTATATAAATCGTCTGCTGAAGCATCCATATTGGCACCACAGTCTAAAAGCAAACTTTCTTTAGTAGAACTATCGTAAGAAGGGATTATTGCAGATAAAGCTGGTCTTCTTATACTTCTAAGCCTTCCAATCAGTAATAGTCCTGAAGCTAAATATGAGCCTGTACTACCTGCTGTTAAATATGCATCTACATCCTTGTCTTTAACCATTCTGGCTGATACAACCATTGATGAATCCTTTTTAGCCCTAATAGCAACAACAGGTTGATCTTCATTAGTTATTACTTCGCTTGTATGATAAATACTTACTCTATCTTTATCATATTCTAATGCATTAAGAGCACTTTTAACTTCATCTTTATCTCCAACTAAGACAAGCTCCAGATCATTATACCTCCTCATGCCACTTATGGCTCCTTTAACAATTACATTAGGACCGCCATCGCTACCCATACAATCAACTGCTATTTTCATTTTTATACCTCTATTCCTCATAAACTAAAATATTGTAATCTTTTAAATCTATATACCTATTCTAACAGAAAAACCGACTGCTTTGCAGTCGGTTTTTTATTAAACTTCTTTTACTTGTCTTCCTTTGTAATATCCACATGAAGGACAAATACGATGTGGCAATCTAGGTTCATGACACTCAGGACATTCTACAACTTGCTTAGGATTAAGCTTCCAGTGAGATCGGCCCATTCTTGTATTAGCTCTTGATTTCTTTTGCTTTGGTACAGCCATTATCTACACCTCCTCTTTAGATAACTGTAAAGACTTTAATTTAGCCCAACGAGGATCTTCATCTTCTGTCTTACAATCACATTGCTCAATATTTAAGTCAGCGCCACATTTAGCGCAAAGACCTTCACATTCTTCATAACACAGCGGGTTTATTTCTTGATTCTCTATTAATAATTGTCGTAAAAGTTCATATAAGTTAAGTGTACTATTTTCTAAACTGATAACATTCATCTCCAATGTTTCATCATCTATTTCCCAACTCTTTTCTGTTTCTGCCAGAATAATTTGATGGTTAATGTGTTGTTTATCAGTATATTTTTTTGCACATCTTGAACATGTCAAATGAACATCAGCTTCGAAATCAATTGAAATATCAATACCATACTCGGCATACTCTAACTCAACATTAGCAACACCTTGAGCATTAACTCCATCATTTTCAAATACTATCTCTTCTGTATATGACTTCTTTTGACCTGGTTCTAACACAAATCGTAACATTGAAGACATCTTATCACACTCCGAATATTATACTTATTTTTTATTGCTACGTCAACTATTATAGGTTTTCTATTATTTCTTTAGTATCTCTAGCAATCATTAACTCTTCATTAGTAGGAATAACTAGAACTCTAACCTTTGCGCTATCTTTGCTTACATCAAGTTCTTTTCCTCTTTGGTCATTAAGTTCAGGATCTATTTCTACTCCTAAAAATGATAAATCTGAACAAACCATTTCTCTAATTACATTACTATTTTCACCTATACCAGCAGTGAATACAATAGCATCTACTCCATTCATAGCTGCAGCGTATGAACCAATATATTTTCTTACACGATACGCATAAGTTTCTAATGCGATTTTCGCTAACTCATGCCCTTCATTTGCAGCATCTTCAAGTTCTCTAAAGTCATTACTAACACCTGAAATACCTAGAACACCTGACTTTTTATTCATAACATCATTAACTTCGTCTAAGTTTAGTTTTTCTTTATCCATAATAAATGGGATTATAGCTGGATCAATATCTCCACATCTTGTTCCCATAATTAAACCTTCAAGTGGGGTAAAGCCCATACTCGTATCAAAAGACTTACCATTCTTCACTGCTGTAATACTTGCTCCATTACCCAAATGGCATGTAATTATATTTAATTCTGAAGCAGGTTTTCCTAGCATTTTAGCTGCTCTATTTGCTACATATTTATGAGATGTTCCATGGAATCCATATCTTCTTACGCCATAGTTTTTATAATACTCGTATGGTAAGCCATACAAATATGAAGTTTTTGGCATAGATTGATGGAATGCTGTATCAAATACTCCGACATGCTGTACATTTGGCATAACTTCCTCACAAGCTTCTATACCAACAATGTTTGGTGGGTTGTGAAGAGGTGCTAATTCAATACACTCTTTTAGAGCATTTTTTACATCTTCTGTAATTAAAACAGAGCTAGCATACTTCTCTCCAGCGTGTACTACTCTGTGTCCAATTGCATTGATCTCATTTACATCTTTTATAACTCCGTTATTTTCATCAGTTAAAGCTGCAAATACTAATTTTATTGCATCACTATGATCTTTTATGACATGTTCATCTTGTGAACTGAATCCTTTATTATTCTTATATTTGATAAAAGATCCATCAATACCTATCTTCTCTACGTTACCTTTTGCCAACACTTCCTCTTGCTCCATGTTAAACACCTGGTACTTCAATGAAGAACTACCACAGTTGATTACTAAAATTTTCATTGAGCTTCCTCCCTATACATTAAAAACGATTTGAATTTTACACAATTTTATGACATGATTACAACAGAATTATTATAACTAAAACACTGGGGTGCGTCAACATGATTATAACGGGACTAATAGTAGAATACAACCCATTTCACAATGGACATCTTTATCATTTGACTAAATCTAGAGAAATTACACAAGCAGATTTAACAATTGCTGTTATGAGTGGTAATTTTGTTCAGCGAGGTGAACCTGCTATTATAAATAAATGGGACCGAGCAGAAATGGCATTAAAGAGTGGTGTTGACGTTTTAATAGAGCTTCCAACTATTTATGCAACTAGCAGTGCAGAGAATTTTTCGTATGGAGCTATTCTTGCACTAGAAGCTATAAAAGCAACTAACTTTGTATTTGGGTCAGAATCTAATGAGATTTCTAAACTAAGAGATATAGCAAAGTTATCTATAAATGAGCCTGATAAATTAAGTACTGAAATCAAGAAGAATCTAAACGATGGTTTATCATTTATGCAAGCAAAGCAATTAGCGTATGAGAAATTTTATCCAAATCTTTCTGATATCCTTACTGAGCCTAATAATATATTAGGGCTAAACTATATAAAAGCACTTTCAGTGCTCAACTCACAAATTAAACCTTATGCTATTAAAAGAAAAGGTGCAAATTATCACAGCTTAGATTTAAGTAGTTTATCAAGTGCAAGTGCAATTCGTATGAGAATTAACTCTCTTGATGAGGTTAAATCTGCAATGCCTGAACGATCTTATACCATTTTGAAAAAGAACAAGAACAATCGTAGCACCTTACAGGTAGGTGAGATTTTTGCAATTATTTCTATATTACTAAAACGAGCAAAAATTGAGGAACTATATTCTTTACCTGAGATGGAGATTGGCATGCCTGAGTTATTGAAAAAAGAAATTTATCTAAGTTCTACGTTTGATGAATTTATTAATAATTGCACTAGCAAGAGGTATTCAAATAGTAGAATTCGACGAGCTTTAATTAGATTATTGCTTGGGATTACCCAAACTGACTTGGAGGAATCTCAGAAAGCGACTAGTTTACCATATTTGCGCATTTTAGGTCTCAATTCAAACAAAGGAAAACTAATTAAGCAATGGAAGGACAATTTAGAGGTAGATCTAATCCAGAAGACATCCAATTACAAACCAGAATCAAAACTAAGCAATTTGTTATGGACAACAGACCTTAAAGCAACTGATTTATATTTCAATTTAATAAAAAATGATGAATATAGCTTGGGAAAACAAGACTTTATTCATCCATTAGTTATTATATAACCGCCAAGTAACTGGCGGTTTTTATATTTCACACTCAATCTTATTAACATATGCTCCTGCTTCAGATTGAAAGTAATCTATTATTTCATAAAGGTAATTCACAGGGACTACAGTTAAGTTTTCATATTTGTCATAATCCACATAAATGTCTTTAAGGTTTACTTTAGGCATAAAATAAATATCTACTCCACTTCTGTGTGCTGCAACTATCTTTTGGTTTATTCCCCCGATAGCCCCTATCTCACCCTTATAATTAATAGTACCTGTACCAGCAACTTTTATCCCATCAGGGATCGATATATAACCCATTTTATTAAGTATTTCCATAGTTAACATCGACCCTGCAGAAGGACCCGTAATATTACCAGTCACAATCTCAATCAAATGCTCTTTAATATTAACAACTTTATCTAACTCAATAATTGTCACTCCAAGATAGGCTGTTCCATCATTGGTAGAAGCAAGTACTAAGTTTTTTGTCAATATTTCTTCATCTCTTTTAATTACCATCGATACCTCTTGGAAAGGGTTTAGTGCTTTTATGACCTCTCTAGCTTCATTGGTGCTATTAATTGAATCATCATTTATTTGTACTATAATATCACCACTAGATAGAATATTATAAGCTGGACTTCCCTCTATTGTCCTTAGTATATAAGCACTACTATTAATCTCTTCATATTCTAAGTTAAGCAAGCTTGCTATTGCCAGCTTAGCATCATTGTGACTGTTTTTCATCAAATATGAAGAATAAAGCTCATACTCTTTACTTGTCCATCCTTCTGGAATTACTCTTGATTTAGGTACCACTTCAACATTTGGAGCAATGTGTCCAAAAATAAGTATTGGCAAACTAGCCCTCACTGAAGTTACTGTTGTCATATGAAAAGAATTCTCTACTGTTTTATTATTATAAATCACTCTGTCATTTAAACTGATAATTCTTCCTGGGAATCTACAATAATAGCCTGTTGGGAGGTATCCAACTAAAAAAGCTACAAGTAAAAGAAGAGCTAACTTTAGTAGTTTCTCTTTTGTTAAATTTATACGTTTAAGCAATACCCCCACCTCAAATCTATTTAATAAAATTTATGTCGCCGTAATACTTTTTGAAAAATTCATTTCTGAATTCATAAATATAGCCACCCTTTATAGCAGCTTTTAAGTTATCCATTAACTGATGCAAAAAATATATATTGTGATAAGACACCAGTTTGCCAGCAAGCATCTCTTTTGCTTTAAACAAATGCCTTATATATGCTCTGGTGTATGTTTTACAAACATGGCAATCACATTCAGCATCAAGTGGTGTAAAATCATCAGCATATTGAAGATTTTTAATTGTTACTGGGCCATTATGAGTCATCGCTTTAGCATGTCTAGCTATTCTTGTAGCTAGAACACAATCAAACATATCAATTCCACGAATAACACCCTCAATTAAACAATCAGGAGAACCTACCCCCATTAAGTATCTAGGCTTTTCATTAGGCATGTATGGAACTGTTGCTTCTAACATATCATACATAATGTCTTTTGGCTCCCCAACACTAAGGCCACCTATTGAATAACCAGGAAAATCCATATCTCTTAGTGCTTTTGCACTTTCTATTCTTAAATCTTTATAAAATGCACCTTGTACAATGCCAAATAAAGCTTGATCTTCTCTTTTATGTGCATTCTTACTTCTTTCTGCCCACCTATGTGTTCGCTCCATTGCCTCTATAGCATAATCATAATCTGTAGGATAAGGAGCACACTCATCAAATGCCATAATTATATCAGCACCTAGGTCATTTTGAATATTTATAGAGTCTTCAGGCCTCATAAAATGATAAGAGCCGTCTATATGAGATTGAAATTTGACTCCCTCTTCACTGATTTCATTTAAGTCCCCTAAACTAAAGACTTGAAAACCCCCACTATCAGTCAAAATTGGTTTATTCCAGTTCATGAAACTATGAAGTCCTCCAGCTTTTTTAACTATTTCGTTGCCTGGACGTAAATATAAGTGGTATGTGTTGCTCAAAATTATCTCAGAACCAATCTCAACTAATTCACGTGGCTCTAAAGTTTTAACATTAGCTTGAGTCCCTACTGGCATAAAAACTGGCGTATTAATTTCTCCATGAGGCGTATGAATTTTCCCAAGCCTTGCTTGTGATTCTTTTGATTCTTCTAGTAAGTCAAATTTAAAACTCATTATTATTCTCCTTCATCAACAGCATCGCATCTCCAAAACTAAAAAATCTATATTTCTCTTCAACAGCTACATTATATACTTTTAATATTTGCTCTCTAGATAAAAAAGAGCTAACAAGCATTAAAAGTGATGATTTTGGCAAGTGGAAGTTTGTTATCAGAGCATCTACAAACTTCCATTTATAACCTGGATATATGAAAATATCAGTTTGTCCACTGCTTGCTATAATATTGTTTGAGTCACTTGCTGATGACTCCAATACCCTTACAGAAGTTGTGCCCACAGCTACAATTTTATGATTATTTTCTTTTGCATCATTTAAAAGATTAACGGTTTCCTTTGAAATTTCATAATATTCTGAATGCATCTTATGTTTTGAAATATCATCAGTTTCAACAGGTCTAAAAGTACCTAACCCAACATGAAGTGTTACATTAGCAATCTTTACACCTTTTGCTTTAATTCTTTCTATCAATTCATCGGTGAAGTGTAACCCTGCCGTTGGTGCCGCAGAAGAACCCCTCCACTTTGCATAAACTGTTTGGTAACGTTGTTGGTCTTCTAAGTCTTTTTTTATATATGGAGGTAAAGGCATCTTGCCAATTTCTTCAATCAAGCTATCTAAGTCTTCATTTTTATCAAATTTTATAACTCTTCTTCCTTCAGGTAGGTCTTCTATTATCTCACCAGAAAGTTTTCCTGATGAAAAATCAATAATTGTACCTTTTCTCACTCTTCTACCAGGTCTAACTAAACACTCCCAAGTGTTATCCACAGGTTTTTTTTCTAGAAGTAATACTTCTACCTTGCCTCCTGTTGGTACTTTTTTACCATAAAGTCTAGCAGGGATAACTTTTGAGTTATTAACTACTAAAACGTCTCCTGGCGAAAGAAATTCACAAATATCATAAAAATGTTTGTGAATTATTTCTTCTCTATTCTCATGAACAACCATTAATCTAGAATGATCTCTTGGATATAAAGGCTCTTGTGCGATTAACGCTTCTGGAAGTTCATATGTATAATCGTCTAATCTTAATGACATCGTTTACTCCGTTCTATATTTTCTTTTGGTGCCTATATCTTTCTTCTTCACTATAAATACACCCACAATATTGCTGTCTATATAGTTCGTATTCTTTTGATAACTCAATACTTCTTTTAAAAAGCTTTCTAAAATCTTGATAATACAATTTTGTCGACTCTTTCTTAGCTGAGTTTTTTGCAATTTCTATCATTTGCTCATGATTTTGATGAGGGCTTATAAATAATGTAGAAGTAAAAGCATCGAAATTACCCACTCTCGCCATTCTTGCTGCTTCGTTCAATCTCATGCTATAGCAAATTAGACACTTATTCTCTTCCCTATAAACTACATTTCTTAAATAATCATCCAATCCATAAGTAGGAGAACCTATCATTTTCATTTCTTTTATATTAGCTAGCTTATATGCAGAATCCATCCTCTTTCTAAACTCTACAAGAGGATGTATATTAGGATTAAAAAAATAACCATAGACATCATGTCCATCAGCTTGTAAGGATTCAACTATAGCACTAGCACAAGGACCACAACACATATGCAATAAAATCTTCATTATTATTCCTCCAAAAAGCTTTTTTGTCTAGCTTCCTCTGAGTTTGCTTGTGGAATATCAAAGTAATTGTATGCAAATGCAGTCGCTACTCTTCCCCTTGGAGTTCTTTGTAAAAATCCCTGTTGAAGTAAAAATGGTTCATAAACATCTCCAATGGTTTCAGGGGCTTCACTAATAGCTGCTGCCATTGTATCTAAGCCAACTGGTCCACCACCAAATTTTTCAATTATCATTAATAGGAGCTTTCTATCTACTGCATCTAACCCATATTGATCTACTTCTAACATTTCTAATGCTTGCATTGCCACACTATGAGTGATAATACCGTTAGCTTTTACTTCTGCATAATCCCTAGTTCTCTTTAGCAATCTATTAGCAACTCTCGGAGTTCCTCTTGATCTCTTAGCAATCTCAAATGATCCTTGTTCATCAATTTTTATATCTAATATACTAGCTGAACGTGTAATTATCTCTCCTAGTTCATCTATCTCATAATATTGTAATCTGCTAACAACTCCAAATCTGCTTCTTAGAGGAGAAGACAAACTTCCTGCTCTTGTAGTCGCTCCAATCAAGGTAAAGTTGGGCAAATCTAGCCTAATAGAACGAGCACTTGGCCCTTTTCCTACAACTATGTCGAGAGCGTAATCCTCCATTGCCGAATACAAGACCTCTTCAACTGTTCTATTTAGCCTATGAACTTCATCAATAAATAAAACATCTCCATGATCAAGGTTTGTCAATATTGCTGCTAAGTCTCCAGGCCTTTCTATCGCAGGACCAGAGGTAACTCTTATGTTAGATTTCATTTCGTTAGCTATTATATGAGCCAATGTTGTTTTGCCTAACCCTGGTGGGCCATAAAGCAAAACATGATCCAATGCTTCTCGCCTTGCTGTAGCGGCCTGAATGAAAATTTTCAAATTATCTACTACTTTTACTTGACCAATATAATCTTTAAATGACTGTGGCCTTAAGGATGCTTCAAGCTGAAAATCAACTTCTTTATGCTCAGCACTAATTATTCTATCTTGTTTTTCTTCAATCAAAGTAATCTCTCCTAAAACCTAGCTAATTCTTTTAATGCCTTCTTAATAATTCCTTCCACAGTATCCTCATCAGTAGCAATCTTGCTTACAGCTTTACTAGCTTCTAATGAATCATATCCTAATGACTGCAATGCTAAAACTGCCTCACTAGCATCGTCACCAATATTAGGAGTACTAAAGTCTTCATAATCGCTACTAACGTCAGATAAAGACAATTTATCTTTTAATTCTAATAATATTTTCTGAGCAGTTTTTTTTCCAATACCTGGTAATTTACATAGTGCTTTTATGTCATCAAAAGCAATTGCTGATATAAAATCTTTAATATTAGTATGGTTAAGAATATTTATAGCTACTTTAGGACCTATTCCTGAAACATTAATGAGTTTTTCATACAAATCTAGTTCTTGTGTGCTTGTAAAACCATATAGACTAATCTCATTTTCTCTAACGTGCAAATAAGTAAACAACTTAACAATATCGCCTTTGTTGTGCTTGTTTACACTAGCTGTTCTCGTGTGCACTTTAAAACCCATACCATTAATATCAATTACAGCATAATCATCACCGATTACTACTAGCTTGCCATTTATATATTCAAACATATTAATACTTCCTCATCATATTAAGATATTTCTTTGATCTAATATGTGTCAATGCTATTGCACAAGCATCAGACACATCATCTGGTGTTGGTGCTTCTTCCAAGTTAAACTCTGCTTTAACCATATACTGAATCTGCTTTTTATCTGCTCTTCCATAACCAACTAGAGATTGTTTTACCTGTAAAGGTGTATACTCAAAAATCGGTATGTTTGCTTTTGAAATAGCTAATAGAACTACTCCCCTCGCTTCTCCAACTTTTAGAGCTGTAGCAACATTTTTATTAAAGAATAGCTTCTCTACTGCTGCTACTTCCGGCTGATATTTCTCTATTATAGTGATAATATCATCATATAAAGTAGCCAATCTATTATAATGCTCTTCTTTAGGGGTAGTTCTAATACATCCATATGTAAGGGGAATATTCTTTGCATTTAACTCTTCTACTACTGCAAATCCTGTTATAGCAAGGCCTGGATCTACTCCTAGTACTTTCAAAAAATCACCTCTAAGCCTAGTTTCGTACAAATTTTTCTAGTTTTCTCATAAATTTTGTGGATTTCAATTCTTTATTGCTTATTGGGTCAACTAGTATACATTTTATACCACTTATTTTAGCGCCTAATAAGTCTGTAAACACTTGATCTCCAATCATAATTGTCTCTTTTTTTGCAAACCCTTCCTCTTTTAAACTTTTTATATAATTTATCCAAAGAGGCTTAAGTGCCATTCCCACACCATTCACATTTAGCTCATTTGAAATTGTGCGAACTCTTTTTTCATTAGCATTAGATAATATTCTAACAGTAATTCCACTATTCTTTAATAAGTCTATCCATCTCCTATGCTTTTCTGTGATTTCATCACTATCCCAAGCAATAAGTGTATTGTCAATATCTAGCAATACTAGTTTGACACCCATTTCTTTAAGAGTTTCAATTTTTATATCAAATATGGTTTTGCAAACTATTTCAGGTTTAAAAAGTTTCATTTAACACACCATCTGTATTTCTCAATAAGTCAAGTTTGCTATTAAGAATATCAATAGCAACCAAGTTTTTTCCACCTTCTGGAATTATAATATCAGCATATCTCTTGCTCGGCTCAACAAATGCATTATGCATCGGCATAACTGTTGTCAAATATTGATTTATAACTGACTCTAATGTTCTACCTCGATCTCTTATATCCCTTCTTAGCCTACGTAATACCCTAACATCAGCATCAGTATCCACATAAACTTTAATATCCATTAAATCTCTCAATTTTTTATTTTCCAATATTAAAATTCCTTCAAGAATGATTAATGGACAGGGTTTTACAGAAATAGTTTCTTTTTTTCGCAAATGTCGACTAAAATCATATATAGGCTTCTCAATAGCCTTGCCCTCAATAAGCTTCTCCAAGTGTTCACAAAGCAGTTCTGTATCAAATGCATTAGGATGGTCGTAATTTAATAAGCATCTTTCTTCATATGTTAAATCTTCTCTATTCTTATAATAAGCATCTTGCTCAATTATTGTAATATTTTCTTTCTGATGCTTTTTTAATGCTCTAGCCACAGTAGTTTTACCTGAACCACTACCACCAGCAATGCCTATCAATACAGAATTCTTCATTTGCTATATCTCCTTAAAATTGCTCCTTGATCAGTTCTTTGTGGAACTGGTATCCATATAAATTGTTGTGCATGTGGAGCTCTGTCAATATTAACATCTTCTTCATTACAGACAATTTCTGAAATTTCAAACTCAAAACTAGGACCCTTAACATTCATGATCTCTACGTTTTCTCCCACACTAAATAAATTCCTCTGCTCAATTTTAGCCATTCTTTTATTTTCATCGTATTCTAATACAACTCCAATAAAGTCATAATCCCTATAGTATTTTGAAGTATTTATGTGTTGGCTATCTTTATTCTCTTTAGGATCTTCTAAATAGAAACCTGGGAAAAATGGTCTATGACTAGGCTTATTTAACTCAGTTATCCACTCTTGCTTTAACTCATAATTATCAGGATCGTTCAAATACAAGTCTATTGCTTCTCTATAAACTTTTACTACAGTTGCAACATAGTGCAAACTTTTCATTCTTCCTTCTATCTTAAGAGATTTAAGCCCACTATCTATTAATTGAGGTAGAATTTCAATTGTATTCATGTCTTTAGAGTTAAATACATAAGTACCTAGATGGTCTTGCGTTATTTCAAAGTTCTGATCAGGCCTTTTCTTTTCAATGAGATCATACTCCCATCTACAAGGTTGTGCACATTGTCCTCTATTTGCATCTCTTCCTGCAAAATAATTACTAAGTAAACATCTGCCACTATATGATACACACATTGCTCCATGAATAAACGCTTCAAAATCCATCTCTGGAACCATTTCAACCATTTCTTTCACTTCTCCAAGTGTAAGCTCTCTTGCTAATATAACCCTTTTTATACCAAACTCATACCAAAATTTTGCAGCACTCCAGTTAGTATTGCTCGCTTGAGTACTTAGATGAAGCTCCATATTAGGAACAGTCTCTCTAGCTATTTTAACAATACCTGGATCTGCAACAATTAAAGCATCTACTCCTAAAGATTCTAAACTTAGAAGGTATTCTGGAAGAGCATCTAAATCTTCATTGTGTGCAATTATATTTACAGTAACGTATATTTTTGAATTATGATCATGTGCAAATTCTACTGCTTCTTTCATCTCTTCTATAGTGAAATTCCCTGCATAAGCCCTAAGACCAAACTCTGTACCACCTAAGTAAACAGCGTCTGCTCCATATCTAATTGCAAACTTAAGTTTTTCTAAATTCCCTGCAGGAGCTAGTAATTCTGTTTTTTTCATTATTACACCTACCTATTTTGTCTTATTGAATCTTCATGCTGTGCAAAAGTAACACTAAAGTTATGTCTACCATTTCCTATTGCATTAAAATACCTATAATTAGTGTCTGCTGGATCTAAGACTGCCTTAAATGAAGCTAATCCTACTGATGAAACTGGTCCTGGTGGCAGCCCACTATATTTATAAGTGTTATAAGGCGTTTCGATTTGGGTATCAGCAATTGAAAGCACTTCTTTATGTTCTTCTAAAATATATTGTACTGTTGCACAACTTTGCAATGCTTGATTGATATCAAGTCTATTATAAAAGACACTTGCTATAATTGGTCTCTCATCATCTATGACCGCCTCTTTTTCAACAATTGATGCTAATGTCAGTAACTGATGAAAACTCATATCCTTGCTAAAACCACTACTTTTAAATAGTTGAAAAATCTGTTGGTCAAATCTAGCTGCTAGTCGTTTTATTACAATTACAGGAGTTGTTACTGTTCTGAAATCATAAGTATCTGGAAAAAGATACCCTTCAAGTTTATATAAAATGTTTGCATTATCTATGCCTGCAAACCATTCATAATCAAGTTCAATTGTGTTTACAGCTTCATAAAACTCATTTGCTGTAAAGAGATTATTTCTCTCAAAAATAAGTCCCATTTCTTCTATGGTTCTACCTTCAGGAATAGTTATTCTAATATCTTCATACTGAGCTACTCTTCCTTCAGAAATTTTTGTAATTATACTTATTGTAGTATCACTCTTATCAAACTCATATACACCTGCTTGTAAGTTAGCTACTTCAGGAGAGTATTTCAATATTGCTCTAAAATATACCTTTGAATCTATTAAATCATTGTCTTTTAATAAATTAGCTATTTGTGATGGGCTATGTCCCCTAGGTATTTCTAGTACAACTATTTCGTCTTGTCTATTTATTAAGCTAGAAGCAACTCCTATCCCAGCAAAAATCAAAAAAGTTGTGACAGCAATTAATACTGATTTTACTATTAAATTTTTAATGAATTTCACTTTACTATCCCCTCGTATTATAAATAACTACGAAAAAAGGGTCAAAAGACCCTTTTTTTACTCTTCTTCGTCTAGTTTAGATATATAATCTTCCCAAGCGTTAATAACTTCGTTCCACTCTTCATCATCATCAATCTCAACTAATATTTCTTCATCATCTTCACCAATAACAACTTTCATGATAATAGATTCCTCTTCTTCATCTAGAGGAAATAAAAAAGCATATTGGTTTCCATTTTCTGTTTCAAAAATCTCGATGATTTCAAACTCAATCTCATTATCATCTTCATCAATTAATACAATAATTTCTTCTTCTCGGAATGACATAATCATATCCCTCCATTCAACTGTTTACATTGTAAATTTTCTTAGATAAAACGTCAAGTCTATTAATTCCTAATTTTGTCTAAATAGTTTTGCAGTATTATTTGTGCTGCCATTTTATCTATAACACTTTTACGTTTTTTTCTTTTCACATCTGCACCTATTAGAAACTGTTCAGCACTTTTTGAAGTAAAACGCTCGTCATGAAAGACAACTTCTATCTTAACAGTATCTAACAATTTGTCAATAAATTCTCTTACGGCGTCAGCTGTTTTCCCTTCATTCCCATCAAGGTGCTTTGGTAGACCAACTACAAGTGTTGACACTTCTTTTTCTTTAATTAGATTCGCAATATACTTAATGTCATCAATTTCATCAACTCTTTTATAAACTTCATATGGAGAGGCCATTATCTTTAAAGGATCTGATAATGCAATGCCTATTCTTACATTACCAAAGTCCATGCTCATAATTCTCAACTTATCACATCCTATTTTAATATATTTTAATACAAAATTCGGGGCATACACCTATACAGTAGCCACACAATACACATGCATTTTCATCGACTGATGCTTTACCGTTTACAATTTTCAAGGCGTTTTGGGAGCATTTTTTTACACACATTGAACATGCTGTGCACCAATTTGCAACATGCAATCCTCTATTTCTATTAGACAGTATCTCATTTAGGTTTTCATCATATTTATCTTCATAAAAATATTTTATTGCAAACTCAATTTCTTCTTTGCTTCCAAAGCCAAGAGCAAAAGAATCTATTTCTAACTGCTTTTTAATATAGTAAAAAGCATCCATTATATTATTGTGGAAACTTCCTCCACCAATTACTTTCATTCCATAAACTGCTTTATTGTTATTTCGCAGTGTACTTATTGCATTTTCCATATCTTCTTTAGTTCCATCAACTATACCTAATCCTTTGTAGTTCGTTATAGTCTGAACTATATCTATAAATGGGTAATTCATTACAGCTTCCAAACACTTTACAAAATGTGTGGACACACCAATCGCTCTTATTAATTTTTCTTCTTTCATAATTTGAAGCTCTTCTAGTGCTTCCATGTGGCCTTTTAGGGTCAGATCTGATTCCTGCTCATGTAGACAAAATATATCAATGTAGTCTCTTTTTAACTCTTTTAGAGCCTTTTGTACACTTGCTCTTGCAGTAGTTTTGCTATATGCATAAGACTTAGAACATACTATTATATTGTGCTTTTCATAATTACTTAGCGAAGAGAGTTTATAATAGTTGTTATAAAACTCAGCAGTATCAAAAAAATTAATCCCATAATCCAATGCGGTCTTTAGTAATACCTCTGACTCTTTTTGTGATAAATTTTTCTGTAATGGACTTAATGTAAGCGAACCAAATGCAAGTTCAGATACTTTAATTCCTGTTTTAGCAAGTTCATTATATTTCATGGGAATAATTAAACCCGTCTATTGACGGGTTTCCTTAATTTCTTCTGACCTAAGATAACTATTAACTAAAGCCTCAAGTATTTCATCTCTCTCGATCTGGCTGATTAATACTCTAGCATTTTGGTGACTAGTTATGTAAGCTGGGTCTCCTGACAATAAATAACCTGTTATTTGGTTTACTGCATTATATCCTTTACTATCAAGAGCCTTAAACACTTGATCTAGTATCTCGCGAATACGTTTGTTTTTTTCATGCTCAGCATTAAACTTCATGGTGTGATCAAATTTATTCATTAAGTTCCACCTCTAACTTTCTAAAAACTTTTCAATTATATCTGGCACGGACATTATAGCCTCAGGCAACTTATCAGGGTCTTTACCACCCGCTTGTGCCATTTGTGGACGTCCTCCGCCGCCTCCACCACAGATACTTGCTACTTGTTTAATAATACTTCCAGCATGTAATTTCTTCTCTTTGATTAGTTTATCACTAACAAAGGTCAATAAATATACTTTTTCATCATCACTACAACCTAATACTATAACACTATTAGGGACCTTAGCTTTAATAACATCACCGTACTTACGTAATGAATCCATGTTGTTCACATCTACCTGACTAGTAATTAATGTTACTCCATTAACATCCTTTGCATCCCCTATTATACCGTCAGCTGATGCATTAAACAATTTTTCTTCAAGTCTTTCGTTTTCTTTTTCTAAAGTACTTATCTTCTCCATTAAGTCTGTAGCTTTTTTAACAACATCTTCTTGAGAAACCTTTAGTATTCTTTCTACATCCTCTAATTTGCTCTGCTTATTCATTAAATACTTATGAGCTGCCTTACCAGCAAGGGCCTCGATTCTTCTAATACCAGACCCAATAGAGCCTTCGGATAATATTAAGAATAATCCTATTTCAGAAGTGTTGTTAACATGAGTTCCGCCACAAAGTTCTTTTGAGTATTCTCCTGCACTAACTACTCTTACTTCTTTATCATAGCGTTCACCAAAAAGAGCTACTGCTCCATTTTCAATCGCCTTCTCAACTTCCATGTTTTCAGTTTTAAGTTCTACTGAATCGTAAATAGCATTATTTACATAATCTTCTATGTCACTTACTTCATCCTCACTTAGTCCTGCAAAGTGAGTAAAGTCAAACCTCAATCTATCTGGGGTTACTAAAGATCCTGCCTGATTTACATGCTCCCCTAAAACTTCTCTCAAACCACTGTGAAGAATATGAGTAGCAGTATGATGAACCATTACATTATGTCTATGTTTAGTATCTACCTTGGCATTTACTGATTCATTTTCCATTAACGAACCCTCTAGTAAAACCCCTCTGTGTAAAATTCTATCATCTGGCAATTTTACAACATCTTCAATCTCTACTTTACCTAGCTCGGATGAAACATATCCAAAGTCAGCCACCTGGCCTCCTGATTCGGCATAAAAAGGTGTTTTTTCAAGTAGAAACTCAACATGATCAGCATCTAGCTCATTTATTGCTAAAATTTTCGTTTCTATCTCTAATTGATCATAACCCACAAAATCTTTTCCACCTGTAATATCAGGAAAAACTTCTTTAGCAACTATATTGCCAGATTCAATTTTTCTAGCTGCTCTTGCTCTTTGGCGTTGATTATCCATCTCTTGATCAAACTCTTTTTTTAATACATCAATGCCATTCTCATTTGCAATCTCTAAAGTTAATTCAAAAGGATATCCATATGTATCATAAAGTTTGAAAGCATCTTTACCACTTAATGTCTTTTCATTATTACCTTTTAGGTCTTTTATATACTGGTTTAGCAGTTTTTCTCCTTCTTCAAGAGTTCTTAAAAATCTTTCTTCTTCACTTTTTACTACTCTCTCAATTAAGTCGATTTTTTCAGTTAAATAACTATAATGATCTCCCATTACTTCTGCCACAATTTTTACTAAGTTATACATAAATGATTGATTTAAACCTAGTTTTTTACTAAACCTTATAGCTCTTCTTAACACTCTTCTTATTATATAACCCCTACCTTCATTAGAAGGTAAAGCACCATCTGCAATAGCAAATGTTACAGCTCTAATATGATCAGCAATAACTCTCATTGGCATTTTATTCTCAGAGTATTTTTTGCTAGATAGTTTTTCTATGGCTTCAATTAAGGGCATAAAAATATCAATTTCATAGTTAGATGGGGTATTTTGAACTACAGAAGCTAGCCTTTCTAAGCTCATTCCAGTGTCAATATTGTTATAAGAAAGTTTAGTTAAATCACCATTGACTTCTCTATTATATTGAGTGAAAACTAGATTCCATATTTCTATATACCTGTCACAATCACATCCAGGCTGACAAGTTTCTTCTTGGCACCCGTGACTCTCTCCCTTATCAAAATATATCTCAGAGTTAGGACCACATGGGCCGGGACCTATTTCCCAAAAATTCTCTGGATCATCATATATTCTTTCAGCTGGAAAATCTACTAGATCAATCCATAGCTGTCTAGCCTCTTTATCATCAGGATGTACTGTTACATAAAGTCTGTCCTTGTCCAGTCCAATTTCTTCAGTCAAAAACTCCCAAGCCCACTCGATTGCTTCAGCTTTAAAATAGTTATCAATTGAAAAGTTGCCTAGCATTTCAAACATAGTGTGGTGTCTATCAGTTCTTCCAACAATTTCAATGTCTACTGTTCTAATAGATTTTTGACTACTTGCTAATCTATATGATGGCGGGATTGCCTGTTTTGAAAAATATTTTTTTAGTGGTGCTACCCCCGCATTAATCCATAACAATGTATTGTCATTATCAGGTATTAAAGAATGAGATGGTAATATGTAATGATCTTTAGCTTCAAAGAAAGCCAAAAATCGACTCCTTATTTCCGTTGATTTCATGAGAATTCCTCCTTATACAGCTTAACTGTTATCTAAAAAATTATACAATACTTTATGATAAATTTCCATTAACTACTTATATTCACTAGGCTTTATAAATCCTCCACCTAATAATTCATCATTTTTATAAAACACAGCTGATTGTCCTGGAGTAATTGCTCGAACCGGTTGCTCAAACTCAACTATGTAATCATTTTCCTCAATGTTTATTACTTTTGCTTTAAAACCTGAATTACTATATCTAATTTTAACATTACACTCAATTTCTTCAACCTTGTTACCACTTAACCAACTTACATCCGTGACTATCATTTTCTTAGAAAAGAGCATATCCTTTTTTCCAACTATTATATTATTATTCTCTTTGTCAATATCAATTACATAAGCAGGATAACCCAAAGCTATACCTAACCCTTTTCTTTGGCCAATGGTGTATTTGTGAACTCCATCATGCTCTTTAATTTCATTTCCAGTAACATCCACAAAATACCCAGTCTTTTCACTTTTTATTAAACTTCTTTCAATCAAATAATCAGCGTAAGAATCCTCATCAGGAATAAAGCATATATCTTGACTTTCTACTCTATCAGCACTAGCTAAATTTTTCTCATGAGCCATTTTAACTACCTCAGTCTTTTCATATCTTGCAAGTGGAAATACCAGCTTACTTAATGTTTTTTGATTTAATCGATACAACATATATGCTTGATCTTTTGACTTATCTTTTGCTCCAAAGATTTTGTATAAATTATTTTTATCATCAAATACTAAATTTAGGTAATGTCCTGTTGCTAAGTTTGGATATCCTAGCTCATTTGCATAATCCATTAAAGCTCCAAACTTTATTCTTTCATTACAAATTACACAAGGGTTTGGGGTATTCCCACTAGAGTATTCTTTAGCAAAAGGTTTAATGACCTTTTCCATAAATGCATCTCTTAAGTCTACTACAAAATGTTTTATACCTAATTGATCACATACTTTTTTGGCATCCTTTGCTGCTAAATCTTCTGGATTACCCTCGATGTCACTACTTACTATCATAGTAATCCCACAAATATCATGACCTTGATCTAATAATAAAGCTGCTGCGACAGAGCTATCAACGCCGCCACTCATTGCAACTGCTATTTTTTTCTTTTCCATATCTGCTCTCCTAACACTAATTGTCCTCTTCCTTTTGTAATATCTCTAACTTTAATTTTAAACTTATCTAATACATCATTTTTAAGCTCAGCCAGCACTATTACATCCGCTCCATACTCTATGTCAGTGATGCTGCCACCAAAAGATTCAACAAAATGAATAATATCTCCAAGTTGGGAATACTCTACTGGTTTTACCTTAATCCGCTGGAATAACTCATATTCTGTAATAGTGCAGTTCTCTAAGGCAAGTGATGCTGTTGAACCATATGCTCTAATGAGTCCTCCAAAACCTTGGTTAACTCCACCGTAATATCTAGTTATTACAACAATAACATTAGTTAAATCTCTAGTCTCTATAGATTGCAAAACTGGTGGTCCTGAAGAATTAGCTGGTTCTCCATCATCTGAGTATTTCACAATAGGGTTATCAGAGTCGCTAATAACATATGCATAAACATAATGACTTGCATTTGGAAACTTTTCTTTTACTTCATCAATAAAAGAATTAGCCTGTTCTTCAGTATGAACAGGCCTAGCAGACCCGAAAAATCTACATGCGCCTACCTTTTGCTTAACATGGATTTCTTCCTTTATAGAGAAATATTTTTCTTTCATTATTACACCTCAGATGACCAGATACTTTTTAGATATTGACGTACTTCACGCTCATGTCCGTTATTGCTTGGTCTATAAAACATTTTGTCTTTAACGCTATCAGGTAGGTATTGCTGGAGTACAAAATTATTACTATAATCGTGTGGGTAATCATACCCTACTCCTCTATCTAGTTTTTTTGCACCACTATAATGACCATCTTGTAAATGTTTAGGTATACCTGAAAAGTCTTCTTCTCTGACAGCTTTTCTGGCACTGAAAATAGCTTCCGTAGCACTATTGCTTTTTGGTGCACATGCTATATAAAGAACAGCTTGTGCTAGTATTAATTGTGCCTCAGGGAAGCCAACGTACTCGCATGCTTGTGCGGCACTATTAGCTATAACCAATGCATTTGGATCAGCATTTCCCACATCCTCAGAAGCACAAATTAAAACTCTGCGGACAATAAAGCGTAGACTTTCTCCTGCTTCAAGCATCCTGGCTAAGTAATAAATAGCTGCGTCAGGATCACTCCCTCGCATAGACTTTATAAATGCAGAAATTGTATCATAGTGTGCATCTCCATCTTTATCGTACTTTACAAACTTCTGTTGTATAGATTCTTCAGCTATTTGCATATCAATAACTATATTTCCGTCTTTGTCAGGTTCAGTTGTTAAGACAGCAAGTTCTACAGCATTGAGTGCTATACGTGCATCTCCTGTAGAGGATCTAACTAAGTGGTTTAAAGCTTCTTCTTTCAATACTACATTATACTCGCTAAGACCTCTTTCTGCGTCAGATATGGCATTAATTACAATCTGCTTCAAATCATCATTAGATAAAGTCTTAAACTCAAATACTTGGGAACGTGATAATAATGGTGCATTAACTTCAAAGTATGGGTTTTCTGTAGTTGCCCCTATCAAAGTTACTACTCCACTTTCCACACTTGGAAGTAAGGCATCTTGTTGTGACTTATTGAATCTGTGTATCTCGTCAATAAAAAGAATCGTCTTCTTATTAACAGTACCAAGCAGATCTTCCGCCTTCTTTATTACTGCTTTTATGTCTTTTACACCAGCCATTACTGCATTAAGTTGTTCAAACTGCCTTACTGTATTATTAGCAATAACTTTTGCTAGAGTAGTCTTTCCAGAGCCTGGCGGTCCATAAAATATCATAGACCCTAAGCGATCTGCTCTAATTGCTCTATTTAGAAGTTTTCCTTCACCCAAGATATGCTCTTGACCAACAAACTCTTCTAGTTTCCTTGGTCGCATACGATTAGCTAAAGGCGCACTCCTTCTAAGAATTTCTGTTCTTTGTCTTTCAAATATATCCATCTTAATTCATTATCTTTTTTATAACTTTAATTGCTTTTTCACAATCTTCTTTACTAACACCTAGATGTGTTACAAATCTTACTTTATCTACCCCTGCAGGATTAGCTAAAATATCATTTTCATATAAAGTATTACAAAAATCTTTAGCAGTTATTTTGCTGCTATCAATGTAAAAATAAATAATGTTTGAATCAACCTTATCAAAGGCTAGCTCTATACCTTCAATGCTCGCTAACTCTTTGGCTAAATACTGAGCATTTTCATGATCTTCTTTTAGTCTATCAATATTATTTTCCAGCGCGTAGATACCAGCTGCAGCAATAATACCAGCTTGCCTCATACCGCCACCTAGCATTTTTCTATACCTTCTTGCTTCTTTAATAAATTCTTTTGAACCAAACAGCAAACTACCTACTGGGGCACCTAACCCTTTAGATAAACAAATTTGAATACTATCATATGGCTTTGCCAATTCTTTTGGAGAACAACCAAGAGCTGTCATTGCATTAAAAAATCTGGCTCCATCTAGATGAATTTTTAACCCATACTGATCAGCAACTGCTCTGATATTATTCTGCTCTTCTAATCCAATAACTGCACCACCTGCTTGATTATGAGTATTCTCTAAGCAAATTAAAGTAGTTTTTGGAAAATGCACATTTTCATCTCGTATGTTTTTCTTAATATCTTCAGGATTTATATATCCGCTAGTACCCTTTATCCTTCGAGGCATTAATCCACCTAATGCTGACATTCCAGCAACCTCGAATAAATATATATGAGCATTTTCTTCCATCAATATCTCATCACCTCTATTACAATGTGTTAATAGAGCAAGGATATTACCTTGAGTTCCACTAGTTACAAAAAGTGCCGCTTCTTTACCTAGCATTTCTGCAGCTAGTTCTTCTAGTTGATTTACTGATGGGTCATCTTGGTAAACATCATCTCCAACTTCTGCACGATAAATTGCTCTTCTCATATCTTCTGTAGGTTGAGTGACAGTATCACTTCTCAAATCGATAAATTTAGCCATTATATGCCTCCTCAAGAGAATTTACTACTTTATTTGCTTCTACTTCATATTTATTAGCTTTTGCTCTAATTGGTTCTAAAATTAATCTATTAATTAAATAACTTACTCCCAAGGAAAACCCTATTCCTAAAAAAACTACTCCTTGATTAAGTTCTAAAAATTGCCCTATTAGCATCACTAATACGATTAAGAGTAATGGAACACCATATGCACTTATAGCTGCAAATGCTACCCTTTTTGAGGCTATACTTAATTCAACATAGTCGCCTTTTTTTGCCATAGCATTATTTTTCGCTTCTACTATAGTTTCTTGACCGTCATCTCTACCTAGTTTACATGCTTTACAAGAACTGCAAGCTTCATGCCGTTGTAATAATACTTTTACACTGTCATTTACAACGTCAATAACAACACCTCTTCTATCCATAGAATTCAGCACAATAAAGTGCTTTCTCTCCTTTCGAGCTCTATTTCTTAAGAGCTATACCTAATTCTTCTAATTGCTCTTTACTAGCTTCACTTGGCGCATTAGTCATTAGGCAAGATGCACTTGTAGTTTTTGGAAACGCTATAACATCTCTTATATTGCTAATACCAAGCATTTCCATAACAATTCTATCTAAACCAAATGCTATTCCTCCATGTGGGGGAGCTCCATATTCAAGAGCATCTAATAGAAAACCAAACTGATTATATGCTTGTTCTTCGCTAAAACCAAGCGCTTTTAGCATCATATTTTGTGTTTCTCTATTATGTATTCTGATACTACCACCAGCAATCTCTGCTCCATTTAATACTAAGTCATATGCCTTTGCGCGCACTGTGTCAGGCTTTTTGCTTATATTTTCAATGTCTTCTTCATGCGCCATAGTAAATGGATGGTGAGCTGCATAATATCTCTTATCTTCTTCATCATACTCAAACAAAGGAAAGTCAACTACCCATAAAAAAGCCCAGTTAGATTTATCTATTAAATCTAACTCATTGGCTAGCTCTAATCTTAAAGCTCCTAATGCTTTATTAGCAGTTTTCCTTGTATCAGCAACTATAAACGCAAAATCTCCATCTTCTAGTTCCATTTTTTTAACTAAAGTAGAAACTTCATTATCAGACAAGAACTTAGCTACAGAAGACCTTATTCCCTCATCTACTTTTTGTATCCACACTAGTCCTTTTGCACCGTATCTTTTTACAAACTCAGTATACTGATCAATCTGCTTTCTACTAAAATCACTATTTTCTACTTTAATACCCTTTAATACTCCTCCAGACTCAAGCGTTCCCTTAAAAACTCTAAAATCACTTTCTAAAAAGACTTCAGAAACATCTTGTAAGTAAAGTTCAAATCTTGTATCTGGTTTATCACTACCAAATTTGTTCATAGCTTCTTCATACTGCATTAATGGAAAACTTGGCAACTCTTTAATGTCCAGTACTTGTTTAAATAAGTGTCTGACTAAGTCTTCCGCCATATTTCTAATATCAGCTTCTTCAGCGAAAGACATTTCTATATCAATTTGAGTAAACTCAGGTTGTCTATCAGCTCTTAAATCTTCATCTCTGAAACATTTCACAATTTGAAAATATCTATCAAGGCCTGATGCCATCAACAATTGTTTGAACAATTGAGGCGACTGTGGCAAAGCATAAAAACTTCCTTTGTGAATCCTAGAAGGAACTAGGTAATCTCTTGCTCCTTCTGGCGTTGATTTTGTCAATACAGGGGTTTCTACCTCAATAAATCCATGAAGGTCTAAAAAATCTCTAACAGCTTTTGCAATCTTATGTCTTTGTATTAAAACGTTTTGTGCTTGCGGTCTTCTTAGATCTAAATATCTATATTTGAGTTTTAAACTTTCATCTGCATTAACATCATCTTCTATATAAAATGGTGGTGTAAGAGATTTATTGAGTATTTTTGTTTCACTTACTAGAATTTCCACTTCGCCAGTTTTCATAGATGCATTTACTTGACCATCAGGCCTTTCTCTAACAACACCTGTTGCTTCAATTACGTATTCAGATCGAATGCTTTCTGCAACTTCAAAAGACGGGCTTTCAGGATCTATAGCAAGCTGAACTATCCCGGTTCTGTCTCTCAAGTCAATAAATATTAGAGCGCCAAGGTCTCTTCTTTTCTGAACCCAACCCATCAACTTAACTTTTTCACCAATATTCTTCTTTGTCAATTCTGCACACATATAACTTCTTTTTGCTACCATGTTATTTTGCATCATCAAACCACCTTTTTTTTCTTTCAAGATATTCATCAAAATTGTCTATATACATCTTCACATCTTTTGGTGCATTAAATCTTGTAAATTGCTTGTTTTTATCAAGTAACTTTGTGATGGCACCAGCACCACAAGAAATTACAGAAAATTGCTCATTAATCATTATCATGTTGTACAAACATGGCTTATCTTTTGTATAGCCTATATTAGCTTGGTCATTAAGTGAGTTGCTTTGCTTATATAAATAATATGGTTTATAATTATTCTTCATTAATAAAAGCTCTATATTATCATATAAATCATTAGTAATATTTTTGGCTAACTCATTTATTTCAGATGCTCTCTTTATTGCTAAACTATGAACAGTTATCTCATCTGGGTTTAAGGCTAAAATCTCTCTCAGACTATAGAGTATGTCTTCATCTTCTTCCTCTGGTAACCCAACAATCATATCCATATTAATCTTCATGTTAAAATTGCTTGCTAAACTTATCGTTGACTTAATATCAGTAGCAGTGTGCTGTCTATTAACCTTCTTCAGTGTACTATCTATCATTGATTGAGGGTTAACACAAATTCTATTTACTCCATAATGCTCCATTACCTCTAATTTGGTCCTACTAATTGTATTAGGTCTACCCGCCTCAATTGTATATTCAAGGCCCTCACTTACTAAAGGTTTTACTTCCCTTAAAATTTTCTCTAAATATGTAACTTCTAGTATAGTAGGGGTACCCCCTCCAAAATATATACTGACAATATCTAAATTATTTTTTTTCACATACTCAACTATATGGTTTATCTCTATAATCAGCAGCTCAGCATATGTTTCTAATAAGTTGCTCGTATGAAAATTTGACATAGAAACAAACGAACAATAAGTACACCTAGAGGGACAAAAAGGTATATGGATATATAAAGCCACACTTTCTTTTTTAATATTACCTAAGGTGTTAACTTCCAAACTAAACAAATCAATCATCAGATCTGCTGTTTCAATATTAAGTTTTTGTTCATTTACAAGGTATTCTTTTATATTGGCATTATTGCATCCTTGATTTGCTAAGTAATATAGCAATTTTATGGGCCTAACACCAGTCAAATTACCCCAATCTTTTGGCAAATGGATTATTCTCCTTTTCAAATGCAATTGTAGTTTCTCCGCTATGTCCAGGCAAAACCCTAACATCCTCAGGCAAGTTTAATAACTTCGCCAAAGACTCAAGCAAAACATAAACATCTCCTCCAGGCAGATCAGTTCTTCCAACTGATCTGTGAAAGAGAGTATCTCCACTAAAGAGCACTTTTTTGTTCTCGTCGTGCAAAGATACTGACCCTTCTGTGTGACCAGGAGTTTCTATTACTCTTAATTGAATAGATCCTACCTGAATAATATCACCATCTTTTATATATTTATCTATTTTAGGTTGATCTTTTTCTATACCTAAATATTTAGCTAAATGGCTAGTTGAATCATCTAACATATGCTCTTCTTTTTTATGAGCCAGTAATTCGCACGAAAACTCCTCATAAATCTTCTTATTTCCTGATATATGGTCAGGATGACAATGTGTATTAATGATATACTTCAAATTCAGTCCTAAATCCTTAATTTCACTTATCATTCTTTCAGTATCTTCAGCTGGATCAATTATTGCAGCATTTTTTTCATCGTCATATATTAAGTATGTATTTGTAGATAATTTCCCATTTACTATTTTCTTAATTATCATTATATATATTATCCTCCACTTACTACTTTTCAATCATAATGGTAACAGGGCCATCATTAATTAAACTAACTTCCATATGTGCACCAAAAACACCACTCTTAACTTCAATACCTAACTCATTGATTTTACTTATGAACTCTTCATACATTTTGTCTGCATAATCTGGTGCAGCTGCTTGAGTATAGCTGGGTCTTCTTCCCCTTTGACAGTCTGCGTATAGCGTAAACTGAGATACAACCAACATTTCTCCTTTAACATCTAAAAGAGATAGGTTCATCTTATCGTTATTATCATTAAAAATTCTGAGATTTACAATTTTATTAACTAAAAAATCAACTTCTTCACTTGTATCATTGTCAGTTACACCAAGAAAGACAAGTAGTCCGTGATCAATCTCCCCTGCTATACTGCTTTCTACTTTAACATTTGCTTTAGATACTCTTTGTATTAAAGCCTTCATATCTAAACTCTCCTTACTTTATCAACATCTCTAATAGAAGTTATTTTATTCATCACCTGTGAAAGTTGTTCTTTATCTCTAATTTCCAAGGTAACATAAACTATACCACCTCTTGAGTGAAGTGCAGATACATTAATATCCATCTTAGAAATTTCACCTAAAATATCATAAATAGCACCTGGTCTGTTTGACATAGTAATTTGTAGAGGAACTGGATAAGTTAAAGTATCTTCATCACTCCACATTACATCAATCAATCTTTCTTCTTCGTCATCTTTTTTTGCGACTATATTTGGACAATCTGCCCTATGTATTGTAACTCCCTTACCTCTTGTAATATAACCTACTACCTCATCACCTGGTATAGGATTACAACATTTCGCAAGTTTTAGCAGAGCATTATCTATTCCTTGTATTGCCACACCACTTGTGGATACCTCTACAGGTTTTTGTTCTTCTTCTATAATTTTTTCTATGACATTTTCGGCTTCATATTTTTCCCTATAATATTCTATCAACCTATTAGCTACGCCTTCAGCTGATTGGTTTCCAAACCCTATATTTGCTAATAAATCGTCATAAGAGGAGTAATTGAGATCATCTAATACTTCTTCTACAATATTATACTCCTTGTTTTGAAGTATGCTTTTTGAGCCGTATCCTAATTTTTTAAGTTCACTTCTTAATAAAGACAAACCATGCTCAATATTATCTTCTCTTTGTTCCTTTTTAAACCATTGTCTAATCCTTGTTCTTGCAGTAGAAGTCCTAACTTTTTTCAGCCAATCTCTACTTGGACCATGTGCACTTTTAGAAGTTAATATTTGAATAATGTCTCCTGTTTGAAGCTCATAATCTAATGGAACTATTGCTCCGTTAACTTTAGCTCCTATACATCTATTGCCTATTTCAGTATGTATTCTATAAGCAAAATCAATTGGTATAGCACCTGCTGGTAAATCTATAACGTCTCCTTTAGGAGTAAAGACAAATACCTGATCAGAGAACAAATCAACTTTTAGGCTATCAACAAATTCTTCAACATCACGCAATTCATTTTGGAAGTCCATTACCTGTCTAAGCCAAGCTAACTTATTATCAAAAGCATTTTCTTTGTCTATACCCTCTTTGTACTTCCAATGTGCTGCAATACCAAATTCAGCTGTTCTATGCATATCAAGGGTTCTTATTTGAATTTCTACAGGCTCTTTTCTTAAACCAATAACAGTGGTATGTAAAGACTGATACATATTTGGTTTAGGCATAGCAATATAGTCTTTAAATCTACCAGGTAAAGGAGTCCACATAGTATGAACTACTCCTAGGGCTCCATAACAATCTTTAACACTATCTACTAAAATTCTTACTGCAGTTAAATCATATATCTCTTCAAAGCTTTTAGATTTATCTATCATTTTTTTATATATACTGTAAAAGTGTTTTGGTCTACCCATAATATCTGCTCTTATATCTACTTCTGCTAACTTTCTTGTTAACGTGTCTATTACTTCTTTAACAAACTCTTCTCTTACAGAACGTTTTTTATCAACCAATCTTTGAATTTCTTTATAAACTTGAGGCTTTAAAAATCTTAACGCCCTATCTTCTAGCTCAGATTTTATAAAATACATACCTAAACGATTTGCCAGAGGTGCGTAAATTTCAAGCGTTTCTCTAGCAATTCTCATTTGTTTTTCTGTATTTACACTATCTAAAGTTCTCATATTATGTAATCTATCAGCTAACTTAATGATTACTACTCTAATATCTTTTGCCATTGCTAAGAACATCTTATGTAGGTTATGAGCTTGTTGTTCTGTCCTAGTCTTCTCTCTAATTCTTGTCAATTTAGTAACACCGTCAACTAATTGAGCAATATTCTCTCCAAAAATCTCACTCAACTTAGCAGTAGACATTTCGGAATCCTCTACCACATCATGAAGTAATCCTGCAACAATTGTTTCAAAATCCATTTCTAGATCTTCTGCCAAAATAATAGACACTGATAATGGGTGACTTATATAAGGAGCTCCACTTGCTCTCATTTGATCTTCATGAGCTTTGAGCGCAACTTCATAAGCCCTATCCAAAATTTTATCTTGTTCAGGACTAAATTGATATTTCATTCTTTCTTTCAATGTGGTCAGGTCCATAAAAAACACCCCTTAATACTTGATTAATGCGTCTACTTTATATCCTTGTAAATTTTCTCTTCCATTTAAGAACTCCAACTCAATTAAGAAAGCCATTGCTACTACTTCTCCACCAAGTTGCTCAACTAACTTACACGCTGCAGCTGCTGTTCCACCTGTTGCAAGCAAATCATCTACAACTAATACTTTTTGTCCTTTTTTAATTGAATCTTTGTGAATTTCCACTGTATTTGTGCCATATTCTAACTCATACTCTTCGCTGACAACCTCAGCAGGAAGTTTACCTTTCTTTCTTACAGGAACAAAGCCAGCATTCAATACATATGCTAATGGAGCTCCATAGATAAAACCTCTAGCTTCTGGTCCCACTACAATATCGATTTTCTGTTCTTTATATAAGTCTGCTAATAAATCTACTGATACTTTAAAAGCTTCTGGGTCTTTCAATATTGTTGTAATATCTTTAAATCCAATACCTACTTGCGGAAAGTCCATTACTTCTCTAATTTTGTTTTTTAGTGTTTCAAGATTCATCTAAATTCTCCTTACGTACTTTTGAATTTTTTCTTCACTGGCAGTTGATAAAAACTTAACTTCTTTTTTTGCTCTATCTATTAATTTTTTGTAATTAGTTAAAACCTGACTATTTTCTATATTAGTTTTATTTTTTAGAGCACTTATACATATTTTACTGTCTTTAATTTTTTGCTTAATTAAGCCTAAGTCCATCAATATTTCAAGTGAATAGAATAATTTATGATTTGCTATTGCTTCTTTTAAGCTAGACTCCTTAAAATATGAGTCTTCAATTATAACTTCACTTTGACTTAAAATTCTTTGATAAATTTTAATCAAATAATCCCTATCAATTTGAATATTATCTAATATGCTTAAAATGTCCTGATACTCAGATTCATTATAAGCAAGGACTAGATTCTCATAATTAGAATGAAGAATTTTATTAAGCTGATTTGCAAAAAATGGCATATCATATATTATGACATTTTCAATGTTCTCTTTAAAGTTATCTACATGAATATATTCATTATTTTTTTTAATTAAGTAAACTGGTTCGAACATGTTATTTCTTAATACTGATAAATTAAAGTCATCTATTGACTTGTAAGTGACAATAATAGAATTTTCTTGACTAATATTACTAAGCAATTCTTTTTTACTTATATTCCTTCTATCAACTAGCTTGGGTTTAGAAGATTGTCTATAATCTTTAATTACTAAACTTGCTGATTTGATATTTAGCCACTCATTTTTTGATATAGTTCCTAGTACATCAATTTTATCTCCAATTTTAAAATTAAGATCATTATCATTCCACTTTAAGCACTCCACTGCATCTAAGAAATCTTTAACTACAACTTTTGAATGTTTTCCTTTGCCAATTTGCTGCATATCAACAACTTCTACAGCACTGAGCAAAATATTTGGCTGGGGATTTCCAAATCCGTAAGGCCCTAGATTTTCTAGTTCACTGGCAGTTTCATAGGTAATGCTAGCCACATCAGCTTGATAATCAATTTTAAACTTTGGTTTGAATTCTTCTACTTCAAATATTTCTTGCACCTTAATTGTCAGCCTTTTGCGTAACTCTTCAAGGTTATCTTCATTAAGACTTAAACCAGCTGCTAACTCGTGGCCTCCATGTGATTCTAGTATTTCGTCATTTTCTAGTAAAAGTTTTTGCAGGTGAACGCCTTTTATACTTCGTCCACTCCCCTTTATAGCACCATCACCTTCACCAAGAAGTATAACTGGTTTATATGTCAATTCTACAATTCTTGAAGCTACAATACCTAAAACACCATGATGCCATTCTGGGTTATATAACACATAAATTGGAGAATCATCAATCATCTCCAATGCTTGACTTAAAATTTTCTGCTCAATAGCTTTTCTCTTTTCATTTTGAATGTTTAAATGTTCTGCTAAATTAAACGCCTCTTCGTCATCATCTGTTATTAAAAGATTAAGTGGGTCTTCTGGGCTACCCAATCTACCACCAGCATTAAGCCTAGGAGCTAGGCCAAACGCAACATTGCCAGTCCCTATGTCTCCCTTATTTAAACCACTAACCTTAATTAATGTGTCTAATCCTTTTAATAGACTCCCATTATTTATGGCTTCCAACCCAAGTTTTGTAATTAGCCTATTTTCGTTAAGGAGTGGAACGATATCAGCGATAGTTCCTATAGCCGCTAAAGCATATAATAAAGGCCATTTAATTTGTTTATAATTATTCTTTTTTGCTAATCCTTGAGTTAACTTAAGAGCTACACCTACACCAGCTAAAAAAGGAGTCTCATAGTTTTCTTCTAGATGAGGATTAATAATTGCATCAGCTATTGGTAATAAATCGCCACATTGATGATGGTCAGTGATTATTACTTTTGCACCTTTGTCTTTAATAAGCTTAATTTCATCCTGAGCTGTTATCCCACAATCTACAGTAATTATCAGTTTGTACTTATCTGTTAACATGTCTATAGCTTCAGGATTTAGGCCATATCCTTCATTTATTCTGTCTGGTATATACCTGTCTACTTCATAATTAATCATTTTGAAAAAATGATACAATAAAGAAGTTGAAGTGATTCCATCCACATCATAATCACCATACACTACAATTCTTTCATTTTTATCTATAACCTCATTAATAATAGACACAGCTTTGTCCATATCTCTTAACGAAAATGGGTCATGAAACTGCATATTGTTTATGTCAATAAATCTTTCTTGCTCGTCTAAGTCATATCCTCGGTTTGATAGAATTTGATAAGAAATAGGTAAAATTTTTGGCACAAATTTTTCGACTTTATATTCCCAAACACTGCTTGGTTTCTTTATATTCAACTGCATACCTACTTTCATCTTGATAATATTGCTATTATACAACAAATATAGAGTTTATAAAAAGAATCACCTAAAATTCTTAATGTTATAGCCACTCTGTGTCTTCATCAAACAACTTTTTCTTATAGTAACTTTCACTTTGATAAATGGCTGCTAAAGGATTATGACCTAATACCCTATCCTTAACAGCTAATACTGTAGTAAGACTTTTTGCATACTTCATAAACAAACTATCATGACCAACACAAAGCCCTAGTATTACATTTAAATCTGTACTAAGTTTATTAAAAAGTAGTGCTTGACCAATTGGGTTGCACATTGATTCCTCTTCAAAAGGATTAAATTTATCATCTTCTGCAATCTTAGCCACACTTTTATCTAGTGCACCGCAACAGCAAACTGCAGAAACTACATCAAACCCCTTTGTACGAAAATATCTACTTACAACTCTTGCTTCATTTGATAATCCAACACAAAAAGCAATTCCTATTTTATTCATTTTTCCCTGTTTGGCAAAATGATAAATCTCTTCTATTCTTGTCCATTTACAATATCCTGTTTTTTCAATATGAGCAGCTAGCTGAGAAATTTTAATATTCTCTTCCTTCTCATATTCAGCTTTAACACTTTTAAGCCAATCTTTGTCCTTAGTTGGACAATTAGACAAGTTTGACACCTCAGATTTTTGGCATTCTTTTTTCTTACATTCTGCACATGTACTCATAATAGCTTTCCTCACTTTCTAATAATATTATTATACCAAATATACAGGCTATACTAAATAAGGCTCGTCAATTGACGAGCCTTTCTACTATTCTCCTGGGATTTCTCGAGTCTCATATTGTAAAATTTCAATATATCCCATCTCATCTAATTTTCTTCTGAACTCTTGAGGAGTCTTTCTTTTTAGAGGAAGCTCATCGAGTTGTGATAATTTATACAATAGCTTAGCTACCATAGCAGCGTCCATTTGTATTGCTTTTGGATTCAATTTATCAACTGTATCCCAATAAGTATGTCCAAATCCCCTTGGTGCTCCAGATGAAGAAGGAGCACTTGAAGCATAAGTAGCAGCTGGAAATCCATTTGATGCGAAATAATACATGTCTGAATATAGACTAATTTTATCTCCTATTGATATACTAGGTTCATAAATCTCAGAGAAAATTTTCTTAAAAAAGACAATGTTCTCTGACCAACCCTGTAAAGAAAATGTACCATTAAATCCTCTACCTGCTCCATCTAAGTTAAGCATAAAAACAAAGTTCTCATCTTTATGTTTTTTAACATACTCTTCAGAACCTATTAAGCCAGTTTCTTCTTGAGCAAATGCAACAAATCTTAATGTCCTCTTTAACTCGCCTTTAAATTGTGATAATGCTCTAGCAGCTTCCATTACAACAGCTGTACCTGCCCCATTATCATTGGCAGATTCATTAATATCATGCCCATCATAATGACCACCTATTAGAATAATTTCATCAGGCTTTTCTATTCCTTTAATTTCACCTACTACATTATATGAGTTTGTTCTTTGTAATGTATTATTACTTGAAATTCTTAAACTTACATCATTGTTTCTAGCTAGCCTTAATAGAAAATGCCCTGTTTCAAATGAAACCGACACCGCAGGTATTTCACATGGCTTATTAAATCTTGCAGAACCAGTCTCTGGCAAACCACCAGGCTCCCCTCTCATCCAGATGAAGCCTATCGCACCAGCTTCAATTGCCCGACCGAGTTTTTCACCTCTATGCATTTGTCTATGATAAAACTTTGGAGTAGCTGTGTTGACCATTGCTATTGCACCTTTTAATTTATCTCGATTATCTGCATATGCTTGAGGGTCTCCATCACCTAGATATACCAGGTTTCCTTCAATCTCACCAGGAGGACAAAATGGTAATGCTATACAATCTACTTCTCGTACTATGGGATCTAAAACACTTAAACGAGTTTCTTTTCTTGTCCATCCGTTGCACTCAAACTCTTCTTTTTCAACTTTATCTAATCCATTTTCAAGCATTTTCGTTCTTATATACTCTGCTGCAAGTCTCTCTTCTTCACTGCCACCAAATCTAGAGCCATATTTTTCAACTAACTCTTCTACAAAATCGGCTCCATTTCTAGACAAATATAAGTCTCCAACTATTTTTTTCAAAGCATCCATTCTTAAACCCTCCTATAACTCTTCGAGTAGTCTGATCAACAATGCCGTTCTATTTGGTATATGCTCAACTAAGGTGTGTTCAGTATCAGCATGAGCACCATTACCTACAGAACCTAAACCATCTATTGTAGGAACACCTAAAGCCGCAGTAAAATTACCATCACTTCCACCACCCGTAGATGCCTCTTGTAGATCAAATCCTAAATCAGTAGAAATATCTCTTGCAAGGTTAAACATTTCGATGGTTTTTTCAGATCGTATCATTGGTGGTCTATTAATTCCACCTGTTGCTTTGACTGTTGTACCAACTATGAATGATTTCCTATTAAGAATATCTTCAGTAATTCTTTCTGCTTCTTCCATTGTCTCAACTCTCACATCTATTGTAGCTGTTGCATTAGCTGCAACTACATTAGTTTTTGAGCCTCCTGTTATTGTACCTACATTAACAGTTGTTCCTAGCTCATCTTTTGCCAGGCCATTTAAATCAAGTATTTGATGAGCTAGTTCTGTAATAGCACTAATCCCTTCTTTTGGAGCGCTACCAGAATGAGATGCTTTACCTTTTATAAAGAGATCAAATCGTCCAACACCTTTTCTAAACGTCTTTAAAGCTCCTTGTGGTGGAACGGATGGTTCTAATACTAAAGTGCAATCACTTTGTCTAGCTAAGTCTTCGATTAGCTTTCTAGATGTTTGCGAACCTATTTCCTCATCGCTATTAAAAAGAATCCTGATATTTTTATCGTTTACTTTGCCTCTTTTTATTGCCTCTTCTACAGCAAAAATAGCTTGAACAGCGCCTGTTTTCATATCATAGACGCCTGGTCCTCTTAAAACTCCGTCTTGATTTGAAAAAGGTATCTTCTCTAAAGTACCAAGTGGCCAAACAGTATCAATATGACACAAAATAAGTAAATTCTTATTAGCGTTATCTACTAAATGTTCTACTAATAGGTGATTACCTCTATTTTGATTGTTTATCACCTCTGTAGTCATACCTTTGCTCTCGCATAAATCCATTAAATAATTAATCAACTTATCTATAGCATCTTTTTCATCAGATGGAGACTCGTGTTCAACAACAGTTTTAATTACATCAATTATTTCAGGTAACCTATTTTTCATTTCATCAACAAGATTGTTCATTGCTGCTCCTCCTTTAAACTTCATTAGTTTACCTTGTTATAATTCTAGCTAAAAGTTAATAATCCTTTTTTAATTCTATTATCTAAATTTATTATTTTAGATATTTAAGATATATGTATTGACAAGTATTCTCTATATCTGGTAACCTTACATAAAATAAATAACAAAGCACCTTTAAAACGGTCCAGAGAGGCCGGTAAGGGAAACAATTATGGGGATCATAGTGCCTTCCTACCGGCTGTAGGAAGGCATTTTTTAATTTCCCGAAAGGAATGATTACATTTTGAAAAGCTCTACAATTAAGAATCATTTGCTTGACACAGAACATTTAACACTTGAACAGTTGAACCTTATCTTTGAAAGAACTAAGAATTTTAAAGATAAGGAGACCGCGCAAATCTATTCTGGAAAGAAAGCTGTATTTCTCTTTTACGAAGCTAGCACAAGAACAAAAGGTTCATTTCAAGTTGCATGTGATAACCTAGGTATAAAAATACTCGACTTAAGCCCACAAAATAGCTCTTTTGTTAAAGGTGAATCATTGCTTGATACTGCTAACAATTTAGAAGCAATAGGAGCCGATATATTCATCATGCGACACAATCAATCAGGTATAGCCAAGTTTCTAAGTGAAAAAGTTAATGTTCCTGTCATAAACGGTGGCGATGGTATGCATGCCCACCCAACACAGGCATTACTAGATGCTTATACACTCGTAGAGCATTTTGGATCAATTGAAGGGAAAAAAATAGCCATTATAGGAGATATAAAGCACAGTAGAGTTGCTAGAAGTAATATATATTCACTTAAGTTACTCGGTGCAAAAGTAACATTAGTTGGCCCACCTACATTTATACCTGATGGGATAGAGAATTTTGACGTTGATGTTGAGCATGATTTAGAAAATGTCTTAGACAATGATGTAATTATGGCTCTACGAATTCAGAAAGAGCGACAAACTGGTGGATTTATACCTAGTTTTGCTGACTATACTAAATCATATGGAATTAATAAAACTCACTTAAAAAAATTAGGTGAAAATACTGTTATTATGCATCCAGGGCCAATCAATAGAGGTGTCGAACTGACCGATGAAGTAGCTGATAGTACCAAAAGCTTAATTTTAAAACAAGTACAAAATGGTGTGTATACTAGGATGGCTGTAATATCACTGTTACTAGAAGGAGAATTGTAATGAATAGTTTTGTTTTAAGAAATGGACAAGTTATAGATCCTTTAAATAATATAAATGATGTATTAGACATTGAGGTTGTTGATGGAAAAATTTCGAGAATTGAAAAGAGCATTGTAAGTAATTATAAAACTATTGATGCAAGTGGAAATTTGGTTACTCCTGGTTTTGTAGAAATCCATGCACACTTTAGAGAGCCAGGATTTACTCACAAAGAAGATTTAAGGACAGGTAGTATTGCTGCACTTCAAGGTGGATATACAACTGTTTGTGTTATGCCAAATACTAATCCAGTAATAGATTCACCTTACCTAGTAGAATACATTAAACTTAGAAGTAAAGACATTGATTTAATAAATATTGAAGTAATAGCAGCAGTAACCAAGAGTTTAGGTGGAAATGAATTAGCTGATCTAGTAGCTCTTAAACAATCTGGCTCAATTGCATATTCTGATGATGGAATGCCTATAATGAACCCTAAGATGATGCGTAACGCTTTAGAATACATCAAACCTTTAGGGTTACCGATTATATTACATGAAGAAGACCATAACTTAAGCCTACCTGGAGCAATGAATGAAGGAAGTGTCAGCACAAAACTTGGTTTATCAGGAACTCCTGGCTTAGCTGAAGAGGTCATGATTGCAAGAGACATTTTATTATCAGAAAAAACTGATTCTCCTATTCACATAGCTCATGTAAGCACTAAGAAATCAGTTGAACTAATTAGACAAGCAAAAAAAGATGGTGTTTTAATAACTTGCGAGGTTACCCCTCACCATTTGCTTTTAACTGATGAAGCATTACTTGATAGGCCTTATGACACAAATCTAAAAATGAGTCCACCACTAAGAACCAGAGAAGATGTTTTAGAGTGTGTTAAAGGGATTAATGATGGAACAATTGATGCTATTGCTACTGATCATGCACCACACACTATAAAAGAAAAAGATCAGGAGTTCTCAAATGCACCTAATGGAATAATAGGTTTAGAAACAGCTTTTTCTGTCTTATACTCCGGTCTAGTAAAAAATGAACTACTCAGCTTACATACTTTAGTTTCAAAATTAACTTGTGAGCCAGCCAAAGTATTTAACTTAAACAAAGGCTCACTGTCGATAGGTCAAGCTGCAGATATAACAATAATTAATCTTCATAAAGAATATGAACTAAAATATCATCATTTAGGTAGCAAGAGTTCTAATAGCCCTTGGCTTAATCAAAAATTAAAAGCTAAAGTAGAGAGAGTATTTGTTAATGGTATTACTAAATATTTGGAGGAAAATTATGAGTAAAAAAATCTTATTTGATGCACCCGTCTTGTCTAATGAAAAAATCTGTGATGATGTTTATTTATTAAAATTCAAGCATGCGGACTTTGCAAACATAGTTCTACCTGGACAATTTGTGCAAGTAAGTACAAACTTTGAAAATCAAACATTTTTAAGAAGACCAATTAGTATATTTGATGTAGACAAAGATAAAAGCATAGTAATGCTTTTATATAAAGTAGTTGGTAAAGGTACTCACTATTTTTCTAGTTTACAAAAGGATGATTCTATAAATATACTGGGTCCTCTTGGAAATAGCTTTACCCTTGAGTATAAGAAACCATTAATAATTGGCGGTGGTATTGGTGTTGCTCCATTGAAGTATTTAGTAAGAGAATATAATAGAGAAGGAGTATCTCCTACTTTATCTCTTGGATTTGCCAATATAGATCAGTCATGTATGGCTTCTCTTTTTACAGAACTTGATTGTGATATAAACATCTGCACAGATGAAAAAAGCAGCTACTTTCACGGTAATAGCTGCCAACTTGCAGAAGTAATATTAGATGAAGAAAATTATGATTCTATATATGCTTGTGGTCCAAATATAATGTTAAAAAACGTACCCATCACTAACTTACCCACTTTCATTTCACTCGAAGAATACATGGCTTGTGGTGTAGGAGCATGTCTAGGGTGTGCTGTTAAAACTATTGATAACAATTACGTGCATGTATGTAAAGATGGACCAATATTTGATGCAAAAGGAGTAATTTTAAATGAATAGATTAAAGCAGAAAATATTCGATGTAGAATTTGATAACCCAATTTTCTCAGCCTCTGGAACCTTTGGTTATGGAAGAGATTATGAAGATTTCATTCCTGTTAATGAAATAGGTGCAGTTGTCACAAAAGGTACATCTCTAACGGAGTGGAAAGGTAATGCTTCTCCAAGAGTATATGAAACAGCTTCAGGGATGCTAAACTCTATTGGGTTACAAAACCCTGGAATTGATCACTTCTTATCAAAAGACCTACCATGGCTTGTTAATAACAAAGCAAAGGTAATATTAAATGTAGCAGGTCATACTATTGATGAGTATCAGAGTGTCGTCGAAAAGTGTAACTCTTATAAAGGAAAAATTCATGCACTAGAGATTAATATTTCATGCCCAAATGTAACTGAAGGTGGTATGGCATTTGGTACAAATCCCGAAGTGGTATATGAGCTTTTAAGTAACTTAAAAAGAATCTCTAGCATTCCATTAATTGCTAAACTTTCTCCAAATGTTACAGACGTTGTGGAAATTGCTAAAGCAGCAGAAAGCGCAGGAGTAGATAGTCTTTCACTTATAAATACTTTATCTGGTATAGCCATTGATATACATAAAAAGAAGCCAGTTTT
This sequence comes from uncultured Clostridiaceae bacterium, assembly GCA_964546025.1. Taxonomy (GTDB): domain Bacteria; phylum Bacillota; class UBA994; order PWPR01; family PWPR01; genus PWPR01. The sequence goes on from CAZJHT010000001.1 coordinate 261,356, forward strand.
AGGTAATATTTTTGGTGGATTATCAGGTCCTGCAATTAAACCTGTAGCTCTTAAAATGGTATATCAGGTTAGTCAGGCTACAAATCTGCCCATCATTGGTATAGGAGGAATTATGAATAGCACAGATGCGATAGAGTTTTTCTTAGCTGGTGCATCAGCAGTGCAAGTTGGAACAGCTGTTTTTATAAACCCATATGTGCATAGTGAAATAGTAAAAGGTGTTGATGATTATCTTGATAAACATGGATATTCTAGTATTACTGAGATTATAGGACTCGCATGGAAGGAGTAATTATGAAAAATATAAACGAAAGACTTATTTTAGCATTGGATGTAGACACCGAAAAAGAGGCCTTAGAAATTGTTGAAGAACTTGCAGATTTAATTGGATACTTTAAAATTGGTATGCAACTCTACTATTCCTGTGGTAATGAGCTAGTAGAAAAGATTCAGCAGCTAGGAGGGAATGTGTTTTTAGATTTAAAAATGCATGACATTCCTAACACTGTATATAACGGAGCAAGAGTAGTATCAAAGCTTGGTGTTAAAATGACTAACTTCCATGCTTCTGGTGGCCTTGAAATGCTATCTAAAGCTGCTCAAGGATTATCAGAGAATCCTAGTCAGCAAACGATTGGAATTGCTGTAACTGTCTTGACATCATTAAGTAACAGTGACCTGGATGATTTAGGAATAGAAAATAATGTAGATACAACTGTAAAAAGATGGGCGCTGCTAACTAAGAAGGCAGGGTTGAAAGGCGTTGTGTGTTCTCCTCAAGAAATCAAGTTAGTAAAACAAGCTTGTGGAGATGACTTTTTAACTATCACGCCAGGTATTCGTCCTAAATGGTCTGTAAAAAATGACCAAAAGCGTATAACCACTCCCTATGACGCTATCAAATCTGGTGGAGACTATTTAGTAATTGGACGTCCGATAAGAGCAGCTGAAGACAGACGTGAAGCAACAAAGAGAATTCTTGAAGAGATGAATCAAGGGCTAATTGATTATAAAAAGGAAAGAGGATTATAAAATGAAAAATGAATTTGTTAAGCTATTCGAAGATTTAGGTGTTATTTTAGACGGACATTTCTTATTAACTTCAGGAAAACACAGTCCTACATTTTTGCAATGTTCTCAGTTAATGCAGCATCCAGAGCACACAGAAAAAGTTATTAAAGAATTAGCTAAAGAATTTCACAACACTGACGCTGAGGTAGTTGTTGGCCCTGCAATGGGTGGTATTATTTTATCCTATGAACTAGCACGTCATTTAGGTTTGAAAGCTATTTATGCTGAAAAATCTGAAAATGGCATGGAGTTTAGGAGAGGATTCAATATTAAGCCTGGCACTAAAGTTTTAGTAGTTGAAGATGCTGTTTCCACAGGAGGATCTGTTAAAAAAACTATGGAGGCTTGTGAAAAAGCTTCTTTAGATGTAATTGGTGTTGCTATAGTGGTAGACAGAAGTAATGGCAAAGTTAAACTACATGAAAATCAACATTCATTAATTACTTTGGATATTCCTGCTTATGATTCAGATGACTGTCCACTATGTAAAGAAAATAAACCTTTAATTAGTCCAAAAGATCTTAGTATGTAAGCAGGATATTTCGATTATAAGAAGAAATATAATGTGATAGGAGGTTTAGATATGGATGATATGATTCAAAAAATGAGAGACAACAACATATTCCATATACATAGTCTAAGCAAAGCAATAGATGACGTGTTATGGCATCAGTATCTAGGACACAAAGTTAAAGTTGACAAATGGCGAATTATTGGACCAGCACCTGCTAATACTGAAGCTCAGTCAGATCAAAACAAAGGAAACCCTTTCGTTTTATGGGTATATACTTTTGCTCCTAAAAATTTAGAGGAAAATAAGAAATATCCTTTGATGGTCTATATTCATGGTGGTGTTCATGCAAACTTATCTACAAGAGATTATCACATTATTGAAGAACTAACTGATCAAGGATACATAGTTGTTTCACCAGAGTATCGCGGAAGCACTGGTTATGGTGAAGAGTATTACAAACTTATAGATTATGGTGGGTTAGAAACAGAAGATACTTTTGCAGCGAGAAATTGGGCAGTTGAAAAGTTTGATCTAGTTGATGAGAATCGTGTTGGAATTATGGGTTGGTCGCATGGAGGGTTGCACACTCTATTTAATATTTTTGATCACCCAGAAAGCTATGTAGCTGCATATGCCGGAGTCCCTGTAAGTGATTTAGTTGCTCGTATGGGTTACAAAGGAGAACGTTATCACAGCTTATATTCTGCTGATTATCATATTGGTAAATCAGCAGCTCAAGATCCTAATGAATATAAGAAAAGATCTCCTGCTTGGAATGCTCATAAATTAGAAACCCCATTGCTTATTCACACAACCACAAGCGATGAGGATGTAAATGTTTTAGAAGTTGAACATTTAATAAAGTCACTTAAAGCTGAAGGTAAAGAGTTTGAGTATAAAATCTATGATAATGCTCCAGGTGGACATGTATTTGACAGGATTGATACTACAGAAGCCAGAGAAATTAGACAAAAAGCATATGATTTTTTAGCAAGTTATTTAAATCCGCCTTATAAAAAATAACATAAAAAGCCTGACAATGTCAGGCTT
>CAZJHT010000002.1:0-133669 GCA_964546025.1 uncultured Clostridiaceae bacterium
TAAATCTTTTTTCTCTAGTCTGATGAAAAAAACTTATTTTTGTCAACAACCTCAGAGCTGATTATTAATCAGCTCTGTCTATTATTTAAGGCTACCCCTGATATTTAAGGATCAAGTCTCTTGCAGCTTTTACTTCATCTAATCTTCTTACAGGAGCATTATGTGGTGCATTTAGCAATAAGTCTGGATTTTCTTTTGCCTCTTTTGCTATTGAATTCAAAGCATCTATGAAACCATCTAAACTATCTAAGCTTTCAGTCTCAGTAGGCTCAATCATTATTGCTCCATCAATAATAAGTGGGAAGTAAACAGTTGGTGGATGATATCCATAATCAATTAAACGCTTTGCGACATCTAGTGTTGTCACTCCTGCATCATTTTCACCTAATCCACCTAGCACAAACTCATGCTTACATAATCCCTTAATTGGTAAAATATATTCTTCTTTTAGTTTCTCTTTTAAGTAATTAGCATTTAAAACTGCTAGTTCACTTGCATTTTTAAGGCCATCTTTACCCATCATAAGCATGTAAACATATGCTCTTACCATTACCCCAAAGTTACCATAATAATTCATAAGTCTTCCAACAGAGTGATCGCTTTCTGTTTTAAAGACATAATCCTCGCCATTTTTTTCTACCAATGGTAATGGTAGATATTCAACAAGCTTGTCAACCACACCCACAGGTCCGCTACCAGGACCACCGCCACCATGAGGTGTGCTAAAAGTTTTGTGTAAGTTATAATGAACGATATCAAAACCCATATCACCAGGTCTAGTTATGCCTAGGTTGGCATTCATATTAGCTCCATCATAATATAACAATCCACCAGCTTCATGAACTAGTTTAGCAATCTCCTGAATGTCTTTCTCAAAAATACCAAGTGTATTTGGATTAGTTAACATAAATGCAGCTAAATCATTGTCAATCAAGTCTTTTATATCATTAACATCAACTGTTCCCTCTGCATTAGATTTTACCTCGATTAGTTCATAACCAACCATTGATGCAGTTGCAGGGTTTGTTCCATGAGCAGAATCAGGAACAATTACTTTATACCTATGTCCTTGATTGTTGTTTTGATGATATTTTTTAACCATCATCAATCCAAGAAGCTCACCTTGAGACCCTGCGGCGGGTTGCAAGCTAACTTGAGCCATTCCTGCAATGTCAGCGAGCATTGCTTGTAATTCATACATCATTCTCAAAGCACCTTGAACAGATTCAAGAGGCTGAAGAGGATGCAAGTTTCTGATTTGAGACAAATTAGCTATCTCTTCATTTATTTTAGGATTGTACTTCATAGTACATGAACCAAGTGGATAGATACCATGGTCTACACTATAGTTCTTATTTGATAATTGTGTAAAGTGTCTCACAACATCAATTTCACTTACCTGTGGTAAATTAGCATCTTTAAATCTAATATTATCTGCTCCAAGAATGCTACTTAAATCTTCTTCAATAACGTCTACTGCTGGTAACGAATACCCTTTTCTTGTGTCTTTTGAGATTTCAAATATCAATTTATCGTATTTTTTATACATGGCATTCACCCATCTCTTTAACTAGATTATCTATTTGTTCCTTAGTCCTTTTCTCAGTTACACTCAGCAATACTGAACTACCTAGTTCAGGATAATCTTGCTCAAGATTATACCCGCCAAGAACTCTTTTTTCTAGTAAGTTTTTATTTACCTTATCTACATTACAATTAGACTTTAGTGCAAACTCTCTAAAAAATGGCTTATCAAACATCATCTCATAATTACCTGTCTTAACAAGCTCTTTTGCTGCATATGCAGCTTTCTGGGCTGTTTGTGTTGCTACCTCTTTAAGCCCTTCTTTTCCTAATGCTGATAGATAGATAGTCGCTCTTGTAGCCATAAGTGCTTGGTTAGATGTAATATTTGAAGTAGCTCTGTGTCTTCTAATATGTTGCTCTCTAGCTTGTAATGTGAGAACAAAGCCTCTTTCTCCTTCAGTATCAACGGTTTGTCCCGCAATTCTTCCAGGAATTTTTCTCATAAGCTTCTTTGTAACAGCAATATACCCAAGATAAGGTCCGCCATAGCTTAGAGGAATACCAAATGGTTGACCATCACCTACTGCAATATCAACACCCATCTCACCTGGAGACTTAAGTACTGCTAATGAAAGCGGATCTGCACTTTGAATTAATAAAGACTTATTTTTGTGAACCGCTGGTTCTACTGCTTCAATGTCTTCAATAACACCAAAGAAGTTAGGACTTTGGATAACAACAGCAGCCGTATCTTTATCTAGCATATCTTTAAGTGCTTTATAATCTGTTTGACCATCTTTCATGTCAACTTCTAATAGCTCTATATCTTTTGCAGCTGTATATGTTTTTAATACCTTTATTGTATTTGGGTTTACTGTTTTTGAAACAATTATTTTGTTTCTCCTAGTGCTTGAACTAGCTAAAAATGCAGCTTCAGCACAAGCAGATGCTCCATCGTACAAAGAAGCATTTGATACTTCCAGTCCTGTTAATTCTGTTATCATAGATTGATACTCAAACATAACTTGTAAAGTGCCTTGGCTCATCTCAGGCTGGTAAGGTGTATACGCTGTGTAAAATTCTGACCTTGAAGATAAGAAGTCTACGATACTAGGGATATAATGATCATAAGCTCCAGCACCTAAGAAACATACTAAACTATTAGTACATGTATTTCTGCTTACTAGTTCATTAAAAATTCTTCTAAGTTCAATTTCTGACTTAGAATCATCCATTTTCAAATCTCTATCAAGTATAAGATCCTGTGGTATATCACTAAAGAGCTCTTCTAGTGAACCAACGCCAACTTCTTCTAACATCTGTTTTATTTCTTCATCTGTATGTGGAAGATATGGATGCATAATAACAACTCCATTCTCTGTTAAATTTTTATTATTGATTAAAGATTCTCGCAAAACTCTTTGTATTGTGCTGCATTCATTAAGCTTTCTAACTCATTCTCATCAGATAATTCTATCTTAATCATCCAACTTCCATATGGGTCTTCATTAACTTGCTCAGGAGCATCTTCTAAGTCTAGGTTTGCTTCCAAAACAACCCCTGAAACTGGGATAAATAAATCCGATGCTGCTTTTACAGATTCTACAACGCCAAAAACATCGTCTTGTGCAAACTCATCATCTTCCATTGGAAGTTCAACAAACACAATGTCTCCTAATTGGTCTTGCGCATAGTCAGTAACACCAATTGTTGCTGTATTACCATCGACCTTTACCCACTCATGTTCTTTTGAATAAAATAAACCTTCTACAATTTTCATTCTAATTTCCTCCTATTTCTTTTTGCTTTTTAGAAATCTTTTACTAATAACTTTTGCAGGTATTTTTCTGCTTCTTACTTGCAAAGTTAGTTCAGTACCTAATTTTGTATAATTGCTATCAACCAAAGCTAATCCTATAGCCTTTTCTAGAGTAGGAGATATATATCCTGTTGTGACATGTCCTATCTCTTCTCCTTCACTATTAAGAACCACTGCATCAGTTCTTGCTAAACCTCTACCTAGTAGTTCAAAACCAACTACTTTTCTCTTTAGTCCTTCTGATTTTTGTTTAGCTAATGCATCTCTACCAATAAACTCCTTGTCAAGATCTACAAAATATCCTAACCCTGCTTCTAAAGGTGTAATATCTTGTGATATCTCTTGTCCATATAGGGGTAAGTTAGCTTCAAATCTTAACGTATCTCTGGCTCCAAGCCCTGCTAATTTCAACCCTAAAGGCTTTCCTGCTTCTAGTATTTTATCAAATAAGAGTCCTATATCTTCATTACTTGTATAGATTTCAAATCCATCTTCACCTGTATAACCTGTTCTCGAAATAAGTGTGTTTACACCAGCTATTTCAACTCCATCATCAAAAGTAAAGAACTTAATGTCATCTAAATTATAGTCTGTAAGCTTTTGAACAATCTCTTGTGCCTTAGGCCCTTGGACCGCTACTTCAGCTACTTCCTTAGATGTATTCTCTACTACAACATCAAATTTTACACTTTGCTTTTTTATCCAGTCAAAGTCTTTATCAACGTTACTAGCATTTACAACAAGTAAAAACTTCTTTGCATTATATTTATATGCTAATAAGTCATCAACAACACCGCCATCTTCGTAACACATGAAAGTATACACAATTGCATTATCAGCCAGATCTTCAACGTTGTTAGTTAGAAGGTGCTGTAAAAACTTAGTTGTTTCTTCTCCACTAACTTCAACTTCACCCATATGACTTACATCAAACATACCTGCTTCGTTTCTAACTGCATGGTGCTCATCTTTTATACCTGTATACTCAACAGGCATATCCCAACCACCGAAATCAATGAACTTTGCTCCATTTTCCTTATGCTTTTCATAAAGAGGAGTCTTCTTGATACTCATTAACTTTCATCCTTTCTCTAGTGCACTATTAGAAAAGACAGAACAGCACTGCCATTCTGTCTAATTTTCCAAGAAGTAAAATCTCACTTCTAATACACTTCCTCAATTCACAAAATATGCAATAATACTCATAATACATGAAAATTTATGCATTCTGTATACAATATATAGAATGCATTCTTAAGTATATAACTAATTAAAAATGTCATTATATTTGTTAAAACAATAACATTCTTTATAAAATATTATACTATGCTTAGCCATGTAAATCAAGAAGCATTTGTCCTATAGGATATATTTGAATAAGTATATTTTTACTCATAAAATTGCTTTTTATTTGGTTTAATTATATACTTTTCATATACAAAAAAGGAGGCAATACTATGATATATATTTTAAGTGAAACTCAAAACCCATACTTTAATATTGCAACAGAAGAATTTCTCATGAACAATTTTGATGAAGATATTTTTTATTTATATAGAAATGATAAAAGTATCATTATTGGAAAGAATCAAAATGCCCATAGTGAGATTAACAAGACTTTTGTAAATGAAAACAAAATTCCTGTTGTTAGAAGGCTATCTGGCGGAGGAGCAGTGTTTCACGACTTGGGTAATCTCAATTTTTGCTTTATTACTTCTGGTTCAGAGAAACTTGATTTTAGAGAATTTACTAAACCAATTATAGCAGCATTAAATGAATTGGGTGTTAATGCTGAATTTTCTGGCAGAAATGATCTAACAATAGATGGTAAGAAGTTTTCTGGAAATGCCCAGTATCACCATAAAAATAAAGTGCTGCATCACGGAACATTACTACTCTCTTCAAATATTTCAGATATAACTAATGCACTTAAAGTTAAGGATATAAAATTTAGAGACAAGGCAGTTAAATCTGTACAAAGTAGAGTAACCACTATAAATCAACATCTAGACAAAGAATTATCCATAGAGGAGTTTATAAAAGTTCTATCTGAATTTATCATTAAGACTCATAGCATAAGCAAAAACTATAAGTTCAATAGAGAAGAAGTTAACAAAATACAAGAACTTGTAAACAACAAATTTTCTACTAATGAATGGAATTATGGCAAAATGCCTAAAGCAAGTTTTGAAAATGTGCAAAAATTTGCAGGCGGTGTAATTGAATACTACATCGACATAAAAAATGGTTATATTAAAGATATCAAACTCCATGGAGATTTCTTTGGTATTAAAGATATATCTATTATAGAGGAAACTTTAATTGGGATTAGGTATGATAAGGGTGAATTTCTAAACAAACTTAACCAAATTGACCTTTCTCAATATTTACTTAACATTCCAGTTGAAGATTTTGTAAATGAAATGTTTTAAAGCAAATAGTCCATCCGCTATGGATGGACTATTTTAAATTTAAATGCCGTGCCTTATCTTCGACAAATACTCCCAAGTGTTACCTAAGTAGTTAGCTCGAGCTAAGCTACCCAACGGCACATAAGAGTGTCTGCTTATCGCTGCTTCTTCCCAGACCTGACGAGGTTCACAGAGTCCTATTGCGTTAGACTCAGCTGTCAACACCACTTGCTTAGGGCAAGCCTTACAAGTACTTGCCTCATGATAAGCTTTCGATCCTGCTGTAGCGGGTTGCAGGTACAGGGCACCGCTAGTTCCCCATCTAGCACGGCAAAATTCTATTTAGTTTCTGGCGGAGAGAGCGGGATTCGAACCCGCGGAACGCGTAAACGTTCACTCGCTTTCCAAGCGAGCGCCTTCGACCACTCAGCCATCTCTCCTATCTTTTATTTCTAAAAAATTCTTTAATTATAGCTGAGCACTCTTGCTCTAAAATACCACCAAGGACAAGCATGCTAGTTTTGTAATTCCTGTCTCTAATTATATCATAATAAGAGCCAACTGCCCCTAGTTTATCATCATATGCACCAAAAATCAATCCATCAATTTTAGCTTTTTGGATAGCTCCAGCACACATAACACAGGGCTCAAGTGTAACATAGAGGGTTATTCCTGTCAATCTTGAAGTTCTAAGTACTCGAGCAACTTCTCTTATTAAGTTTATCTCTGCATGCATAGTTGGATCCTTACAAATTTCAACTGTATTGTGTGCTCTAGCAATTATAATTTCCTTGTAAACTGCTACGGCACCAATGGGAACTTCACCCAAATCCTTGGCTTTATTTGCTTCCACTAAAGCTTCTTTCATATAAAAGTTATGCTGAGACCTTTGTTTATGACTAATCATCATTTAGCACCTTTTTGACAAAAATCTCCACTATGTCTTTGTCAAACTGAATATCAGAATACCTATACAGCTCTGATATAGCTTCCTCCTTTGACATAGCTTGTCTATAAGGCCGATTACTCGTCATTGCATCATAAGCATCTGCTATTGCAATAACTTTTGACTGGTAAGGGATTTCATCTCCTGACAAGCCTTTTGGGTATCCCTTTCCGTCAATCCTTTCATGATGAGCTAAAACATAATTTGCAATTTCTGACATATCATTAGCAGCACTTAATATTCTATACCCTATCTCAGAATGCTTTTTTATCATAGTCCACTCTTCAGCTGATAAGGGTCCATCCTTTTCAAGGATAGTTAAATCGATAGTTATCTTCCCTATATCATGTAGTATTCCTGCCATTTTAAGTTCGTTGATACTTTTGCTATCCAGATCCATGGCCATTGCTATTTTTTCACATAGCTGACTTACTCTTGTGCTGTGTTTTTCTTCTCTTTCACTTTTTTCATAAAGTGCACTCATAATAGCACTTAGAGTTTTACCTCTAATACTAGGACTTTTATGAAGTTTATCATGATACATATTATCTTCAGCTTCTCTTAATAAGTCATCAATTTCTTCTAGAAGGTGCGTTCTTGTTGCTAAACCAAATGAAATAGATAAAGTAATGGGAGTCAAATCAATTTTATCAGCTTCATACTCAAGTTTCTCTTTTAATATTAAAGCATCTTTATAATCCGTATTAGGTAAAATAATGATAAATTCATCCCCACCAATTCTAGCTACTGTGGCTTTTTCTGGAGCATTATTTAACAATACCTGGGCTGTTTTCATCAGTAGCTCATCACCCTTTTGATGACCAAACCCATCATTTACAAGCTTCAACCCATTCAAATCAGCCATTAATAATGAAAGAGGCAAATGCTTCTCATCTGAAATTCGTTGTAGCTCTTGTTCAAAATATCTTCTATTCCTGACTCCTGTGAGCTGATCATTATAACTTAAAAACTGTATTCTGTTCAGACTCTCTCTATCTTTAGTTACATCTCTAAAAACTAACACAACTCCAACCAGTTCATCTTCATCCATTATCGGAGCTGCCGAATCTGCTATTGGTATTTCATTGCCATCTTTTGTTACTAGAGTAGAATTATCATCAAGCTCAATAATCTTTTTTGTTTCTAGAACACTTTGGATAGGAGATTTTGTTCTCTCTCTTGAATCTTCATCAATAATTCTTATATATTCATCAAAATACTGATTCTCAACCTCTTCAAATTTATAACCTGTTAATTTTTCTGCTACTTTATTAAGATATACAATTTTACCATCATTATCAGTTGAAATAACTCCATCTCCAATTGAAGCTAATGTTATTTCAAGTTTTTTGCGCTCATTTTCAACCTGCTTCTCTGCTCTTTTTTTCTCTAGAGATTCCCATAACTTACTTGTAAGCAATGAAAGCTGATTAATATCCGCTTCGGTATAATCCATTCTTTTATTCCCAACACCAACAGTAGCAACAACTGAGTTATCTCTAATTACTGGAATAGCGGCAAACTTGTGAAGTTTAACATGCCCTTTTGGAGCACCTTTTTGTAATTCTTTAAAATCATCAAAATCATTAACAATTATTGCTTCTCTTCTTCTTACAGGCTCTCCCCATAATCCTGTACTATCCAAGTGATAAATCACTTCAGGATCCTTTACTGTACATTGTTGCATGGCTTCTTCTGACCAAGCATTCAGTACTAAGTTCTTGCTTTGCTCATCATAAAAGAATATATAACCTATTTCGCTGCTAGTTAACCTTATCGCTTGTCTTAAACCAAAGTCCAACAACTCAGATTCTGTTTTAGCATCATGCTCGAAAATTTCAACTAATAGTCTTGATTGCTCTAGGTTCCTTTTCAGTTCTCTTTCAGCTTTCCTCTGATCAGTAATATCTCTTGTAGCGCCTACTATATATTTAACTTCTGACTCTTCTAAAACTGGAGTCAATGTTGTTAATATCTCTTTTGTGCCTGATTTAAATACTCTTTTTACCTCATATATATAAGGTTCTTTTTTGTCATAACATGCTTTATAGTGCTTTAATATATCTGCACCTATTTCTTCCCCAAGCGCTTCTTGTGGGGTATGCCCAACTAAACGACTTTCCGAAAGACCAGTTATAACTTCCTGCGCTTTGTTTGCTTGTAAATATCTATAGGTATCTCTATCAATTACCTCTACTAAATACATGCTATATTGTGAACCTTGGAATACTATCTGAAACTCTTTTGATAATTGTGCTAGCCTTCTTTCATTTTCTTTGCTTTCATTAATATCCCTTGTGATTCCAAGCATTAACTTCTCGCCATTAGCATCAATGATTAAACTTCCACTAGCTCTGTGCCACTTCCATCCATCATGCTTGTGTAAAACTCTATATTCTACAGGGTGAGGATCCTTCTTACCTGCCATGATTTCATTTAAATAGATAACAGACACTTCTCTATCATCTGGATGAATAAAATCTAGGAATACTTTTCCTTCAACTTCATCTAGTGCATATTTCAAAGGGTCTTGCCAACTTGGAGACACATATTGGAATACCCCTTTTTCATTAAGTGTAAAAATTATATCTTGTGTATTTTCAACATAGCTTCTAAACTTGGCTTCATTCTCTCTAAGTTCAAGCTCCATATTTTTTCTCTTGTCAATATCTTTAAGCTGCTCAACTATCATTATTAGTTCATCATTATCATCAAAAATTGGTATCCTAGTAACCTCAAGCCATTTTTCTAGTCTGTTATTAAACTTCTCTACTATGACTGGCTCTTTGCTCAATAGTGCTTGTTTACTTGGGCAGACTTTGCATTCCTCATTATATTCAAAAACATCATAGCATTTCTTTCCTACAGTTGATTTTAACTCAAAATGCTCTTCTCCTGCCTTATTCATGCCTAAAACATTCAAATTCTTATCTAAGTAACATAAGATATCAGGAATGCTCCTTAGTACTTGCTGGTATATAGTTTCTAAACTCTCTAGATCAAAATCGTTATCTGTTAATAAAGCTTCTAGCACTTTATAGGGAATCATACTATTGGAGAATTTTCTTACTAATATAAAAGTGGTGTTTTCATTTTCTCCTGTTGTAAAATTAAACCACTGATTCTGTGATTTTGAGTACATGTTTTTCTTGTTGTTATCTTCATTAATCAACTCTTCATGTGATAAACAAAGTTCATTTAGTAAGCTCTCTATCTTATCTGACTTACTAATTATTTCTTTAGTCTTTTTATCTATAATGACGTATTCAAGTTTATTCTCTATGTATGTGCTCTTTATACTTTTCAATCATGCCACCTCCCCTTTAATATCAAGGTATTTAATGTTTATTTAACATAAAAATATGCTTTCCTTTGCTATATATGATACAACTAATATGCTATATAAACAACAAATATATACACTTTAAAAAAAGAGCAAGGAAATCTCCTCACTCTTTTGGCACACCTGGGAGGACTCGAACCTCCGACACATGGTTTAGGAAACCACTGCTCTATCCCCTGAGCTACAGGTGCATATCACTTATTCATTTTAATACATACTATTACCGTATGCAATACTTCTAAGTTTCTTAGATAAGTTTAAATCTTTGGCAAGCAACAAAGAACCCATCATCCTCTATGCTTGGTGCAATATAATCTGCAACTGATTGTAGCTCTTTTGGGCTATTTCCCATTACAATTCCATGCCTAACATTTTTAATCATATCTATATCATTGTACCCATCACCAAATGCGTAAATATCATTATCTTCTATATTATAAAAATCTCTTATTATCTCAATCCCTGAATATTTGTTTATACCATTATTAGAAATGTCAACAACATCATCTTCCCAGTAATTAATCTGTAAGCAATCAACCAAATCCACTATATCATCTAAAATGTGATTTTTATCAAGCGACATAAAGAAGTAATAGTCTCTTTCCTTGCTGTCTAAAGGTCTTACCAATTCTATATATGACTGATCATAATCTTTGTGACCTGGACGCATCCGCTCTGTGATAAACTGCATAATCTTATCTTTTGGGTCTTTTATATATTGATACTCTTTATCTACTGCATATACAGTATTTCCATTTGCTAATACTTTATTAAGAATTGGCATTAGCTCTTTTTTATTTATAGGAGTATCATAAATCTCTTTTCTATTTGCTACTACTAGTGCTCCATTAAAGCAAATAGAATCCTTAATATCTAACTCTTTCATCAGGCCTTTAATCTGAAAATTTGACCTTCCAGTTGCTAACACAATTCTATGATTATTCTTTTTTAGTAGCTCTAATGCTTTGTAGCTAGTCTCAGGAATACAGCTTTTATCCTTATCATGAAAAATTAACGTGTCATCACAGTCGATAAACAATGTCTTATTTCTTAACACAATTTCATACCTCACTAAATCTTTTTACAAAGTAATAAGTCTTATTTATAATGCTCTAGAAATAATTATTGGCAAATTTGTTTCATTTGCTACCATACTTTGCATTTTAACACTATAATCTATACAGTCTAAATATGCTAGAGAAAACTTGATTTTTAGTATTTTTTACGATGTTTTTGAAATTCTTACAATCACATTAATCAGTAATAAGAATCCCTATTAACATAGCTTGATATCACTATATCTACAAATAAATCCCTTTATTACCTTTATGTTTTGAATCATATAGATACTGTATTTAATTAAAAGAGATCATTTAATTATTTATAAATGCATTTTTTTAAATGTAATACTTGATTACCCAATGTTTTTTGAAGATAAATACTTATCATCTTATAAAATGCTATTCCTCGATTCTAGCACTGTAATAGTCATTAACTTGAGATTTGCCATCCAACTATATAAGGAAGAGCCATGGCTCTCCCTTAGTAACTATTTCCTTTTTATAACTTCTTCTACTGCATGAGCTATATCAGAATCAGTTAGATTATACTCCTCTATTAACTCATCAGCTTCACCAGACTGACCAAAGACATCTCTTAAACCTACCATCTGAATAGGTGTTGGATAATGCTCTGCTAAGAAGCTTGCTACCATGCTTCCTAAGCCTCCAATTACACTATGTTCCTCAACAGTGACAATTGCACCTGTTTCCTTAGCGGCTTTAAGAACACTCCCCATATCTAAAGGTTTAACTGTAGACATATCAACAACTCTTACGCTAATTCCTTTTTGCTCAAGACTACTTGCTGCCTTTATAGCATCATTTAGTGGATAACCGCATACAATTATTGTAGCATCATTACCCTTTTTGACCAAATTAGCTTGTCCTATAGAAAAGAACTCGCTACTATCATAAACGTCTTCAACTTTTGCTCTGCCAAGTCTAATGTATACTGGTCCGTCATATTCATATGCTTGCTTAATCAAAGCTTCAGTAGACACCCCATCTCCCGGCACCACAACCGTCATGTTTGGCATTGCTGACATAATAGCAATATCTTCAATAGCTTGATGCGAACCACCATCTGCACCGACAGTAATCCCTGCATGTGTAGCTGCTATTTTTACATTTAGATTAGGATAACATATAGAGTTTCTTATTTGCTCACATGCTCTAGCACTAGCAAATATTGCAAATGTACTAGCAAACGCAATCTTTCCTGTTGTTGCAATTCCTGCTGCAACACCCATCATATTACCTTCTGCTATACCAGCGTTAAAGAATCTATTTGGAAATTCTTTGCCAAAAATTGCTGTTTTAGTTGAACCTGATAAATCAGCGTCAAGCACGATGATATCATTATGTTTTTGTCCAAGTTCTAATAAAGCTTTACCGTAAGCTTCTCTTGTTGCTCTTTTAGCCATTGTATCTCTCCTCCAATTCAGCAATCGCTTTGGCAGTTTGTTCTTCACAAGGTGCATTACCATGCCATCCTGCCTGATTTTCCATAAAGCTAACGCCTTTGCCTTTTATAGTTTTAGCTATTATTATTGAAGGCTTATCATCTACTTCTTTTGCTTTAGTTAATGCATCACAAATTTGCTCTAAGTCATGACCGTCAATACTTTGAACGTGCCATCCAAAAGCTTCCCATTTTTTATCAAGAGGGTTGGGATTCATAATGTCTCTAATATCTCCGTCAATCTGTAAGCTGTTATGATCAAGAATTGCGATTAGTTTTCCAAGTTTATAATGAGCAGAAAACATAGCTGCTTCCCAAATTTGCCCTTCTTGAACCTCTCCATCTCCTATCATGACATAAGTATAGAAATCTTTACTATCAACTAAGCCAGAAATAGCCATACCTGCTGCTGCAGATAAACCTTGCCCTAAAGACCCTGTTGACATTTCTACATAAGGCAACTTCTTCATGTCAGGATGACCTTGTAGCCTGCTTCCCAGTTTTCTCAATGTCATTAGTTCTTCTTCTGGGAAAAACCCTTTTTCTGCTAATGTTGCATATAAAACTGGTGCTGCGTGTCCCTTACTTAAGACAAACCTGTCTCTATCTGGATCCGTATATTTGTTTGGATCTATGTTCATGTGGTTAAAGTACAAAACAGACATAATATCTGTAGCTGATAATGAGCCACCTGGATGCCCTGATTTTGCTTCACATAACATTTTTAGTATATTTTTTCTAATATTTAGTGCCCTTTTTGCTATTTCTTGATAATCACACTTCATTCCCAATCCCCCTAGTTGTTTTTTAAGACGGCTTTAAGTTATCACAATACTTTACTATTTTCAATCCTAATTCAAAACTTTCATTTTTAGTACTATATAAACAAATTTTGGGAGTGCTAACATTCTAGTAAATCTACTTGGCTGTTTGATTAATCTATAAAGCCATTCAACACCAAGCTTTTGCCAAATTATTGGTGCTCGCTTCACTATGCCTGCAATTACATCAAAGCTACCCCCAACACCCATTGCTACTTTTACGTTCAATTTTTCTAAATTTTTTGAAATCCAAATTTCTTGTCTTGGGCATCCAAGTGCAACAAATATAATGTCTGGTTCTAAACTGTTTATCTCTTTTATAACAAGCTCATCGTCTACAAAATAGCCATCTTTATATCCAACTACATCTATCTCTTGATACTGCTTTCCAATTTTTCTGGCAGCACTTTTAACCACCTCGTCTTTTGCTCCAAGTAAGAAAACTTTTGCTCTTGAAACCTCCAAGATCTTTCTTAAAAGGTCATACCCAGCAACTCTCTCTTTAACAGCTGTGTCTAATGTTTTTGCTGCCCAGACTGAACCAACACCATCAGGAGTTACCATGTCTGCATTTTGCAAAATGTTCTTAAACTCTTTGTCTTTATATGCTAAATAAAGCATCTCACTGTTTGCTGTTACAACTTGTCTTTTTTTATCTTGAGATAACCACTTGTTTACTAAGTTAGCACTCTCTAATAAATCTAACTTTGAAATATCTATGTCAAAAACTTTGCTTGTTTCCAATTTAAATTCTCCCCGCCAATAAGTCTACTGCCCTGATTACTGACTGCCAGGCACTTTGCTCTAAGTCGCTAACTAATTCATTCATTTCTAAAAAGCCCTTTTTCTTGCTTAAAATTTCAGCAGCATCTTTATAAAGTGAGCTACTATTAATATCCCCAGTATTACAACAAGCACATGAACCTAGCTGTTTCATTAATGAATCAATTTTTATATCATAACTTATACCTACTATAGGGGTTTTTGTACGTGCAGCAAAAATTAATGAGTGAAGCCTCATACCAATCATTAGATCTAACAAATCACATATGCCAAGTAGCTCATGAGCCTCATATTGCTTACTTATTATATATGTCTGTTTATCAGCATGCATATTACCCTTAATTTCCTCTAACACCTCTTTGTCTACATCAGCATGAAAAGGTATAAGTAGTATTTGAGCATCGTAATTTGCAATTAGCTTATCAAGTGCCAATGCAATTTCTTTCACAAACACACTTCTATTATCCCAATCTCTAATAGCCACGCCTATCCATGGACCACTTTCATTAAATGGAACTTCTTCTTTAACTAAAATTTCCTTTATCCTATCCTTGTTACCTGGCTGCAAGAAAAAAACCGGATCAGCAGATAACTCTACATTTTCTATCTCTAAATTTTCTAGTAGGATCTTTGACTCCTTATCTCTTACGGTAATAACATCTATTTTATCTAGCACGTTACCTATTTTTTTTATGAGATAATTTGATTTTATTGGGCCTATACCTTGGGCAAATATCATTGTCTTCACATTAAGCATCTGAGCTAGTTTTATGATACTTAAATAATAAGGGATAGTAAGTTTCCCAGTAACATCTTGCAACAAACTCCCTCCGCCACTTATTAAGAGGCTTGTTCTTTGCAGCTCAAGGATAATCTGCAAATAGCTAAATCTATTTATAGATTTAACATTATATAAAGCTTTTGTTTCTTTTGGATTTGAAGATAATACGACTATTTCTAAATTAGGAACAGTTTGCTTAAGACCATTAATAATAGCCTTAAGAATTGCTTCATCTCCGGCATTATTATATCCATAATAACCTGAAAGCATCACCTTATTCACTTTTATCACTCCAAAGCAATTTATGTAAGTAACTAATTATAACAGCTGCAATCAACCCTATTAGGAGCCCAGTCCAAAGACCATTTATAGTCGTCAGAAATGCCATCCATACTGGTTTATGTAAGTGTGCAAATGTATTTACAAGCGATGCAAGCCCAATTGATCCTGCAATGAGTAAAAGCTTAGTGAAATTATTCTTTACATACATACCTGCTATAATTAAAAGTGGATAACCTATCATGAACTCTTTAAACCTTGGTCTTGCAATCAATGTTTTTTGCATCAATAATCTAAACCTTATTTCTAAGCTTGATACTGGTATTATTGGATTATTACCAGATCTCATAGCTAAAACAGCTAAAACGACAAAAGCAATCCCAGCTAATACTACATGATATACCTGAATATTCATCTGTAAAAATTCTTTAATATCATTTAGCACATCTTTTCTAATTAAGAATAGAAAAGCTAGAATGAAAGCTGGTGCAATTAAGGCAATTTTCACCATTGGGAATACAGCCATTGATGTTAAATAACTAGAAGTAGCTAAGCTTGCATGAACATACATTGCGCCTATTAAAGAAACACCAACAGCCTTAATCAATGCAAAGCATGACCTGGCTATGCTCATATTCTCTTCTTGATTCCATATATATGCAACAAATATAGCTAGTGTGGGAAAAGCTAAAGAGGCAAAAAAAGCTATATACCTGTTAATAAGAGAGCCATATCCAATATAAACTAAACCTGTTCCACCAACTAATCCAATTAAAACTAAGGCGAAAGCAAGCTTATTGAAACCTTTAAAAGCTTCTAAAAATAACAAGGCAAGTGCGCCTCCCACTCCTGCTAGTAAAAGAATGGTTATGTAACGAGACAAAGCATTTCTTATAGGTACTAGTCTTACACTACCTAAAGTGTAACCTAGTGAAGTTAGTCTACTTGTCAAACTAGAAAAATACTGACTATTAAAATCTAACCCCTTGCTGAATGGCCTAACATATAATACATGACTAGTCCTATCATTAACAGCTAAGGCATACCTTTCTACGACTTCTGAAATTCTAACATCAGATGCATCATGAGTATTGTATCTTCTTTTCCACTCATCACTGCTAATACTATGCGTCCTTACTAGATTATAGCCTACTAATGATGCTAACTCTTTATCTCCATCAATACTTGTCATTTCGACATACCCATACATCATGCCTCTTGGATTTTTAGGATATAGCTTTGAAGCGGTTACTGGTATCAAATTTTCACTAACCCCAATTCTGTTACCCAAAACTCCGTCTTCACCTGCAAAGATTACTACATCTGGATTAAGTAACTCATCGATATAATCAACATAATCCCTTAACTGTTCTGACTTAAAAACAACGTTGATTGGCCTTGGTATTATTTTAAATCCATAATCTTCAATTAAATCAATTTCATTTGAATCAAAACCTAAGCCGTTTATTAAAGTTGCTAAACTACTTATAATCTCAATAATATAGGTACTTCCATCTGTATGTAATTCAACTCTATTCCTACCATACTTTTCTTGAGCTGATAATCGAAGTTGCATTATTCTAGATTCATTTTCTGATACTATATATACATTGTCGACTCCAATGTTTTGATCATCTAAAATTTTAGTAAATTCAACATCAGTTCTAATCATATCTGCAATTTCATTACCTAGATACGCACTAACATCAACTTCTCTAGCATAAAAACCTTCTAGCCTCTGACCAGTTCTTTTCAACTCTAGTTCAGATAAAGCAATATGTGATATCTGAGAATCAGCAGCAGTTTTTAATAATTCTTGCACAGGTATTCCCGTTTGCTGTGACCACTCTTTTACTGATGTATAGTCTAAGGCTAAAATAACACCTTTATTATTATCCTGTCTTGAAAAGTCCTGATAGGTAATATACAAAGATGCTATCAAACCTATTAATATTAAAGCTGCAAATCCTTTTCTCACCATAGTTGTTCTCCCTTAATTCAATGATGTATTAGCCGTGATTACTATCCTTTGATTAGTTGTAATGACAGAGTTTATATAAATTGGTGGATTTGTTTTATCAAATGGAATTACAATAGAGTATATTTCCATCAATTCATAAATCTCATCATCCTCTAGTACTTTATCTCCAAAAGCAATCAAATCTGTTACTGTTACTTTTAAGGATGACCAATCATCACTATCCAGTAGTGCGTTAAATGCTATTTGTATGCTTTTACCCCTTGGTGTGTCAGAAACTCCATTAACTTCTAAGTAACCATCATGCAGAGTTACACTCATTTCATTTAAGCTTTCATAGTAACTATCTAGTAAATTACTCATGTCTTTTGCACTTACATTGAGCGTCATACTAGCAACTGGGCTTTGTTTTACTGAAATACTTTTCTGTCTGAGAGTCTCAAATATTGCTACTTGACCTTCGTTTGCACTAAGCTCATATGTTTCAACATTCAAGTTACCAATACTTAAGTTATGCCCCTTAACTACAAATTCATCAAACCTACCACTAAGAAGCTTAAAGGTGTTCGTATTAAGTGATATCTCATCAGCCGTTTCTGCATCAATAAATTTATCTATATTTCCTGCAAGATACAATTCTGCTGCTAAGGGAGGTGCTACCCACAACAACACCAGTGCAGCAATAATTAGGCCTACTAACCATACTTTAGGCTTACTACCTTTATTTCTATTCTCTTCTTTTAGATTTAGTTCATCACTCATCTTACTATCCCCTCGCATTTTTCTTTATCCATCTTAGATAACCCTCTATAAATTTATCAATGGCTCCATCCATAACAGCATCTGTGTTACCAACTTCAATATTTGTTCTATGATCTTTGATCATAGAGTATGGGTGAAAAACATAAGATCTTATTTGATTACCCCAGGCAATTTCTCCTGTATCCCCTTTGATTTTAGCCAAATGGTCCTCTTGTTCTTGCATTTGCCTTTCATAGAGTTTAGCTTTTAATAACCTCATAGCTGTTGCTTTATTACTATGCTGGGACCTTTGGTTTTGACATTGTACAACAATTCCAGTAGGTAAGTGCGTAATCCTTACTGCTGATTCTGTTTTATTTACATGTTGCCCGCCAGCACCACTTGCTCGATATGTATCTATACGTAAGTCTTCATTGTTAATCTCAATATTTACTTCATCATCAATTTCAGGTAAAACGTCTACAGATGCAAATGAGGTGTGCCTTTTCCCTGAAGCGTCAAAAGGTGATATCCTTACAAGTCGGTGCACACCACTCTCTGCCTTTAAATATCCATATGAATTATCTCCACTTACTAAAAACGTAGCTTCCTTTATACCTGCTTCTGGGTCACTCTGATAATCCCAAAAAGTAACGCTATATCTTTTGTTCTCTGCCCAACGCGTGTACATTCTCAAAAGCATTTCTGCCCAGTCTTGTGATTCAGTTCCACCAGCGCCTGGATGGATACTAACTATTGCATTATTAGTATCATAGGGTCCGTCAAGTAAAGCAATTAATTCTGCTTTATCAATACTTTCTTGCAGCTCTTTTAATCCTTGTTCAAACTCTTCTATAACTTCTTTATCGTCTTCATCTTCAAGTAAGAGTAGATACTCAGTCAAATCGTCTGATTTACCCTTAAGTTCTTCATATATGGCTAAGCTATTTTTTATTTTACTTAACTCTTTTGAGGATTTTTGAGCCTTTTGAGTATCATCCCAAAAATCTTCTGAAGACATCTCTTCCTCTAAACTGCTGATTTGTGCACATAATTTTTTATAGTCAAAGTAAATCACCTAAGTGACTTATTTTCTCAATAAGCAAGTTTAACTCTCGCTCATTGGCTGCTTTCTCAAACATTCAAACACCAACTTTCTAACTATCTACCGCAACATTTTTTATACTTCTTCCCACTACCACAAGGACATGGGTCGTTTCTACCAATTTTCTCTGAAGTAACTGGTTCTGCAGGTTTTTGCTCTTTATTTGTAGAGAGTGGGGCTCTTCTCTGTGGTCTTAATGCAGCCGTATCCCTCTTCTCTACTTGGACGTGGAAAATATCTCTTATTGTATCTTCTTTTATACCATAGATCAGAGCTTGAAACTCATTATATGATTCACTTTGATACTCTTGTAAAGGATCTCGCCCGCCATATGCTCTCAGCCCAATGCCTTGACGTAATCTAGTCATTGCATCAATATGGTCCATCCACTTTCTATCAACTACCCTTAATAGCACAATTCTTTCTATGTCTCTTAGTAGATCATGCCCAATCTCTTCTTCTTTCTCTTCATAAAGTTCCAAAGCTCTTTGACTAATAATATCAATAAGTTCATGATCAGGATACTCTTCCCACTCAGAACTATCTAAGTCAAATTGAGGAATCATTGTAATTAATTTCTGTTCTAATCCTTCCACATCAAGTTCATAATCAGCTCGATGTGAATGAACAAGCTCGCTAATTATTTCACTCAACATTGATACGATATCATCTTTTACTTCCGTATTTTCAAGAACTTTTCTTCTTTCTGCATATATTACACCACGTTGTTTGTTCATGATGTCATCATATTCAAGAACATGCTTTCTTATTGCATAATTGTTTTCTTCTACTCTTCTTTGTGCCCTTTCAATAGACTTATCAAGCATCTTATGTTCAAGTGCTTCGGTGCCTTCAAGACCTAATTTCTCCATCAATCCTGAGGCTATATCTGTTGCAAATATTCTCATTAAATCATCTTCTAGAGACACAAAAAACTGCGAGGACCCCGGGTCTCCTTGACGACCAGATCTTCCCCTTAACTGATTATCTATCCTTCTAGATTCATGGCGTTCTGTACCAAGAACGTGTAGTCCCCCAGCTTCTTTAACTCCATCTCCTAAAACTATGTCTGTACCCCTACCAGCCATATTTGTAGCAATTGTGACCATGCCATATTGGCCTGCATCTTTAACAATTTCTGCTTCCTGTTCGTGGAACTTAGCATTAAGGACATTGTGTCTTACACCTTTTTTCTTCAGCATATTACTTAAAAGCTCAGAGACTTCTATTGATACTGTTCCTACAAGAACTGGTTGCCCTTTCTCATGTTTTTGCACTATGCTTTCAATAACTGCCTTGAATTTTGTCTCAATATCTCTATAAATCTGATCCGGCATATCATCTCGTACAAGAGGTTTATTAGTTGGAATTTCAACAACATCCATCCCATAAATTGCACTAAGCTCATCTTCTTCTGTCTTTGCAGTACCTGTCATTCCAGCTATTTTATCATACAGTCTAAAATAGTTCTGCAATGTAATTGTTGCATATGTTTTGCTTTCTTTAGCAACAGTTACATTCTCTTTTGCTTCTATAGCTTGATGTAATCCATCACTATACCGTCTACCATACATTAATCTGCCTGTGAAATCATCTACTATTATTACTTCATCTTCTTTGACTATATAATCTCGATCTCGTTTCATCAATTCTTTCGCTCTTAAGGCATTATTAATCCTATGGCTATACTCCATATTTTGTGGATCATAAAGATTCTCAACACCAAGTCTAGCCTCTACTCTTGCTATTCCTTCTTCAGTTAAGGTTACTGTTCTAGCCTTTTCATCTATTATATAATCAGCTTCTTTTTTTAGACCTTGGCTTATTTGAGTAAACCTATGATATTCCGCTCTAGACATCTCATCTGGTCCAGATATTATGAGTGGTGTTCTAGCTTCATCAATAAGAATGCTATCTACCTCATCTATAATTGCATAGCTTAATTCTCTTTGCACTACATTTTCAATTCTTAGAGACATATTATCTCTTAAATAGTCAAAACCAAACTCATTATTTGTTCCATAAACTATATCTGTCTCATAAGCAAGCTTTCTTTCAGCAGGCTTCATATCACTTTTAATTAAACCAACTTCTAGACCTAAGAACCTATAAATCTGGCCCATCCATTCACTATCTCTTTCAGCAAGATAGTCATTAACAGTAATAATATGAACTCCTTTGCCACTCAAAGCGTTTAAATATGCTGGCATTGTGGCTACCAAAGTCTTTCCTTCACCAGTTTTCATTTCTGCAACTCTTCCTTGGTGGAGAACTATTGCACCTAATAACTGCACATCATAAGGCCTCATGCCTAAAACTCTTTTGGCTGCCTCTCTTACTACTGCAAAAGCATGTGGCAAAATGTCATCTAATGATTTGCCTTCCTTTATTTCAGACCTGAAAAATTCAGTTTTTGCTTTTAGCTCTTCATCTGTTAATGCTTCCATTTTACTTTCTAAAGAATTTATCTCATCCACATGCCCTTGTAACTTTTTCAATTCTCTTGAATTAAAGTCAATAAACTTTCCTAAAATACCTTTCATTAAATAATCCCTCGCTTAACTATATTAAACCCAATCTCTTCTAGCTCTTTTATATCTCTTATAGGAGCAGCCACATGTATACGCCAATTCTCATGAATTACTAATTCATCTTCTGGGTCAATGTATGTAAAATTTGGCTCTGGGTCTACCCCGATTTTTGTAAGTCCATAAATTTTTATATTGCTTCCCAATTCTTCTTTCAAATTTCTTATTGTCTTTCCAATAAATTTATCTGCAACTTTCATATCGTATAGTTTATTATCGCTATATTCTGACTCTGCTTCATGGTGAAGAGTCTCTATAAGAGACCACATCCCCCCTGCTACTAGTGAATGTCCTCCTAATACTACAGGAATTGGAGCAGCCATTACTGCCTCTGTTAGTTTTCTGGTTTCTTCATGCTCTATCATTTCAGGCATAAGCAAATCAGAATAAAACCTGTCATTTTCTACTAAGTGCCACTTATGATGTGCAAATATAATACGTGTATCTATAAAAGCTACATGAGCTATTTGTCCTAAGTAATTGAGAAATTCTTCCGTTCCCATTACTTCCATCATTTTTGCAACTAAAGACTTCACCTTTTCATTTTCTTCTCTTTTTAAATATTTCATTCCTCTTTCTTCTGAATAAACCCTTAGCCGACATCTTATCATGGTGTTGACCTGAGTAATTACTGGCGAGCCAATTCTGCCACTTAGGATAACATCAGCGTATGGTAATGCTAAATAATGCTTAGCTCTTATTAGATGCTCTGAATTATAATTAAGTTCCTTAAATACCTGTTTAACATTTTCTCCTATCTTTGGGTTTAAGGAAAGTATTAACATGTCAGTAGGCGTATCAATATCAAAATGAATACCAGTTGAGTGAGGCATTAATACTTTTTTAAGTCCAGCATCCCTTAAAAGATTACCAAGGGGATTATCTTTTACAGGGAAAACATGAATATCATTAATTGCATGTGCAGGAGAAAAAACTAAAATATCTGATGATTGAACATTGTTTGTCATAACTGTGTTAGGACTTTCAACAACTTGCTTAGCAAAGGAGTCAATTTCCTCAACTGTGATTAGAGGACCTGCTGCGCCACCAAGGTAAAAAACAGCTTCTAAAGAGTTTTTCTCAATTATTTCACTTAACCTTTTACCTAAGTTAAAGTCCCCATCATCATAATCAACTATTAAGTTTTTATCTTTAAGAAGCCTGTCTCTAAATTCAGGATAATTAGTGGCTATAATGATCTTATCTATTTCTTTTGCTTGTTTAAATTTTTCGATATTATCTAAAACCATTGCTCTTCTTAGAAGCACCATATCTTGTTCAATTTGTGTTATTGGATTGCCACCTTCAAAAATAACTGCTGATACTTTCATTATGTACACCGCCTCTTAAATTCTTAACTTAATTGTATCATATCTACACCATACAGTTATACATAAAAAAGTCCGGTTAAACCGGACTTTTCTTAGTATTGTGGCTCTATTAAGCCATAATTACCATCTTTTCTTTTATAAACTACATTCACTTCGTCTGTAATTGAACTGCGGAAAACGAAGAAATTATGTCCCACCAACTCCATTTGCAATACTGCTTCTTCACTGCTCATTGGTTTTACATTAAAGCGCTTTGTACGAACAATTCTTGGGTAATCATTCTCTTCCTCTTCTTCTTCTGGTTCTTGATAGAAAGGTAAGTTATTTCCCTGTTCTCTCATTTTTCTATTTACGCGGGTCTTATACTTTCTAATTTGTCGCTCAAGTTTATCGACAACTGAATCTATACTCGCATACATATCATTTGTGCTTTCCTCGCCACGCAGTATCATTCCTCCAACAAACAAGGTTACCTCAACTATATGACTCGCCTTAAGTATCTCAAGAGACACATTTGCTTCTACTGGACCTCCTTGTTGGAAATACTTGTCTAGCTTGCTTAGTTTCTTGTCGAGAGTCTGACGCAAAGCATCTGTAACTTCAACATTTTTTCCTGTGACATGCATTTTCATGATACCAGCTCCTTTTTTTATTATATAAACTGTAAAATTACAGCTATAACCTATTAAAAAATCTATTGAAAAATGGTTTCTTAAAATATCTTTTTAGTAAACGATGATTTTCATTCACTATCTCAATTCTCCAAGAAGCTTTAACTTTGTTTTTTGCTAAGAGTTCTTCTGCTTTATTCCTTAGCCCATTCATAAAGCCAATCTTTTCAATTATTTGTTTTGCTAATATATTTATATTAGCAAGCTCCCCTTCTTCAAATACATCTTTTAACAAATACTTATTTAAATATTTTACATCAATTCTTTTTGTTAAATCCGATATAACGACTAAATGGGCTGCAACTTGCTCTAGATAAACATGTTGGTCAATAATAAACCTTATAGAAACACTCAAATCAAAAGTTTCCAAATCACTAATTTTGTCAAGCATTGCCTTTGTTAAGCCTGCATATAGCTTATCAATTTTCTTTAAATGAATTTCAATTGCTTTTAAGTATTTAAGTTTTTGCTCCATTTGTATCCTGCTTATTCTACTTCTCTTGTAAGGAAGTGAGATAAACCTTATCACCTATATAAATTCTATATGCAGCGTTTGGTGACTGTTGATTGTTTATCTTTTCTTTTAATTTATCTATTTTATCTTCAAGCTCTTGGAAAAGCTTTAATGACTCACTTATAGAGATCCATTTAAATTTAATCTTGTCTCCAGGCTTTAGCTGTGCTAGCTTTGGTATGTCATTTTGAATGACTTTTGCAATCTTAGGATATCCCCCTGTTGGTTGTCTATCAGCCATCATTATAATTGGTTGCCCACCTCGGGTTATCTGAACACTTCCTAAGGGAATACCATCAGAAATCATATCCTTTTGCTCAGTTATTAACTCTGTTCCAATAAATCTAATACCCATTCGGTCACTTTGTTGACTTACTTTATAAATACTATCAACCATATTTTGCTTTAGCTTGTCTTCAAAGTATTCACATTGAGGACCCTCTACTATTCTAATATCATATAAATCATGCCTATTAAACCTCAGTTCTGTATCCACTGAAAGATAATTATTAAAAGTTTTTGCCTTAATTGGAATTCTATCACCTGTTTTTAGCTTTCTATCAAATTCCCCAAATTTCATCGGCAAATATGTGGCTCTACTATCTAAGACTTTTTCTGTTTGTATACCTCCAGCAAAAGCTATGTATACCCTTAAACCACTCTCTACTACACTTAAATCTAGGGTGTCCCCTGATTTTATAGCAATTGGTAAATAACTGTCAACCTCAAAACCGTTTAATTTTGCTTTTGTCTTTGCACCTGTAATTGCAACAGTTGTCTCTGTGTTAAATCTTATAACAGGTCCTGTATAAGTAGCCTCTAAAACTGCTGCATCCGATTCATTACCAACTAAAATATTAGCTAATCTAGCAGCAAGAATATCCATAGGCCCACTAGCTGGTATTCCTAAGTGTTGCAAATGACTTCTACCAGAGTCTTGAATTGTTGTCAGCATTCCTGCATTTGTGAGTTCAAAGTTATTCATGATAGTTCTCCAAGACGATGTCTATACTATACTTGCCCTTGTCAATTTCTTCTTTTATTCTTTTGTATTCGTGTTCATCAATACTAATAAATTTAACATTATCACCAGCTTTGAGCAAAACAGGTTCATTACTTGTTGGGTCAAACAAAGGAATTGGAGTGTGACCAATTAAACGCCAACCTCCTGGGCTGTCTGTAGAATATATTCCTGTTTGTTCTCCTCCTATAGCTACGGATCCTGCAGGAACCCTAACTCTTGGTTCGTCAAGCCTTGGGGTTGCGATTCTTTTATCCAACCCGCCTAGGTATGGATATCCTGGATTGAATCCTATCATATATACTTTATAAACTTCACTGGTATGAATGGTTATCACTTCTTCAACACTCATATTATTTATTTTAGCTACTTCCAATAAGTCAGGTCCCTTCTCATATCCATACAAAACAGGAATATTAAATGTGCGGCCTAGCTCACTTTCTACTTCATTATTGCTATTTAGGATTTCATTAATATATTCTAATAAATTCTCAAATTCTAAGACTAACGGATCATACTCTATTAATACAGAACAATAAGTAGGGATGATGCTATTTACTCCTTCTCTGTCTAGCTTTCTTAAATTGTTAGTTAAACAAGTAACTTGTTTATTTATTTCTATATCTATTATCTGTTCATATTCAACAACTATATAGTTTATGTCCACTCTCTTAACTCTGACTGATTTCATTTATTTCACCTAACTGAGTACTATAATTTGTATGATAAACTTTCGACATAAAAGCTTAAAGTCCTGCATATTAAGGTAAACTTTACTTTATTAAATTGATAAAACTTGCTGTTTTATCGTGCTTTGACAAATAAAAAATGGTTTTAGGTTATTGGATTCAACCAACTGCCTAAAACCACTTACACTATTTATGTTTCTACAACTATCTACTATATACTACCTTACCTTCAATTATAGTCTTTTCAACATTTGACATGATTTGTAGAGGATGACCATCAGCAATTACTATATCAGCGTCTTTGCCAACCTCTAAACTACCAACAATATCATCAATTCCTAAAATTCTAGCTGCACCAATCGTAATAGCCTCTAGTGCTGCATAAGGATTTAATCCCTCTCTAACAGCTAAAGAAGCGCATGTAGGCAACATGAAAATAGGTTTATCAGGGTGAGCTGTTGTCAAAGCCAAACTAACATTGTGATCTGCCAATACTTTTGGTGTATCAAGCTGTAAATTAGCAGTCTCTACTTGCCAGCGGCAACTCCAAATAGGTCCAAAAATAACAGGAATATTATTTTCAGCTAGTCTATCAACAACCTTATAAGCTTCATATGCATGAACTAATACCATTTTCACATCATACTCTTTGCATATTCTTATCGCAGTCATGATATCGTCAGCTCTATGAGCGTGTATATGAAGAGGTAGTTCTTGATTTAATACTTTCACTAAACTCTCCAATTTTAAATCGCGCTTAGGCATTTTATCTTTATCTTCTTTTCCTAATTCTAACTTGTTTTGATATTCTTTAGCATCTGATAAAGCTTTTCTTAATAAATAAGCTGTCCCCATTCTGGTAGAAGGCATCTTTTTACGGCCAAAAATATTCTTTGGTTTTTCACCTAAAGCAGCTTTTACGCAAACGTCTCTTCTAAACATAATATCTGCTGTTTTGCCTGTTAGCTTAAAAACACTTCCAATACCACCAATTACATTAACATCCCCTGGTGCAATTAAAGAAGTTGTTACACCTGTTGCTAATGCATCACCAAGCTCTGGATCAAATGGATTAACTCCATCTATAGGCCTCATTTGAGGAACTACTGCTTCTGTTTGCTCAACATGGTCAGCACCTTCCCAGCGCAATACCCCTTCTTTTAAGCCAATATTAGTATGAGCATCAATTAATCCAGGAAAAACATACTTTCCTGTTGCATCGATAACTTCTGCATTACTTGGTATTGCTAAGTCTTGTCCAATTTCTTTTATTTTCCCATCTTCAACTAAGATTATGCCATTTTCAATGACTTGATTTGCCATTGTAATAATTTTACCATTTTTAATTACTAACATAAGTCCACCTCATTTACGCGTTCTTGTGGTAATGTATATACTATTTCGCCATCGATGATTGTATACTTAACTTGGGTAAACACATCAAAAGGATGTCTTGTCCAAATAGCTAAGTCAGCATCCTTACCAACTTCAATACTACCTACTCTATCAGCTACACCGCATGTTCTTGCTGGATTAATCGTAATAGCCTCAAGCGCTTGTTCTTCTTTCATACCATGCTTAACACACATAGCAGCTGCTAAGTGTAAATGATGCACAGGAATAATTGGGTGGTCTGTCATTATGCTTACTGGAATACCAGCTTCAGCACATATACCTGCTGTTGTAAATGATTTTTCACTTACTTCTGCTTTTGACCTTGTAGACACTGTTGGTCCAACTATTAACGGAACCTTGTGCTTTGCTAGTTCTTCAACTATTAAATGTGCCTGCGATGCATGCTCTATACTAATATCAATATCAAACTCTTTTGCAATTCTTATTATTGTCATAATATCATCGTGTCTATGGCAATGTGCTTTAAGAGGAATTTCTCTTTTTAAAACCTTGCCAATAGCTTCTAAATCTAAATCTCTTTTAGGCATTTTAGAAGCATCACCATTAGCTTTCTCAATTTCAGCTAAATATTCTTGTCCTTTAATCAAGTACTCTCGCATAACTGCTGCTACGCCCATTCTGGTCATAGGCATTTTGTTCTGTCTTTGCCCATATGCTCCTTTAGGGTTTTCACCAAAAGCAGCCTTTAACCCACTTGGGTTTAGCATTACCATGTCATCTATTACTTTTCCATAAGTTTTCATGGTAATACCATAGCCACCAATAACGTTTGCACTGCCAGGAGCATTCCATATGGTTGTTACTCCACCAGTTAAAGCATCTTTCATTCCAAGCCCTTCAGGATTAATTGCATCTAGTGCATTAATACCAGCTGTAACAGGATTTGTTGTTTCATTAACATCCATGCCTTCCCAGCCAATACCCTCTTCCCATATCTCAACATGTGCATGAGCGTCAATAATCCCAGGTGTAACAATCATGTTGTTAGCATCAATAATTTCGTACCCCTCTGGTACATTTAGATTAGAGCCAACATTGTCGATTTTCCCATCTTTAATTAAGATAGTGCCGCCATCAATCACACCTTGAGTTATGGTGTAAATTTTTGCATTAATTATTGCTTTACTCATAAGTATTCCTCCTATAGTTTGAAGTCTCCATTTTGTGCATTTTCTAAGAACAAGGTTAATAGTTTAATACTGTTTTCTAGATCACTTTTATCTGCTGTTTCTACAACTGTGTGAACATATCTTGTTGGTAGTGAAATCGTAATAACTGGACAACCTGCTCTTGCTCTTTCGATAGCACCTGCATCAGTACCACCTCTTGGCAATATCTCCATTTGGTAATTAACATCATTACTCTCAGCTAATTCTCTCATAAAATCTACAAGCTTATAATTTGAGATAGATGCAGAATCACTTATTTTAATTGCTGCACCTTTGCCAAGCTGTGTAATATGAGAATAATCAGGTGTCCCAGGTATATCAGCAGCTATAGTTACATCTAGAGCAACGCCAAGGTCAGGTTCTATTAAAAATGAGCTTGCTAAAGCTCCTCTAAGTCCTCTTTCCTCTTGTACAGTAGCTACAGCATAAATTCCATACTCGTTATCTTTAATTCTTTTTAATGCTTCTAGCATAATATAAACACCAGCTCTATCATCTAAAGCTTTTGATGTAATCAAATTGCCAAGTGTAATAAAGTCTCTATCCATAGTAACAAAGTCACCAATTCTAACAACTTTATCTACTTCTTCTTTTGTTAGACCTAAATCAACAAAGAATTCACTCACTTCAGGTGTTTTGTTTTCTGTTCCAGTCTGTAAATGCTTCGGTTTAATTCCTGGCATTAATACGCCATGTAAATCTTCTCTTCCATGAACCATTACTCTTTGGGCTATCATAGTTCTAGGGTCAAATCCACCCATAGCCTCCAGGCGTAAGAAACCTTTATCATCAATATGCCTAACAATAAATCCGATCTCATCCATATGTCCAGCAATCATGATGTTCTTATCAGTTTTCCCTTTTTTGTAACCAATGACATTCCCCATTGAATCGATATTGATCTCATCAACTAAAGGCGTCATCTCTTTAACAACCAATTCCCTTACTCTCTCTTCTCTACCAGGGATTCCTGGTGTCTCACATAAACTTTTCAATAATTCTAATGACATAACAAATCTCCTATCTATTAGCGTTCTAACATATTTATTTCGCTAACTAACTTTAATATCCTTCTTAACTTTGTCAGTTTTATTTCAAAGCTAAGCATATCCTGGGAAACCTTTCCAATAATAGAAGTATTCTTTTACATATTAATAAGTTTTTGATAACAATAATCATTATTGACTTGACAGTATCACGACATGCTTATAAACTATTACTTGATAATCATTATCAATATATAGAGAAAAGGAAGATTGGACTATGACTATGACAATGACAACTTTTACTAGAAATAGACTTGGAAAGATTTTAACTACGCCAGACAGCACATTACTTAAAGTTTTAGGTGTAAGAGAAGGCAAAAACTTTACACTTAAAGTTATGCAACCCTTTGGCGGACCTGTTATTGTTGAAATTGATAATAGAAAAATTGCAATATCTAGAGCTATTGCTGATGATATAGCTGTAGTGGAGTGCTAATATGTCTTGTCATGAAATAAGTAAAAAAATTGATCCAGATGCTAAGTATAAGATACTTTTGATGGGAAATCCCAATGTCGGAAAAAGTGTTGTTTTTTCAAAATACACAGGAATTGAAGCGATAACAGCTAACTATCCTGGAACAACAGTTAGTTATAGTGTAGGCAATATTTTTCACGATAATACTAAAGCTGCACTAATAGATGTTCCCGGAACGTACTCATTAGAAGTAACATCTGAAGCAGAAGAGATTGCACGAGAAATGCTTGATAGTGGAGCTGACAGTATTATTGCTGTCTTAGATGCGACAAACTTAGAAAGAAATCTTAACTTAGCTCTTGAAATTTTAGAGTATAATATACCGACTGTATTTCTGCTAAACATGGTAGATGTAGCAGAAAGAAAAGGAATTACAGTTGATGTAAAGGAACTAAGAAACCTGTTAGGCGCACCTGTTATACCAGGAATTGCAGTCTTAGGAAGAGGCCTAAATAGATTGATAGAGAACACTTATAGATCTATTGATCAAAAGCCTCAATACCCAAAGCTGACTCAAGCTGAAAAATGGGAAAAAGCTAAGGAAATAGCAAAAAGCGTACAGAAGAAAGAAGATATATCAGAAAACAGAACAAAAAATTTCTGGGAAAAACTTGATGACTTGACAGTTTCACCATGGCCAGGGCTCCCTATTGCAATTGGTATTATGGTGTCTGCAATGGGACTTATAGTTGGCGGAGGAAAAGCTATCAGATCTGTTTTATTGCTACCCTTATTTAACGGTTACTATGTTCCTTTTATGGAGGGTTTAGTATCAAGATTTGTAGAACCTGGTTTGCTTTACAATATTCTTGTAGGGGAACTAGGGTTTTTAATTAAAGGAATAGAATGGCCAATAGCATTGGTACTGCCATATGTGTTCTTTTTCTATATTGTCCTATCATTTTTGGAAGACAGCGGTTTTATGCCACGCCTTGGTATACTTGTTGATGGATTAATGCAAAAAATTGGTTTGCAAGGTGGAAGTATTATCCCTATATTTTTAGGTTACGGTTGTGCTGTGCCCGCTATATTAGGAACACGAGCTGCAACTTCTGAAAAAGAAAGAAAGATAATATCTACAATAGTACCGCTAGCTGTTCCGTGTGTCTCGCAACTTGGAGCATTAATAGTATTATTGGGAGATTACTCATTCACATTAGTACTTGCTGTATTAGTTATATCTTTTTTGGTTATGATCATAGCTGGTAAAATACTTGATAAAGTAATACCTGGAAAAGTAAACCCTATTATTATTGAAGTGCCAAACTTATTGCAGCCAAATCTACAAGCCTTGCTTAGAAAAGTAAGAATGCGTCTTAAGCATTTCATATTAGAAGCAGAACTCCCTATGATTCTAGCTATTGGATTTGCTGCACTTATGTTTGAAACTGGGGCACTTATTAGGTTTGGGGAAATAATAAGCCCTCTTGTTGTAAATTGGTTAGGGTTGCCTCAAGAAGCAAGTATTGTTCTTATATTAGGAATTGTTAGAAGGGAGCTAGCAGTATTACCTTTAATGGACATGGGGCTTGGTATACAACAACTAATGGTTGGAGCTAGTGTAGCTATGTTTTATATGCCATGCGTTGCAGTATTTGGAGTTCTTGCAAAAGAGTTTAGTTTCAGATTCGCATTAAAAATTGCATTCTTAACAACATCTGTAGCCTTACTAATTGGAGGAATAGTTAATCAAGTATTTAATTTATTCGCACTCTTGGGGGTGGCTTAAATGAGCCTACATTCATTAACAAGCTACTTTGAAAAATTAATCGCAAGCGTGTACCCTCTTAGCAAGCTCTATATAAACACCTATAAAGATGCTGTTAAAAAGGAGGCAGAGTCAGCAAATGTGAAAAATACTGACAATATTTTGATTATTGGTGGTGGAGCTATTCCTTACACAGGTATAATAATGGCTGAACTTGCAAAGGGCGTCACTATTATAGATATGGATAAGAAAGCTGTTAAACTAGCTAATAAGCTAATTGAAAAGTTAAAGTTGTCAAACATAAAATATTATTACTGTAAAGGTGAAGATATAGTTTCAACATCATTTACGAAAATTTTTGTTCCCTTGCAAGCAGAACCTAAGTGCAAAATTTTAGCTAACATAAAAGCTTCTGCTAATGAAAATGCTGAAGTAATTATAAGGTTACCTAAAGAAAAATACGCTAGAACATACACGCCAGCGTGTAATCTGCCAATAAAAAAATATAAGATAAAAGATGAGACTAATCACTTAACTTTTAATAAAACATTATGCTGCTTTGCAAAGGATATACTTAATAATGAAGCGCGCATATAAGGCAATAATCACACTAGTACTTGTTGTTTTATTAGTTAGTTTTGCAAGAAGTATTGATTTTGAGGCTTTTGCTAGAGCTCTTAATCTACCTTTTAAGATAGTTGCTACACTAGTTATTTTACAACTAGTAACTGTGCTAATAATTGGGCATCAATGGTATGTCTTAATAAAGAAGAATCAGTTTAATGCCTCATTTAGCAAAATTATTGAAATAACTATGATGGCTACTTTGATAGAATCCATCACGCCATCAGTAAAGGCAGGCGGAGAAGGAGTTAGAGCCTTTATGTTTAACAATGATTTAGACATTCCTTTTAGAAAGACAACATCAATTATATTTATGCAAAAATCGTTAAGTCTTGCAACGTTTATTGTTTTCTTTTTAGCAAGCCTTCCACACGTGAGGTATTACCAGTTTGAGCTAACAATTAAACCAGTTTTAGTAATTATGTCAGCTCTAGTTGTAATTGTTGTAGGGTATTTCATCATTAAGTTAATTAATAAATTCAAACTATTCATTAGCGACGTGATAAAAACTACGAAAAAAATGTATAAGTACAACATAGTAACTTATTTAGTGAGTTCAAACATAATTATGTGGCTTTTGTATCCAATTAAAGTATCTCTTTTGGTGTATTATTTTTCTTTGCCTCTAAGCTTCTCTCAAATTGCAATTGTAACTTTCATTAGCTATGGAGCTAGTATGCTACCAACAACACCTGGGAGTGTTGGAACCTTTGAAGGTGTGATGATTTTAGGTTTCCTATCAATGGGGGTTGAACTAGAAGTTGCAACTGTAATTGCACTTGCTACTAGATTCTTTACTTTTTACTTAGTTGTTATTGTCAGTGTAATCTATACTCTAGCAAAAAAACTTAGCAACTATTATTTAGTAATGGGGGGAGCATAATGGCTATTCCCAAAGATTATAAGATTAAGAATATTGTCCCCTCAATCATTACTTACTTAAACTTATTATGTGGCTTTGCATCTATATTATTATCTATCAATGGTTATTACACGTTAGCAGTAATTTCATTGATTCTAAGTGCAATTTTTGACTTTTTAGATGGTAGGTCTGCTAGGTACTTAGATGCAATAACACCTATTGGTGAGCAATTAGACTCACTTGCTGATATTGTTTCATTTGGGATTTCTCCTCTTGTATTGATTTTTGCAAAATTTAGCTCACTAAACTTTTTACTTATATCTACCTGTATTTTATATCTATTTGCAGGAACCTTTAGATTAGCTAGATATAACATTAGTGAGAAATCAACTTATTTTCACGGAGTACCCATTACAATTGCAGGATTGATGCTTGCTTTCACTGTTTTTTTCAATCACATAATAACAGCTATTACCGCACTTATATTAGCTTACATTATGTTAGAAAATAGAATTATAATAAAAAAAAGATGAGGCTGTGTTAAATAAAAGCCTCATCTTTATTAAATTCCTTGTACATCATCAACTACCCAATTTGTGGACCCTGCTGGATCAACATATGGCAATCTTCTAGTAACACTAAAAACATAATAGCTATGGTCTTTACAAACAACTCTAACTATCATCCTATGTTTTTCATCCGTTACTTCTACTTGAATAGTTTTTACCTTATCAGGTTTCCATTGAACTATTAATAACACTTTTGGACTTTTCAAGAAGCCCTTGCTCAGGTATGGTCTCATCGCTTCATAGCGCTTACTTTGGTCATACACTTGACATGCTCTAATAACTCCCTTTACAGGTTGTTCTGGGGTGCTGTTTGATAAAAATGCTATGATAAATGGCGAAACAACTATTGCTATCACAATAGGATAAAGACCTGATGTATTACCTTCTGCCATTCCTTGATTCCCAAAAATATCTCCTAAAAAGTAAAGCATTATAGCAATAATTATTATTGCAACAATAAAACCTAAAAGCCAATTCGACTTATTATCCATAGCATCTCACCCCTTCCGCTAGCACTATTTACCAACACCTTTAAGTACCTGTTCACAATACCTTGCCTATAAAGCAAATAAGATTTGGCGTATTAAATGGGTTTTTACTTATATGAAAATTTTTTATTGAATTTTTGCAGTGTTAGATCAGCTATTATTTCTTATATTTTTTTGCACATTTATTTGCAGCTCTTCTAACCCAAAAATTTCTATCATTTAGTAAAGGATATATGTATTCCACTGAGTTCTCTTTTTTTATATCTTCTATAATATTCATTGCACATATTCTCAGTTTTGGATTACTGTCATTAAGCGACTGTATATAAACAGCCTCACATTCTAGACCAAACCTCTCATATATTGTTTCCAGGACTTTTGGCCGATCATCTACTCTTGATTTTGCAAGCATTTGCATTGCTAAGACAATTTTATTCTCCATACAATCTACCTTCTATTTTGTTTAATTCTAGACAGGTATACAATTTTCCTTCTTACATTTTTTAAATTGTATAATTAGCTACTATCTCACCATAATATAATACATGGTAATCATTATTCC
Organism: uncultured Clostridiaceae bacterium; assembly: GCA_964546025.1. Lineage (GTDB taxonomy): Bacteria > Bacillota > UBA994 > PWPR01 > PWPR01 > PWPR01. The sequence continues at coordinate 34,791 of CAZJHT010000002.1, forward strand.
CTTTGTAAAAGCGCGTCTTTAGTTCATCATTAAGTGCTGCTGGCTCCATAGCTTGTTGATATACTACCTTGCATTCGTAATGATATTTACACCCTGTCAAAGCAGGAACATTCACTTCTTTACCTTTCTGGTAAGCAAGATTGCACTCACTAAACTTGTCAAAATCTCTGCCTGATTTTGTACCACAAAATTTAAGCTCTTCTTTCATTTTGTCATCTATAGGGATACTAACCGTAAACTCTTTAGTTTTCTCCAATAGTTCATAAGTATGGCGTGTATATCTTACTGCGACAACAACCATTGGCTTATTCCATATTCTTCCTACAGTAGCCCAACCAATAGTCATAGTGTTTTTGTCATTATCATCACCTGTAGTTAAAAAAACTCCCTTTGGTAACTGCTCTATTAACATAGGTGCGTAATCTTGAAATTTATCTACCATTAAATATTCTCCTCGTAAAAATATATTCCTGCGGCAACTTCTTTAACTTTTCCTTGCATAATGACTTCGCCTTTTATAATTGATATTTGAAGCTTGCCACCGTCCATTTGCACTTTCACTACATCATCTGTTAAACCTAACTTATTAGCAACTACTGCAGAAGCAGATGCCCCTGTGCCACAAGCTAAAGTCATACCCACTCCTCTTTCCCAGGTTTTTTGTACAATTTCATCAACATCAACAATCTTAATAAAATTGACATTTATCTTTTCTGGAAAGATTTTCATGTTTTCAATTACTCCACCATACTTAGCTAAATTAAAATCATCAAAGTCATTAATTATTACTACTGCATGCGATGTTGCCATAAAAACTCCACTTATGCTTATTTCAGAGTCAAAAACTTTTATTTCCTGGGCAATAAATTCTTTTCCATCATGTAATACCGGTACATTCTCTGGCGCAAAGTGAGGTTTACCTAAATTGACAGATATTTCTTCATCATCAATATACTCCATTTTTAGCAATGCTCCTTTAGTAAGCAGCACAAAGTCTTCTTCTTGATTATGATATTTTCTTAAATATGCAGCAACACAACGACTAGCGTTCCCACACATAGGGGCTTCACTACCATCAGCATTAAAGAAAACCATCTTCCAATTATGCTCTTGCTTTAATACTATGGCCATTCCATCTGCACCTATTCCAAAATGCCTATTACACACAGCCTTGGCAAGATGAGAATAATCTATACCTGATACTTCATTAGCATCAAAAAGTATAAAATCATTCCCTAAGCCCTGATACTTGTAAAATGCTAATTGCTTCACTTTCGTAGCACCTTTGGTTTGCAGATTAACTCTTTCATTTGAGTTTCATAAAATACTTGAGAGTGAGCTGGTCTTATTACCCAAGCTGTGTCAGCTCCTCGACCAGATCCTGCTACTGCAATAATATCTTTACCATGAGGTATCATTCCAGCATCTAATGCCATAGTAGCAATTTCAGCACATACTTTAGTACCTTGTCCAAACATTCTTAATGTTTGTGCAGTTATGCTTTGAATACCACTTCCACCAAACTGTTTCAACGCCCCTCTTTCAATACCTGCCATAAGATGAGTCGTCGTTAAGACTTTAATTCCATCATCTTTATATTCTTCTCTTTTCTCTTCACCCATCTCGTCTTGACCTGGTTCTCTAAAGCCAATCTGATGAGTTACACATGTAAGGTCTAAATCACTACCTTTAAATAAGTCCATAGTGTAACCTGTATTTGAAGCAACTACTATGTGTTTGATATCGTTTTCTTTAGCATATTGTATAACACAATCTCTGACTTGCTCGCTATTATCTTTTCCAGGAAATTCAAAATACATGTTAATTACCTCCTTTTTCAATAGGGCTAAATGGCATATTATCAGCAATATATAAATCCTTATAAGGCATGTAACCATGGTTTTCTAATTCCACTAATAACTTTTCATAGTCTTCTCTTTTAACTAAGAGGACATTGTCGTTTACTTTACCCATTATATATTGTTCCATCTCAGGCACATTCATTATCTCATTTACCAAGCTTGATTTCTTACAACACAGCAGGCAAGCGTCTAAAAAGAATATTTGACCAAATCTTAGTGACCACGAACTAATTGATTCTTCAATATTCTTAGGTAAGCCTGTTTTGCTATGGTTTTTGAAAAACTCAATAATTTCTTCAATTTTCCTACCTTGTAGTAATGCGTGATATATAGAGCTTTTAGTTATTTTATAACTATAAGCGGCATTAGACCCCTCATCTGCTGTCATCTCAGACAGCTTCCAAAGTATACCTGGTTTTATATATGGTGATACAATAATTTGATAATCATTCTCTAGCATAAAAGTATCTTCTTCCATCCATTCAAACTCAGGATCACTTATTAACTTAACTATTTCAGTATTAAGTTTTAAAGCAGAACTGCCTTGATATTCACCACTTCTTAATATTCCAAGGTATACTAGCTCATTGATAATATTGCTCCACCAATCATCATTTTCTGGATGAGCAGGAACAATCCCCCCAAAGTCTTCATATAACCTCTTTAAATCGTCTTTTTTTATCACATTTTCATTTAATAATTTCGTTATCAATCCGACTATAACTTGCTGTGATACTCTTGGTTCTGCGCTCTCTGGATATTGTGTTGTCCAAAATGAGTAAATACTTTTCCAGATATCCTTAGCAGGATTTTTAAACCAATCATCTATAGTCTCACTTAACATTAGGTCTCCTTCAACTACAGATGTAAGCTCTAATGCTTGTGTTGCTTCAAAAAGAAAATCTAGTCTTGTTCCAACATTTAACTTATGGCTTTCATCTATGTCTAACCTAATGTTGAAAACTTCTTGGTCACGCTTGTACAACTGATTAGCCTGTGTCACTCTAATCTCTTCTTTTCTTACAATATCTAGAAACCTAAGCAAATCTCCTACTGCTTTAACACCACCGCTACTAAAAATAATATCTTCATCAATATAATCATATTTAGCTGCACTAGTTTTTAGAACTTCAATTACTGCATTGCTAATTTCAAGTGGGACATAGATCTCTTCTTCGTTTAGGTAAACAATTCCCCTGTCCTTCAAATTCTCAAATGGATCATTATTACTAGGCTTTAAGTAAGCACTGTACTTTTTCCAATGACGCATATCATAATTTGAACCACTAGATTGTGCTAAAACAACAGCCTTTAATAACTTTGTATCAATCTCAGGTAACTCTTCCATAGCTTTCCCAATTACTTCTGGGTCTCTCAAGCTTTTTAGTAGTGCTTGATATAGTCTATTACTAGAAAACTCCAAATGCCCCAGGTCATAATACCCTGCCATTTTTCGCCAAAAGGTAACTCCTGCTTTTTGTAAAGCTCTACTTAATCTCATAATTATTCATCCCCTATTAAACTTTTGAAAATAATATTGGGTCACCAGGACTATAGATATTATATCTATAACCCTGTTCTGTTAAAAACAGCTGTCTATGTAGTGCATAATCTTGTTCAGAACTGTCTCTACTAACAATTGTATAAAAATATGCTTGCTTTGTTGGACCAAAAGGTCTCAAAATTCTACCCAATCTCTGTGCCTCTTCTTGTCTAGAACCATAAGTTCCTGAAACTTGTATAGCTACTGATGCTTCTGGTAAATCTATAGCAAAATTAGCTACCTTTGAAACTACTACAATTTGTAGGTCTCCATCTCTAAATTTATTAAAAAGTTCTTCTCGCAATCCCATTGCAGTATTACCTGTAATAAGTGGTAAATTTAAATTGCACGCTATTCGCTTTAACTGATCAAGATACTGTCCAATAACTAATATTTGCTCACCCTTATGTTTTTCAATTAACTTTTGTACTATATCGTCCTTTTTGCTGTTTTCAGAAGAAAGTCTAAACTTCTCTTTTTTACTTGCAGCTGCATACACTAATCTATCAGACTCACTCATAGCAACTCTTATTTCGAAACACTTTACCGGTGAGATAAAACCTTTTTCTTCTAATGTTTGCCATGGTATGTCATACCTCTTAGGTCCAATTAAAGAAAATACATCAGTCTCTAAACCATCTTCTCTTATCAAGGTTGCTGTCAAACCAAGCCTTCTAGTAGATTGCACCTCTACAGTTGCTCTAAAAACTGGTGCTGGGAGCAAATGTACTTCATCATACACAATTAATCCCCAGTTATGTTTATTGAATAACTCCATATGTAAAAATTCATCGGTCTTATTTGAGCGATAAGTTAACATCTGATAAGTAGTCACAGTTACTGGCCTTATTTGTTTTTTACTCGCTGAGTATTCACCTATATCTTCTGGGCTGATATCAGTTTTATCTATTAGCTCTCTTATCCATTGTTTCACAGCTAGTGTGCTGGTAGTTAGAATAATAGTATGTTCTTGTATCTTTTCCATTACTCCCATTGCAACTACTGTTTTACCTGCTCCACAAGGCAACACAATCACTCCATTGCCGCCTTGCAGGCTCCCATCTTGGTGAAAAGAACTTATGGCTTCCTCTTGGTAACCTCTTAGCTTAAAAGTCTCATTTTGAAGAGTTTTGCTTCTAAAATTTATCCTTAAATCTTCGCCTTTTTTATAACCAGCTAAATCATTTACAGGGTATCCTAAATCAATAAGTATTTGTTTTATTCTTCCCCTTGCCATTTTCTTTATATATATTTCTAAGAAAGTGTAACTTAATATAAACTCTTTTATTGGCTTATAATGCAAAACTTCTTTATACACTGACTCAGTTTTAAACTGTAAAATAAAGTTCTCATCATCTTTTAATAACGTTATTTCACCATATCTTGTATATGCATCTTTAATCTCATAAAGAATATTTGATGGTATATCGAACTTTGTATACTTCTGCAAACCAAGTAGAATATCCTCTTTTTTTATCCCATTTGCTATAGCATTCCACAAAGACAGCTTTGAAATGCTATATGTATGTATGTGCTCGGGGCTTTTTATAAGTTCGCAAAATTGGCTAACAAGATCCCTTGCATTTCTAAAAGCAGGGTTGTCTACTTCAAGTAAAATTGTAAGATCGCTTTGAATTATCATTGGATTGCTTGGTTGGTATACCATAAGTCACCTCTACTCTATTATACAACAAAACAGTATCCTCTGTTTTAACAGAAGATACTGTTTTTATTTACTTCAACACTGCTACATAGTAGTTCCACATTCTGGACAGAATTTAGCATCTTTTTCTAAAGTAGCTCCACAGTTTGGACAATCTTTAGTTTCAACTGCTACCTCAGGTTCTGGTGTGTCTTGAGGAGCACCACAATTTGTACAGAATCTAGCTTCTTGCTTTATCTGGGCATTACAATTACTACAAGTCTTAACACCTTTTACATCTGCTGCTTCTTGTCTTAAATCTTCTATTGTCTTTTTAACAAGGTTTATATCTGAGAACAATACATCATACTTATTACTAAAAGATTCACCAGCTTGATAGTCATTGTAAACCATTTCACCTAAGTCAGCAAAAAACTTCTTCATTTTACTCTCTTCAGAAGCAATTTTGGCAGTTAACTTAGTGCCTTCTACTAATTTCCCTGATTTTTTACCCACATCTTTAGCAACGTTTTTTAAGAAATCCATAATAATCCTCCTTATTTAATTATAAAGCTTAAAATATAGTCAACAACAAAACCTACACCATATTGGTAAGAATATATTCCTAAAATTATTAAAATAACAAAAAAGAATAGCAAGAAAACTTGTGATGTTCGTCTGATAAAAATATCTTTAGAAGACACAGTTCCATAAATTGCGGCTATAATATTCACTATAGGAATAAAAAACAAGATCAAAAACATTAGCCTTATTCCTATTCTAGCTTTACCAATACTAGGAGTAGATATCACTCTTTTTGACAACGGAACGCCTGAGTAATCATTCTTTACTGCTTTTACGTCGGGGACATCTTCAGCAACATGTAAATCTAGCTTCTTACTTTCTTCAATAATAACATGTCCACAAGATGGGCATATTTCTTCATTTTCTATTAAATATACTCCACAGTTGGGACACATCATAAAGTTTCCTCCAATCTACAAATCACCTACTTAAATTCTACCATTTTCTTCACAAAAGTAAAGGACTACAGTGCACCACTTGAATTAGGGGGGTAGAGTTAGTAATAGAAACCTCCACCTCTATACAAATTGTAAATCATCTCAAATGCCCCAGAAACATACATCAGAACTATACCAATTACCATAAAAATCAACATTGCTCTTCCATAGTTTCTTAAGCTTGGATTTACTCCTCCCTTAAAACTAATTATAAAAATTGCAATTAAATTTACTATTGGAATAACCATCAAAAACTGAATAAGCATGAACTTCAAGACTCCTACAGGTGGTGGATTTCCTCCTCCACCTGGTGCTGTATATGTATTCGCAGGCGATGGACTTGAGTTTGGGCTTGGCGGACTAGGAGACCGATAAGCATTTGCTGATGGCGGCGGCGGTGGTGGCGCTACTCTGGGAGTAGGCCTTCCTTGATTACTCTGTTGTGTTTTTTGCTCTTCTACTTTTGTTCCGCATGATGTACAAAACTTGTCATCTGGTTGAAGTTGAGCACCACAGTTACTACAATTCATACGTTTACCCCTCTCTATTTCAGTTGGCTATAAATCTTTGCTACCTCATTTTGTGATAGTTTGCCGAGTCCGTCTAGGGTACCTAGCCATATATCATCACCATCTGGATATATCACTTTTATTTCTGGATGAGGAAGACTTAATTTTAGTATAACTGATTTGTTTTTTTCAAGGTTTAGGATTGCTAAGCCGTCATACTCTGAGCCTATCCACAGCATATTATCATCTAGGGATAAAGATCTAACTTTTTCTCCTGCTAGCAAACCTCCTTCATATAATATTGTATCATATAGAACCCAGTTATTTTCAAAAAGTTTTAAAATATCTAAGCCACCTCTGTTTAATAACCCTGATCCTACATAAACAGTGTCGTTATCGCATAATATAGCAGTAATATTTTCATGGGTTAATCCATTTTCTAAAGTAAAATAGTTATAAGATGCATCTTTAGAAAGCGTTACTCCTCCGTTTCTAACTGCATAAGAACCAAACCATAAGGTTTCTTCAAAAGATTGTGCAATTACACTTACATTATCTACCCATAAACCATCTTCACTTGTGTATGTGATGTTTTTACTTAGGTTAGTAACACCACCCCATGTGCCAATCCATATATCACCAACTCTGTCTTCAAAAATAACATTGATTCTGTTATCGGGTAAAGTAGAGTTTTCGGAGTTATAAAAAAGCATATCTACACCATCATATATGTACAATCCAATGTCTGTTGCAATATAAAGCCTATCACTTCCATAAATTGATCTAACATAGCTCATGTTATACTCTTCAAAAAGAACATGGCTTTCACCAAATGAGTCAACCATGTATACACCATCACGGCCTGAAGCATAAATATTGCCTTCAAATTTGGTAATCGACATAATGTCTCCATGGTCATATATTGTTATGCCTTCAGCTATTGGCTTTTCCCAGTCTGGCATAATGTCTTGTTCTTCACATGCTACTAGAAATATCATTAGAAGTGTTATCAAGAATAAAACTTTACGCATCTTTAAACACTCTACCATCTTCAAGCTTGTATATTACACTACCTAAGTACTTGATCTCTTCCTTTTGGTGACTAACATAGATATATGTACATTCATTGTCTTCTCTAACTTTAATTAAGAGATCTAACAACATAGACTTTGCTTTCTCATCTAAGTTTGTAAGTGGTTCATCAAGTAAGAGGTACCTTGGATTTGGAGCTAATGCCCTTGCTAAAGCGACCCTTTTTGCTTGTCCTCCAGATATTTGGTGTGGATACTTACTTGCAAAGTCAATCACTTCAGTTTGTTTCATTACCTCAATAGTCCTTATCTCACTTCTATCTTTTGACAATTTTGATAGTCCAAACTCTATGTTTCTTTTTACAGTCATATGTGGCCAAAGCGTTGCATCTTGAAAGATAAAACCAACATTTCTTAAATAAGGCTCAACATATATTTTCTTGTGTTCTACAACTACATTATCAATACTAATTATCCCATAATCCGGTCTCGTTAGTCCTGATATTGTTCTAAGCAGTGTAGTTTTTCCACTACCAGAGTCCCCCATAATTCCAACAATGCTGTCACTTTGCACCTCAAGGTTTATATCTACAAGTATCTTCTTATTGTCATATTCTTTATTTATATTGGTAAGTTTTATCATAATAGAGCCTTTCTCTTTTTCCATAATAAGCCTAAGATAATTGCAGCTATTGTTGCTGCTAGTAATATTACTAAACATAAAGCATTTACAAAATCAGTGGCTCCATAATGTAAATAATTATAGATTTTTATAGATAATGTTGTCATTCCAGGAGGGACTACAAGCAAAGTTGCTCCTAGCTCGTTAAACCCCATGATAAATGAAATCACAAAACTAGCTAAAAGAATCGGTGCTTGCATAGGTAATAAGATTTTGAGTAGCACCTCAGACTTACTGCTATATATATTTCCAGCTTCCAAATACTTTGTTGCACTTAATTCAAGGCTAGCCAAAACTAAAAGTAAAACAAAGGGTAAGCTCTTTTGCCATATAGCTATTACAGGAAGCAGTATACTGCTATAAATTTCTCTAGGTAAAATACCATAAAAAGCTTCTATCAAAGACATTCCTATGAGTGAAGCTGGCAAAACAAGTGGTAATACATAAAGAATAGTTACTCCCTTTCTCCTTTTGACAGCCATTAGTGACATGCTAAGAGGCAAAACAAAAATAGTTATAGATAAAGCTGCTACAAAATTAATCCTTAGACTACTATGCATTTCTCTTTTAGAAGCACTTAACGCCTGAGTTATCGTCTCTAAACTACCTTTATTAAGAGCCAATGAAATAATTGGAATAGTAATAACTATAACTAATATTGCTAATGCTGTAAAAGTAATAACTTGTAACAACATAGGCAATCTTAAACTAACTCCAATCTTCATTCTTTGCTCTTTTTGGAAAATCCCTTTCTTTACATTGCTCAAAATAATAACAAAAGCTACTAATTGAACAAAGATTAGAGGTATAGCTAAATAAAGAGCATTAGCTGCGTTGTATGAGCTGCTAAACTCAGCCATGATCTCTAGTGAATACACATTTTGTGCAAATAAAGAAGGAACTGTATAATCAGCAAATGATAATATAAAGACTAATCCTAATATTATCATCAGAACTGGCTTTATACTTGGTAAAACGACCTTTCTGTAAACTAAAAAGTCATTTCCAAGAGTCTTGCCAACTGCAATTTCTTGCTCATCTAGATTATTTAATGCCAAAGTAATTGCACCTACAGCGAGTGATAAATAGCAGCAAAGCTGAATCCATGCTGTAGTCGTTGTGCTCGCAACAGTTCTATAGGAAAGATTAAAAACATCTATTAAGATATGACTCCAAGCTGCTGAGTGAATAAATGGTGGAACTAAAAAAGCAAGTAATAATAAGACAATTAGAGTTAAGCTTTTATATAACCCTTTAATCCATATAAAGCTACTAGCTAAAGAAGCTAAAATAACCGTGCCGACACTAACCGACATCGACCAGACTAGAGTTCTAAAAAACAAATTTCTAATTCTACTATTGCTAAAGAATGTAAAAGCACCGCTGCTACTTGGCAAAGCCTCTAGCAGCAGTGCAATCATTGGATATATTATTACAATAAATCCGATTAGAAATATGGGCCATTTAAATCTCCCAATAAGATTCTTATAAACCATTTTAGTTTAAGAATAGCTCTCTTAAGTCATTCTCTGCTTTTTGTAATCCATCAAAAATATCATCAAACGTTACAGGCATAGTTATTAAATTATCAATTGGGATAAGTGAATCTGCTCCTACATCCCTAACTGCAACCTGTGTCCAGTGAATATCAATTAGGTACTTTTCTTGCTCAGGTAGCAATAACCAATCAATAAAAGCTTTTGCTGCTTCTTCATTTGGTGCTCCATTTATCATGCCAACAGAGTTTGGAATAACTAATGTTCCCATATCTCCTGGTTCTTGGTCTGGTATCAAAACTATAACTGGATAACCAGCCTCCATTGCAACAATAGCATCATCTGTATCAGTTAAACCCCAATGCATTCTTCCTTCTGCAACCATGTCCTTAACCACTGAGTTTCCTTCAACTATAGATATACCATGGTCTACAATATCATTAAAAAATTCTCTGCCTGCTTGGTCTCCCCAATGAGCATATAAAGCAGATGCTTGTGTCAAAGTTGTTCCAAACAAAGGCCTTGCTAAAGCTATTTGTGCTGGATCATACTTATCAGAGAACATATCAGAAAGATGTGTTGGATAATCTTCTTCTTTAACTAACTCTGTATTGATAATAAAACATCTTGCTCTCCCACCAAAAGCTGTCCAATAACCATCTGGGTCTTTATAGTTATCAGGAATATCACTTGCAGATATAGAAGAATATGATGCTAAAACACCCTCTTTTTCAAGCAATAATGTTTGTGATATTTCGTTGTTCCAGAAAACATCAGCTGTTGGGCTGTCTTTTTCTGAAATAAGCCTATTAATCAAACCAGTTGTTTTTGATGCTTCTACATCAAACACTGGCCTAACTACAATTCCTGTATCTGCTGTAAACTTTGCTAATACCATCTCAGCATAGTTTTGATCAACAGCTGTATATACAACTACTTCCTTTACCGGATCCTCTATATCAGCACCATTATCACATGCTACAAAGATCATGAAGCTTAAAATCAGTAATAAACCTATCAGTTTTCTCATTGTTACCTCCTAGTTCCGCAATTTGGGCAAAACAAAGTATCTTCCTTTATTTCTGTTCCGCAATCCTTACAAAAGACTTTTTTCTCCTCAGCAAATGCATTGCCGCAATGCTTACAAAACTTTGCATCAATAGGAACTTCATTGCCACAATTGCTACAAAACTTTGAATCTGCATCTTTGTATTCTTTTTTCTCTAGCTGTTCAATCTTCGCTTCATCAGTAAGCAGATTAAAAAGCTTTTCCCTTGGGATGTCTTTGTTTAGAATGTCGATTACAATCTTACTCTCCTGTCCATAAGGTCTTGTTAACAGATAGCCTCTTCTAAGAACATTTAATGTTGCAATCTTTGTTTCTTCTCCATACTCAGCAAAGTACATGTGTTCAATGAGCCTATTTGGAGAATAAATTTCCTGACCAATAATAGAGTAGTTTATCTCAGCACCTTCAATATTAATTAATCCTTTGACCTTAAGCTCTGCTAGTGTGCGTAGTGTCTCTTCTCCATTTTTCACATGGAGTTTGTAAAACTCTAAACTATCTCCGTCGATTGATTCTGGCATCTCACTCCAATAAGTAAAGTTCATTAGCTCTGTAATGCCTATTTTTATGTTTTCTAATCTTCCATCTTTTTCGTATCTCTTTTTATATATAGTTTGCATCATTGTTAAGAAAAGCATCTCGTTAGCCCCTAGAATAATTTGTTGATCAATGAGTCCCTCTTCTGGCACTTCTATGTCCTTCATAAACTCACTTTCAAACCATTCTAAAGCCAATTCTTCAGTATAAGGATATTTGATTATATTATAAGCATGCTCTGGTCCAATTGTAATTTGAACTGCAGCTCCAGCTAACCAGCAAAAGTAATCTTCACCAACATCAAGAAGCCCATCCCGATAAAACTTCCATACTTTCTTTGGTTGATGAATGATTAAAAAAGCTGGTTCTAGCTCTTTTGCTAGTTTTAGTTCATCATTTGAATCATCAAGTAATTTTAGTCTAACTAAATCGTCCTTAGATTCTTTAAGTTTTTCATCGCTAGCCCCTCCAACAGCCACTAAGTTAATTAGATTCATTGGAGAAATCTCATTTGGTATACTTCTCGAGTTTAATGACAATTGAGTCAATTGAAACGGATCAAAAGTAAATAATGGCATTTCTATTCCTCCTTAGAACCAATTAGAAGTAGCTCTGCCTAACCAGCTACCTGTACGCCCTGCTGTTTCACCTGCTGCTATTACACCGTCAGTAGTTTTCTTACCTATCCAACTAAACAGCCTTCTAGGAGAGTAATCATGCGTTCCTTCTGGAACTTTCCATAGATCTTCTGAGGTTTTGTACATATCTGTGAAAGAATCGCTTCCACCTTCTTCATTAATTGTGGCAAATTCATTCCATGCACGTTTGAAGTCTTCTGGATCTTTAATTGCATCATTAATTATTCTGTTTCCATCAACAAAATTCTTAACATTAGGTCCATAGTCACCATTTCGCATTCTCTCTTCAAGCACTTTTGGATCTTTTGTAATCATATCATAGATATAATTGGTTGTTCCGGTAATTGTCTTACCTGGACTTATAACATTTGCCGCTTCTGTTCCACCAAACGCCACAAAGTTAGCAAACTCCATTATACCCATTGCTGGAACCTTTGTTCCTATGTATGACATCAGCTCAGCGTTTCCAAAACCCTTTATCGCTGCATCTAGTGCGCTATCACCCTTACCATACCAATCAAGTGCATCCATAATAGCTCCACCATACTTTAGTGTGTTATCCATTGTGTTTGCCCATGATTTATACTTAGCTGCACCTTTCAAATCATTAAATATATCTTGTTTAATTAGATCACCAAGAGCGGTTCCATCAAGATTACTATTGTAAAGCTGCTTTAACTGTTCAAAACAAGTATTAAATGTCTCTTTTGCGCCACCCTTTAAGAAATCCTGGATAAATCCTGCTCCAAGCATCTCTTTAGCCCACTCAGCATATCCAGGAGGCATTTTGTCTGGAGGCACGTTATCAGGGCCTATAAGTATTTTTTTAAGTTCTTCCATAGCCTTTTCCGATAAGGTTTTTTCGATTGCATCTTGCATCTTTTCTGCATCTTCCGTTTGGTTTTTAAGAGCTTCTTGGATTTTCTTGATTAACTCAGCTTGTTCTTCAGAACTTAAGTTCTCCAGGTCTACATCCCCTGGTTCAACTTCTGGTTTATCAGGAACAATAGGCGGAAGTTCTTCTGCTGGAGATTCACCATATGGTTCAAATGGCACTACAGGAGGAACAACTCCTACATCAGGTTCCTGCCCTTCAAAACCAAAATCAACTTGACTTATGAATTCTCCAGTAAAGGTCCCTACTAGTGCTCCAGCAGTCCCCGCTCCAGCAGGTGGCACACCCATTTTCACAGCTGTTCCGGCACCAGGGCTTCCAATCCAAGACCGCCATGTTCCACCTGCTTCTGATAAGCCTCCATCGTCAGCAAAAGCGATATTAAATCTTAGTAAAACTAATTGCATCCCAGAAAATATTAGAAATCCTGCAGCTACTTTAGGTGACATAATACCTTTAATTTGTAGTACTGATAATACTAATAATAAAACAATTGCTATCACTCTTGCCCAAAGTATTTGTGGTATAAACAATGAGGCAATAAAACCAAGTGATAAACCTGCGATAATTAGAGAGGTTGTAGCAACTGATGGGGACTTCTGAATTGCTTTCCTTCTAAAGATCTTGTTAAAATCAGAAATTGCTAAATTTACTGCCATTAATAATAGACTTTGCATTCTAGAGGAGAAGGACAGCGCTGTCAACAAAGCAAAAACTAAGATAGTCCAGTTATTAGTTATAAAAATTGAGACAAGTATTGCAAGTGCAGCTCCAACCGAAAGAGCTATAAATCGTGCTTTGCCTGAGTTCTTAATACAACTTCCAAGCCAGACTGGTAATGTGATAACTTCGCCTAGTGTTTGTTTTATACCTTTAATCCTACTTCTACGCCAAAGTTGTGTAACAAAAAACATAGAAACAGCCCAAAAAGTAATTGAACCTGTGTTTGCGTTTCGCACATTTATCATACCTGAAAGTCTATTATTAGGATCAAACCAAAATCCTTCATTCAAATCAACTAACAGATATGTATGAAGAATTAAAATAGCAACTGCCATAATAACAATCTTAATAATGTTCCTTGCTATTAGTTTTGGCAACCCCGTAATAAATCCTTTCACAAGCATGAATAAAAACTGTGGAAACGATTCAGGCTTTTTAGTCTGACTAGACATTCTAAAACCTCCAATCAACATATATTGTGGTTAAATTATATCAAAAAATTTATCCTTTTAATACACCAAAGAAATAATTTGACCATATGATTACAAATAAAAACCCCCTAATATAAATTAGAAGGTCTTGCATGCTATAAGTTTCTATGAACAGCTGGTTTAACATCAGATGAGATAGGGCACATCCAAAGTCTCAAGGTGTTCTATTTTTGCTTTTTAATAATTTCTGTGTTTTCATATAAGTCAATTGCTGCTAGAGCTAATGTTTTTCCAGCTATCAAAACTCCTTTATGAGCAATTGAGGTATTATTTTGTGCTACATATTGCCAAGAATGTCCCGGAGTTCCTAAAGCACAGCACACAGCATTAAACTGTGCAGTTGGAGTTACCCAGCTAACATCTCCTACATCTGTAGAACCAGACATTGGGGACTCATATTTAATATATGGCACAGACTCTTGGCATAAACTTTTATTTTCAAGTCTTTTAGCTATTATTTTGCCCTCCTCATCAAGAAGAGGTAACAATTTTTTAATAGGATTTGAGCCTGTTGGAAAAGTCTTTTGGATTTCCTTGTAATACTTTTCCTAAAGTATGATTTGGGATTACATTTGAACATGCTTTATCAAAGACTATCTCTAATTTTGTACCTGTCATTAAAGCGGCACCTTTAGCTATATCATTAATTCTTTCATACATCTCTCTAACATAATCTAGTTCAGGTGCTCTTATTAAATATAATACTTCAGCTTCTGCTTGTACTACATTTGGTGCTAAGCCTCCAGTATTAGCTATAGCATAGTGCATCCTAGCTTTGGGGATTACATGCTCTCTTAAAAAATTAACCCCCACATTCATCAGTTCAACAGCGTCAAGCGCACTTCTTCCTAAATGAGGAGATCCCGCAGCATGTGCAGCTCGACCATAAAATCTGTAATATACCTGGAAATTAGCTAAACTGCTCATAGACATTACAGAATTGTATTCTCCCGGATGCCATGTTTATGCTAAGTCTAAGTCATTAAAAAGGCCTGCCCTTGCCATATATGCTTTTCCAGATCCACCTTCTTCAGCTGGGCAACCATAATATTTTATTGTTCCTTTTATGCCTTTGTTTATTAAATACTCTTTCACTGACATTACAGCAGCTATAGTGGCAGCTGCAAAGCAGTTGTATCCACAACCATGTCCAGGAGCTCCTTGCTTGATTGCTTTTTGCTCTGTTATTCCTCCAACCTGACTTAATCCTGATAACGCGTCATACTCTCCAAGAACTCCAATTATGGACTTTCCTTGACCATGCTCAGCTAAAAAATCAGTCTCCATATCAGCTACATTTTCATCAACACTAAATCCTTCTTCCCCTAAAGCCTCAAATAAAAGCTTTGCTGATTCATACTCTTCAAATCTAGTTTCTACATATTCCCAAATTTTATCATTGATATTAATAAAAAGCTCCTTATTATCGTCAATGAATTTATTTACATCAATCACATTGCTCCTATCATTTAATATTTTAAAGTCTCTACGCTCAAATCAGATTACCTGCTAATTGATTTATTACTTTACGTATCTCTATCCAATTATCGACTCTAATGATGTTTTTATTTAGATTACTATTCATATTATATGGACAATTAATCAAAACCACTTTAATTCCATCACTAGCTAGTTCTCTAGCTACATTTATGTTGTCTTCTATAAAAAAATCACAACTAAGTTTTTTTGCATATGGCAACTTTTTATGAGTTCCAAGAACATAATGTTCTCCAGGTAGTTCATGTTTACTTAGCCATTTAGCCGTCACTGGTTCTAACCAACTTTGCCTTGCTGTTAAGTAGTAAATGTTAAAGTGCTTAGAAAAATAACTTATTACTTTCTTTGCACCAGGTCTTATCTTTGCTTCAAGATGCATTCTTGGCCCTTCTGTTTTGTAAAATTTTTCAAACTCCTCATAACTAAGATCATAAGCTTCTAGCCAATCATATACCCTGTTCTCATGATAGTTAATTTCTTTGTTGAAATACCTGTTCATTGTTTCTACCCAGAAATCAGGTTCAGTTAATGTTCCATCGATGTCAATTCCAATATTATATTTGTTCATATTAGCTCCTTTTGTTACAAAATCGTTAAATTAAGCACTTACTTGATTATATCATCTTGACTATATACTAAAAAGATAATAAGATTACGTTGTTAAATTTACGGAGGAAATAGATATGTTAAAAACATTCGTTATTCATATGACATTTGTTATCTTAAAAAGAAAATCAGCAATACTAAATCTAACCAAGGGGGGACTGTACCCTTTTTTAGCACCTAATGATGTTCTTTTAAGATAATTATCTATTTTTTAAAAGAAGTCATGGGGTGTGTCACATTTCCATGGCTTTATATTTTAGATAAAACGCAATCTTTGTGTTTAAATCTAGTGTTTTAAACTTTAGCCATGGGTATTTTTACCTATGGCTTTTTTATATGAAAGGAAAATAAAAATGTTAACTTACATTAAGACTATATCACTGTCTGCAACTAAAGCTTTTGATGGAGGCTTACTTTACATATTCGGGAACTACTTTTTAAAGCTCGTGCAACTATTTGTCTTTCTACTTATATGGAACTCTTTACATAATCAAGGAGTTGACTTGGGTATTTTCACTATCGAGCAACTGTTTCTTTACTCAATATTAGCATCTATTCTTAGCGAACAGCTAAATATTGTAACACCTGCAACTACTGCTTTTTGGGAAGGATCAATAATATCGCGTTATTTAAAGCCTTTGCCTGTATTAGTTCAATTGAGTGCTGAAACTGTTGGGTCATGGATTCCAAAAACTGTGTTTTTTTCAATCCCAGTGCTACTTATATCAATACGCTATTTCAATCTAAGTAAATACTTAGCCAGTCATGGGATTATGTTTTTACTAAGCTTATCCCTGTCAATATCACTTGGATTTGCTTTTGACTACATATTTGCAGCATTTGTAATTAGACTGAGAAATGCACATTATACGGCCTATTCAATCAGAGTTGCTCTTGTTACCTTTTTATCAGGAGCAGTAATTCCCTTTGACTTTATGCCCTATAGTTTGGCAAAAGTTTTAGAGGTGCTACCTTTTGGTTCATTAGCAAGTGCTCCGCTTTTAATTCTTACTGGAAATGGTAATGTTGCAAGCATAATCAGTCTTCAAGTATTTTGGAATATAGTACTTTGGCCAATGGCTGTAACTTTATTTAGCAAGAGTCAAGAAAGGATGGTTTCTTATGGTGGCTAATATGAAAAGGATATTTGCTTTATATGGAATATCTGCAAAATTAGATTTATTGTGGTTTTTAAGGGATACAAAAAATTGCGTCCTTAATATAATGGCAGATTTAGTATCAAGCCTCTCTACAATTTTAGCAATGTTTTTACTGTCTCAAAGGTTTGACAGTATTGGTGGTATGAGCTCTGACCATATATTATTTATGCTTGGTTTTGCATGCTTACTAGATGGTTTAAATCTAATGTTTTTCACAATGAATAATGTAGGCTATATAAGTAGAATTATTGGAAGAGGTCAACTTGATCACAAACTTATTCAGCCTAATCCTATATGGATGCAACTGCTAACTGACGGTTTCATCCCATTTTCAGGAAGCAGCACATTTCTTTGTGGAATAGGATTAATAGCTTTTTCAAGCATTAAACTTAATTTGAATTTAAACATACTTGATATTGGTTTTTTAATCTTTTATCTTATTTGCTCAGTAATAATTATATTCAGCTTCTCTTATATTTTCTCATGCATAGCATTTTATGCTCCAGTAGCAGGAGAAGAAGTTTCAACAGCAGCTGTAGGGCTACTAGATAATTTGAAAGGCTTCCCCTTGGGAGGTATACCTTATCAATTACAAATTATTTTTACAACCATTTTGCCTATAGGTATGACAGCTTGGTATCCAGCAAACCTACTCTTAGGCAATAAACTAAATTTTACAAACTACTTATTAATAATAGTAACCTTATCATTATTATTAATCGCCACAATCTTATTTAGGAAAGGACTAAAACATTATGCAACTAAAGGATCAATACGTTATGCAGACCGTGGACATCGCCGTTAATATAGAAAATGTAACTAAAGAATTTAAACAATGGCAAAGAGGATCTGACATTAAAGACATTGTGACAAATCTACTCAAACCAAAAACCAAAACAGTTAAAGCTCTTAATGATGTATCACTCAAAATTAATAAAGGTGAGTTTGTTGCTTATGCTGGAGCCAATGGTGCAGGGAAAAGTACTACTATTAAGATTTTATCAGGAATCATGCATCCTTCTTATGGGAAAGTGTCTGTATTAGGACTTAATCCTAAAGTATCTAGAATTGAGCTGATGAAAAGAATAGGTGTAGTTTTTGGACAAAGAACTGAACTATGGTGGGATCATCCAATTTCAGCAAGCTTTGATTGGAAGCGAGTAGCTTGGAACATCGACAAAGATCAGTTCAAAAAAAGGCTTGATAAACTGATTGAACTACTTGATTTATCTGCTATACTAGATACATTTGCTAGGGAACTTAGTTTAGGGCAAAGAATGCGGGCAGACCTAGCTCTAATGCTACTTCATAATCCAGATGTAATCTTTTTAGATGAGCCAACATTAGGACTTGATGTTTTGGCTAAAAGACATATGATTGATTATCTAAAAAAAATTAATCAAGAAGACGGAGTGACAATTGTTGTAACTAGCCATGACATGGATGATTTAGAAGAAATGGCTCAAAGAATAATTTTACTATCTAATGGACAAATTGCTTTTGATGGGAGTTTTGATTCTTTAAGAGAGCACACTGGCAACTTATGTAGAATAAAGATTTACACAAATAATGGGCATAAGCACAACCTTAAAACAGCAAAACTCATAAAAAGCGAAAAAGGGTTTTCAGAATATCAATTTGATAGTCAGAAAAACTCAATTCCATCTGTTTTAAATGAGCTATCAAACATAGACTCAATTCATGACATAGAAATATATAAAGCTCCTATTGAACAAGTAATCGCTGAACTTTACACAAGCTGGAAATAAAATAGCCTCCCAAAATTGGGAGGCTAAACTTTATATTCCTAGAACTTCTCTTAGCTTTGGCTCAATAAAGCCAACTATAACTTCTTCTCCTATAACAGTAACAGGAACGCTTCTTTGTTTATATACTTTAATCAATTCATTTCTAGCTTGCTGATCTCTTCTTACGTCTTTCACTTCATAGTCTACATTATTCTCATCAAAGAACCCTTTGATCTCAACACACGCTGGTCAACCATCCATAGAATACAATAAAATTTTTTCCACTAGAAACTCTCCTTTATTTTTTACAATTTGGGAATGTTGCAAATAACAACATGTCGCATACACCATCATTTTTGATACCATGAGTAATGCCTGCTGGTGCATACATAACTTCACCTGATTTAATAGTGACTGTCTCACCATTTTTTAGTAATTTACCTTCACCTTCAATTATATAAGCTACCTCTAATGTATCATGAATATGAGGTAATATCTCTCCACCAGGATGTACTTTAACTATAGCACAACGATAGTCTGAGGACAAATCATTCCCCACCATTGGCGCTATATCAACACCAGGGTACTCTGGGTGTCTGCCAAGCTGCTTTTCTTTTATTAATTTAGTCTCCATAGTTTCTCCTATCCAGTTTGAATTGTTGCCATCATCTCAATGAATTTTTGTAGAAATGGCACCTTTGCAACAAAGTCCAATCTAAAAATTAATCTACCATAAATATCAGTTGACGGCACTGGTCCAAATGCTCTCGAATCATGAGAGTTTTCTCTATTATCACCAATTATAAAAACATAATCATTGGGAATTGTAATCAATGGAAGACTTCTATTCCCTGAATAAAAATCGAACTCTTCTGTAAGTAACTCCCCATCAATATAGGTTCTTCCCTCTTCCATTTCGAAAGTCTCGCCAGGCAATCCTACAACTCTTTTTATCAACCACTTATCCTGCCACTCTATCACTGCTATATCATTTCTATCAACTTTATCAGTTCTAAAAATTAGGATACAGTCCCCTGTATGGAATGTAGGCTGCATAGATGGCCCTGATATATATACTATGCTAACAAACCTTGTCAGGACTAACAATACCAAGAGTATTATTGCCATTACAAAGTCTCCACGATTTTTGTTTTTAATTGAATCAAATAGCAAGTATGCACTATACAAACCCACTACTGCAAACAATATCACTCTTATTATCTGCACTTCTATTCCTCCAAACTATAGCAGCTATTTGGCCAATTGCCTTGAATTATCTGCTTTTCTTTTTGTTACACCAACATAATCAAAATGCTCTAGCAAAGGTAATGCATACTTTCTACTCGTGTCTAATAAATTTCTAAACTCACCTAAGTCAATTGACTCATTTTCTTTTAGATAACTTTTTAGGTATTCTAGGGCTTTCTCATAAAGCTCTTTAAGTAGATAAAAGTCCTCGCCAAGCTTAATGAGTTCTTCTCTTCTTGTCATAGCATCTATCATTTCTTGACAATCTTCAAAACTAAAATTGGTAATTGAAGACACCCCAACTACATCAGGAGGAGAGAAACCTTCACTTTTAAAAATTTCTAATATTCTCTTATGTAGTGTATCATATTCACCACCAAAATCAACTTCATGGCTTTGCAATCTTAAGTGGTTTCCATCTGCCTTGATTTGACCATAGTTTTCTAGTTCTTTTACTACTTCTTGAAACACTTTTGCTGGTAAGCCGTCAAAGAACCTTGAATTCGCCTCTGCTAACGCAACACCTGTTCTAAGAGGCCATTTTTTGTGATAACTACTCAGAAATTCGTATATTTTATCATTAATCTTTTCAAGTCTTTCTTCCGCAATATAATACTTTTGATTTATATCAAACTCTATGATATCACCTAATTGAATCAAGTTTCGTAGCGTTTTTTGAGGGCTTCTTAGAGCCGACTCATCAATCAGCTCATCTATTCTAATAACTGCTTTTCTAGCAGTTAGAAGCTCATTAACTAAAATCTCTTCATCACTACCTTCAGCATGAAGTTGCATTTGTTCTAAAACACCTTTAGAAAACCTTTTCTTTTTGATAGGATTTGGATCTAACACTTTCCCTCCACCAATAGTCTCAGCAGGAGAGTATGATCTTAAAACATAATAATCATCTCTTAAAGCAGCTATTTTCTCTTCAAGCCTTAATTGTATTAGTGCTTCATCCCCAGGATAAATCTCTTCCATTCCAATAAGTGCAATTCTCGCTAAAACCTCAGAAGTACCAATATGTACCCTAACACGATCCCAATGTCTTAATGGCCTTTTTGCATCTTTTAGTAATCTAAATGAGACATCCAGCATCATTGTGGGTTTTAGCAAACTTGGTTGTGACAAAATTTCTCCCCTTTGACACTCTTCAACAGTAACATCTGCCAAGTTTAAAGCAACCCGTTGTCCAGCATAGGCAACTTCACTTTTGTCCCCATGTACTTGTATGCTACGAATCTTTGTTTCTTTCCCTAGTGGTTGTAGTTGTGCAATATCACCAACTTTAATTAATCCTTCCATTAAAGTTCCTGTTACAACAGTCCCAAACCCCTTTATAGGAAAAGACCTGTCTATTGGCAGTCTAAATGGTATTTCTTGAGTTCTTTCTTTTACATCTTGAGTTAATACATCTAAGTTTTCTACTAACTCATTCAGGCCATATCCTTTAAGAGCTGCAACTGGTATAATTGGAGCTTTTTCTAAAAATGTACCTTCAAGTTGCTCAGATATGTCTTCCATTACAAGCTCTACCCAATCTTCTTCTACCATATCAACCTTTGTTAAAGCAATAAGCCCTTTTGTTACATTTAATAACGATAATATATTCAAATGCTCTCTTGTCTGTGGCATAATACCTTCATCAGCAGCAATAACTAAAACTACTACGTCAAAACCTACAGCACCAGCTAGCATATTCTTAACAAACTTTTCATGCCCGGGAACGTCGACAATTCCTGCTCTTCTCCCACTTGGCAAATCAAAATAGGCAAACCCAATATCAATGGTAAGGCCTCTTTGTTGCTCCTCTTTTAACCTATCAGGGTTAATACCCGTCAGCGCTCGAATTAATGTTGACTTACCATGATCAACATGACCAGCTGTACCAATAATAATATGCTTCATTCTAATCACCCAAGAGTGGTGCTACTAAAGATTTTATTAGCAGTTCTTCTTCCGTTTCATCTATTGTTCTTAAATCGACTAAAAATTGATTATCTTCAACCCTACCTATAAGAGGTAAATCTGCCATTCTTAACTTAGTTTCATATTCGGATACACTTAATTCTTTTGGGACTATTGATATTCCACATGAATCTGTTCTATCTAAAGGTAGAGCCCCACCTCCTACTTGGCCTGATAATGAAACCTTCTTAAGTTGTGCTCTATCTTCTAACTCCCCAATAAGTTTTGCAAGTATCACATCAGCTCTGTCACTTAACTCATCTTTTGTCATTGCAAGCATCTTAATAATTGGAATAGTTTGAAAAGCGCGCTCTTCATCTAAATATTGTTTTAAGGTTGCCTCAAGTGCTGCAAGAGTCATTTTATCAATCCTTAAAGCTCTATTTAAATGATTGCTTTTCATCTTGCTCACATACTCTTTTTTACCTACAATTATTCCAGCTTGGGGTCCTCCTAAAAGTTTATCCCCACTAAAAGTAACTACATCAGCTCCTTGTGCAATAACTTCAGCTACAGTTGGTTCATACGATAAGCCTAACTTCTTTGGATTTATTATCATACCACTTCCCAGATCCTCTATAACTGGTAAGTTATATTTCTTTCCTAAAACAGCCATTTCTTCTGTAGTAACTTCTTTAGTAAATCCTAAAATTTTATAATTACTTGTATGTACTTTGAGTAAAGCTGTAGTATGCTCATTTATCGCAGTTTCATAGTCTTCTATATGGGTCTTATTAGTTGTTCCTACCTCTTTTAACTTACATCCACTTTGTTCCATAACATCAGGTATTCTAAATGATCCGCCAATTTCAATAAGCTGTCCTCGAGATACAATAGCTTCTCCACCCTTAGCTAGTGTATTTAGTGCAAGAAGTACAGCAGCAGCATTGTTATTTACTACTAGAGCGTCTTCTGCATTTGTAATTTTCTTAAGGAGGTCTTCTACATGACTATATCGCGAGCCTCTGCCTGCTTTATCTAAATCATACTCTAGATTTGAATAGTTTGAAGCAACTGTTATAACCCGATCAATAGCTTCCTTTGACAGCTTTGCTCTTCCTAAATTTGTGTGCAGGATAACTCCTGTGCCGTTTAGGACTCTTTGCAAAGAGA
The DNA here is from genome assembly GCA_964546025.1 of uncultured Clostridiaceae bacterium. Taxonomy (GTDB): domain Bacteria; phylum Bacillota; class UBA994; order PWPR01; family PWPR01; genus PWPR01. The sequence goes on from CAZJHT010000002.1 coordinate 58,271, forward strand.
ACCTCTCTAAATCCCTTAGAGAGGTCTTTATCCTTGCTAGAGCAACGCCTAGAGCATCATCAGCAACTTTCTTGCTAAGAACATCATTACGAACACCTTCCAGAACCTGCCTAATTATATCAACCACAGGTTCTCTCCCAAGCTTATCAATATAAAGCTTTATGTCTCCATTGTTTAGAACATCGTCAACTTTTGGTAAACTTCGTAATAAGTTTTGCATTGTATTCCTCCAACAACTATTTTACTTTATATCCTGTGTTTTCAATAATTTCTACTACCATATCCATATCTAAAGAGTCATCACACTCAATTTGGACTTCACCGCTTTTTAGATCCACATCTACACTGTGAATCATATCGTTGTTTTCTAAAGCATTCTGAACTGCTCTTTGACAATGCATACACGACATACCTACAACTTTGAAAGTTCTTTTCATGATTAAATACTCTCCTCTATTCTATTAATTGTTATGCTAAGTCTATTAAGTATTTCATCTTTTCCTAAAAGCAACAATACATCATATACCCCACCAGGTGTTGATTCTCTACCTGATACAGCTATCCTCACAGGCCATAAGACTGCGGGAGTCTTAACTTCCAAATCTTTTATAACCCCTTTTAATGCAGCCATTAACTCTTGTTTTTCCCATGTGACAACGCTTTCTAATGCATCTTTGCTTGCTTTTAAGCTTTCTAAAGCTTTCTCAATACCAGTATTTGATTTTTCATGTTCTATTAGTTTTAAATCAAAGTCTGGCAGTTCTGATATAAAATCTAACATGCTTGGTATTTCAGATAGTACTTCTACTCTATTATGTAATAAATCTGATACGTACTCCTTGTCATAGCTTTTGTCTTGGAAAACCTTTGTGATGTACTCTTTTGCCACTTCATAAAAATCTTCAAGGCTCAAGTTTCTAAGATACACCCCATTCATCCAACGCAGTTTATCCACATCAAAAACTGCAGGCGACTTACTCAATCCTTTTATAGAAAATGCCTGCACTAACTCCTCTAAAGTGAAAATTTCTTGCTCTGACCCTGGGCTCCAACCCAATAGGGCAATGTAATTTATAATTGCTTCTTTTAAATATCCTTTTTCATAAAAATCATTAAATGAAGCATCCCCAGACCTTTTGCTTAATTTCTTGCCTGGCTCTTTCATAATTGGTGTAAGATGTACATAAGTTGGAATCTCCCAACCAAAGGCTTCATATAAAAGGTTATACTTTGGAGCAGATGACAAATACTCTGTACCTCTTACAACATGTGTAATATCCATAAGATGGTCATCAACCACATTTGCAAAATTATAAGTAGGTAACCCATCAGCTTTTAATAATATTTGATCTTCTAGTTCTTCGTTAGGAACAGTTATTTGCCCAAAAACTATATCATCAAAACTAGTCTTTCCTTCTATTGGCATTTTTTGCCTTACAACATAGGTTTCATTTGCCATTCTTTCCTTAGCTTCATCAAATGGGATATCTCGACACTTTCTATCATATCTCCATACACCTTCTTTACTTGAAGCTTCTTCTCTTGCTTCTTGGAGTCTCTCTTTAGTGCAAAAACATGGGTAAGCAGCACCCTTATCTATTAAGTCATGTGCATGTTCTTTATATATCTCTTTTCTTTGACTTTGAACATAAGGACCATAATCTCCACCTACATCAGGGCCTTCATCATATTTAAGCCCAGTTAACGCTAATGTTTCATATATAAATTCTAATGCTCCTTCTACATACCTTCCTTGGTCGGTATCTTCTATTCTGAGCACAAAATCTCCATCATTACTTTTAGCAATTAAATAAGTATACAACGCTGTTCTTAAATTACCTATATGCATGTAACCAGTTGGACTTGGTGCAAACCTTGTTCTTACCTTCTTCATAATTACTCCTCCACTACTCTTTGTCTTTACAATTTGAGCATAACCCATAAAACCTAAGTGAATGATCTTTTATCAAGAAATCATGCTCTTTCATTATTCTATTCTCTAAACTATCTAGCCCATCATCATTAAACTCTATAATCTTTCCACATTCTACACAGAATAGATGATGATGATAATGCACAGCATCTTCATCCCTTAGCTCGTACCTAGCGCCTTTATCTCCAAACTCCATCTTATGTGCTATTCCTAACTCAACAAATGTGTCTAGAGTCCTATATACAGTAGCTAGGCCAATTTCAGGATTTTTTTCGTTTACATATTTATATATCTCTTCAACATTTAAGTGATCATGACGATTATCATATAATGCTTCAAGTATGATTCTTCTTTGATTAGTTAGTCTTAGATCATTATCTCGCAGTTTACTCCTTAACTCTTCGATATACTTTTTCATGTCTATAGATCAAACTCCTTTAGTGCCAAGACAACAATGTCCCTTACTCCAAAAGTGACACAACCAAGGCCAAGTGCTAATGTTATTGGATTTTCCATGTTACCTGAAATGTACCCTGTGTAAAACACAAAAAGTCCCACTAAAATATACAGGATTGGTTTTTTCAAAGCATCTTTATTCTTAGTTAAAAATTCTTTCATAATTGCCCACCTAACTAAAGTTTTCTAGACTTAGTTTAACATAAAATTGACTAGTAAAAAACAAAAGTCCCTAAAGGACCATTGTAATACAACATATTTTTCTACTTTTTTACACCGATGTTCATACTGCCTGTCTTGTAACCCTTTAGATCTAGAGCAACATAACTAAATCCTAATGATTTTAGTTTATTATCTATCTGCAGGCGAATACTTTCATCTAAAAGTTTTCCTATATCATGAGGCAACAATTCGATTCTTGCAATTTCTCCGTGATGCCTTACTCTATATTGTTTAAATCCAAGAGACTGTATGAACTTCTCCGCTTCTTCAACCTGCTCAAGGTTGTCTTTAGTCAAGAAATGTCCATACGGTATTCTTGATGCCAAACAAGCAAATGGTGGCTTATCTGAAGTTTCTAGTCTTCTTATCTTGGATAGTTCATAGATTTCACTCTTTGCAAGTTTTGCCTCTGATAGAGGATGCCAAACAGAAAGCTCCTCACAAGCTTGAAGCCCTGGCCTGTAATCATTAAAATCATCTAAATTTGTGCCATCTGCAAGTACATACTCTTCACCTAACCGGCTTTTTAGCGCACTAAAGATAACCTTCTTGCAATAATAACATCTCTTTGGGGAGTTCTCTCTTATCTCCTTATATTGAAGCAATGGCATATCTATCATCACATGCTCAATTCCTCGTTCAGTGCAAAACCTATCTGCAAAACTTCCTTCATCTTTAGCATGAAGAGGAGATTTTGCTGTTATAGCTACTACATTCAATCCAGGAATACCATTTGCCACATCTAATAGATAGGTACTATCTACTCCACCTGAAAAGGCTATTGCTACACTCTCTTTTTCCCTTAATAGTTCAATTAGAGCTTTTTCTTTTTCCAATACATTCATCTCACAATAACTCCTCTAATATCTTCAATCGCTCTTACTAGCGATTTCTCTTGGACATCATATCTATTAGCCAGCATCTCTTCATTAATATCATACCCGCTTATACTAATAGCGATATGTTCAATTGCAGCTAACCAAACTTCTTCTTTATTGATTCTTCTTACATTCTCTAAACCCATATTACAATATGCACACCACAATTTTTCTGCTAGTTTAATTATTGTATTATCTTGATATTTTGCTAGACTTTTCTTTATACCTCTTAACACTCTTAAACAGTTACCTTTCACATTATCTAAAAGACAACTATTTAAATAATAAATTGATCCTTTATATGAGTATTTTCTAACTCCTTTTAACTCTGGATTGTATCTCTTTAAATATTCATACTTTATCTTATCATGTGAAGAAATCAATACCTCTTGAATTAAATCATTCTTATAATCTTCTTTGAGCGCCTCAATTAAATTTTCAAAAAAATCAAATGTCCTAGTATTGCCATAGCGGATGTAATATTTCATTGCAATATATATTAAGGTTTGGTCAAGCTGACCAACTTTACACGTATTATAGTTTTCAATTATTTCTATCAGTGGCCACTCATAATTATAGCTTACAAAAGAGTTTAAAACTGCAATATCATTTACCTGTATTATTATTTGATAATATAGTTCAGCTGGAGAATATACCCCTGCCAAAAGAGAAGCTTGCTGCCAATAAGATTTAGCTTTATTGTATTTACCAAGCTTGATAGCTGCTACCCCTAGTTGATAACATAACTCTATACTCAATTCTCCGTCCCAATAAACTTGTTGTAATATACTATAGGCTCTATTGTGCTTTTCCATTTGTCCTAATGTTTTAGTCCACTTAAGCAGATCTCCTAAAACATAGAACTCAAAGCCCTCCATATTTTCAACAACCTTTTGTACATTAATTTCGTCTTGGTGATAGTAATGATAAAGTGCTAAGTTTGAAATTGCACCGACATTATCTTGATCTACTTCAAGAACTTCTTCTATTAAATCATAGGCAATAGCAGGCATATCTGCTAATAAAGCTATTAAAGCAGCTCTATTTAATAAAGGAACTAACCTGCCCTCTTTATCCATCATATTAAAACACTCATCAAGAGCCTTCTGATAGTCTTCATTAAACAAGAAAATAGAAATTTTTGATTCAAGGCTCTTCATAATATCTTGTCTTGACTCAGTTTTACTTAAAATCTCTGTCATATCTTCTTGCTCTAAAGATTCCATTAATTGCAAAGCAATTTCTTTCATGTCCTGGTCATCTTCAACTTCTAAATATAGGTCTAAATACTTTCTAAACTCAGTCAACTCATCTATTTCTGAATAACAAAGAGCTAAATGGAAGTAAGCTTCTGACATTAACTCCTCATTACCTATAATATGGTCTTGCCAAACTCTTATAGCACTTCTATAATCCTCAAGTTCTTCAAGAGTAAGTGCAAGGTTATAATAGTTCCAAATATCATCTTTATTATATTCAATAGCTAGTTCGATTAGCTCTTTAACTCTTAATAAGTTTCCTTTTTCATACTCTTGCATTGCACGATTAAAATAAAATTGAGAGTTTCGTCCAAATGGTATAATATTATTTCTGTTTTTATTTTTTGTTTCCAAAGCACTACCCTCCTTATATAATAGTTTAATTATATCATATTTGAATAAATTAATTGATATTTCATTTTATTTTAAAATCCTTGCTTTTTCAATCCTTTTGTGGTACTTTTCCCAAGTAAGATATATAAGGAGGCAAAGGCATGCTAGACATAAAAAGAATAATAAGCGAATTACTAGCTGAAACAGCAAATTTGTCTTATGACGAAATATACGAAATGATTGAAGTTCCACCTAGAGCAGAAATGGGAGATTATGCTCTTCCTTGCTTTAAATTAGCTAGAACTTTCAAAAAAGCACCAAACTCTATCGCAATAGATTTATCAAATTCAGGGTTAAGTCACTCTATCTTCAATAGAATAGAAGCTCAAGGACCATACCTAAACTTTTATCTTAATTATGCAGAATTTGCAAAATTGCTTTTACATGATATAGAAAGTGCTAAAGGCTCTTTTGGCGGCGAAAGCAAAAAAGACCAAAGTGTTGTAATTGATTATTCTTCACCTAATATTGCTAAGCCTTTTCATATAGGACACCTACGATCAACAGTCATTGGTCAATCTCTTTATAACATCTATACCCATTTAGGTTATACATGTGTTGGTATCAATCACCTTGGTGATTGGGGAACACAGTTTGGCAAGCAGATTTTAGCTTATAAAATGTGGGGAGATGACAACATAATAGATGCTGATCCTATAAACGAGTTAGTAAAATTATATGTTAAATTTCATGATGAAGCAGATAAGGACCCAGAGCTTGAGAACCAAGCTAGGGCATGGTTTAAAAAGCTAGAAAACGGTGACACTGAAGCACTACAGATTTGGAAATCAATTAGTGAAGTAAGTATGAAAGAGTTTAATAAATTATATAATATACTTGGGATAAATTTTGATTACAACACAGGAGAAAGTTTTTATATAGATAAAGTAGACCCTGTGATATCAGAATTAGAAGAAAAAAATCTTCTACTAGAGAGTGATGGAGCTCAAATTGTACACCTTGGAGAAGATATGCCCCCTTGTCTTATTAGAAAAGCTGATGGTACAACTATTTATACTTCAAGAGACATTGCAGCAGCTTTCTATCGCAAAAATGAATATAACTTTGTAAAAGCCCTATACGTTACAGACTATTCACAAAGCCTTCATTTCACCCAGTGGATAAAAGTTATTAAACTAATGGGATATGATTGGGCTGATAATCTTCATCATGTACCATTTGGAAGAGTTCGATTGGCAGAGGGAAGAATGCAGACAAGAAAAGGTAATGTTATTCTTCTTAAAGAGGTCCTTAATGAAGCTATTGAAAAAACCCAGGGAATTATTGAACAGAGGAACCCCAATCTACCTAATAAAGAGAGAGTAGCTCAAGAAGTTGCTGTGGGAGCGTTAATCTTTAATGATTTATACAACAATAGAATCAATGACATCGTCTTTGATTGGAATGAGCTATTAAGCTTTGAAGGAGAAACTGGACCATATGTTCAATATACATATGCACGCTCTTGCAGAGTTTTAGAAAGAGCTCAAGAAAGTATCAGCCTTAATGTAGAATATAGTCTAATTGCTGATACTGAGAGTATTGAACTACTAAAAGCCATATATGATCTACCTAATGCAATAAAAGAAGCGTCAATTCAATTTGAACCATCTTTAGTAAGTAGGCAAATTATGAAAGTAGCTCGAGCCTTTAACAGATTCTATCATAACAATCAGATATTAGTTGATGAAAAATCTACTCAAAATGCAAGATTATTACTATGTAATGCAGCTAATAGAGTATTGAAAATTGGACTTGATTTGTTAAATATTCCAACTCCAGAAAGAATGTAAATAAATAGACCCTAGACATGATGTCTAGGGTCTATTTTTTTATTCAAATGATATTGCAGCACCAATAGTGCCAGGTCCTGTATGAACTCCAATAACTGGTCCTACTTCTGAAACCATAGATGCTTTAATTTTAAATGCTTTTTCAAGTTCGTTCTTGAGTCTTTCAACTGCTTCTGCTGCCATACCATGACCTAAAGCTAGCCGCTTTACTTCCTTATCTTGGCTAATTTCAATTAAATAGTTTGCTATTTTCTTGATAGATTTATTCTGGCTTCTTGTTTTGCCAAATGCATGGTAAAAGCCTTCTTTTACAATAATGATAGGTTTAATATTTAGTACTGATCCCAGTAGCGATTCAGCTTTCCCGATACGGCCGCCTTTTTCTAAATATTTCAGGGTATCCAATGTAAACAGAATATGAGTAGAAGCTCTAACTTTTTCAAGATAATTCTTTATTTCTTCAAAAGCTTTACCTTCTTTAATTGCTTCAACTGCAGCTTCTACTTGCAATGCCACACCAACACTAATAGATTCACTATCAAATGCAAGAATTTTATCTCCAAAACTTTTAGCTGCTATTCTCGCTGATTGAATGGTGCCACTTAGCTTTTCTGACAAATGAACTGATACAATTCTATCATACTCAGTTAATAAGCCCTTATATACTTCTTCAAACTCTGCTGGTGTAGGTTGTGACGATGTAGGTAATTTTTCAGCTTGTGCCAATCTATCATAAAACTCACTTGAAGTAATATCAACACCATCTTTTAACACTTCTTGTTCAAATATTACATTTAAAGGTATCACGGTCACTCCCAATTTTTCTGCAAAATCTTTAGGGATATCAGCACAACTATCTGTAACTACTGCAATTCTCTCAACACTCATTTACATTCCTCAATTCCTTATGTTAATTTACTATTGTATATTATACCCTAAATCAAAAGCTTTCAAGTTCAAATCAATAAACCGCTCTTTTATCTGGTTTTTCATAGCTTGATGCCAATGCTCAATTTTAATATCCATTTTGCTAGCTAGATACCCTAGCATTATGATATTAACAACTCTTACATTGCCAAGCTCTTTTGCCATGTCTAAAGCTTTCATTGTTCTTACCTTTGCTTTTTTATTTAGCTCTTTAACAATACCTTCAGGGTATTCTGATCTGCCTGTTATTACTGTCATTGGGTCAATTCTTTGCTCATTTACAATAATTTCTCCGCCATCTTTCAAGAAATGAAGTCTTCTTAAAGCTTCTAGTAATTCAAAAGCGATAATATAATCTGCTTGCCCATTCTCTATCAATGGAGAATTAACTTTTGCAGCAAACTTAACATGAGTAATAACACTGCCGCCTCTTTGTGCCATACCATGAATCTCACTGATTTTAACATCATATCCTTCAATCATAGCAACATCTGCAAGTACTTTGCTTGCTAAAATAGTTCCTTGACCACCTACGCCAGCTAAAATAATGTTTTGACTTTTCATTATTACTCCTCCCTCTTGATTGCTCCAACAGGGCAAACTCTTTGACACACGCCACATGATACGCATAATGCATCATTGATGTTGGATTTATTGTTTTCAAAGGTAATCGCTGGACAACCTACACGCATACACGCTTTACATCCAATACATACATCGTGATCAACATATGTTCTAACAGGATCTGGCTTAATAATTAGCGCACATGGTCTCTTTGCAATGATCACTGAAGGCTCTCGTGTAGCCATTTCTTCTTTAAGTAATTTTTCTAAGTCTTTTAGTTCAAAAGGATCTATAGTGTAAACTCTCTTTACTCCAAGAGCTTTTACAACTGCCTCTATATCAACAACATGTGTTGGCTCCATACCTAGTGTATACCCTGTAGTAGGATTATGTTGATGTCCAGTCATAGCTGTAATACTGTTATCTAAAATCATAACTGTACCAGTACCCTTATTATATAACATATCAGCTATTCCTGTTAAACCAGAATGCATAAATGTTGAATCGCCTATAACAGCAACTGTTTCTTTAGCTAACTCTGGATTAGCTTTTTCCATTCCTAGAGCAGTTCCAATTGATGCTCCCATACATAAAGTAGTATGCATTGACTCTAAAGGAGGTAAAGCTCCTAATGTATAGCAACCTATATCTCCTGCAACATTAGCTCTGATTTTCTTTAGCACATAGAAAACTCCTCTGTGAGGACACCCTGGACATAAAACTGGCGGTCTAATTGCTGCTTCATATGATTCTTTTTGATCAACTTCTTCTCCTGTTATAGCCTTTTTGATCATAGCAGGGTCATATTCACCAATCAGTGTAAATATCTCTTTCCCAACACAGTCAATACCCCATGATTTCACTGTTTCTTCAATAAACGGGTCTAACTCTTCAACTATGTACAACTTATCAACCTTGCTAGCAAACTCTTTTATCATTTTCTCTGGCATTGGATATGAAAAGCCAAGCTTCAATATAGACGCATTTGGCAAAGATTCTTTTACATACTGATAAGATATGCCACTTGTAATAATTCCATAGCTTGTATCATTTAACTCTTCAAAATTAAGAGGAGTCTTTTCAGAGTATTCTTTCAAGCTCTCAATTCTTTTCTCAACCAAAACGTGCTTAGGTTTAGCAAAAGCAGGCATCATTACATTTTTTACAGGATCTTTCTTATACTCCTTTAATTCATGCTCCTGTCTTTCTCCATACTCAACTAAAGATTTAGAGTGAGAAATCCTTGTAGTTGTTCTAAGCATAACTGGTGTATCATATTCTTCACTTATGTCAAGAGCAACTCCGACCATATCTTTTGCTTCTTGACTATCTGCTGGTTCCAGTAATGGAATTTTAGCAAACTTTGCATATCTTCTATTATCTTGTTCATTTTGGGAACTATGCATACCAGGGTCATCAGCAGACATAAGTACTAAACCACCATTAGCTCCAATATAGCTCATAGTAAATAGTGGATCTGCCGCGACATTAACACCAACATGCTTCATAGCAACAAGAGTTCTCGCTCCTGCCATTGCAGCTCCTGCAGCTACTTCAAATGCAACTTTTTCATTTACAGACCACTGAGAAGTGATTTCTTTATACTGTGCTACGTTCTCAAGAGTTTCTGTACTTGGCGTACCTGGATACGCAGTAGCAAACTTAACTCCATATTCCCAAGCACCCAAAGCAATTGCTTCATTTCCGGTTAGTAATTTCTTCATGTGATACCTACCTTTCGTTTATATTAAGTCATATGTGTATATTTTACTGCATTTATAGTAAATATTAAAGTAAATAAAGAAAAAACATCTGCACACTTGCAGATGTTTGTTTACTCACACCGTGAGTATTATTTAACCTCAGAGAGAGCACTCTTCACCCTCAAGTCCTTCATCCAATAATTTCTCAATAAATTCAACTGTCTCTACTAACATTGCTGCACATTTTTCTTTATGCTCAGTAGGATGTTTTAAATCACAGCAGTCTTGGCTATTATAGTTTTCATTAAACCAGTTGCAAAACTCACTTGCATAGTCTGGTAAGTCTGGGTTTCTTGGTTCACCAAGTTCTCTACCTAACCATCTCCCAATTGTCAAAACTGCTCCTCCAACAATTCCACAAGTTGAGCCACATCCAATACCACCACCAAATACTCCAGCTAGCTTCATTCCAAAGTTAAGTCTCTCTTCATCTAAATCAGCTTCATTAAGAGCTATCCAAATCGCTTCTGAGCAATTTAGACCCTCATTTAAGTACAACTCTTTTACTCTATTTTTAGCAGACATTATTTTCTCCTTATAATTGTTCTAACATCAATAGCAATTGTAATATACCCGTTGTAGCAGGGTCAATATCTAATATTTCATCTTCTCTATGAGCATACTTCCCCGAAGTAATTCCTAAACAAATTGCTGGCACCCCATAGCTTAACGGAATATTAGCATCTGTAGAACTTGAAGAGCCATCGGTAGGCAAGTTAAGTGACTCTAAAACAGAAATAGCTGCTTTTACTAATTCATGATTTCTCTCTAAATATCCTACTGGCCTATCACCAACTACCTCAATGTTAGTGTTAACTTGATCTTCTAATCCAATCTTTTCTATTATAGCCCTTACTTTATCTTCAACCTCTATTAAAGGTTCTTTAGCAATAGAGCGCATATCTATCAACATAGATGCTTTTGCTGCAATTGTATTAATTGATGTACCACCTTCAATTACTCCAACATTATATGATGTCTTAGGGTCCATAGGAACTTCTATTTCTGAAATCTTAGCTATCATTTTACCTAAAGAATGTATGGCAGAAGCAACCCCAAAAGCCCCCCACGAATGGCCTCCTTCTGTGCTAACTTTTACTTTAAGCCTTCTACTTCCAATGCCACCGTGAATAATTCCTCCTAGATTCCCATCAACAGCTATAACATAATCAACTTTATCTTTGAGAGATTTAAAAGCAACTTTCATCCCATTTAAGTCTCCCAAACCTTCTTCACATGAAGTGCCTACTAAGAAAATATCATTATGCTCAACATCTAATTCAGATAATGCTTTCGCTAGTAAAATTATACCTGCTACTCCAGCAGAGTTATCTCTAATGCCAGGAGCAAATAACTGATTTCCTTTTCTAGTAACCGCAACATCTGTTCCTAAAGGAAAAACTGTGTCAGTATGAGCAGCCAACATTAATCTTGGTTTGCTTTTGGAATTTCCTTTTTTAAAAGCTATAACATTATACTGATCATCAATATTAGTTTCAAAACCGTACTCACTCATTCTCTTTTCTACATATTTAGCTCTATCAAGCTCACTATAACTAGGAGCTGGAATTTCACAGACAGTAGTAACCTCTTCAACAAATAAATCTCGCAAACTATCACTATAATTTCTTAACTCATTGAATCTTTCATCAGATATTTTAAGTGTCATATTATTAGTTCCTCCATTAAATTATTGCGCACGGTCCACAGTTACATTTTCCACATACATCACATAGAGCGTCTATATCACTGAAATGGTCTAATACCTTAAGGAGATAATCATAACATTTCTCCCTCTTAAATCTCTCAAAATTAAGAGCTTCTACTGGGCAGTTATCAAAACAATACATGCAAGATTGGTCCTTTTTATATAAGCACGTTTCTTCTTCAACAATCTCATTTGCTTTTAGTTCTACATCGATAACAAATGAGCCATACCTTCCTGCACAGCCTTTTTTAGATATAAGTAAATTATTGATGCCAAATGTCCCCAAACCCGCTATATAAGCAACATGTCTATGTGACCACTTTGACATAATTGTTTCTGCATCAAAGTTATGAGTAGCAGGCAATATGCTGGTTTTGACTCCCTGTTTAATTAGCTCTTCTTGAAGTCTTCTATTAATATCTCCAATAAGCCTATTTGTCTCAACGTATGCAAGAGCCCAGCTAGGGGCTACATATTCATGTGCTCTATTCTCAGCTACTACTTCTTCGTTGAAAGGTATGAAGTAAGCAACTACAGTTTTTGCACTACTTAGCAAATCACTTGGCAATAAATGATCTTTATGTGCCACTTCCTTAAGTCTATAAAAAAGTGGATCTTTAGAACTTGCATATCCTACTAAAGGCTTTCGGTATTTAGTTTTATACACATTATCATTTACTGTATCAAAAATAACTTTTTCAATAATTTCTTTTATGTTTAACACCTCCGAATATTTCTATAATCAAACTATCACTAATATTATATCACGTATTAATACTTAGTTGTAAAAAAAGAAAAATCCTTTCTTTAGGATTTTTTCTTCTTGCTTTTATTTTCTTTTTGCATCTTAACTATTTTATCTTTCAATCCGCTTGCTTCCTTTTCATAAGCTTTTGCATTTAAATTTATTATCTTTTTATAAGTGTTACCTAAGCTACTATTATATTGAAGAAGCTTCTCATAAGCCTTTTTACCTACATGCTGCGCAGCTTTGCAATCTGGCTTACAAGGCACAAATTCACTTACAAAATATGCCCAGTCTTCTGGTTTTTTATCTTTACTATACTCAAAATACTGTATAGCTCCCCTAACTTCTGGGTTATCTCCTTTAGATCTGTCTTTTTGATACGCTTCGATACAGCACTTTGGATATCCATAAAGATCTCCTACTGCTTGCACATATTCTGGTTTAAGTTCTTCAGGATATAGGATAACCTGAATAGGCGTTTTTTCCGTAAAGTGCTCTTTGCTATCTTCTCTATTTAACAGTCTAAATTGCAAAATTTCCTTTACTCTATCTTGAACCCCAACATCTGCAAACAAAACTAATTCTCTTAAGCTTGGTCTTATTTCAAACTCTACTCCCATTACTTTTAACTCTTTTGCATATTCTAAAAATCTTTTATATGACTCATTCTCATGTACTATATCATTATATATCTTTCTTAAAATTTCCTTTTTATGCTCAACTGACTTTTGTGCCATTCTCTTTTTGCTAAAAGCTAGCTTCTTCAGAGCAAATTTATCCTCATATTGCTTAGCTTTGTCTTCATAAATTGTTGCAATTTGCTTGGCAACATCTTCTCCTTTATACAAGAATTGCGGGAACGTTAATAATCCTATACTCTTAACTCCAAGCTTTAATAAAACCATTTGTTCAATAATAGCTTGCTGAGATATTAATTTCTCATTATCTAGCATTTCAACTAATTTATCATTTATCATGACCAACCCTCTTTTGCTTATTACTATGATGCGCTTAGTTTACCATTGTAATTATAACATATTAGTTTTTTTTAGAGAAATTTTATAAACGCTAAAAAGTAAAATTATGCCGTCTCTATAAGCTTTTTATATTTTTTTTACAGTTTTTATACACAAAAAATTTACTGATACTAATTATTATTCTAAACTATTCCAACACAAAAAAACCACCTCTAATGAGGTGGTTTTAATATCAATAAGTACTTCTTACGAAGCTACTCCTAACCAATCAATTAATAAGAATCTAATACGACCGATCATAAGACTCATACGTCCCATAGCTGCATTACCGAATAACGCGCCAAACGCAATCATCATTACATAACGTCCGAATATTCCTGAGTAATTGAATACTGGGTTTGTGTCTTTTCTTGTGAAGTAGAAGAACATTAATACTGTTAATACTCCAAAGAAAATCAAGAAGTTATCAATACTGTTAATTGGTACTAATGTAGCATTTATCTGGTTTACGATATCTGATGTAATTGTACCACGTACTGTTAAACCAACACCAATACCTACTAGTACTGCCATTGGGAAACGTGCTAACCACATCTGACCCTTGATAAATCTAGCATATAATAAAATACCTAAAACAACAGGTATAACTTTAATAAATTCTCCGTCTTCAATAATTGGATAGATAGCATTATTCTGCAAGTTCTCCCAACCCATAACTAGTGAATGAGCTGCAGCGATTCCTACATATATATGCTCCATCAATCTATACCATGGATTCTCTCCAATTGCAAAAGACATTAGTCCTAATGTACAAAATGCCGCTAACCAGGTTCCGATAGTTTCCATTTATTTAACCCCCTTATTTCCTTTTCTTCCTGTCGGGATCTAAGAAATAAGTTATGTTCCCGATTAAAACGAAAGCAATAATTGTTAAATGTCCAAATGAGAATGAGTCCATCGCTGATGTACCTGGTCCAGCAACTCCGTATAACTGCTCATATTCAGCAGCTCCACGTAAGCCGTTAAAGTAACCAATTACCTGTCCAGCTTGGTAGTAAGGAATCGAACCAGCTACTGATACAGCTGCTAGTCCAGCTACCATTGGAACACCATATGGGTCAACTAATTGGCGGATGTACTCAGGAACACCTGGAGTACCCGAACCAAAGTGAACTAATAGATCAATATCACTACCAGTTGCAACACCTTGCATTATTGGTAGATCAGCTGTTCTGTTACCTTCTCTATCTCTTCTAAACGCATCTGTTGGATCTGTTGCTAAAGCTGCCATTGCATTCTCAGCACCAGCGATATAACCAAAGTTTGCATAGTCCTCACCGTATACTAAACCATCAGTTACACCTTCTGCTTCTAAAGCTCTAAAGTTAATTTCAGCAAAGATTGGACCTGATGGCCAGAATCCTAGTGTAACTACTCTAACGCCTCTTTTTTGCTCAAATAAATGTCTCATAACTGCCATAGCCTGTGGATTAATTTCATCCGCACTAGTTGGAGCGTAGTCAAAAGATAAAACTACTAAAGATCCAGGCTCTAAAGCGTCTATTGCAGCATAAGCATTTCTAGCTGGATTACCTACAGCAAATGGTAGTCCAGGAGGAGCGAAAATTGGAAAAGCAAGTGAAACTAATAGTATAGCGTATATAATTCGTCTATCAATATTTCTAATTTTACTCATCATTCAGCCTCCTTTCTACTCGTCTCCGCCGCCAAGGTGACCTCTCTCAATACCCATTAATATACGGATACCTAGAGCGATAGCACCAATACCAGCACCGATCATAATACCACGTTGCGCAGCCATATTTGGTACATCCATGATCCAATCTTTAATATCTGGCATACCTTCATAGATAGCCTGACCAATTGGAGCATTACCTAACATAACTACAGTTGCTGATATTAATAAGATAGCAGAGTCTACAGATCTAGCTGTAAACGCACGGTATGCAGCAGAAGCAATCCAGAATGCTAATAAAGCAAACATCATCGCACCAGAAGGAGTTAAGATATTTTCGAAACCAAAGTTGTATACTTCGCCTCCACTTGTATCTATAAAGCCAATAATTGCTTGAATGAATAATATTCCTACTAACGCTACTGAATACTGCCAGTTAGCTCTTCTTAATGTGATTCTTCTTATGTGAATACGGCTTAAGTTAACTGCGGCTAAACCAAGTGCTAAAGCTGCGATAATTACTCCCCAACTTTGTAATTCTGCACCTGTTGTTTTAATGAATTCTACTGTAAAGAATTGAGCAGCAATTATAATTAAACCAACGATTGCGGTTAATATTACTAAAAAGTCTTGTCTATTCATTTATTTCCAGCCTCCTTATTTCGCTATTAGGTCGCGAATTACAGATGAGCCAGCTGTAGTTGCTAGAGCACCTACTATGAGTATAAGCATCGCGTACAATTTTCCATAATCTTGGCCTGCAATTGAACCTAATCTAATTGGGTTACCAGAACATATAGCACCTGCAGCATATAGCTCCTCACCAATTAGTGTGTAGTCAGATGCAGCTACGAAGAATGGTACCTGTGAAATCATCGCTGTTCCAGCTATTGAAATAGCTCCTACGTGGAACGCAGCTTCTACTAACATTAGTGACTCTGCCCAGAAACCACCTAGTAAAATGTTTGCTGCAGCTTTTTCACGGTTAATAATACCCATTGCACCAGCTACATAAGCAAACTGCTCACTCGATAGATAAACAACACTGTCCTCATCATAAGCTTCGATAGCGCCCTCTGCCATGTATGCTTGTCGTACAACTTCCTCAGCTAGTGGTAAAACGGTTGGCTGACGAATTGTTACAATCATTCTTGCTCCATAACGAGCAACTAACTTAGCAACATAACCTAAAGTCTCAAGACCTGCAAATGTCTGAGCTGCTGTTGTTCCGTCTAGTCCCGCAATACCAGGGCTAAAGTGAACAATACGTCCCATCTCTGTTGCACGTCCTACGGCTTCTTCTAGAGCGTCAATACCAGCAATTGAACGAAGCTGAATGTCTAAACCGCCTCTTGCTCTTTGAATCATAACTATAATAGCTGCTGATACGATTAACAAAGAAATAAAATTAAAAACCAATCCTTGTTCCATTAGTGTAAGACACCTCCTATATTTTTCATAAACATTACAACATACTGCATTGTCGGATTATTAACAACTACCACTCCTTTCACTTTCTCACGCTTATGTAATTTCGACACATTTTTTTATTCTCCTGCTAAATTCTAAATTTTTTTTAATTTTTTTTGAAAAAAGTGTGTAAAAAATTGAAATTCGCAGGTAATATATGTTAATTAGTCTATTTATTTGGATATGGCTCATGATGCTTTGACTATTTTCTACTTTTCTGATATTTTAGCAATACATTAATCTAAAGGAGGTGCTCCTCTTGAATAACCTAGTTCCATACATAGCAAGTATGTTCATAGGTGGCATCATAGGCTATAGTACTAATTGGATAGCTATAAAAATGCTATTTAGACCGCTAAACGAAGTAAAGGTCTTTGGAATAAAGATACCATTTACACCAGGTGTAATACCAAAGCAACGTAAAGCTTTAGGTAATAGTATTGGGAAAACAGTTGAAAACTATCTTTTAACACACGAATCTATCAATGAAACAATAGGCTCTGTTGAGTTCCAGCAAAAGATATCATCATTGCTAAGAAACAAAATACAATCTTTATCAAGCTCCCAGTCATCAATAACAGATTTATTTGATAAATACAACCTTAGAAAAGAGCCTCTTATGCAGTTTCTTCTTGTTACTACTTTAAATAATAGAATCAACTTTGTCAAAGCTTTTAGTAATTTTTGTGGTTTAATTGTGAAAAACGCTAGTTCAATTCAGATAGAGTCGATTTTAAAGCCTTTTGGGATCTATTCTGAAGACCAACTTTCAAATTACATAAGTAAAAAAGTAGATAATGGCATGTGTAGAATGCATAATAATTTTATAAGTAATGATTTATCAATTGATAATTTTTTAACTGATAAAGTTAAATTAAATATTGAGGAGCTGTTGCTAACATACTCTCCACATCTGTTAAGTAAATCTAGTAATGTATTAGATAACAATTTAGTTAGGGATTTTATTTCAAAATCTTTAAAAGAAGTCTTATCAGAAAGTTTTTTTGGTGGAATTGTAAGAAATTTTGTTTCAATTGAAACCCTTACCGATATGACTATATCAGGATTGAAGAAAAAACTTTCAGACCCTAATACAATAGAAGACCTAAAAGAACAGCTGCCTTACCTACTTCAGAGATTTTACTCAGTTAAGCTTTATTCAATTGGGCTTCTTCTAGAAAGTGAAGAAAAGCTAGTTAAGATCACACTACAAGAACTTATCTCTGATATGGTGTTAAACTTATACAGAAATAATAAACATAAGAGTCTAAATGACCTTTTTTCATCATCAAATGAGGATTTATGCAGAGTTTCTACGGAAATTTTCACAAAGAAGTTTGATGAAATTACTACTTCTCAAGAAAGTTTCAACTCATCAGTAGAACCTATTTTTGAAATGATTATGGGATATAAAATATCTGGATTTTTTACTTTGCTTGATGAGAATATTGAGCAGATAGTCTCATTTATTGGAAACTTGCTCACTGTTTTGATTGATTTCTATGGAGAGAAAATCCTTAGCACACTCGATGTGAAGACTATGGTGGAAGTACAAATTGATAAATTGAACTTATTACAAGTTGAAGAAATCATTTTGGGAGTGATGAATAACCAGTTAAAGGCAATTACTTGGTTTGGACTTTTCCTGGGCGCTCTTCTTGGCCTGCTTATGCCATATCTAAATAGCATTTTATCCTAAATTGAATCAGATGCATAACTCGACAGTTGGTGTTTCTTACATATTAATTACAGAAAGCAAATGCGCCAATCATAAGTTTATGATTGGCGCTAAATCTTATATTATTTCCGCTGTCTACTCTATAGTGGAAATTTCAGTTTATACTAATCTATACTATCTCCAAGAATATCCAACGACTCTAAGGCTTTACCAGTTCCTATAGCTACACAAGATATACAATTCTCGGCTACATGAGTTGGAACCATTGTGTGTTCAGCCATTAATTTATCTAATCCATGCAATAATGCACCACCACCAGTTAATAGAATACCTCTATCTATAATATCTGATGCTAACTCTGGTGGGCATATATCTAAAATTCTACGCACTAATGCCAAAATAGTATCAACAGTATCCTTAAGGGCCTCATAAACATGCTGTGACGTTATTGTAATTGTATATGGTAATCCAGTAACAAGATGCCTTCCACGAGCCTCCATAGACTCATCTCTACCGCCAGGATACACTGTGCCAACTTTAATCTTAATTTCTTCAGCGGTTCTTTCTCCAATTGCTAGGTTAAATTCTTTCTTAACATACCTAATAATAGCTTCATCAAATTTATCTCCGCCTACCCTTAGAGACTCACTTAGCACTATACCACCTAAACTTATTATTGCAACATCTGTAGTGCCTCCACCTATATCAACAACCATATTACCTGTAGGTTCTGTTGTATCAATTCCAGCACCTAAAGCTGCTGCTAAAGGCTCTTCAATTGTTCTAACAAATTTAGCACCTGCAATTGCCGCAGCTTCTTTAACAGCTCTTTTTTCAACTGTCGTTGTGCCGCTAGGCACACATACCATAATTCTTGGTCGAGAGAATAACCCCTTCGCTCCAACTTTTTGTATGAATCTTGTAAGCATTTTTGCCGTAATATCATAATCTGCAATTACACCTTCTTTAAGCGGCCTTATTGCAACAATATGTCCTGGAGTTCTACCAATCATTCTTCTAGCTTCTTCTCCGATTGCTAAAACTTCCTTAGTTTCTTTATTAATAGCCACAACTGATGGCTCGTGTAATACTATTCCTTTTCCCCGTACAAACACTAATACGCTCGCTGTCCCTAAATCTATACCGATATCTTTTGGTTCGAAAAACACTCGACACACCTCCATATTTCTGCCTTCATATTTTACCTCATTTTTATCATGCTATACAACCAAAAATCAAATAGAGGTGTCTTAACAATAAAATAGCTTCTTGTAGAATTCTAAAAGCTCAATATTTTGACCTACACTCTTATTTACTGATTCACTATTAGAGCTAAATGCTCCTCTATCTATGTTTGAAAAACCTAGTCTTTCCTTATTGAGAAGGATGAACGTTTGCTTTTTTACCTTGTGACTTGTTTTATCCCAAAAATCTTTTTCTTGAAAGCTATCATAATGCTCAGGCATTTCTATTAAAGCTGATAAACTAGTTCTTTTAATCTCTTCTAACATACCTATTGATTCATTTTCTAAATAAACAAACAAGCCACTTCTTTCAATTTCTTTTCCCATTAAGTCCTTTGATTTTTCTCCTAGCCATTTTATATCAAGACCCATGCTTTTATCTAATACTAAAAACACGCCTCGCTGCATCCTTAAACAAATCTCTAGATACTGCTCTACCATTTGCTTGCCTCTAAACGGCAATATGGTTAGAGCATGGGAATGTATATTAGAAGGTTGCCATCCATCCCATCCGTTAACATAACCTATAATTGATTTTCCTGCAACAGCTTTTTCAGGCCCTTTATAATCTGCAAACCTTGTGTCAATAATCACAGGAACTTCGTTTTCTAAAACCTTCATAATTAAACACTCTAGAGCTCTTAAACCATAAGCCCCATATTGCATAAATGAAAAAAAATCAAGAATAATTGCTGCTACGTTTTGAGAGCATGTTTCTATTAGGAGTTCTCCATAAGAAATTAGTGACTCTGACACAGCAGCCCAATTCTTACCAAACTCATTTTTCTTATTCTGTTTTAGCCATTCTGGTAAATCACTATAGTCAAATTCTAATTTAAGAATTATATTGCTTGCTATATCAAATCTTCTTTGATAAAGTACATCTGCAAAATTTTCCACTAGGCTCACCTCTAAATCTTTCTCTATCTATCATTACCATTCTATATCAAATTAATGAATTTGCAAAATTAAAAATTTACTTTCTTACAGATTTATCTGATGCAATGACTAAAACTACATCAGTGCTCTCTTTCTTTCGAGCAACCACTTTAAACTTGAGCCCTTTTCTGCTTGCTATAGTCAAATATTTAGACATTTCTGAAACGTATCTACTATTTATTAGTAACTCTTTAGCTTTTTTGCTATTTAAAGCTTCTTCTATTCTTTGGCTAAAACCCTTACTCCCAAGCTCTTCTTCTGTAATATAATCTATAACTCTCTCATGAAATGTTCCTAAGAAAACTCTCTTTTCATCAGCTTTTAAAACAGGCACGCCATGGTATGACCTTACTAAAACGTCATTGAGGGATTCTTTGCTCTTTTTTTTCATGCTAGTCTCCTCTATTAGAAAAGGCCTTTATTAAAAGGCCTTAATCTACTTTCTTCCTATTGCACTCAATCTTGCTAAAGCCCTATCTAAAGCTGCCTTAGCTCTTGCCTGATCAACTTTATCCTTGGATATTTCTGCAAGTCTTTTTTCAGCTCGCTCTCTAGCTCTTAATGCACGATCAGCATCTATTTCTTCAGGAAACTCAGCTGTCCTAGCCAGCACAGTGATCTTCTCTTTTGAAACTTCTATGAATCCTCCTGATACAACTATTCTCTCTTCGGACTCATCCTCTAGCTTAACTCTCATAACACTAGGCTCTAAAGTAGCAACGATTGGTAGATGCCCTGGCAGGATACCTATTTCTCCTGACTGAGCTCTAGCAATAAGCATTCTTACATCTTTACTATATAATAGCCTTCTAGGAGATACAATATCAAGTTGTATTAAACTCAAAATCGATCACCTACTTAACCTTTTAGTTTCTTAGCTTTTTCCACAGCTTCTTCAATAGTTCCTACGTATAAGAAAGCATCCTCAGGCAAATTATCATGTTTACCATCAAGTATCTCCCTAAAACTTCTAACTGTGTCTTCTACTTTTACGTACTTTCCTGGGAAACCAGTAAATTGTTCTGCAACATAGAAAGGCTGTGATAAAAATCTTTCTAACCTTCTAGCTCTATTAACTATTGATTTGTCTTCATCACTAAGCTCGTCCATACCTAAAATTGCAATAATATCTTGTAAATCTTTGTATCTTTGCAAAATAGCCTGAACTTCTCTTGCTACATTATAATGCTCTTCTCCAACAACTTTTGGTTCTAATATTTTAGATGTAGAAGCTAGTGGATCTACAGCAGGATATATACCTAGCTCTGAAATCCTTCTTTCCAAGTTTGTTGTTGCATCTAAGTGAGCAAATGTTGTTGCTGGTGCTGGGTCTGTGTAGTCATCTGCAGGTACATACACGGCCTGTATCGATGTAATAGACCCTCGCTTAGTTGACGTAATTCTCTCTTGTAGCTGACCTACATCATATGCTAATGTTGGCTGGTAACCTACCGCAGAAGGCATTCTACCAAGCAGTGCTGATACTTCTGAACCAGCTTGAATAAACCTGAAAATATTATCAATAAAGAACAATACATCTGTTCCTAATTCGTCTCTAAAGTATTCCGCTATTGAAAGCCCTGTTAATCCGACTCTCATACGAGCTCCAGGAGGCTCGTTCATTTGACCAAATACCATTGCTGTACTATCAATAACCCCAGATTCGCTCATCTCAAGATATAAATCATTACCTTCTCTTGTTCTCTCGCCTACACCAGCAAATACTGAGTATCCACCATGTTCTGCAGCGATTGCACGAATAAGCTCTTGAATCAATACAGTTTTACCTACACCTGCTCCTCCAAAAAGTCCAATTTTACCACCTTTTGGGTAAGGACATAACAAGTCAATTACTTTGATTCCTGTTTCAAACATTTCAGTACTTGCTGCTTGCTCTTCAAGTGTTGGAGCTTCTCTATGTATAGGATATCTTTTATCAGTCTTAACGTCTTCTCCACCATCAATGATATTACCAGTTACATCAAAAAGTCGACCCAACACTTCCTTCCCTACTGGTACTGAAATTGGATTACCAGTGTCTAAAACTTCAACACCTCTTTGTAGTCCATCGGTTGATGACATTGCTACTCCTCTTACAACATTATCACCCAAGTGTTGCATTACCTCTATTATTAACTCTCTTTTATCATCTTCAGTTATAATATTAACTTCGAGGGCATTGTAAATTCCTGGCAGATTTCCATCTTCAAAGGCCACATCTACTACTGGACCCATTACCTGCGTTACACGTCCTTTTATCATTTGGCGCTCCCCTTTATTTCAATGCTTCTGCTCCGCCTACGATTTCTGATATCTCAGTTGTAATCGCAGCCTGACGAGCTCTGTTCTTTTGTATAGTTAGTTTCTTAATCATTTTCTCAGCATTTTTTGTCGCAGCATCCATAGCAGCCATTCTAGATCCTTGCTCACTAGCTTTACTTTCAAGCATTGCTCTAAACAATGTTGTAGCTATATATCTAGGTAAAAGCTCATCTAAAACACTTTCTGGTGATGGATCGAAAATATATTCAATCTTTATTCCAGCTGGTTTTTGTGGTGGCGCTACAGGTAAAAGTTCAAAATTAGTATTTTTTCTTACCATTGTATTAACAAATCTTGCGTAAACAATTTTGACGCTATCAACTAACCCATTTAAATAATAAGTAGTTACTGCTTCAGCTATTTCTTGAGCTCTTGAATAACTTACATTGTCACCTAGGTCAAGATACTCTCCAATGATATTATAATTCCTATATGAAAAATACTCTTTGGCTTTGTTTCCAACAACTATAATGCTTGCATCTGTTTCTACTTCATCAATTGTATCACTTGCAAATCTATTTAATTGTGCATTAAAACTTCCACATAATCCTCTATCAGCAGCTACTACAATATATAGCTCTTTTTTTACATCTCTTACACTTAGTAAATCATGCTGAGAAATATCTGTAACTTCGCCGATTCTTTCAAGCATTTCGATCATCTTATCGGTATAAGGCCTAGCTTGAAATAGTGAATTTTGTGCTTTTCTTAGATTCGCAGCTGCTACCATTTTCATGGCTCTTGTTATCTGCTGAGTATTCTTAACACTTTTAATTCTTCTTGTAATTTCTTTTAGATTGGCCATTATCCTCTAACCACCATCTATCCTGCGTATTGTTGGAAGAAGTTTTCTATTTCTTCCTTCATTTCGCTTCTTATCTCATCAGTAAACTTCTTCTCATTAGTCAACTTTTCAATAAGATCAGGATTCATTTGTGCTACATAATCTGCTAATTTATCGGAAATTCCTTGTACTTCTTCTGGACTAAATTTATCAAAGAATCCTTGGGTACCAGCAAATATCTGTACCACCTGTTTTCCTACTTGCAAAGGTGCATTCTCTGGTTGCTTTAACAACTCAGTTAATCTTTCACCCCTAGTTAAACGAGCTCGTGTACTGTCATCAAGGTCTGCACCAAACTGAGCAAACGCTTGCAATTCTCTATATTGAGCTAAGTCCAGTCTCAAGCTACCAGCGGTCTTTCTCATAGAATTCACCTGAGCAGCTCCACCTACCCTTGAAACTGATAAACCAACATTAATAGCTGGTCTAACACCTGCAAAAAATAAATCTGACTCTAAATATATCTGTCCATCTGTAATCGATATTACATTTGTTGGTATATACGCTGATACATCACCAGCTTGTGTTTCAATTATAGGAAGCGCTGTTAATGAACCGCCACCCAAATCATCATTTAGTCTAGCTGATCTTTCAAGTAAGCGTGAGTGCAAATAGAAAACGTCTCCTGGATATGCTTCACGTCCAGGTGGTCTTCTCAATAGCAATGACATAGCACGATATGATGCAGCATGCTTTGTTAAGTCATCATAAACCACTAGAACATCTTTACCTTGCCACATTAGTTCTTCTCCCATAGCACACCCTGCATAAGGTGCTATATACTGTATTGGAGGAGATTCACTAGCATTAGCAGCTACTACTATTGAATAATCCATTGCGCCATGATCTTCAAGCGTTTTAATTACTCTTGCAACTGTAGAAGCTTTTTGCCCAATTGCTACATATATACACACAACATCTAATCCTTTTTGGTTTAGAATTGTATCAATACAAACAGCAGTTTTACCTGTTCCCCTATCACCAATTACAAGTTCTCTCTGCCCTCTTCCAATAGGAGTCATCGCATCTATCGCTTTAATCCCTGTTTGTAGAGGAGTATCAACTGGTTGACGACTCATAACACCAGGAGCTATAACCTCAACTGGCCTGGTTTTTTCTGTTTTAATTGGACCTTTGCCATCTATTGGCTGTCCTAAAGGATTAACGACTCTACCAATAATTGCATCGCCAACAGGAACCTGAATAATCCTTCCTGTTCTTCTAACTGTATCTCCTTCACGAACAGAGTTGACTGGACCCATAATTGCACAACCAACACTATCTTCTTCTAAGTTAAGTACTAATCCAAAAACACCGCTTTCAAACTCAAGCAATTCACTAGACATCGCATTTTGCAACCCATGTATATGAGCAATTCCGTCACCTGTTTGTAAAACAGTACCGACATCAGCTACGTCAAGATGTTTTTGAAAAGACTCTATTTGTTTTTTAATAACAGCACTTATTTCTTCTGGCCTTATCTTCAAACTACTTCACCTCGCAATTTCGCAACTGGTATATCTTTGATGCTAGCAGTTAGTTGCTGTACCTGCTTTAGCACACTACCATCTATAATTTTATCTTCATACTTAATTATCATTCCACCAAGCAGCTGAGGCTTAATTTCAATATTAAACATAGGCTCCCGCTTAGTTTTAACTAAAATCTTGCTTCTTAAGCTTTCAACTTGTTGACTACTTAACTCACTAGCAGAAACAACCTCTACTGGCAACACTTCTTTATATCTATTGAAGAAATCCTGCCATGAATAAAAAATGTTTGAAAGTTCTTTTTCCCTTTTCTTTTTAATTAAAAGATGTAAAAAATTCTTCACATATTCATTCTCAAAAGCAACATTATAAAAGTCATCTACTATTTGGTATTTTTCATCTCTAGAAAGTCTAGGATGCGAAAAAATCATAGCTAATTTTGAATTATCTTCTAGTACCTCTACAAAACTCCCCAAGTCCTGATTGATTATATCCACTGAATCATTTTGTAAAGCAATTTCAAAGATGGCTTTTGCATATCTAGAAGCTAATATACTATTTTTCATTAGCCCCATCCATCCCTTCGATAAATCTATCAATAAGATTAGCTTGGCTTTGTGGATCTAGATTTTTTTCTATTACAACGCTAGCAGCGGAAGTTGCCAATTCTGCAAGCTGGTCTCTTAAATAAATAAGTGCTTGCTCTTTTTCAACTTCGATTTCTTCAGAAGCTTTCTGTCGAATACGTTCAGCTTCTACTCTTGCTAATGAGATAATCTCATTTTGTTTCTTATCAGCTTGCGCAGCAGCTTTTTCCATTATCTCCATAGCTTCTTGTCTTGCTTCTTTAAGTCTATCCTCATACTCTGCTTTTAATTTAGCAGCTGCTTGTAAGTCTTCTTCAGTTTTGTTTATTTTCGATTCAATAGCATTACTTCTTTCGTCTAAAAACTTTGTGACTGGTTTAAAGAGTATTTTTTTCAATATGAAGAAAAGAATTAATGTATTTACAATCTGAAAAATTATTAATTTAATATCTATATCCATATATCAGACTCTCCTCAAATTCGTTGTTTACGTCTGTGAGAGTTAAAAATCTAGTTAACCCAAAACTCCATTCGCTAAACCAATCAAAATAAAAGCAATAACAAAAGCGTAGATACCTGTTGTCTCTGCAACAGCCTGTCCTAAAATCATAGTAGTAATAATGCTACCTCTTGCTTCAGGTTGACGACCAACAGCTTCAACACCTTTACCAGCAGCATATCCCTGACCAATACCAGGTCCTAAACCAGCTAACATAGCAATACCAGCACCTAAAACAGCAAAAGCAGCAACAGCAAATTCTGTGAATTCCATTCTAAAATCCTCCTAAAAAATTATTCTGTTTCTGTTGCCATAGAAACAAATACCATGGTCAACATTGTAAATATAAAACTTTGTAACAATCCAGCAAATAAATCAAAATAAATATGCAATGGAATAGGTATACCAACAGGTACTACTGAGTATATTAATCCCATAACAACAACACCAGCTAAAATATTACCAAATAGCCTGAAGGCTAATGATACTGGTGTAGCTAGTTCGCTAATAATATTCATCGGTGCAAATATTATAGGGATTGGTTCTAACAAAATGTTCTTAAGATAAGTCCCAATTCCTTTATTCTTTATACCCTGATACTGGATAATAAAAAATGTCATTACCCCTAAGCCTATTGTTGTACCAGTATCAGCAGTAGGTGGCCATAAGCCAAATAACCCACTAATATTTGCAAAGAATATAAATACAATTAGTGTTCCAGCGTAAGCAGCAAACCATCTATTCTTCTCACCCATAGTTTGCACTGTAAAGTCATTTATTCCCTCTACGAGTGCTTCTGCAACATTTTGGGCCCCACTTGGAAGCTTATTAAAGTTTCTTGTAATAAGATAAGCTCCAATTATTATTACAGCCATAACTATCCAAGTTGATACAATAGTTTCTGTAATTGGTATCCCAAAGATTTCAAATACGACTGAAGCTCCTTCAAGAGCTTTTTCCAATGTCAGTCCCTCCTCTCAAGCTTATCTTTTATTGATTTAATTTGATCATCTAAAAGATATTGCCATCTGTCCTGAGCTGATTTTGCGATTATAACAATCTTTACTAACACTAATCCTATTATAACAGCAGGGAAACTCAACTCATCGCGAAAATAACTTACAGCAAGCAAAGCTGCATTTAGTAACTGCCGCATGATATAGCTAGCTGTAGTGCCAATACGTGCCGCTTTTGGATTTGTATTAACAATGTTTTCTGCTACTACGGCTATTGCTCTAAAATACATTAATGAGCTAAACGCTCCAACAATAATTCCCCACATCCAATCATTTAAACCAGAGAAGAAAAATACTATTGCTAACAAAGCTGTTATCAACAATACCCTTTTCTCTATATACTTGACAAGGTCTTGTGGGTTGTCAGGCATAGCTTCACCCCCTATTATCTTCGCGATTTACAAAATTAATAGCTGTCTTATATAATAAATAAAAGCCACTAATAGCACCAACGACAGTTCCAATCATAGTAAATACCATTGCAACTCCAAAAAGATTATCTAAGAATCCTCCTCCTAAATAACCTAAAAATATGCTAGTAGCAACTAATACTCCCAAATATGTGATTAGTCCTAAGTACCTAAAGATCTGCTGCCAAAGTTTCATCTTCACCCTCCTAAAAAAGGCTCATAAGCAGCATTTTCACTACTCACAATCACACTCCAGTATTGTAACCTATATCACTTATAAGTAAAAGACAAAAATCACATTTTTATATGATTTATTCGGAAAATTTAAGAAAAATTAATCTAATTTATATACCCAAGGTTCTGGCTTTGTGTTAGACCTACCAAAATGGTGTAAAATTGCAGATACAATTCTTTTAGAAGCTTTTCCATCTCCATATGGATTAATTGCATTTGACATCTTTGTAAGTTCATTTTGATCTTCAAGTAACAACCTAACCTCATTATATACAGTATCTTTGTTTGTGCCAATAATTTTAACTGTCCCAGCATCAACTGCTTCTGGCCTTTCTGTTACATCTCTAGTGACAAGCACAGGCGTTCCAAGTGCTGGCGCTTCTTCTTGGACTCCACCTGAGTCAGATACCAAGAATTTTGCACTGGCCATAAGATTATGAAAATCATTAGCATCCAGTGGTTGAGTTAATAGAACTCTTTCTTTGCCATCTAGTTCATCATATACAACATCTTTTACAATTGGGTTTAAGTGAACTGGAAAAACTAAATATGAATTCTTATATTCTTGAATAACTCTCTTTATTGCCTGACACACTTCTCTTATTGGCTCACCCCAGTTTTCTCTACGGTGGATTTCCATTAGTATAAGCTCTTTGCCTTGCCATGGCTTATCTCTTAGCTTATCATTTTTGTAATCATAACCAGGCTTTACAGTATAGTCAAGTGCATCTATTACAGTGTTTCCTGTTATGAATATTTTATCAGAATTTACATTCTCTTTAAGGAGATTATCTTTTGCCACTTCTGTTGGGGCAAAGTGCATATCTGTTAAGACTCCAGTAAGATGCCTATTAATCTCCTCTGGAAATGGGAAATATTTCTGATAAGTTCTAAGACCAGCTTCAACATGACCTATAGAGATTTGATTATAAAAAGCTGTTAGAGCTGCAATAAAGCTAGTTAAAGTATCCCCATGAACTAATACTAAGTCAGGCTTTAACTCTTTATACAAATCATCTAATCCTCTCATTGATCTTTCAAAGATATCAACAAGGCTTTGCTTCTCTTGCATTATATCAAGATTATAATCCGCTTTCACATTAAATAGCTCTAAAACTTGATGTAGCATCTCCCTATGCTGACCTGTTACAACTACCACAGACTCTATTTCATTTTGCTTTTCCAGTTCTTTTATCACAGGTGCCATTTTCACCGCTTCTGGGCGCACCCCAAAGACACTCACTACTTTTATTTTATTCATTTAAGTACCTCCAAAAAACTTCTAACACTAATGATACCATTATAACAAAAAAAAAGCGGCTAAAAAGCCGCTTTGGTTAGTTAATCCTGTTTTTTTATAAAAAAGGAAGGAGTTATGAATAATTAATATGAACAGTATAATTGCGGGTGCAAATCGCTTAATTATGAACTAACTAACCTAGTGCCTATATAATTCAACATAAATTCTTTTATTCCTTCTTTATTTTTACTTTTTTTTTATTTTTTTGCCTTTTTAATGATTTTCTTTATGTTTTTCTTTAATTTCTGCTATTTTTACTCTTTTCAACCCATTCTTTTGCCTTATTCATCAAGTATTCTCTTTGATTTAACTTCGGATGGGCTAATACTATAGATAATAAAGAAGCTAAACACTCTCCTATAGCCCTTCCTCTATAACCAAGATTAATCATATCATGACCATTTACTGCTAAATCAGTTACTCTCAGTGGCTCTTGTCCTGTAATTATCTTTCTGATCGCAAACTTCAACTCATAGATGTCCTCAAAATCATAAGGAGGCTTTTTGCATGCTCGATCTGCAATCATTAAATCGCACAACAAATTAATTGTATCTGTTCCCACATCAGAAATAAACCTTTTTATTTTTACTTCCCTCTTCGGATTAGGCAATCTTAAGTGCCTGGTTATTAACTCTGCTACTTTTTCTTGTGACTCTTTACTTATTCTCCAGCGGTCCATGATCTCCACTGCCATCTTTGCTGACTCCTCTTCATGCCCATAAAAATGCCCTATTCCATTTTTTTCAACATAAGTTTTAGGTTTTGCCACATCATGAAAAAGCGCTGCAAATTTTAGTATTAAGTTGTTAGGTGTGGAATCTACAACACATAAGGAGTGTTCAAAAACATCTAAGTCATGATGTGGATTATTTTGTTCAAACTCCATCATTGGTAAAAGCTCTGGCATTACATTTTTTGCTAGCCCTGTCTCAATAAGCATACGAACTCCTCTTGAGGGCTTTTCATGCATAAACATTTTCACCATTTCTTGACCTATTCTTTCGTTACTGATGTAAGAGAGCTTATCTGACAGTTCTTTAATTGCATTGTATGTGTTATCTTCTATTTTAAAATCAAGCACTACTGCAAATCTAATAGCACGTAACATCCTTAATGGATCCTCTTTAAAACGTTCTTTTGGAACTCCAACGCATTTTATTAATTCTTTATCTAAATCTGATTTCCCATCAAAAGGATCTATAATTCCATCTATGTCATTGTATGCCATAGCATTAATAGTAAAGTCTCTTCTTTGAAGATCTCTTACAATATCATCCGTAAACCGTACCTCATCAGGATGTCTATAATCACTATATTCAGCCTCAACGCGCAAAGTAGTTACTTCTATAACCTTGTCAGAAACTAATACAGTTATAGTACCATGGTCTTTTCCTGTAGGAATAGTTCTTGAAAAAATTCTCTCTATATCATCAGGTAGAGCATTTGTCGCTACATCAAAGTCATCTGGCTTTTTACCATTAAAATAATCTCTAATGGCTCCGCCTACTACCCATCCTTTAAATCCATGATTTCTTAACTCTTCAACTATATATCTTATTTCTCTTGGGCATCTCATAGCCATCCCTCGCTATTCACAATTTTCACACACACAACATCTTTATCTTATTATACAATAATCTTACATTCAAGTATAAAAAAAGGCTCTACTGAGCCTTTAAAATAAACTTTTCAATCGCTTTGGCAACTCCACTACTATTATTATCATCAGTTACCCAATCTGCACTTTTCTTTACAGCATCTAAAGCATTCCCCATAGCTACGCCAACGTTAGCCCAGTGAAGCATATCTATGTCATTTAGACCATCGCCTATTGCCATAGTTTCACTTTGCTTAATATTAAGGATATTTGCAATATATGAAAGGGCATTGGACTTTGTAGCATCTATATGTCCAAGCTCTAATAGATGTGGTAAGGATCTAGTAATATCATACAAGTTACTAAACTCTGTTTCTATGATTTTTTGAAAACCATCTAGCTTACCTAAATCATCTTCAACAAAGACAATTTTTGTCGGATTAAAGTTTAACTTATCACACAAATCTTCATCAACAATAGCATGTACTCCATTGACCTCTCTATATCGCTTTATCAGGTCATTCTCATAAAAGACATATAAATCATCCCCATTATATACATTAACAAAGACATCATTATCTTTTGCAAGTCTTATTCCCTGCTTTGCTATTTCATTTGGAATTCTAAGATGCCTTATTTCTTCTTCAGAAATTAATCTTTTTATCAAGCTTCCTTGATACGTTATTATTGGCACATCAATATTCAACTTTTCACCAAATGTTTTGGTAGCTGCAAACATTCGTCCAGTAGCTATTGTAAAAACAACACCTTGAGCTCTTGCTCTATTGATTGCTTCAAGGTCTTCTCTTGAGATTTCCCGTTTATTGTTAAGAAGAGTATGGTCTAAGTCTAGTGCTACTAACCTGATTGTCATATTAGTGATACCTATTTCTATGCTGTGGCATAATAAGACTATTGATAAACATGCTGATTATACTAATTAATATGGAAGCCCAAATAGCGCTCCAAAAACCACTAACACTGATACCTTTTACAATTTTATCAGTTAATTGCAACATCATCCCATTTATCACAAGTGTAAAAAGACCTATTGAAAGTAAGTTGATCGGCAGAGTCAAAAGCAACAAAATAGGTCTAATAAATGCATTCACTAACCCTAGTATAAGAGCGGCTGCAATTGCTGCACCAACTCCATCAACACTTAGTCCTCTTGATATATAATTTGCTACTATGAATATTGCTACTGCATTAACTAAAACACGAGTTGCAAATCTTTTTTCCATTATCGCTCCCCCTCTTCACTATACTTGAATTATACTTTAGCAAAGAGGCTTATTCAACAAACACCTGTACCTTAGTACCATCTGAAGAATCTATATCCACTAAATTACCCTCTACTCCAGCCTCTACCATTGCCAATATTTCTGCTAAATCTAATCCTTTAAGTTCTGGATATTTATCTTCTGGCAAAAACTTTACTCCTATTCCAGCAAGAACTTGTACTAATTTCAGTGGGATGTTTACATTCACTTTTATATCTTCTGTACCTTCTAAAACTCTTACTTTTAAAACTTTGCCATCTAAATTTTTAAATTTTTTCTTTGGCTTAGCTATTTCTACATCTTCTTCTCCTAGTGCTTCAATCAAACTCGCTGCTTCATCTGCGCTTATCTGGCCTCTTTCCAACATTTTTAGTATTTGCAATCTTTCTTCTGATATGCTCATTTTACTCTCTCCTATTAATATGTGTATATTTTAACTTTGATGTCAGGTGTTTCAACATCTACTAACTCAATCCGTCCAAGAGTTCTAAACTCAAACCAAAGGCTAGCAACCATCTCAAAAACCTCTCTAATATTGACACTAAAATCAAGCTCCCTTAAAAGTTCACTTTTTATCTTATTAGAAAGTTTTCCCTTTGATATCTTTCTTATTATAGGTCCCCAAATTATTGCTCCCTCTGCTATCATCTCTACTAAAAACAATGGGAGTGGTATGAAGAACCTCTTATTGTTGCTAATTTTAATGTTAATAATAAAAAACAATACTGGCAGTTTCATTTTACTTTAGCTTTTTCAATAACTCAGTAGCTTCTTCAGCATTAATATCTCCATTACTCAATTTTTTAAGTATCTCTTGCCTCTCATGAGTTACTTCATCATAGTTTGTATCTTCATTTGGGTTATATCCTAGCGCTTCAATAGCCTTATCTAATCGATTCCTGACAGTAGGATAAGATATCCCTAGCTCTTTTTCTACTTCTTTGATGTTACCTCTACATTTAATAAAGCTCTCAATAAAAAACTTCATCTCTTCATCTAATTGGCAGAACTTACACATTTTAAACCTTCCACTTATTTCAACATTGCACTCATTACACTTCAGTCTAGTTATTTCAAGTTCACCATTACATATAGGGCATTTACCTGGCGCATCATAAATCATAATAATTCTCCTTAAATATTTAATGTTCTTTATTAATTTTATTAAACTATGCATTAATTATATTAAGTTTAGTATTAAATGTCAATAGCTTCTTCAATAAAAAAACTGCCTAATGGCAGTCTATAGCATTTCTCTTATGTCATCTCCTACACAATCAAGGATAGTTGCTAGCAGTCTAATGCGAGAAGCTATTCTTGGATGATAGATATCTCTCAATTCTTCAATAGTGTAGTTACTTGAAAGAACAATTGGTTTATTTTCCGTAAGTGTGCGATAGTTTAGTAACGTAAATAATATCTCTTGTGAAAAATCACTAATATTTTCGGATCCTAAATCATCTAGTATTAAAACCTCCACATTCTTTGCAGCTTCAATTAATTCTTCCATCTTCTCGCCACTATTGGAAAATGTATCTCTTAATTGATATAGAAAGTCTACAAAAGGTAAATACAGTACTGGAATTTGGTTCTCTATCAACTTATTTGCTATTGCAGAGCATAAAAAAGTTTTACCAACACCAGGCTTGCCTTGTAGATACAATCCCTTAATTTCTTCAGTACTATTTGATATGCTATCAACAAACTCGATAGCAATATCTCTATTATGCTTCATAATTTGCCTATATGTATAACCGTTTTTTATAGCAATGTTACTATAATACTCAAGTCTGAAGTTTTTAAAGGTTTGCTTATGCATAGATCCCGTTAGCTTAGCAGTCTTAAATAACTTGCTCAATTTAAACTGTTTCTTAGCATCTACTAAACATTTACACTGCTTTAATCTATACACTGGGTAATCATATTCCTGACTAGCTTCTTGATCAATCTCTTCAATATAACCACTATCACTGCACAAACTGCAATCATATTTGGGTTTGTCTATATCTTGGGGTAGTTTATGTTTTTTTAGAAAAGCTTGTTTTTCCTCTAAAAGCTTCTCTATATTTCCAACATCAAACTTACTACTGCTTTGCAATTTTTCAATATCTTCTTGAATTTCTTTAAGTTTAGGATATTTTCTTTGCAGTTTTAGGTATCTTTTAATAGCCTCTTGTTGTTTTTGTTCTCTTTTTGCAAAGCTAGGAAGCATAATGTTTCACCCTCTCGTCATTACTATTTTTTCTTATCTTCTCTTTTAGCATATATGTCATAGTAAGAAGGGATTTCTTCGGTCTCTTTTTTCTTAGGCTTCTTACTAGTCCCTTTCTTGCTAGATAAAAACTTCTCATCTTCTCTTTCTACATCTTTTAAAGTTTTAACACCTTTTAGTTTCCAGTTGTGCAAAATAGTTTGCACATATTGTAAGCTAAAAGCTTGGTTAAGAACAGCTCTAGCTACAGCCTCAATTATCAACTCTCTTGGATACTCATCTTCTAGAACTGCAAGAGCCCTATATTCAGCATTTCTTAATGGTCGTCCAAACTCTTTTTCAACAATAGCATAAATACTTTCTTTTTGATAATGTTCCTCTATTTCTTCTCTTTCCTGTCTCTTCTTTTTAAGAGTTTGAGTGTTTTCTTCTCTTGCTTTAATAAACTTTTGAAATTTATCCTTATCTTTAGGGTCATTAATTTTTAAGATAGAATTAGTTGATCCTGAAAAACTTAGTAACTCCATCTCAATAAGTTTCGCTATAGCTTTTTGAACATCATCAAAATGAAGCATCAGCTCACTCGCCATATACTCAAAATCAACTTTGCTTCTCTGATTTGTTATTCTATATAAAAATGAATACACTAAAACACCTATCCCGCCTATTTGAGGAAGATAATGGTCCCATAGTTCATTTGGTATACATGTAACATTGTCTCTTCTTTCCCCATGCCTGAGCTTATATCCGTCAGCCATTTTTTCACGCTCACTTTCTTCCCTTACTAAAATAGTCTTTAACAGCCTCTGCAACCTGTAGAGTCATACCCTTAACATTAGCAATATCATCTACACTTGCATTTTTAATGCCTTGTAAACTCTTAAACTCCATCAAAAGATTTTGCTGCCTTACTTTTCCGACACCAGGTATTTCAGTTAAAACACTTTGCTTTGCATGCTTACTTCTTAATCTTTGATGGTACTCAAGTGCAAACCTGTGCGCTTCGTCTCTAATTCTTTGAATAAGATACATGCTTCTTGAGTTTTTAGGTATTCTAATTGGTTTATTACTTGCAGGATGATAAACCAGTTCTTCTCTTTTTGCTAAGCTCACTATACTTATATTAGCGGCATTGAGCTTCTGAATAATCCCCTCTACTGCACTTAGTTGACCTAGCCCACCATCTATTATAATCAAATCTGGCTCACTTTTAAATGAAACATCATCAGATTCTAATCTATTAATTCTTCTTGTTAGAACTTCTTTAAGACTTTTAAAGTCATCTGGGCCCTCTACAGTCTTTATTTTAAATCTTCTATAGTGGCTTTTTTTAGCTTTTCCGTTTTCAAACACTACCATAGATCCAACACTATTTGTACCTTGTGTGTTTGATATATCATAACACTCTATTCGCCTTGGTGGTTTTGGTAGCTTTAAAAAGTGGGCAAGCTCATCTAATGTCTCTAAGCGAGTATCATCCTGTCCGCTTCTTTTTTTCCATTGTTCCTCTACACTTAAAAGTGCATTTTTTCTTGCCATTAAAGCTAACTTTTTCTTATCTCCTCTTTGAGGAACATGCAGATACACTCTAGAATTCTTTTTCTCACTTAAATATTCTTCTAGCAGCTCTTTTTCCTCAACTTCTCCATCAACAACAATCTCTTTTGGTATATAATTATCATCCCCAGAGTAGTACTGTTCTATAAACGCACTTAAAATCTCTTTAGATTTTCTATTGTCACTATTTATCATCATATTTGCATCTTTGCCGATTATATGCCCATCTCTCATAAATAAAACTAAAACACATACATCTTCTACCCCTCTGGCAATAGATATTATATCCATATCTCCTTGCCTACCTGTTACAATCTTTTGCTTTTGCAAAACACCTCTTAGGCTTTCTATAACATCCCTTATTTGAGCTGCTTTTTCAAAGTTTAACTTCTTGGCAGCTTCTTGCATTTGCGAATCAAGCTCTGCAACAACTTTATCCTCACCGCCAGATAGATATTCAATTGCTTTTTCCAACTCTTTTTTATATTCCTCACTTGTCACAGCACCAATACACGGGCCTTGGCAAAGACCTATATGATAGTTTAAACAAGCTCTACCTAAACTCTTTTTATAAAAGTCCTTATTACATGTTCTAAGTTTAAAAACCTTACTTAGTACATCAATTAAGTTTCTTACTGCAAATGAATTTGGGAAAGGACCAAAATATAATTTTTGATTCTTCTCAATCTTGTATGCTGATTCGAGTTTTGGGAACTCTTCACTTTTATCTATACTGATATATAGAAAATGTCTGTTATCTGGAATTCTAATATTGAACTTTGGTTGGTGCTTTTGAATAAGAATACTCTCAAGCACTAAAGCTTCAACCTCATTATCTGTAACTATATAATCAAAGATATATATATGAGAAACTAATTCTTGTGTTTTCACATCATGACTATGGAAACCATTAAAATAGGAGCGCACCCTATTTTTTAGGGACTTTGCTTTCCCTACATAGATAATGCGCTCTTGATGGTCTTTCATTAAGTACACACCTGGTTGATCGGGAAGCAATGAAAGTTTTGTTTTCAGTTGTTCATTCACCTTCTTGCTACTCCTTTTCTTACAATATTTTATCTAGAAACTGTCCTGTATAAGACCCTTTTATTTTTGCAACTTCTTCAGGCTTTCCAGTAGCTATAACTCTGCCACCCTTATCGCCGCCTTCAGGACCCAAATCAATAATATAATCTGCACATTTAATAACATCTAAGTTATGTTCTATTACTACTACAGTATTTCCTGCATCAACTAATCTCTGTAGTACCACAAGTAGTTTTGAGATGTCTTCCATATGAAGTCCAGTAGTTGGCTCATCAAGTATATAAATTGTACTGCCTGTTGACCTTTTGCTCAATTCAGTAGCAAGTTTAACTCTCTGAGCTTCACCGCCAGATAGTTGAGTTGCTGGTTGCCCCAGTTTAATATAACTTAAGCCTACATCATAAATAGTTCTTAACTTGTTTTCAATACTAGGAACATGTTCAAAGAATTCAAGCCCTTGCTCAACAGTCATGTCAAGCACTTCTGCTATGGATTTATCCTTATACTTAACCTGTAGGGTCTCTCTATTATATCTAGAACCTCCACATACATCACAAGGGACATAAACATCAGGAAGGAAGTGCATCTCAATCTTATTGATACCATGACCCTTACAAGCTTCACATCTACCACCCTTGAGATTAAAACTAAACCTGCCTTTTTGGTATCCTCTCATTTTAGAAATCTGAGTTTCTGCGAACAAATCTCTAATATAATCAAAAGTTTTCGTATATGTTGCAGGATTACTCCTAGGGGTCCTGCCAATAGGAGATTGATCTATCTCTATTACTTTATCTAATTGATCCATTCCTTCAATACTAATATGTTTTCCTGGCCACTCTTGTCTTCTATTTAATGTCCTAGCGAGAGATT
The DNA here is from genome assembly GCA_964546025.1 of uncultured Clostridiaceae bacterium. Classification (GTDB taxonomy): domain Bacteria; phylum Bacillota; class UBA994; order PWPR01; family PWPR01; genus PWPR01. The sequence continues at coordinate 96,190 of CAZJHT010000002.1, forward strand.
TAAACAACACCTCATTTACAAGTGATGATTTGCCTGAGCCAGAAACCCCTGTTACACAAGTGAAGGTTCCAAGTGGAAAGGAAACCTCAATGTCTTTCAAGTTGTTCTCAGCTGCTCCAACTACTGTTAACCATTTGCCATTTGGTTCCCTTCTATTCTTAGGAATATTGATTCTTTTCTTTCCAGAAAGATATTGTCCTGTTATAGATTCGTCTACTTTTATAATATCATCTGCCTTACCTTGAGCCACAACTCTACCACCATGCAAGCCAGCACCTGGCCCAATATCTATAATATAGTCAGCCTCACGCATAGTTTCTTCATCATGTTCTACGATGATTAGCGTATTTCCAATGTCTCTTAGGTTTTTAAGTGCTTTGATTAGCATTTTATTGTCTCTTTGATGCAGCCCAATACTTGGTTCATCTAAAATGTATAGTACTCCTGTCAATCCTGAACCGATTTGAGTAGCTAATCTAATTCTTTGGGCTTCTCCACCAGATAAGGACCCTGCTGATCGACTTAATGTAAGATAGTCCAGCCCAACAGTAACTAAAAAATTTAGTCTTTCCTTAATTTCTCTAAATATCTGGTGCCCTATAAACTCTTGAGTCTCATTTAGTTTAACATTATCAAAGTAATCAAGTGCTTCCTTGATAGACATTTTTGTTATCTCAGCAATATTTCTGTCGCCCACCAAAACTGCTAAACTTTCTGGTTTGAGCCTATCTCCACCACATGCCTCACAAGGGGAGATTGACATAAACTGTTCTAGTTTATCTTTAGCATTATCACTTTCAACATATCTTCTTTCTGTATGATTGATAACACCTTCAAAATAAGTGTCATAATCTCTTAACCCACCGTGCCTAAACTTATATTGCATATTTATTTTAACTTTGTTATTACCATTTAAAATCAAGTCTCTGTGCTCTTTAGGTAGATCTTTCCATGGGGTATCTAAATTAACCCCAAACTCTTCAGATACGCCTTTTAGAAGTTGTGGGTAATAGTTACTGCTTGATAAGTTCCAAGGAGCAATTGCTCCATCATTAATTGATAATTTTTCATCCAGAATTAGTTTATCAGCATCAACTGTTCTCTTAAAACCTATCCCTTCACACACCTCACAAGCGCCAAATGGGCTGTTAAATGAAAACATTCTGGGCTCAAGCTCAGTTACATTAAAGCCACATACTGTACAAGCATATCGCGTGCTATATAAGGTGTCATTACCATCAAGTGTGTCGATTACAACAACATCATCACCTAATTCTAGTGCAGTTTCTAAAGAATCTGTTAATCTCTCAGCCAAGTCATCTTTTATAACTAGCCTATCGACAATAACCTCTATATCATGTCTTTTATTTTTATCTAGGTTTATTGTCTCTTCAAGCAAGTACTGATTCCCATCAATTCTTACCCTCACAAAGCCTTCTCTTCTTAAATTAGCTAATAAGTTCTTATGCTCACCTTTTTTTCCTCTAACCACAGGGGATATGACCTGGAATCTTTGCCCTTGTGGTAATTCAAGAATTTGGTCTACTATTGTTTGAACAGTTTGCTGGTGAATAGGACCATGTCCGTTAGGACAATGTGGAATACCTACTCTTGCATATAATAGTCTTAAATAGTCATATATCTCTGTTACAGTACCTACTGTTGACCTAGGATTTCTACTTGTTGTTTTTTGGTCAATTGATATTGCTGGTGATAAACCTTCTATATACTCTACATCAGGCTTTTGCATTTGACCTAAAAACTGTCTTGCATATGCTGATAAAGATTCAACATATCTTCTTTGCCCTTCTGCAAAAATAGTGTCAAATGCTAACGAGCTCTTTCCTGAACCACTCAGCCCTGTTATTACCACCATTTCATCTCTAGGCATTTCAACAGTTATGTTTTTCAAATTGTGCTCTTTAGCACCCTTTACTACTATCTTTTTCAAAGCCACTTTTTTGCCTCCTGATACCGTAATACTAATAAGTACATATGTTCGCAATTTACTAGCATTAATATTATAAATCAGATAATCGTTTAAGTAAACTAAATAAGAAGCAAACAGTTGCTTGTTATTTTATTTTCTTTCTTTTCTTTATATCTGTAATTAAATCTCTTAGTTCTGCTGCCTTTTCATACTCTAACTTCTTTGCGGCTTCTTGCATCTCCTCTTCCAAATGCATGATTAACTCCTTAGCTTTAACCTTTGTCATTTTATTAATCGATCTTGCTGTTAAGAATTGGCCGTCTTCATCAGATGCCTGAGTAATCTTAAGAACGTCTCTGACTTCTTTTTTGATTGACTGAGGTGTTATATTATTTACCTCATTATATTCTACTTGAATCTTCCTTCTTCTGTTGGTCTCATCTATCGCTCTTTGCATAGACCCAGTTATTCTATCTGCATACATAATAACGCGTCCATCTATATTACGAGCAGCTCTACCAATTGTCTGAACTAATGAAGTTTCCGACCTTAAAAACCCTTCCTTGTCAGCATCTAAGATTGCTACTAGCGCAACCTCTGGTAAGTCAAGACCCTCTCTGAGTAAGTTGATACCTACAAGAACATCGAAAACACCCGTTCTTAAATCTCTTATTAACTCCATTCTTTCTATTGTATCTATATCATGGTGTAAATACTTGGCTTTTACACGATGCTCTTTAAGGAAATCGGATAGATCTTCTGCCATTTTCTTGGTAAGAGTTGTAACAAGAACTCTCTCTTTTTTTGCTGCACTCTTATTTATTTCCGCATACAAATCATCTATCTGCCCATCAATTGGTCTGATTTCTATCTCTGGGTCAATTAATCCTGTTGGTCTGATTATCTGCTCAACTAATTGATTAGAAATACCTACTTCATACTCTTGTGGAGTTGCGGACACATAAATTGCTTGATTAATTCTCTCCATAAATTCCTCAAACTTCAATGGCCTATTATCTAGAGCACTTGGTAGTCTGAAACCGTGTTCTACCAAAGTGGTTTTTCTTGATCTATCACCATAATACATTCCCCTTACCTGAGGTAATGATACATGTGACTCATCTACCATTAACAAGAAATCATCAGGAAAATAATCCATTAAAGTCCATGGTGGCTCTCCTTGATCCCTTCCATCCAAGTGTCTTGAATAATTCTCTATTCCTTTACAAAAGCCCAATTCACTAATCATCTCAATATCATATTGCGATCTTTGCTCAAGCCTTTGAACTTCTAGTAGTTTATTTTCCTTATTTAAAATAGCTAGACGCTGTTCTAACTCAACTTTAATGTCTTCAACCGCTCTCTTAATATTCTCTTCAGATGTAACAAAGTGTGAAGCTGGGTAAATAGCCACATGAGCTCTATCAGCTATGACCTCTCCAGTCAGACTATTAATTTCAGTAATTCTTTCTATTTCATCTCCCCAAAACTCTATTCTAATTGCTAACTCATTTTGCGAAGCAGGAAATACCTCTAAAATATCCCCTCTTACTCGAAATGTTCCCCTTTCAAAATTAAGATCATTTCTATTATATTGAATATCTACTAAATGTTTTAAAATCTCCTTCCTTGGTTTTATCATTCCAGGACGAAGAGATAATCCTAACTTATAGTAGTACTCTGGAGAACCAAGACCATATATGCATGAGACACTTGCGACAATTATGACATCTCTCCTTTCAGATAATGCACTTGTTGCAGAGTGACGTAGTTTATCAATTTCATCATTTATTGATGCATCTTTTTCAATAAATGTGTCTGTGCTTGGCACATATGCTTCTGGTTGATAATGATCATAATAGCTTACAAAATATTCAACTGCATTGTCAGGAAAAAACTCTCTAAACTCACTACAAAGCTGAGCTGCTAAGGTTTTGTTATGTGCCAGGACAAGTGTTGGTTTTTGGACATTATTAATTACATTTGCCATAGTATATGTTTTTCCAGACCCTGTAACACCAAGAAGTACTTGATGTCTGAAATTCTCATAAATCCCATTTGTAAGTTTTCTAATTGCTTCAGGTTGGTCACCTTTGGGTTCGTAGTTTGATTTTAATATAAATTTCTCAGCCATTATTATCCCTCCAGTTAGAAAAAGTGCCCTCTTTTGAGCACTTTAATTATACTGCTATTCTATTAAACCATAAAGTTTTTAATAAATCTATTATTAACCTACATAATCCATAGGATCTACTGGATCACCATTTATTCTAACCTCAAAATGTAAATGAGGACCTGTGCTAAGGCCAGTTGTTCCACACTTTGCAACCTCTTGTCCTTTTGCGACAGCTTCTCCCTCTTTCACCATTAGTCTGCTTGCATGAGCATAAAGTGTCGAAACACTATTACCATGGTCAATAATTACAACTAATCCGTATGCACCATAGTTCCCAGAATAAACCACAGTCCCACTATCTGAAGCGACTATTGATCTTCCATGAGGTATTCCAATATCTATTCCCGTATGAAGAGTATTCTTTCTAGTAATAGGATGAATTCTATATCCAAAAGGTGATGTAACCCTCTGATATCCGGGTGCTGGCCATATCATAACTCCAGTACCTTTCACTTCAGATTCAGCTAGTTTTTTAAGCATTTCTGCTAATTCTTGTGATTCTTTTTCTAATTTGTCTAATGCTTTTTGATATTCTTCAGCATCTTGCTCTAATTCTTGCATCATTGCTGCCCTTTGAGCAGAGCGAGCTTGGTATTCGCTTTTTCTGAACTCAACTGTTTGCATTTGTATTTGAAGTATTTGTCTGTCTTCTTGTAATCTTGCAGTCTCATCTTCCAAGAACTCTTTTTGCTCTTTTATATCTTCAATCAAGTTTTTGTCAACTGAAATCAGTCTTCTAAATATTGTAAAACGACTTAAAAAGTCTGCAAGTGAGCTTGCATTAAATAAAACTGATAAATAATTAAATGAACTATATTTGTAAGCAGTTCTCACACGCTTAGAAAGCATGTCTTCTCTATCAGCTAAATCGTTTGTTGTTTGTTCAAGCTGGCTAGTCCTTTCAGCAATAGAATCGTTAATGCTAACAATTTCATTTTCCAAGGAACTAATCTGTCTTTCTGTAGTCACCAATTGATTGTTTAGTTCATTCAGTTGACTAGCAGTAGCTTTTTGCTGTTTTGTATTGTCCTCAAGGAGGTTTTTCACAGACTCCAAATCCGATTCGGCTTGCTTTAGCTCTTGCATCACTTGGTTAATATCCTTAGCAGATGCGCTAAAGAAAGACGTTACAAATATTAGCAAAAGAACAATCAAAAGTGTTTTTTTCATAAATCTCAAAGCGAACTCCTCCTCCCTATAATTTCAAGAATCTTCTTAGTGATAAAGTGCTACCAAATATTCCAAGTATTGAACCTCCAACACATAGCGCTATTAATACATACTGCGTCACTAGATTGATTGGAACAATTCTTACATATTGAATATTAGTTACAAACCACACAGCAAACTTATTATAAGCCCAGATAAGAGCACCAGACGCAATCAATGCTCCTAACAATCCTATAATCCACCCTTCTAAAATGAATGGCCATCTAATATACCAGTTTGTAGCTCCTACATAACGCATTATCGAAATCTCATCTTTTCTCATCAAAACAGTTAACCTAACCGTGTTAAATATAACAAAAGTAGAAGCTATACTAACTATTATAGCTAAAATAACTCCAATATAATTTATCATTTCTGTGACTCTAAGTAAGTCAGAAACATACTCTTTTCCATAGACTATTTCATCAATGCCCTCAAAGTTTTCTACAGCTTGTGCAACAAGTGTTATTTGAGCAGCATCATAAACAGTTATTTCAAAACCATCCCAAAGGATTTCGTCTAAATCTAGACCCTCCAATACATCTGCATCATCTCCAAATTGTTCCTGGAGAATCATTCGCCCTTCTTCTGTATCAACATACCTTACTGTATCAACTAAAGGATGATTTCCTATTCTTTCTTCCAATATGACTCTTTGGTCTGTTGGAATGTCCTTTTCTAAAAACACTTTTATTAAAAGTTCTGATTCTACTTGCTCAATAAAGAAATTAACATTAGCGATAAGTATTATCACCAGACCAGCAATAAATAGCCCTACTAAAATCGTTGTTATTGAAGCAGTAGTCATCCAACTGTTTCTAAATAAATTTTTAAAAGCAACTTTAAAATGATTACCAAAATTAGAGAACAAGCGAAAACCCTCCTTGTGCATCGTCACTCACGACTCTGCCTTTATTTAGAGTCACCACTCTCTTTTTCATCTTCTTTACTACATTCAAATCATGAGTAGCCATTAGAATAGTCGTTCCATCTTCATTTACTTTTCTGAATAATTTCATTATTGTATCTGTAATCATAGGATCTAAATTACCCGTTGGCTCATCAGCCATTATTAACTTGGGCCAATTGGCAAGAGCCCTACCGATAGATGTTCTTTGTTGTTCTCCACCAGATAATTGCTCTGGGTAGTAATCCTTACGATGAGTCATTTCTACAATTTCTAAAACCTCTTTTACTCTTTCAACCATTACATCTTTCTTCGTACCGACAACTCGCAATGCAAAAGCAATGTTATCTTCAACAGTTAAGTTGGGTAGTAGTTTGAAATCTTGAAACACAATACCCATTTTTCTTCGGGCTTTTGGCACCTGATTCTTTCGCATACTCGTCAAATCCATACCATCTAGAATTATCTGCCCTTTAGTTGGTCTCTCTTCACAAGATACCAACTCTAATAATGTTGATTTGCCAGCACCATTTGGTCCTACAAAGAAGACAAACTCCCCTCTTCCTATTTGTAATGATATATTATCTATAGCAATTAAATCCTTGTATCTCTTAGTAACTCCCTTGAACTCAAGCATGTCTTCCCTCCCAGAAGCTATAAAGCTTCAGTTTCAATATAACTCTAAATTGTTTAAAATAGCAACAAAAATCTAATATTGTTATCAAATTTTAATAATCTAATATTCTATTATACTTTAGAATGAAATCAAAACATAATTGTTCCATAAATTTTAAATCTTCTCTGTATATTTTCCTGCGAAAAACTTGTTAAGTAACCCCTCAATTTTTAGCACTACCATATCCAGTACTTTTTGTCCTTTTTCTTTTGTTGCTTTAGTAGCATCCCCTGTAATTGCGTTTTCTAGCACTGTGTATGATATGTCAGAAGTATATACTTGTCCAATAGGTACATTTTTATTAGTTGGAGCTAATTCCATATCAACGAGTGTCTCATCAATAGCTAATACCACAGATGTTTCATCTTCTCCAGCATGCCCTTTTGATGAGCATATTTTCAATATATCTTTTTGATAATCAATCCACCAATCAATTACCAACACCTTTGCCCCTGCGTCTGCCAAATGCTGAGATGCTATTCTTATGGCAGGGCTGTTGCCTCCATGACCATTCATAATGACAATATTATCGATTGACCATTTTAAAAACCCATTTCCTACTTCTACAATATATCTAGTTAAAGTCTCACTACTAATATTTATCGTACCTGGAAAGAACCCTAAGTTCCAAGAAGCTCCATAGTTAATTGTAGGCGCAATAAGTACATCGTTTCTATCTTTTGCTAATCTATTTGTTAATTCTTCAGGTATTAAAAAATCCGTACCATAAGGACAATGTGGCCCATGCGCCTCTGTTGATCCTATTGGTATTATTACCCCTTTTAGTTCTTCTTTCACGTTATTAAATTGGCTCATCGTCATATTTTTTAAGTACATTTTCAACACTCCCAGTTCTGTTATAAGTATATTCTATAATATACCCTAATCTCCTTTTAATTGTTTGGCTAAAGTTTGTGCCTGTGATATACTGACATTAGATTTTGAGTTCGGATTAATATTTATTGTACCGGTAAATATATTACCGGATTTTAGTGTACAAATAGTTACAAAGGAGAATTTATATGGAGAAAGATATACAAATAATACCACTGGGTGGCGTCAATGAAATCGGAAAAAATATGTATGTGCTTCGCTACAAAGATGAAATGATTGTAATTGATTCAGGAGTTATGTTTCCTGATGATGAAATGCTCGGAATAGATTATGTTATCCCTGATATGAGCTTTTTGATCGAGAACAAGGAAAAGGTTAAAGCTGTATTTTTAACACATGGACATGAAGACCATATTGGCTCATTACCTTATTTCTTACAAGAAATTGATGTACCTGTATATGGAACAACGCTTACTTTAGGATTAGTAAGACCTAAACTTAAAGAATTTAAATTAAGTGATGAAAAATTTAGACAAGTACATATAGGAGACAGAGTTACTGAAGGATCATTTAAAGTTGAGTTTATAAGGGTAAATCACAGTATACCGGATGGAGCAGCTTTAGCTATAACTACACCTGCAGGTGTTATTATACACTCTGGAGACTTCAAATTTGATCAAACACCTATTGATGGTAAAGTAACTGACTATCATCGATTTGCTGACTATGGAAATAATGGAGTACTCGCATTGTTATGTGATTCCACTAATGCGAATAAAGATGGCTATACTCCTTCAGAAAGAGAAGTTGGAGAGACTTTTGATAGCATACTTAAGAACAACCCAAATAGAGTATTAATGGCAACTTTTGCATCAAATATTCACAGGATTCAGCAAGCTTTTACACTAGCAGAAAAGCACGGAAGAAAAGTTGCTGTAATTGGCAGAAGCATGATTAATAACGTAGGCATTGCCACAGAATTAGGCTATTTAGATATGCCTCCAAATACTCTGATTGACATAAATGAAATTGATAACTACTCTCCAGATAAATTGCTTATCTTATGTACTGGTAGTCAGGGGGAGCCTCTTGCTGCTTTAACAAGAATGGCTTTTAATAAGCATTATCAAATTACTTTAGGCGCATATGATACTGTTATAATGTCTTCAAACCCAATACCAGGCAATGAAAAATTAGTTAACAGAGTTTTAAACGCACTTACAAAAACTGGTGCTACTGTAATAACTTCAAAAAGTGCAAAGGTTCATGTATCCGGGCATGCAAGTGCTGAGGAACTAAAAATGCTTTTTCATTTAGTTAAACCAAAATATATTGTTCCATTCCATGGTGAATACCAGCATAAACATGCATGTAGGGAGTTAGCAATTAGTCTAGGATATGAAAAAGATAATGTGTTTTTGCTCGAGAATGGAGATGTCCTCGAACTATGTGAAGATAATGCAACAGTAGTAGATACAGTAGAAGCAGGAAGAGTCTTGATAGATGGGCGAGGCATTGGAGATGTTGGCAGAATTGTTTTAAGAGACCGACATATGTTAGCTCAGTATGGTGTGTTAACCAGTATTGTTGTAATAAGTTCTGATAAAAAATCAATAGTTGCAGGACCAACTATTATTACAAGAGGATTTGTTTTTGTAAAAGAATCAGAAGATCTTATAGAAGAAGCTATAGCTTTAGTAACAGAAGCAATAGAGGAATTATTGAAATCAGGAAAAACTGGTTGGGCTCCATTGAAAAACAAAATGCGCCAAGTTTTACAGGACTACTTGTATGAAGAAACTGGCCGAAAACCAATGATATTACCAATTATTATGGAAGTATAAACCAAGGGTGCTAGAAAATCTAGCACCCTTTAATATTACTCATATTCACTTATAAAGTCTCTGAATCTATTCGTATTCATGTATCTACTAAAATCACTGTCTCTTTTTACTATATCTAGATACGTATAGTCGATCAGAAGTGCCTGTCGAAGAGAATGATACATTTGTCCTTCTTGCTGAAGTATGGCAGCACATGAAGCTAAATAGTACCAAGCATCAGCTGTCGCTATATCTTTATTAGTTGCAGACATAAAAATTTCTCTAGCTTCTTCAATTCTTCCTTCATCAAACAAACTTACAGCCAAGTTATACTCTGCAATGAACATTGACTCATCTTTCGTCATATTAAATGCTGTAGCTCCTCGGATAATCATCTCTTCATATGTTTCTATCTCGTTATTAATGTCGCCTAACTGAAAATATGTATTGGCTAGAGCTAAATAAAATTCCCCTGCATTTGGCCTCAGAGCTATAGCTCGTTTATATGATTCTACTGCTTCTTGATAGTTTTCTCTTTCAAAATCAACTTCAGCCTTAGTTTGCCAAGCTCTAGAGAACTCTTGGTCGTTACTCAATATACTATCTAAAACCATATTTGATTTGTCATACATTTCTAGCTCTTTATAAATTAACGAAAGTAAATAATTTGATTCAGAATCATCTTCATCTATACTAATGCTTTCAAATATTTCTAAAGCTGATTGATAGTCTTTTAATCGATAATAATTATGGGCAATATTTACATAGTATTGTGTTTCATTGCTAAATCTTAAAACTGATTCATAATGCATTATTGATTTTTGATAATCTTCTGAATTAAACGCTTGAAGAGCCTTGTTCTCTTGGCTTTTAATATATAGATTCTTCGTTATAAGCAAAACAAAAGCTAAGATGAAAATCAGAATTATAAGTTTTAATACCTTGTTTTCTTTCATATCATCTTAGCCTTTCATATTTATTCTTCTTTTGACCTCATTGTAGGAAATAGTATCACATCTCTAATAGATGGGGAATTAGTAAGCAACATTACTAACCTATCAACACCAATTCCAATACCACCAGTTGGTGGCAACCCTATTTCTAAAGCTTCTAAGAAATCATCGTCCAATTTATGTTTTTCAAGACGATCTTCTAATTCTCGTTCAGCTAACTGATCCAAAAAGCGCTTTTTCTGCTCATCTGGATCATTTAACTCTGTAAAAGCATTTCCAAGCTCTCTGCCGTTAGCGAAGAGTTCAAACCTTGCGGTCATCCTTGGATCATCTTTCTTCATCTTTGCTAATGGAGAAACTTCAACTGGATAATTATATATAAATACTGGTTGAATTAAGTGTTCTTCACACTTCTCTTCAAAGAATAAGTTTAGCACATGTCCCCAAGACATAAAATCCTCAACTGGCAAATGATGCTCTTTAGCAACTTTGCGTGCTTCCTCGTCGCTTTTAATCTGATTAAAATCTACATCTGCATATTTCTTGACAGCCTCTAGCATTGTCATTCTTTCCCAAGGAGTTGAAAAATCTAATACATTGCCTTCACATTCAATATCAGTTGTTCCTTGGATCTTTGTAGCTATGTATTCAATTAACTCTTCTGCTAATTTCATAATATCATCATAATCATGATAAGCCCAATAAAGCTCTATGCTTGTAAACTCAGGATTATGTCTAGTTGATAGACCTTCATTTCTAAAAATCCGACCAATTTCATATACTTTTTCCATTCCACCAACAATCAATCTTTTCAAGTACAATTCAGTCTCAATTCTTAAAACTAACTGCATATCTAAAGTATTGTGGTGCGTAATAAATGGCCTTGAAGGGGCACCTGTTGAATATGGGTGCATAACAGGGGTTTCAACTTCTAAAAACCCTTTATTATTTAGATAGTTTCTCATCTCTTGTATAATTTGAGATCTTTTAATAAATGTATCCATTACATCATCATTTACAATTAGATCTATGTATCTTTTTCTGTATCTAGTGTCAACATCTTTTAAACCATGGTATTTATCTGGCAAAGGTCTTAATGATTTAGTCAATAATGTAAATTCCTTTACTCTTATTGTAACTTCACCCTTTTTAGTTTTAAATATTAAACCTTTAACACCTATTAAGTCTCCAATGTCTAATAGCTTGTATATTTCGAAACTATCTGGTCCCACCTCATCTAATCTAACATAGATTTGAATTGAACCAGTCATATCTTTAATGTTTGCAAATCCTGCTTTACCATGACCTCTCTTAGTCATCAGTCTTCCTGCAAGAGAGACCTCTTTGCCTTCAAACTCTTCAAAGTTATTGTTAATCTCTGTTGCACTGTTTGATACATGATAAGTAGAATTTTCTTCACTAAATGGATCATAGCCTAGTGCTTTTAATTTATCTAGATTGTCTCTTCTACTTTGCATTAACTCATTTAACTCAACTACTTGTTCATTTGCCACAAGGCCGCCTCCTTATTTGATCTCTACAACTTTATATGTAATTACACCTGCTGGTACTTGGACTTCCACAACATCTCCCTTAGTTTTTCCTAAGATACTCTGCCCTACAGGTGATTCATTAGAAAGTCTTCCTTTTCTTGGGTTTGCCTCAGCAGAACCTACTAATGTATACTCTATTGTTTCATTATATTCTACATCTTCTAATACTACTGTAGAACCTAAAGATACTATATCAATATTCCCCGAGGATTCGATAAGTACCATGTTATTCAAGATTTCTTCTATCTCAGAAATTCTCTTTTCCACTGCTGCTTGTTCATTTTTTGCTTCATTATATTCCGAGTTCTCACTTAAATCTCCAAGAGAGATAGCTTCCTTTATTCTGGCAGACACTTCTTTTCGTTTGTCGCGTTTTAAATATTTAATTTCTTTTTCTAACTCTTCTTTACCTTCTAAGGTCAAATATACTTCTCTGGTGTTCATATAACACACCCTCCATCTTCTTTTTTGATACTTTATAGCCTAAGATATATCAAAAGGATTATACTTATCTTTAGATACTAAGTCAATTAATTACAAGATATCCTTAGCCTATTATTAGTAGTATTTTATTATACTGAAAAATGTTTAATTTGCAATTAAAAATCATAATTTTTTAATTGTTTATAGTAGCTGTTTACTATATCTATCATACCTTGCTCGCTTGTTTGATAAAATACTTCATTCTTCACAGCTGCAGAATTAGGTAATCCCTTTAAATACCATGCTATATGACTTCGCATCTCTCTAATAGCAATATACTCGCCTTTGTCTATAACAGTTTGTCTTAAATGATTTAACATAGTACTAAATCTCTCATCTAAGCTTGGCTTTGGCATAATTTCTCCTGTTTTTAGAAAGTGTATGATTCTCTTTATAAGAAATGGATTTCCTTGAACTCCTCTTGCAACCATGATTCCATCACAGTTTGTTATTTCAAACATTTTCTTCGCATCTTCTACACTAAACACATCTCCGTTTCCTACTACAGGGATATCAAGTGCTTCTTTTACCGATTTAATAATCTGCCAATCAGCCTTTCCTTGATAGTATTGGTCCCTTGTTCTTCCATGCACCGCTACCATACTAGCTCCAGCATCTTGCATTGACTTTGCAAAATCTACTGCATTAACATGGTCTTTATTAAAACCTTTTCTTATTTTCACTGTAACTGGGATATCTACTGATTCCACAATAGCTTGAACAATTTCGTGTGCTAGCTTCTCGTCTTTCATAAGTGCGCTTCCCTCATTGTTTGAGACAATTTTAGGAACTGGACAACCCATATTTATGTCTATTACTTCAGGGGCATACTCTTCACTAAGCTTAATCGCTGCTAATGCCATAGTATCTGGCTCATTTCCAAATAATTGCACTCCAATCGGCCTATGACTTTCTTCAAAACTAATTATTTGGTGAGTCTTTCTATAATCTTGAATCAAAGCTTTTGCACTTACCATTTCAGTAAACATCATGCCACAACCAATTTCTTTAATTATCGTTCTATAACTTTTATCTGTCACTCCTGCCATTGGAGCTAAAAAAACATTGTCTTCTAAATATAATTTGCCTATTTTTATATGAATCACCCCTTTAGTACAAGCAATATAATATCATAATAAATTAATATTACAAAACAAAGTATTTAGATTGCAGGATTATTTGGAATTCTATAGAAATATATTACAGAATTAAATACAAGGGGGAGTTAATTTGAACAATCCAAGAGAAATCAATTTATCCGAAACCAAATGGTGGCCTGGTCCAAAAAAAACAGTAGAAAATGTAAAGGCTGCTGTGAGTGCAGACAATGCAGTCGTAACATACTCTTTACTAAACATATTAAAAAAGGGCGGAAATGCTGTTGATGCAGCAATTGCAGGATGTCTTATCCAGGGAACAATTGAGCCCTATATGACTAATCACGCTGGCTCTATTACATTCTTGCATTACAATGCTAAAGATGATAAGTTTTACCAGCTTGATAGCACAGCAACCTATCCACCAAACTTACCAATTCATAGCCCTATACCACCTCAAAAAGCTGGATATGCTGCAGGAAAAGTTAATTCTTGTATTCCAGGCTTCATGAAGGGACTTAAAGCTTTACATGAAAAATTTGGTACTATGCCATGGGATCAATTATGCGAGGAAGCAATTTATTGGGCAGAAGAAGGCAATCATGTATCACAGTTTGAACTTGAGGCAACAATAGCAGCTGGAGACATATTCACGTATTTCCCAGAGAGTAGAGATTTCTTTTACCAAGGAGATTATTTTGCTCGAGTTGGAGATAGGTTTAAAAAACCTGAACTAGCAAAAACACTTAAGAATTTAGCCAAAGAAGGTCCTGATTATATGATAAATGGGAAATGGGCTGAAAATTTTGTGAAAAAAGCAAACGAGCTTAATTGGAAGATTACCATAGATGATATGGCTGCAAATGAACCACGCTGGGTAGATCCTGTAAGATTTAAGTTTAGAGATTATGAGATTGTTGCTTTAGCTCCACCTCAGCAACAAGGTCTACAAATTGCTCTAGTACTGGGGATATTAGATAAATTAGAGATTGATAAATATAAACCATATAGTGCAGAACATTTATTCTTTATGGCACATGCACTTCGAGTTGGCATAAATTTAACAGGCTATATTCATGATACAGTTATCTCAGATATTGACCATAGTTTATTCACAGATGAAAAAGTCCACCAATACTGGGCGAATATAATAAAATCATATATGCCAAAGGTAGACCTAACTAATCACATGAAACTAACACATAAAGCAAGCGTAGCCAATGACAAAGGTTTATTTGATATTAATTTTGAAAGCAACAGCTTAGAAGATCATTTAAAATCTGGCAGTTGCGAACTAAGTATTGTTGATGAAGATGGAAACTGGGTTCAAATGATGAATACACTGCAAGGAAGTGGAATTCCAGGTATGGTAGTTGACGGTGTACCTATGATAGGAAACCACTCTTCAGTAAATACTTTTAGAATGATGGATGTAAAACTGGTAGAAAATGCACGACAAAGACTGATTATGGGTCATACTATGATCTTAAAAGACGGGAAACCTATTATGCAATTAGGCACACCTGGTTCTCCTCCAAACACTCAAGTGCAAGCTTTGTGTAATTTATTGTTTTATAATATGGAACCATATGAAGCAATAAGCAAGCCACGAATGTATGCTTTGATGGATGATAATACAATGGTTATAGAAGACAGAATAGCTCCCGAAGTAGTAAAGAAACTATTTTCTTTGGGTATTAATGTTAGATGTAATCTTAAATGGGATTGGCATATGGGGTCGTTCCAAGTATGCTATATCAATGAGCAAGGAAATCTAAGTACTACTGTAGACCCGCGTAGGTGTGGTGTGGCAGATGGGTTAGAGTAACTGAAAAAAGCAGAGACTAAAATCTCTGCTTTCTTTATTTGCATTAGTTGGCTCATTTTAGAGAGCACTTAGGTTACCAAATCCATCCTTGATATAAGGCATCCAAGACAGCCCAACAAAGTGAATAGTAATATTTGCATATGTTGGCCTAACAGTTACTTCATCCAAGCTTTCACTATGAATATCATAATTTGCTATTAATTTATCAATTTCTTTTTGTAACTCAAGCTCTAAATCTTTGATTTGAATATCTAAAGCCCTAATGTTTTCTTCTGCCATAGGTAAGTTATCGCCACTTTGCATTGCTCTATTAGCACTCCTCATAGCAGTTCCCACACGAGACACTGATGTTTGATTAATTGATCTACTTCCAAATAATGTGCCAAGAATTGCAACCCCAGTTGAAACAGCTGCATCTACTTTTCTTTGTCTAGCTTGTGACGATTGTCTCTCTAGAGTTTGCTGTGCTCTCCTTCTTCTATCCTCTAGGGTGCTAATCTTTGAACCATATTTTCTGCGCAAATCTTCCATTGCTTGGTCTCTTTGCTCATGAGCTAAATGAGATATTCTAATTCTAAACTCTCTTTCATCTTCGCCAGGATTAGACACCACTTTGAGTGTAGGACTATATAACAAAGTTAGTGGGTTATCAGATCGCAGGTATCCTCTAAAAGCACTAGTCCATTTGTCATAACTCCTAAAGTTTGCTGCTTCTGATGGGTACCCAGCAAAGGTCACTCCATCTATTGGATCCGTGTCAAGATCTTCTAAAGATAAATCAATCTGGTTTGCTTGTGTCCAATCTAAAACTACTGGACCTTTGTTCAGTGGAGTAACAAACATCATTCTCTCTTGATGATTTACACCATAGTTAGCATTGGTGTATCTTACATCTGCTACACCAATAACTTTTGGAACATATAAAAGTTCTCCACTTGGTCTTTTAGTAACAGGCAAAAAGACCTGCTTAATTTGGCTTGGTAAAATTGGTTTTGTAGTAACTTTATCTTCAACAGGATCAATGTCTTGCTCTTTTATTTCCTCAAACCTTGGCATCTTAGGCGTTATATCCACTTTTATATGTGTTCTTTCTTGCTGAGGCAACGATGCTATTTGATCTCGAGTCAGAGGTCCCGCTAAATACGACATAACCCATCTAGTTTGAAAAATCATTGCTTCTTCTGAGTGAACATTATGTAAATAGAACATTCTTTGGCTAAGCCCTGCAAGAATTTGCTCTGTTCTTCTTTTATCAAAGTTTCCCCCAGCAGCTGCTCCTTCTAAACCTGCAATAACTCTATTCTTATCTCTTTCTGTTTGAAGTCTTCCTATAAACCATGTTCCAGTGTTTGATAGTGCTTTATAATCTAAGTCAACTGGATTTTGTGTTGATAATGCTAATCCCAAACCATATGCTCTTGCTTGCTTGAGCAGAGTCATGAAGGGAGTTTTTGATGGAGGATTAGCTGTTGGTGGTAAAAAGCCAAACATTTCATCCATATACAGGATTGCTCGTAAGCTCCCCGTACCAGGCTGCGTTCTCATCCATGCTATTATTTCATTAAGAAACATGCTAACAAAAAACATTCTCTCTGTATCAGGCAAGTGTGCTATAGAGAATATTGAAACTCTTGGCTTTCCTTCTGCTGTGTATAGGAATCTATTAATATCCATAGGCTCCCCTTCTAGCCAGGAATTGAAGCTTGGAGAAGCTAGCAGCCCATTTAGTCTCATAGCTAAAGAAAACCTATCCTTCGCTGGATAAAAATTGTCTAGAGACAAAACTCCAATCTTATCCATTGGTGGATTTTGAATTGCTCCAATGAGATCTTCAATTGAAAGGTTCTTATTTTGTTTCCAATAATTATCTAATATATTTGAAATTAATATATGTTCTTGACTCGTAATCGGATCTGCATCAATCCCTACTAATGATAATATGCTAGTAGCAGTTGCGCTTACTTTATCACTAAATGCGTCTCTATCATTTACTATTTCAATAGGTGGTGCATCAAAAGATTTAAGTAAAGACACTCCAACCCCAGCTGAACTTCCTGGAGTATAAACAGTTATGTCTACAGCGTCTTTATACATTTTAATTCTATCTGGACCTTGTCCCCAGCTATTTAAGCCATCTCTCCATAGTTTTGCTTGAGCTTTTGCATAATCCTTAACAGTCATGCCTTTATTAGATGCTTCATGAGGATTCACCCATGGTTCAAAATCTTCAGGTTTTAATTCTGGGAAAGCCAATGCCATGTTACCCATGTCTCCTTTAGGATCAATGACTAAAACAGGAATATTGTCTATGGCTGCTTCTTCGAGTAATCCAATACCTAATCCAGTTTTTCCACTTCCAGTCATTCCAATGATAACTGCATGAGTAGTTAAGTCTTTTGATTTATACAACACTAAGTTCTCTTCAATTCCTTCTCCAGTCAAATCATGCGTCTTCCCTAAGTAAAAAACACCCAGTTTTTCAAAATCATGCATTTGATATCCCCCTAATGTTATTCTTTCCTAGCACCTAATATGTATGGAATAATTAATATAGCTAATGGCAACATGGTAAATGTAAAATATGCTCGTGCAAGTATTAATGTTATGCCTAATAAAATAATTAAAATATACCCAAGGCCCTTGCACCATTTATACAAGTGTGGCTTATTCGCAAATGAAAGCCCTGCAATTGCCACAACTAATGAAAAAATATACCCAACTGCTCCAATTAGTAAACCCAAAGAGGCTAATCCATCTCCTGGAACATCATGCGGAGAAGCGGAGTATATCATATTAAATGTAAAAACCATCATCGGTAATGCAATTAGTAGCATTATAAAACTCGATATCCAAATTTGCCTTCTTGCTTTCATCGTTTTTCACCTTAACGCTTTAATGCTTAGTAAAATTATATCACTTTATTGTGATTATTAAAAACTTAATTCTGGTAAAATGTAAAGTAATCAAAGGCTATATATACCTTTGATTACATTTGCTACTCCCAGATATTCTTATTCAAATCTAGTTCTTTTATTTTGCTGCTCATTGATGAAAACCCTGTTATGAATAGCATCGCGACTATTATGGTAAGACCAGCTGCAAGAAACGAAAATAGGTTTTTTGTTCTATTAAACAGATTTATCATGTTTATCATATTTATAATTATCATTGGCAATAAAACTAAAAAAAGAACTCTTACTCTTTTAAAGTGTTTAATTTTAGAATCTAAATCTGAATGTAGTTCAAACTCTCCCTTATCTTTATCTTTCCTTAGATATACCCATCTAAGATAACTACCAATTTGCTCAACTTCTAATTCTTCCAAAAACTCTAGATAATCTCTGCCTTTTCTACTTGATGGCAAATCATCTAAAAACTCAATTCTATATGTGTACTCTTTGCTTGGATCTTGGTCGAATTCATACTTTATTTGTAATGGGCTAACCGCAACAAGATGCTGGCCTTCCTTTGAATTCTCATTTAGCCACGCTTCTTCTTTCTCAAACTGCCATGCCCAAAATAGCTTCCTTTTAATAATCCTCATTATCTTCACCACCTAAGTATTTATCTCCATTTTTAACCAGTTCTTTAAGTCTAGATAAGTCTGTAAGTAATATTTCTTCTCCAAGTTTAGTTATTACATACTCTTTTCTTCTCGAGTCGTCATCTGACTGATATGGCTTAATCAGCCCTTTTTCTTGTAATGTGTTGAGCGCTCCATAAAGTGTTCCTGGCGCTAAATCTACTCTATTATCAGTCAAATCTATTACATTTTGGATTATACCATAGCCATGCAATGGCTCAAGTAATGATAATAATATGTAATAAACTGCTTCTGTAAGAGCTGGGTTGTTGTTCTTAATACTCATATTTTTTTTCCTCCACTACTACATTATATATCGTAGACAGATATATCGCTTCACTCTATATCGTTCCTCTGTATATCGTCTTTCGATATATTATATCATTAGAGCCTTCTTGTCAACATTTAAAATAAAAAACTAGTATTTAAATTTCAATGGAGTTTTTAAGAATAAACCATGAAGTCATAAATACTAGTATAAGCTCATTTTCGTGTATATCTAAATGGTAATAGCTCTTTAATTGATGTTTTGACTAATCCATATTCTGTTTGCACTATAACATTACATTCCTTAGCATATTCAGAAATAAATTGTCTGCAGTTTCCGCAAGGTGACAACACATTTGTATCTACCCCCCCTAAAACTGACACTACGGTATCAAATTCTCTCTCTCCGTTTGTTATTGCTGTGCCAAAAGCTATCATTTCCGCACATGCCCCATGATTAGAATATACATTTACTCCAGTGTAAATCTTTCCATTCTTACATCTGACTGCCGCACCAACGGTATGTTTATAATTTACTCCATCATAGTTTTTTTCAATTATATCTCTTGCATATTCTATAAGTTTATTATCCTCTTTATTTAAATTATTCATTTATGCACTTTCCTTTCCACCAAGTTTCAGTTGAATGTGGGGCAAACCCAATATTATAATAAAACTGTTGTGATGACCCAACATATATTTCACAGGCACCTCTACTCATGGCTCTATTAATTGCCTCATACAAAGCACCTTTTGCTAAACCACGCTTCCTATAATCTGGATCTGTAGCAACAGGCTCCACATACGCGACCTTACTACCTGGCTGATGCCATAAACAACAATGGCTTACATAATTACCATCTGCGTCTAAGACAGCTAAGCACAACTTTTTATCTAAATGTGGACTACTTAGCATACATTTTCTAAAATCTAAATCCTCTTTGTCATGGCTTGGTTCACCTTGGTGATTGAAACCTCTCCACATCACTCTATTGTATTGTTTCCAGTCCCATTCTTCTTTCATGCTGATTATTTTAAAATTTTCAGGCAAATTATATTCAAGTTCTTCTTCACAAAACATTACGGAAACCTTTTCACTCTCTTGAGTAGGTACAAAACCGTTACTTCTTGCAATCTCTTGGAAATATCGATTATTATCGTTAATAATGATCTCAACACTTTTATTAATTGACATTTCATTCTTAACATATTGAATAATATCTATCATAATATACTCGCTATCTTTATCAACTACAATATATACCTTCCCAATATCTAACTCAAATGTAGCTAGTCCAATAATGTTATTATTTTTAAGCCATATACCTATTTGACCTCTCATAGACTCATTGTCAACAGGTCTACTAATCATCCATGCCCATCTTCCCCATAGAAAGTTTTTTGTCCTTGTTGATTTTTCATTCACTTTTTCAAGAAAGTCAACTATTTGAAAGTAATCCTTCGAAAATCGAGTTTCAAAATCATATTTCTTAAATTGTATGTCCATATTTCTATACTCCTAGTTTTTTAGTAATTATATCATGTGTTTTAATTATAATAAATCATAGCAAGAAAAGGGTTTCTTTGTTGACTCATCTATTTAAGTATATTATAATTTATTTTAGTAAATACTTAACTAAAGGGTGATTATAATTAATACCGTAAAACTTCTAAAAGCACTAGGTGATGAAACTAGATTTAATATAGTAAGCTATTTATTAAAGAATAATTTGTGTGTTGGTGCTCTAGCAGATATGCTAGGTATTTCAAAGTCAGCAACTTCTCAACAGCTTAAGCTTTTACGAGAATCAGGACTTGTAGTTGGCGAGAAAAGAGGATACTTCACACACTACATAGTTGACAAGGATGCTTTAAAGAATTTATCAAAGGCTATTTTGGAACTATCTGAACTACAGCTAACTATTACAAGCTGTAATGATAATAAATGTTGCAATGAAAGGAGGGAATAAATTGTCAAAAACGAAATGTGAACATCCAGAAAGAAAGCCTGCTCATGGAGAATGTAGCAAAGAGCTTCAGGAGAAGTGCCATGGTAAGAGCAAAGAGCAAAAATGTGAAGAAAAATAGGTAGAAATGTTCAATAGAGGCTCAGTTTATAAACTGAGCCTCTATATTTATATCCTTGAAAAATCGCTATAGATTCTTCCATCTCTAACTTCGATAATTCTATCTGTTTTCTCTGCTATTCTCCTATCATGGGTTATAACAATGAACGTAGTCTCTAATTTCTTGTTTATATCTCTTAATAGTTCATATACAGTATCACTTGTATTAGAATCAAGATTTCCTGTTGGTTCGTCTGCCAGTATTACTTTAGGACTATTTATTAAAGATCTTGCGATAGCTGTCCTTTGTTGTTGTCCTCCACTCATATTACCAGCTAAATTGCTTTTAACTTTTGATAACCCTACTAGATCCATTAGTTCATGTGCTCTCTTTTCAGCACCTTTATCAAATTGATTTTGTTGAATATAATAAGGCATCATAACATTTTCAAAAGCAGTAAACTCAGGCAATAAATAGTGAAACTGAAATATGAATCCGATAGTTTCATTCCTCAGTATAGCAAGTTGATTATTAGTCATCTGATCTGTTCTTTTTCCATTAATGAAAACTTCTCCTGTAGTTGGTTTGTCAAGAGTCCCTATTATATTAAGCAATGTACTCTTACCACTACCTGATTGACCAATTATTCCATTGAAACTACCTTCCGTTATATCAAGATTGAGATCAAACAAAACTTTTGTCTTAACAGTTGTACCGTATTCTTTATTAATATTATTCAGCTTGATTATGCTATCCATTTCTAATCACCTCTATCGGAGATACTTTTTTAGATTTCTGTGCTGGTATAATTGACGCAATTGTTGAAGCTAGCACAGCTATCATCCCAGATAACGCTATAAATCCTGGATTTAATACTATTGGTACAATAGGTGTTCCATCTGGATTCAGTGCAAAAGTTGAAAATGCAAAGAGTAATCCTATACCTAAAATAATACCTAATATTCCACCTAGTATTCCTAATATAAAACCCTGGAACAGAAAAATATAACTAGATGTTTTATCCTTAATACCCATTGCTTTGAGAATTCCTATTTGCCTTGACTTTTGCAATACTGTAATAGCTAGAACGCTAGCAATACCTAAAACTACCGAAATTACAACAAATATTTGAATCATTAAACTAGATGTTGTTTGCCCACTTAAACCACTTAGTAATTGTTCATTAGCAGTTTTCCAATTAGCTATGCTTATAGGGTAGCTCTTCAAGTCTTCCGTCATTCTATCAGTTAAAATATCTGCGTCAAAAGGCTCCTCTACTTGCATTTCAATAGCTGTTGCATTACCTTCATCATAAATAAAAACCTTTTGTGCTATTTTCATATCTCCTACAATCCAAAGCTCATTGAGGGAAGCTACTTTCAAGTCAATTAAACCCGCAACTTTAACTTCTAAAGTATCTCTTTCTGCTGATATTAGTGTTATGGTGTCACCTACTGATACATCATTATTGTTTGCTAGGGTTTGTCCTATAAGCACTTCACCTTCCCTTGGCATTGCACCTCCAGGAAGTATTGCATCCGCGAACTTATATATTACATTTGCCTTATTTATGTCAAAACCTCTATAAAGCATTTGATCAAAGTTTTGGTCAAAAAGCATGAATCCGCCTTGTGTTAACGTTGGAGAAAAAGCAGTTACTTCTTCATAATTTTTACCAATAATAGTTTCTATTTCTTGGTAATTATCAAGGGGTTCATTTCTTTCGCTGGATTCTATTGTTATTTGAGAAACACTGCCAATTGTTGAATCGACTAAGCTTACTTGTAATCCATCAATTAATGACCCTATAAAAATTTGAACAGATATTCCAATTGCAATTCCTAACGTTATAAGAAATGCCTGGCTTTTGTTTGAGGTAAGGAACCTTAGCGCAATCTGAAATGCTAGCTTCATACCAGTTCCCCCCTTATTCTTTCTAAATCTGAATATGTATTAGCAAAAAAATCAGGCTCTATTAAATTTTTAGCATTTGGGGTGTTTTCGATTGCATGTCCACCTATAAGTATTTTAAACTGTCTAGTTTCTTTTATTGAATAATCTCTCAACTCATTAATTAAATCTTTAAGTGTCATAAGGTGAAAGTAATTTGTCACACTAATACAAACTAAATCAGGAGATAGCTTATTTATTGCTTTATAGACTTCTGCTTTAGGTGTATTTGCTCCAATAAAAGAAGCATCAAACCCCAAAAGTGTCAAGAAGTCTGTAACCATTCTTGCACCTATCTCATGATATTCTTCTTCTTGACAGAAAACAATCGCTTTTAGACTGTGTAAATCATTGTTCTTATCTCGTTGTTTTATAATATAGGGATAGGTTAATTCAATTACTGACCTAACAATTGCACTTTGAACATGCTCTTCCCAAATACCAATTCTTTGCTCTCTTTCATTGCTAGCTATAAGTGATAAACTCATTTTTAATAAATCTTGGTACAAATCTGGTATATCAATAAGATTTTCTTCTAGTGCATTTATTATAAGGCTGGCACACTTCTCTTTATCAAGATTATTAAGAGCATCAATGAAATTACTATATAGCTCAATGCTGCCATTTTTGTCTCTCATATTTAACTCCCTTCTAAATCGCTCATAAATTTATTATTAAATTAGCTTATATTATATCATTAATATCACATAATCATAAACCCTTAAAAAAACATATGTCTTATATATTTTTAAATTTAAAGATATTTTTAATTTACTTATTAATTTTACAAATATACCAAGAAGCTCTCTTGCCCACAGTGACAACTTTTACTTCTTCAAAACATTCACTCATGGCATGCTCACAGTTTTGCATTTCTTGCTTTGCTACTTTTATGAATTTAAAATAATCCCCTCCCTCGATCCACTCTATTAAAGAAATTAAAAGTGATCTTCTATGATTAAAATCATGGATTATTACCCACTCTTTTGCTATGTTTTTCATTTTTATATACAGTTGCTTTCGTTTGTTTTCATCAAGCCCATGTGCCACATATGAAGCAAAAGCAATATCAAATGAATTGTGAGAGAAAATTTCTTCCTCAAGAATATTCCCGTTAACAAACTCTATTTCATTTTCAGCATTGTTCTTTCTTGCTATTTCAATCATATTTTTAGCAATATCTATACCAACAACTCTTAAGCCCATTTCATATGCTGCGCTACAAAACGCTCCTGTGCCACAACCAATATCAATAACACTTTCATATTTTGTCAGATCAAAATTTTCTGTTACATTACTAATTATTTCTTTGTAATTTTTCTTTTGCTTGTTAAAAAACCAATTGTAGACCCTCGCTATACTGTTGAATATTTTTTCTTCTCTACTATTTGGCATTATCCTCACCTATTCTTTTAAGTATTATAGTAATGGTATCACACTTTACCCTAGTAAAATAGAATGCAAACTATTTACTTCTTTCAAATAAGAAATCTAAATTGTTTGATATATTTATAAAGAATTATATATTTGCTGAAACTTTTCTATTTAATTTACGTATTAAGATATAACATTGAATACAAAATATGAGATAAAGAATAAATTGGACAAAATATATTCTAAGAAACTAGGTTTCTATATATTTTTGTGTTCATAGTGGCAATATTTGCTTTTATTGTCATAAATATGTATGAAAAGAGGAGTTTTATTGTGAGAAGATTACTATTGAGTTTGGTTTTGATTTCTGTTTTAGTACTAGCTTTGACAGCATGTAAACAAGAAAGTGGTTATGACGTAGATATTAATGAGGTACACAACCAAATTAAAGAAACTTTAGGAGACGACTACTATCCCCAAAGAAAGCTAGAACAAGATGAGTTTGAAAATCTTACTGGCATAACTGAAGACCTAATATCGGAGATTATTGCAGAAGGGCCAGCTTTTACAATGAATGTTGATACTTTTATTGCAATAAAGGCTACAGATGGAAATAGTGAAGAAGTTGCTAACAAACTAGAAGATTATAGAGTGTATTTAATAGAGGAATCATTTCAATACCCTATGAACATGCCAAAAGTTAATTCTGCTAAGGTATTGCACTTTGATGATTATGTGTTTTTCTTAATGCTTGGAAAACACAATGATAACATGGATACTTCAGAAGAATCTGCTTTGGAATTTGCTCAAAATGAAGTCAGTAGAGTCGAAGATATTATTATTGAGTTTTTTAGTTAATAATTGCTAGTCTGGCTTATGTCAGACTAGTTTATTTATGGAGGATTATCGTGGTATTTAGTAGCATAACTTTCTTATTTTATTTCTTTCCGGTTGTCATAATATTATATTTTTCTACTCCAAAGAAATTTAGAAACCTAACACTATTTTTAGTTAGTTTAATATTTTACTCATGGGGAGAACCTACATATATTTGGATTATGCTTTTTTCTGTCATAGTTGATTTTACTTGTGGGAAGAATATCGATAAAAATATTAAGCTAGATAATATGAGTAAAAGTAAGCTATGGCTCATATTGTCTATTGTAATTAACTTAAGCTTATTAGGTTTTTTCAAGTATGGTGACTTTTTAATAACTAGTATAAATAGTGCAGCAAATGTAAATATCCCCCTGCTCGAATTGGCACTTCCAATTGGAATATCATTTTATACTTTTCAAACAATGTCCTATACTATCGATGTCTACCGTAGGAAGGCAACAATGCAAAAAGACATAATTGCTTTTGGGGCCTATGTCACACTATTTCCACAACTAATAGCTGGGCCTATTGTGAGATACAAAACAATTGCGAGTGAACTTCTAAACAGAAAAGAAAGCTACTCTATGATAAGTGAAGGAATTAAGCGCTTTATCATAGGTCTAGGAAAAAAGGTTCTTTTGGCTAATAATATTGGATTACTATGGGAGACTGTATCAAAGATAGGTCCTTCAGCCATTCCACTTTTAACAGCTTGGCTAGGAATAATAGCCTTTGCTTTTCAGATATATTTTGATTTTTCTGGATACTCCGACATGGCTATTGGACTTGGCAAAATCTTTGGTTTCAATTTTCTAGAAAACTTTAATTATCCTTATATGGCAAAGTCAATCACTGATTTTTGGAGAAGGTGGCATATATCACTTGGTACATGGTTCAAAGAATATGTATATTTTCCCCTAGGAGGTAACAGGCAAGGATTAATCAAACAAGCAAGAAATATCTTCGTCGTCTGGTTTTTGACAGGACTATGGCATGGGGCAAGCTGGAACTTTGTAATATGGGGTATGTATTTTGGAGTATTACTATTGATAGAAAAGTTGCTCATTTCAAAATTATTAATACAAATGCCAAAGATTTTACAAAGTGCATATACTTTAATACTAGTCTTTATTTCCTGGGCAATATTTGCCTTTGACAGCTTTCATCAAGGAATAATTTATATTAAAGCTATGTTTAACACTACTAATGGTCTATATAATTCAACTTCAGTTTACCTGTTTAGCACTAATTTGGTTTTACTAATTATACTAACTTTTGCTAGTACTGATTACCCTAAAACAATTTGGCAAAAACTCTTAAGCAGCTATAAAAATTCTGCATTAATGTGGCGCGCTGAAAATGTATATCTTGTATTAATACTAATTGTTTCTGTTTCTTACCTAGTTGACCAAAGTTATAATCCTTTCTTGTATTTTAGATTTTAGGAGGCCTATTATGAAAGAAAAAACTAGAAGTTTATTATTTGGTTTTATATTAGTTGCAGCATCTATTGTAAATATCATTCATCCAATAAGAAGTTATTCTGAGCAAGAGAATAAATATTTGCAGAAGTTTCCAGATTTAAGTCTAAACACTTTCATCTCTGGCAAATTCAGTACTGATTTTGAAAAGTATAGTACAGATCAATTTGCTTTTAGGGAAAACTGGGTCTCACTAAAGACGTTTTCTGATTTAACACTTCAGAAAAAAGACAACTCTCGGATTTACTTTGGAAAAGAAGGTTATCTTTTCGAAGTCCCAAAAGTTATTGATCAAAAGCAATTTGATCGCAATATGCAAGCCATCAACTCATTTATAGAGAATACGACAAACTTTAATACAAATATTAAGTTTAGTGCACTACTTGTGCCTAATAAAGTAACTGTGTTAGATGATTATTTACCAAAGCATGCTCCTACATTAGATGAAATTGCTCTTATTGAAAGAATTGCAGACTCTCTAAATGGCATAAACATTCATAGTCTGGTGAACTTATTTAAAGAGAACAGTGACAAAAACATATATTACAAAACTGACCATCACTGGTCTTCTGAGGGAGCATTTTTAGCATATGAGTATTATAGAAAAGAAAATAACCTTGAATCTATACTAAAAGAAAGTTTTGAAATAAAGCTAGAGAGTGAAGACTTCTTAGGAACACTTTATAGAAAAGCTAACTTTTATCCTTATTCAGCCGATTCAATTTATAGCTATAACCATAAGAACCACCTTACTTTTTCTATTAAAGATTTTGAGGGCAAAGATATAGAAGGCTTTTATGACGCCAGCAAATTGATTGGTCTTGATAAATACTCATTCTTTTTAGGTGGAGATAAACCTTTACTTAGAGTAGAATCTTCACTTAAAAATGACAAAACGCTTTTGATAATCAAAGACTCTTATGCAAACAGCTTTATACCGTTTATTTCAATGCATTATGAAAGAGTTATTATAGTTGATCCACGATATTTTCATCGAGGCTATGAGCAATTGGTTATAGATGAAGATGTAAATGAGATTCTTTTACTCTTCAATTCAGAGAATCTTGCACAGCAGAAATCCATCTTTAATCTATCAAATTAAAAAAAGGTATTTGCATTATCTATAGCGCAAATACCTTTTAACTTTAGAATCCTAAGTCTTCGTTTATCAATATTAGTTTAAGTCTATCAGGATCAACTTGTCCCCTGATTATTGAGATAAAATTGCACACTCTAGTCGTATTATCACAATGGGTACAAGCATGTCCTTTGCTGCATGGAGATTCTATCTTAGCTCTTATAGCATTCCTAGGAGTAGCTATGCTCAATGCTCGTTTAACTGCTAACTGTTCATTTTCTTCTAACTTCTTCATGCTCACTATAAGAATGACTTTTTTTGGCCCATAGGTTATTGCTGCTACTCTATTGCCACTATGATCAACATTTACTATTGTTCCATCTCTACCAACCGCATTAGAGCTAGATATATAGCAATCAGATAATAATGCTCTTCTTTTAAGCTCTATAGCTTCTTCACTACTGCTTGAAAGAGTTTTATCATAGACAGTCTTTCCTTGCTTCATAAAATATTCACTAATGCCTAAAGCCTTAAGTGTTTGAGAATTACCAATACCTATAATCTTTGAATCTTCTGTTTCTATTCTCAATTGATCAAATACTTCATCTCTGTTTTTCACTATAGTAAGATCAATGTTTTTTCTTTTAAACATATCTATTAAATTGTCCATTAGTTTAAGCCTCCTATGTTACATGCACTCCTGCATTATCTTTCAAAACAAAAAACAAGTCTACTAAACTTTTATGATATGGAATAAACTCACCGCTATTTATAAGTTGTAATATTTCCTCTTTAGTAGCCCATTTTACACTCTTTACTTCAGAGCTTTGCAATGATAAATCTTCTAAATCAACTTCTTTTTTTATTAAATAAATATCATCAAATCCGACTTCAAAGTTAACTGTTAAACTTGGCCTTTTTCTAGCAAGATCAATATCTAAACCAAGCTCTTCACTGATCTCTCTCATAGCTGCTTCTTGGCTTATTTCTCCTGCCAGAGCACACCCTCCTACTGTTATATCCCACATATTTGGCCACCCCTTCTTAAAAGGCTGCCTTTGCTGAATTAACATTTGCCCTCTTGAATTGAATATGCATACATGAATAACGAGGTGAAAGTTTTCAGGAGGTATTTTCATTCCTCTTTCAATCACTTCCCCAGTTGTACATCTATGCAAAGTATACAAATCTAAAAATTCCATAGCTTCCTCTTTTCAGTTTATTTGAACAAAACACCTTTGCAATTTCTGTCAAGCCCTCTTGTCGTTAAAATTATATACAGCTCTTCTATAGAGGCTAGACTTGTAACTAATAGTATTATTCCCATAGCCAGATAAAAAATACTTGTATTAACAAAGAACAAAACCAGAAATATCAGTACCCCAGATAATTTATTAGCATAGGTGTGTAAGTATATGATCTTCTTATGAGTTAGTTTACTGCAGATAGCTGTGCATACTCTTATTATAGCAATTAACAACATCCACACTAATGTAAAATTTGTTAGAGGAATTTCTTTTAGTATAATCAATAGAACAACACCAAAAAATAATATGTCAGCAATGCTATCTAATAAAGCTCCAAAATTACTAGTAGTTGATAACTCTCTTGCTAAGAAACCATCAATTACATCACTAATACCACAATAGGAGTACATCACATAAAAATTGAAACTGAACCACTCTACATTCAGTAAGCCAAAAGTTACAGCAATTCTACTTAAAGTTATTATATTGGGGGTTATTCTAATAAGACTTTTTTTCATCTCACCCTACATTCTCTTATTCCAATTTTTGCTTATGTTTCTTGTATGCATGTAAAACTCAAAATTATATGAATATTGCTTTGGCCAACTACAAAATATTGAACTTGGTTTGAATAATATCTTGGTCAACATAGAATTAGGGACAGCTTCCCAACCGCAATCAAAATCTAGTTGCAATTTGTAAACTCCAGTTAAGTTACTTACTTTGTACCTTCCTTTAAATACCCCCATGCGTTTATCTGGATGTATTTCAAAAATTCCTGTGCTATCAAAATCTTTATCTATACCAATCCCTATCACTGGATTAAACGTCATTTTAATATCTCTATTATCACTAATGAAATGAATACTTTTTAGTGATGTACTATCTCCTACGACATATTTATATATATTATTGTCAATTTCTAATACCCCATCCTCAAAAACATCAATTGCCCCATAGTCTTCATCCTCTGTGTTATTAAACTCAATTAACTGGGTATCTAATGAATATCTTGTATAAAACCGTAATTGCATATCCTTTGGTGTTGGAAATGGGAATTTATCTACTTTAACTCTTTTGCCATCAATTGTTATAATTATCTCTGTTTTAGCCCTTCTTACAAAATCAAAATCATATAAGAAAAAAAGCGGTAAGTAATTAGGTTTATCAGTATCTGCTCCTATGGGCGCTAACATGTTAATTGGCCTACTATTCCTTGATGAATTCTCTCTAATATATACGCTTATTATCCTATCCCTTATATCTTTAAACTCAAACTCAATAAAAACATTCAACCCATCTTTGTAAAAGTTTACGTTACTAATTTTTGTTATCTTATGGTTCTTCGATCCTTTTTCAGCAACACTAAAAGACTCTTCAGGGACATGGTTAAGAGCTGGATCATCATAAACATCAACGTAGTTATCGTTACGATAAGCTAAAACTCGATAGCCCACACCGTTTGGATTGCCGTCTAAATATTGTAGCTCTAGACCTCTATAAGTTTCGTCAGGATAGTTTTCAAAATTTATAAGTCCAATTTTTCTTATAGGTGATTGTGAAAATTTAAAAGGTATTATTGCTTTTATAGTAACCCCCCACCTTCTCTTACGATTTTGAATCTATAATTCTTTTCTTGTCTTTATCTGTATGCTTTTCAATGTGCTTAGTAATATATGCTTTTATACCATTAAAATCTGATAGGGCATAGTAAAGAATTTTGTCACTCCTACTACTTGAAAAATTAAATACGGTATACCTTGTTTTATTAAGAGTTATTTTCTTAATGTTCTCCCATTTGTCAGTTGATATTAACATTGTCATACCATTAAAATAATGAATTCCTTTAACGCTTACACCTTCAGAAATAATGCCTGAAAAAATATATAACCAACCCATCATCACCACTAAGTAGTTATTTAATGAGCCCCCTCCAATATATGCTACAACAAAGAAGACTATTCCTGTTAAAAGTATTGTTATCATCCTAGACAAAGTTAATACAACACTATAATCACACTGTCTTCTCTTACTCAAATTGAAAAAACTTCCTATAGCAAAGCCTACCATTAATATGATATATCCTAGACTTGTTTCCATTAATACACCCACTCTCTTATATGAAGCATTATAGTCATGCTAATATCAGTTTACTTTATCCAGCCATTCCTTCTCCAATGCTCTTTTTCTAGTGGATTCCATGATGATTTTTCTTGCATCTTTGCCATCATCATAAACATTAGACGCTGTTTTAAGTTTGGTTTAATTACGTCTTTGTCATTTATTCTATGAGCTAACTTATCTATCTTTTTTTCTAGTTTCTTCATTCTATGAGCATCCACATCTTCCCATTTAGATGCCTTAACTACAAATGAGAGTTGATAAACTTTACCAGTGTATAGCCAAAACAACTGCTGTTTAATAGCTTTTGTTACTTTACTTGCACCAACGCCTGCTGCTGTAGATATAGTTATTCCAATCTTTCTTTGCATCTCTTTTCTGGGTCTATGACTTAACCACATATATGCCAGGTGGTCAAAAAACGTCTTCATCTGACCAGTCATTCCCATGCAGTAATTTGGACTACTTAAGATAAAAATTTCTGAATCCATAACAGAGTCAATAATGGGCTTTATCTCATTATTATGTGGACAATGATTCTCTCCCTTAGTTATACAGCTTGTACAACCTATGCAATCCCTAAGGTCATTAACATAGAACTCTTTTACAATTAACTCTTTAGCTGATATTCGATCTAAAAGCATTTTTGTAAGCTTATATGTATTACCCTTGTGGGTTTGTCCATAAACTATTGTTATTTGCATATTCCCGCCTCCTTGCAACTACTAGTTAGCCTTCTTCTAATTAAGCTTCTAAGAGTCTCAATGTTATCTACTTTACCAAAGATATTATTTATTACTAAGAATCCATACTCATGGCAAAGAAGGGCATCTATACATCTATCTACTATACAAGTTATATCCAGTTTACTATAATACCCCTTAAGAAACTCCAAATCAAAGGCAAACGCATCACAAATAACAGTCATTTCTTCATATATGGCAGGTGCACAAACAGAATCTGCAAAATCAAGTATATAAATTTCTTCACCTTTTATTATAATATTGTCTTCGGTCAAATCTCCATGGACAAAAACTATTTTCTCTTTTTGAAGCTTTCTAATAGTTTTTTCTTGATGTTCTAATAAATTACGACTTGCTCCAGCCCATCGTTTACTAACAAGTGTTCTCTTTAGAGCTTCTATATCGTTAAAATTATCACACTCAGTTGCTCATTTATCTACAATTTTCCTCAGTTTAGCGCCTATTAATTGTTTTTGCTTCTTAGTAAGGCATTCTCTTATATCCCCAAGAGTTTTACCTTCTATATAATCCATAATCAAATATCTAAACAAATATTTATCTCTTATTTCTCCATAAGCAAGTAAATTAGGTATAGAAACTCCTAGTTGGTTAGCCATTTTAAGAGCATACAACTCAGAAGTATAGTCTGGCGCACTATTATAACCAGACTCTTTGGGAACAAAAATTTTAACTATAAAGTTACCAACTTTAAAAACACCATTTGTACCTGGTTTACAGTTCTCAATTTCATCAAATGCTAATCTTTCAATTCTAAAGATTTCCTTAACTAAATAATAGAATTGCTTTGTTGATCTAAAAACTCTGCTCCATGATTCCCAGTCTACAATTTCATAATTAAAAAAATGTTTTATCATATGTAACTCCTAGTGAAACTTTGTAATTTGTATTATATCTTTGATTATATTCATTTGCACCCATTATTTTATCTGCCTAGGCAAAATATAAAGATGTATTTAGTGCTAATGCAAAATAACTATTAAATTGCACAATCAACTTAAGTTAATTATAAATTTAACTGATAAACTATCGTTAGTGTTTTTTGAAACAAATTATCTATTTTACTATCTATGGGTATTTTTATTATTCCAAAAAGAGAAAAGAGCCTTCCTTATTGATGGAAGACCTTTTATAGTAAAAACCCAGCTATTAAAACAATCAGTACAATGATTGGAGCAGGAATCTTTTTTGTTAATAATAAAAAAATTGTTAAGCATAAGACTATAATATTATCTATATATAAGCCACTTCTTTGTAATAGGATAATAGCTGCAGTTAATATAAGCCCACCTGCAACAGCCATAATTCCTTTTAGTGATACTTTTATTCCTTTAATTTTCTTCAAGTTTTCCCACACGGGGTAAACAAAGTATATAAGCAACACTCCAGGAAGAAAGATGGATATACCACTTATTATTGCAGCAAGTGCTTGAAATAATGCTGATACGTTTCTAGCTGCCATCCCACCTGCATAGGCGCTAAAACTAAACATTGGACCAGGTAATCCTTGGACTAAACCAAACCCTGTCAAAAACTCTTGACTAGTCATAAAACTATTAACTTCAACCAACTCTCCATACATTAATGGAACCACTACTTGGCCTCCACCAATTACTAAATAACCATACCTATAAAAGCTTTCAAATAAATGGATAAGTCTATTATCAGTAAATGCTCTAAGCAGTAGTCCGCCAAAAGCAAAAAGCGCGAAAACTATTAAGTATTTCCATGGAGGATTAAGTTTTACTTTATTCCAAAGATCACTTTCATTAGATGATAATACACTTGCAACACCACCCGTTATTAACACTAATGGATATATCCATGGAGCTCTAATTATGAAGGTAGCCACTCCGCCAATAATGAATAATAATAATGTAAATCTATCTACTACCACTTTGCGACCTATCCTAAAAGCAGCAACAACTATAAAACCAACAGCCATCGGGCCAACAAACCTTAAACTTTCTTGAGAGATATTTCTAGCACTTAAGAATTGACTCAAAAAAGAGAGTATCGTCATCAAGGTTAAAACTGGAAGTGCCCAAACTAGCAAAGTTAAGAATGCAAGCAAAGGTCCTCCTGTTTTATAACCGATGGCAATAATAGTTTGCGTACTACTTGGGCCAGGTAGAATTCCTGTTAAGGCAATCAATTCTACCATTTCCTCTTCAGTAAGGTATTTTTTCTTAACAACCATTTGGTCTGTAAATACACCATAATGTGCTTCAGGGCCGCCGTATGCCCCTAAAGAACATAGCAATACATCTATGAGAAATGTTGACCATTTAACTTCATTATTTTTCTCTACTCTTTGATTTTCCATAACACCTCTCCTCTGCTTATAATATTATAGCTAGAAAGCTCTTATAAGAAAAGAATCTTTATCATTTTATTAAACTAAAGATGTAAATAAAAAAAGCTGATGATCAAACATTCCATCAGCAATAAAAGCACTACTGCCCCTTTAAGAATTCTTTCATGGCCTCTAAAAGAAACTCTGCAGCTCCAGGAGCAATACTATCATAATATTTCTTAAATCGAGGATCCTCCACATATCCTTGTACTAAACTAAAGTGTGCTTCTTTTGTATAATCAGGCCAGTATAGCTGAATCCACTCTTGATGCATTTGGCATACTTTTTGAGCCTGTTCACTTTTTGCATCACCATAAATTAGTGCTTCTTTCAAATTTTCATTAATATTTTGAGATAAGTCCTGAGCATATTGATATTCTTTTTCATTTAGCCCCATCATTTTAGCATTGCTCTTAGCAACTACCGCTTAACCATACTTTCCTCTAATTTCTTTGCCATACTTCTCTTCGTTATCATTTATCAACTCACGCTTAAATCCTTCAAATTTTTCTTTATTTGTCATACTTATTTCTCCTACCTTAGCCAAAATCGATCTTTCTACACTATTTATTAGAAGGTCAATTTGACTTTTTTTCTTCTCAAGAGATAAAAGATGGTCTTTTAATGCTTTTACACTGTCAAACTCACTTGAATTTACAATCTCTTTAATTTTTTCTAGTGGCAAATCCAATTCTCTATAGAGTAGAATTTGCTGCAACAGGTCGATTTCTTCTTGTCCATACAACCGATACCCGCTATCACTAACCATTTTGGGCTTTAGTAAATCTATCTCATCATAATATCTTAAAGTTCTTGTGCTTACTCCTGCAATACTTGCTACTTCACCGATAGTATAATTCAATCAACTATCCCCCCCATTTGTTCTCATTTAATATTGATTAAAATAACCTTCCACCTCTCAATAAGTGATAATACTAGTTTACGTAGCGTTAATGTCAAGTGCTATTTCAATAATATAATTTATACTTCTAACTCTCTTTTGTGTTTTATATCATTCTAAAATAAATTAGGACAGAGTCAATTTCTAACCCTGTCCATTGTTTAATTAATATATTTATCAAACAAAGGTAAAATCCCTTCTTGGTTATCAATGAATATACTCATCTGTGTCAAATCATTACCAGGATACTCATTTCCCTCTACCAAGACTGGACCATTAGGTGTTATTGCAACATCCCATCCAACATACCTAACTTTAGGAACAACTAAAGCTGCTTTCTTTACAAGGTCTATTGCTTCATCCCAAAGAGGAATTGTGTATCCTAAAATATTGACTCCAGTAATAGGGTGTGTACCAAATGTGTTACTATCCTTGTCAATTGCTTCAGTTATTATCTCTCCTGTAACTGAATCAATTTTTGCAGACATACCTCCTGAGTTGAAGTTGTCTACATCCCCACCGTTACCAATTCGAACAAAGGTATATATTACATCTACATTGTTAAAATCATCCACAACCGTAGCAATTCTCAGTGTATTTATAGAGTCTTGATATAACTTACTCATTAGAGGATGTTGAGCTAAGCATGTCTCAATTATACCTATGTTGTTTGACCTAAAATTTTCATATAGACTATCTAGATCCTTTTCTTTTATCTTGACTTTCTTTACTCCACTTCCTCCGCAACCAACTTGTGGTTTGATAAAAACACAGTCTTTACTTTCTATCCATTTTATAAATTCTTCTTTAGAACACTTTGCAAAATTTATCCATTCACGTCCAATATATTCTTGAAAACTCTCATTGAATGCACTTTTTGAAGCAAACTTCTTTGACTCCTCTGCGGAGTTTAGCATTTTTACAATTTCGTTATTCTTTCCTCTTGTTAAATATGTAATACGTTTTTCATGAGGTAATTTATGAAATCTAAATAAATAATAATCCATATAACCAGACGAATACTTAAAGCCACTTATAACAACGTCTACTAAAATACTTATTTTTGACCGTCCAGACTCTTTGCTCATGAAATCAATTTTTTCAAAAAACTGCTTGTAGTTCATTTTAAAGACTCTAGAGATGATAAATTTTAATTTTCCCAAGATAAGATTCAACTCCAAACTTAATTAATTATAGTCCTTATATAAGTATACTAGAACTATAAAAATTATGCTAAAAATATTTCATTTCATTTTTAACTAAGCATAATTATCTTATTCAAGGCATTCTATGCCTATATAATTTTGCACTTCTAACATCAATTTTTATGCAAGGCATTAAGTAGTTTTATGTTTAATTATAGATAAGTAAATTAAGGGGGAGAATAATGAGACGAAGAGATAAAGAAATGAGCAAAGATTTTTAGACTTCATGTCATTGATCAAGCACAATGTGGAACCTTATCAGTTAACAATAATGAAGTTCCTTATAGTGTTCCATTATCTTTTGCAAGAGATGAAGATACCCTTTACTTTTACTCAGCAGAAGAAGGATCGAAAGTAAAGTTGTTCAAGCATAATGATTTAGTCTCTGTTATTTTTGTTAATAATGTATCAACTGCTAGCCTTTATACTAATAATGAAATACTAAAGATCGTAAAAAATAAAAACAATGCATCTAAACTCCTAAGTAGCGTTTTTACAACTGAATTTGAGTCAGCTATTGTGTCTGGTACTCTTTATGAAGTGTTAAATCAAAAAGAAAAAGAAAGGGTATTATC
This sequence comes from uncultured Clostridiaceae bacterium, assembly GCA_964546025.1. Lineage (GTDB taxonomy): Bacteria > Bacillota > UBA994 > PWPR01 > PWPR01 > PWPR01. The sequence continues at coordinate 133,504 of CAZJHT010000002.1, forward strand.
TCTCATCTATTATGAATACATACCTGATAAATAGATTCTGTTGACTTTGCTATAAATTCAGGAGTAAATTATACAATTATTTATACAATATAAATTAATCAAATTACTGCCAAAAGAAAAAAACATAACAATTCTATATTACCCAAGAAAACACATGAAAAAAGTT
>CAZJHT010000003.1:0-126409 GCA_964546025.1 uncultured Clostridiaceae bacterium
TTTACTCTTGTGATTTGTTTCTTTGTATATTTACACAAAACTATTTACAGTCTCAAAAAGCACCCATCAGGGTGCTTTAGTTATTTATAATTACATCATTGGCATGCCATTCATACCGCCGCCTGGCATTTCTGGTTCTTCTTCCTCTAAATCAGCTATTAATGTTTCAGTTGTCAGTATCATTGAAGCTATGCTAGCTGCGTTTTGTAGTGCAGATCTAGTAACCTTTGCTGGGTCAATGATTCCAGCTTCTATCATATTAACATACTCATTTGTTAATGCATTATAGCCAAAGCCTTTATCTCTGTTACGGATTTCAGCTACAATAACACTACCTTCAGCACCAGCATTATGCGCGATTTGTCTAACTGGTTCTTCAAGCGCTCTTAAAATAATTCTAGCACCTGTCATTTCGTCACCTTCAAGACTGTCAACTACTTCTTGAACCTGCTTTTGAATTTCTAGTAGCACTGATCCGCCACCTGGGATAATACCTTCTTCTACTGCTGCTCTAGTTGCTGATAAAGCATCTTCGATTCTCAATTTTCTCTCTTTTAACTCTGTCTCTGTCGCTGCTCCAACATTTATAACAGCAACTCCGCCAGAAAGTTTTGCTAATCTTTCTTGTAATTTCTCTCTGTCATAATCTGATGTTGTTTCTTCAGATTGAACTTTAATTTGCTTTACTCTATTCTCAATAGCTTGAGGATCTCCAGCACCGTCAATAACGATTGTTTGATCTTTATCTATACGAACTTGCGCTGCTGTTCCAAGCATGTTAATATCGGCATTCTTCAAATCATATCCTAAATCTTCTGATATAACTTCAGCACCTGTTAAAATAGCGATATCTTCTAGCATTGCTTTTCTTCTATCCCCAAAGCCAGGAGCTTTAACAGCCACAACATTCATTGTGCCTCTTAACTTATTAACTACTAAAGTTGCCATAGCTTCGCCTTCAATATCTTCAGCAATTAGCAATAAAGGTTTTCCTCTTTCAACTATCTGTTGTAGTACTGGTAAAATATCTTGAATATTTGTGATTTTTTTATCTGTAATTAAAATATATGGATTTTCTAATAAAGCTTCCATTTTCTCTGTGTCTGTCACCATATAAGGTGAAACGTAACCTCTATCAAATTGCATACCTTCAACTACTTCTAAAGTAGTTTGCATATTTTTTGATTCCTCAACGGTTATAACACCATCATTACCAACTTTCTCCATAGCTTCAGCAATTAAGTTACCAATTTCTGTTTCATTTGCTGAAATAGCAGCTACTTGTGCAATATCTTCTTTGCTTCTTACTTGTATGCTAGTTTTCTTAATCTCATCCACTGCAACATTAACAGCCTTTTCGATTCCTTTTTTAAGGATCATTGGATTAGCTCCAGCAGCTACATTCTTAAGACCCTCGCGGACTATAGCTTGAGCCAATAAAGTTGCTGTTGTTGTTCCATCACCAGCAATATCATTAGTCTTAGTAGCAACTTCTTTGACTAATTGAGCTCCCATATTCTCAAATGGGTTTTCTAGTTCAATTTCTCTCGCTATAGTAACTCCATCATTAGTTATAAGTGGAGAACCAAACTTTTTGTCAAGCACTACATTTCTGCCTTTTGGCCCTAGGGTAACCTTTACTGCATCAGCCAGCTTGTTTACGCCACGTTCTAAAGCTTTTCTAGCATCTTCGTTATATTTAAATTGTTTTGCCATTTATAGTTCCTCCTTCTGTTAACCGATTATTGCTAAAAGATCTGATTCTTTCATTACTAAGTAGTCATTGTTTTCGACTTTTATTTCGGTTCCTGCGTATTTTGAAAATATTACAGTGTCCCCTACTTTTACCTCTAAATCGATTAAGTCGCCGTTATCTGCACGACGGCCCTTACCTACCGCGACAACTTTTCCTTGTTGTGGCTTTTCCTTAGCACTATCAGGCATTATAATGCCGCCAACTTTTTTTTCTTTCTCTTCAAGTACTTCGATAACTACACGGTCAGCTAAAGGTTTGATATTCATAGAATTGCCTCCTTCATATTATATGTATCTTATTGTTAGCACTCCCATCTGTCGAGTGCTAATCACATACTTTAATATACCAGTTATTATGAATTTGTCAAGTATTTGAGCTAAAAAAAACTGAAACTTAATTCAGTTTTTTTGCACTAATTCTCTTTTCTCTGTTATAACTTTATCTACAGGAATATCATATTCATCTGTAGGAACACTCTCTATTACCTGCATATCATAAGTTATTGCTATCCTATTACAATCTTTTCTTAATCTACTAAAAAATCGATCATAAAACCCTCCGCCATATCCAAGTCTGTTCAATTTATTGTCAAAGGCAACTCCAGGGTAAATAACTAAGTCAATTTGGCTAGCACAAACCAATCTGCCTTCATCAGGTATTGGCTCTAGTATACCATATACACCTGCTTGTAGCTGATCCCAGCTTTCAATGTAATATAGTTCAAGCCTTCTCTCTTTCAGCTTTGCCAATGGTGTTACGATTTTTTTATTCTCATCCCATGCCTTTTCAATGAGTTTTCTTGTGTCAATTTCTGAAGAAAAACTAACAAAAGTCATAATAGTCTTAGCATCTTTATATTCACTTGACTCTAAAAGCTTTTCTCTTACTATCTCACTAGCTTCTAACCTATATCTTTCCGATAGTTCATCTCTCTGTTTAGTAATCACTTCTCTAATTTTCTTCTTCTTTTCTTTAATCGACACTCTCAAACACCTCTCCCTCATTATTATGTGAATATGCATCAGTTCCTAAATCTGCAAATTTTCCACTGCCATAATAATGATAAGCAGCAGCTCCGACCATTGCAGCGTTATCAGTACAATACTTAATATTAGGATAATGCAACTTCACTCCCATTTTATCCAATCCAGCTTGCAACTCTTCTCGCAGCATTAAATTAGCAGCAACTCCGCCAGCTAGAATAACATTTTTTACAGGGATTTTTTCTACTGCTTTAAGCGTATTACCCACCAAAGCTTCTACCACTGCACCCTGGAACCCTCTTGCGATATCTGCCACTGGTACTTGCTCATTCTTTTGCTCATAGTTATGTATTACATTTATAACTGAAGATTTTAATCCACTAAAACTAAACTCCAAAGTATCCTCGTTAGCAAAAGCAACAGGAAATACAAAGGCGTCTTTTTTGCCACTATTAGCAATTTTTTGAATTTCAGGTCCGCCAGGATAACCTAACCCGAGTCTTCTAGCAATCTTGTCAAAAGCTTCTCCTGCAGCATCATCTCGTGTCTTTCCTAAAATCCTACCCTGTAGATGCTCTTCCAAATACACAATCTGAGTGTGTCCTCCTGAAACAATTAAGGCAATTAAAGGCAGTTCAATATCCTCATTATCAATAAATGCTGCGTATAGATGCGAAACAATATGATTAACAGCTATCAATGGAAGATCATAACTAAATGCCAAAGCTTTCGCAAAAGAAAGCCCCGTCAATAGAGATCCAATCAATCCTGGCCCATTAGTAACTGCAATAGCATCTAGATTATTCATTGTGAGACCGGAGTTTTTCATTGCCTCAAGGTATACTGGTAGAATGTTGTTTAAATGCCTTCTAGACGCTATTTCAGGCACCACGCCACCATACGCTTGATGAACATCTATTTGAGTTGCTACAACATTAGACAAGACTGTTTTCCCATCTTGAACAATAGAAACAGCAGTTTCATCACATGATGTTTCTATTGCTAATATATTTCTATTCATCCAAAACAAACTCCTCATCGAATATTTTCCACATTACAATAGCATCCTCGTTTTTATCTGTGTAATATCTTACCCTTCTACCTTTTGCTATATAGCCATGTTTCTCATATAGTTTTTGAGCAGATATATTTGACTCTCTTACTTCTAAAGTAATAGCTTTTGCGCCTCTTCTTATTGCTTGGTCTTCTAAATATGCAAGCATTTTAGTGCCATATCCTTTTTTTTGATGTTCTTTTTTTACAGCAATATTTGTTAAGTGAGCCTCGTCTATCACATTCCAGATACCACCATAAGCGATAACCTCATCATTACATTCTAATAGATAGTATGATGCATACCTATTATGTCTTAGTTCATTCACAAATGACATTCTTGTCCATGGAGTCTCATAAACTGTTGACTCAATATCTATGATGGTCTTAACATCAGACATTGTCATTCTCCTATAATTACACTCCATCTTTTCACTTCCTTTTCTGCTCTTCAGCCGCAGAAAGTCTCATATAAAAAGGTTCAAGATCCATAATATTAACCTTATTTCTTCCCGACTCAACGTCAGCATTCATTAAGCTTATCATGTTGCTAGCTGAGTTTAAGTGATGAAGTTCATCAGAATATACTAATTTTTTACCTGCAATTAATCTAATTTTGCTCTCAAACTTTAGAAATCCCTCTCCTACTACCCTTAATGAGTTATAACTTTCTAGAATTTGTGCTAAAGCATTTTCAACCTTGCCAATAAAATATTCGCCAAGGAGCACAGGTCTGCCAAACTCCACATCAAACAATCCACCATAAATTTCGCCTCTTTGAGCGGGTAAAATGGCGAAAGTTGGTTCTTTTGAACCTAACTCTTTAGCTGCTAAGAGCTCGAGTGATGTATATGCATAAACATCAACTCCCAAGGATACACCTAAACCTTTAGCAACTGCTAGTCCAATTCTTAATCCTGTAAAGGAACCTGGCCCTTTCACTACTCCTATAGCACATATCTCCTTCTTATCAATCTTTGATATCTCCAAAGCTTGCGAAATAATTGGCATTAAATATTCTGAATGTGTATAACTTTCAAGATTAATACGAAAATCTGCGCATAATATATTGTTTTTTGCCACTGCAACTGATAAAACCTTTGTTGATGTGTCAAAAGCTAAATATGCCATAACTTAAATATCCTTTCTTCTAATGCTTTCTCATCCGCTGGCAAGCTGATAGTAATCACTCTACTTTGATCTCGCTTATAAGCAATATGTAAGTTCCACTTGTCTTCACTAATTATTTCAGGGAACTTATCTCCCCACTCTATTAGGCATAATTCTTCTCCCTCAAGTTCATCATATCCAATGTGATTAATATCACTATACTCGTTAAGCAGATATAGATCTATATGATTTATTCTAATGTCTCCTTCATACGTATTTATGTATATATAAGATGGGCTATGCACTAAGTTCTCCTCAATATTGAACCCTTTAGCTATCCCCTTAACTAGAACTGTTTTTCCAGCACCTAAATCGCCAGATATCAAAACAGTATCTTTGCTTGTTAAAAAGCCACTCAATATCATACCCAATCTTTTTGTATCTTGCTCATTCTCACTTAAAATCTCAATCATGCCAATACCCCTCATCTATCTAAAAACACTATTTGCATTATACTCTAATATGAGACGAATTATAACAGAAATAATAAAATCTTTAATATTTAGTTGCTTTATATCCATAACTTAAAGTATTATAGCTTTAGTGCCTAAGCATTGCATTTATCTTAATTATACAACATTAAAAGTAACAATGGAAAAGGTGATAAAATGAATGATAAAACTTTAAAAGCAGATCTTTCCTTATTATTAGTAGCAGCAATATGGGGTAGTACATTTGTTATAGTTAAGAACGCCACAGCAGATATGCCTACATTTACTTTCTTAGCAATACGCTTTGCAATTGCTGCTTTGGCCTTAGCATTACTACGAAGAAGACTTGAAGTCTGGAAAAATCCAAAGCTTTGGATTGATGGTTTTTTTATTGGCATATTTCTTTTCTTAGGATATGTGTTGCAAACTCTAGGATTACAACACACTTCAGCTGCTAAAACAGGCTTTATTACTGGCTTATATGTAGTCATAGTGCCAATTATAGTTGCTTTTGCAGAAAAGAAAGTACCAAACAAGGCAACTATAATGGGAATTATAATTGCTACATTTGGCTTAGGATTATTGTCTTTAGATGGACTTAGTATTTCACAGGGTGACTTCCTTGTGCTATTGTGTGCTTTTGCATTTGCTGCACATATCTATGTTGTATCTATCCTTAGCAAAAAGTATGATTCTATAGCTATTACAACTATACAGCTTTTGACAGTTTCTTTCTTAAGCTTTATATCTATGTTCTTTTTTGAAACAAACGCTACAATAACCTGGTCTTCAAATGTATATCTAGGATTATTACTTACAGCTATACCAGCTACTTCAATTGCCTTTTGGATGCAGAATAATTACCAAAAGTATACAACACCTACTCACACAGCATTAATATTTGCCTCTGAACCTGTATTTGCTTATATTTTTGCTTTTGCATTAGCAGGGGAGATCTTAACTATTCAATATACAATAGGAGCAATACTCATCCTGGGAGGAATATTACTAGCAGAGCTATCTCCCAAACTTAAAAGAGCTACATAAAAAAAGACAGAATGAAAAGGCTCTACGCCAACTAGTTTTGTTGTATGATTAACAGATTTTTCTCCATTGATACATCTCAATACACATCCTAGTATCTTTTCTACTGTAATTCGACTTTTTCTTCCCATAAAAAACACCCCCCCTGTAGTAGATAGTTTTACTATTTTAACTGTCTACTACATGGGGAGCATATCACAGACTAGATGATTCTAAGCCTTTAATCTCGCCAGGCTCTGTGTAATTAGTAGTCTGCTTCTAAAGTGAAAGAAGTTTCTGAAACCTAAAGCTATTCTCTTTATGACTTCAATTTTATTAATTAAATCCTCTAAAACTCCATTTTTATAAGCATAATTAAAAGTATTACTAACATATTCTTTGTATTTACTAAGTGTTTAGGTTGAAGTTTTCATGTCATTTGAAATCCTATCACTAGTATGTGTTATCCGTTTATTGACACTCCCCATAGATAAATCTAGGGGAGTGTCAAGTGATTAAAAGCAAGTTCATTTCTGGTATGCCAGTATGACCTTGAGTTCAGGGCATGTCATCGCCCCTCCTAGCACAGACCATATAGGTTGCTAGGCACTTAGACTTTCACCGTCTAAGTTAGATTTTTTGGCTATATTTAAAGCTCCGAGCCTGTCTCTATGAGTTTTGTATCCACAGCCACACTTGTAGTTTCTGCTATTGACCTTGTTTTTAGAGCTGCAATTAGGACACTGCAGAGGGGATATTGGAATCTATATGTTTTGAAGAAATCGGTTTAGGAAATTTGCTATCAGCTACTGCCTTTTGAACAAGCAGATTATCTTGATGGATATACTCCCTAGACAGCCTAGATAGTTCCATAGCTTGAGACTTAGTTGGCTTCAGCTTTATCTTTATGATTTTCACAATATCACCCCCTCTGAGAAGTTTTTTGATTTTCGATATACTGCTTGATTACTGAAAGTGGAGCACCTCCAACAGTTGACACGAAGTAGCTGTTAGTCCATAACGTAGGAAGTTTGGTTTTGAGAAAAGGATATTTGCTCCTCAATTCTCTTGACGTTCTAGCCTTGATTCGCTTTATTAGTTTGTGTATTCCGATCTGGGGGTCTACATCAACTAGCAGATGAACGTGGTCGGGCATTATCTCAAACTTTATGAGTTCGGCTTGGTTGATATTGCAAATTTCAATTATCAGCTCCTTTAAAGAGTTTGCCACACCATCAACTAAAACTTTTCTACGATACTTTGGACACCATACTACGTGGTATTTGCAAGAGTATACTATGTTCTTGTTTGATTTATATTTATTATCCATACTTGTATTATGCATCGCAGCTCTATCTAATGCAAGTGGCAAAAAAAGAACGGCTTATATCCCCATAGCTGAAGCTAGGGGTTTTACGCCGAATTGGGTAATTCAATTTTAATGTGTCTCTAAGTATAAGCTTCCAATACCTTTGTAACTTATTGTAATTATCCTTTTATTTGTTCATTATCTTAATACGTGTTCTCTTCAATGATCTTCTGAGTAGTTGAATAATATGGAACTTATCAATCCGTATTCTTGCTTTGGAGAAAGAACACTTCTTTGATTGAAGACATGTATGGACCCAAAACAACAATGACAATCGTTTAAGCTGACCTTCTAGCAGGCTATACTATACTTTGAAAATTTGCTCTTTAGCCTATAAAGTTTTATCTTCTACAAGATTAATATTTGACCTGTTTCTACTCTACAGAGTATGAGAGATATCACTCTATTTGCTGCTTTAACAGACTTAGATTCATAAAAATATAAATGCTTAGGTAGATAATTAAGTTCTGGTATGTAACATGGCTAGATACATTAGGAGTTTTAATTCTGCTAGTCTTAACTCTATGTTTGATAATATCTTTATCAAATCTAACCCCACACTTGCTACATGTTTTTGGTGTATATGTTAACTTTCCATGAAAAACTTTACTGCCAATCCCTTGAATTCTTTCTTCGCTATAAAATTCTTCTTCAAAACAATATTTTCGTCATTTCTATTTAGCATTTTTGATATAAAATTAGCTTGAGACATCTTGACACACTCTTTAAAGTTTAGTTTGGTGATTATATTTTATCAGAGTATGTCTTTTGTCTCACTACTTTTTTAAAAAAATGATGCTGGCCTTCACTCACCAACACCATTTATTATAGAGCCAATAAAAAAGGTTTGGGAAATCCCAAACCTAATTCTTTTAATTATTCTTCTATTAACTCAACATTAGCCCTTGGTACCCTTACAACTGTACCATCTTCAAGTTTTGCAAATAGAACACGTACCATTGTCTCAGACTCAACAGCTTGTAGCTCTGGCGGTAAACTCTCCACTGTAGCGATTTTACCAAAGTAAGGAGCACGAATAATTCTTATAAGTGTTCCTTCTCCCATACCATTAGCATCAATCTGATTGTCTTCAACAACTTCCTCACCAGGATTCTCAACGATTAACTCTGGTCTCATTACACCTGCACGTATTTGAGTAGCTCCATTTATTGAAGCCATTTTTCCATTTAGCTCATTTAACATACTAAATGTTTTTTCAGCCATGCGAATTTCTCCAAAGCCTTCTGTTAGAACAACTGTTATTGGAATATCTTCAGTACCTGTAATAGCAACACCGATGTCATAACCTAAATACTCAATAAGGTCTGTATCAACAATACCACCAGCAACAACTCCTGTTGCTCCTACTTCACCAGCTTTATGTAATGCATCTAGTGTTACAAGTGAACCACCAACAACGATTTTATCTTTACAAGAACTATCGATTTGTTCTGCAGTCAACACATCTCTAGGTGAATTAACTACTACTTTAATCTCGCCATATCTTTCGCCACCAACGCCAAAAATACCTTGCACTAAAGCAGCTTGAGTTTCTATAATAACACCTTCTTCAGGAATTACTTCTACAACTTTACCTGGAATATAAGCTTCCATCTCAATAGGTACTGGAGGCTTTCTTATGATAAGTTGCCCTGTAATATCTGATAGAACGTCGATTACACCACTTACAGGAGACGTAACCTTAGTAGCGAACATAGTTAATCCTAAGAAACCTGGTTTCTCAGCTATTAACTGTCCTTCTTCTATACTATCTCCTTCTTTAACTAACATTAGTTCTTTCAATCTTTCGATCTCTTCACGCATACTAACGTCATAATTAAATCTTTGAGCAATATTAAGTGTTGTAGGTTCACCAGGCAGCATTGTTTTAGCTACTAAATCGTGAGCTTCAACTCTTGCTCCTTTTTCTACTAAAACGTCACCTAATAATGGTAATCTTCTAATTTTTCTGATTCTTGTTGAACGGGTAACTTTTAAACCCGGGGTATATGCACTAGCCATTATTTATTCTCTCCTCTCCACACTTACTCTAGATAAGCTTTAAGTGTTTCAATTGGATATGTCTCCATAGCCTCAATCCACTCCATAAGCTTCTCTACTCGCTCAGTTTGGTCTGTAGGTAGATACATTGGATTACGTCCACGTGCGTCTACAACAATACCTTCTAATCCACCCTCAGCTTCGACTTCAACTTTGTGACCTGATCCGGCACCAACATCAAAGCCTCTTCTAGGACTGATTTCTAAAGTTGCTGTATGTCCTACTTTGAGCTCCATCTTTGCAATAGAACCAAATGGAACCTCTACAGAATCTGTTGTACCATCATCTCTTACCATATTTACAGTAACACATGGGTCTCCAGGCTTTACTTTTGAGTTCGTAGCTTGTACAGGAGAAACTGCTGTTCCTAAACGGATTAAGCAATCGCGATCAAATACCTGTGTAGCTGCTTTAGGATGAACTTCTGACAATACACCTAACTGTGGCATCATAAAGATACTATCTACTGTTAACTTTGTAACACCTTCAGGTTGGAAAGCATCAAGCATCATCATTACTGATTGAACACGCCTAGGAGCATGTGATAATACTCCTCCTGAACCAATAATCATGTCTAGCTCCATTAAGTCTACTAATGTAGCACCTGAACCTGACTGACTAAATGTTTCAGCTACGTCTCTAACCTGCTGAACACCCTTTAGTCCTACAGCAAGTGTTTTATGATGCTCAAACGCAAGTCTTAAAGCTTCTCTGGCAATAGCTTGCTCGATAACTAAGTCTTGTAGAGATTGCGGGATAGTTGTTGGGCGAATCATTTTATTTCTAATTCTATTTCTTAATTCAAAAATCTCAATTTGCAGTGGTACCCAACGTAAAATATTTTCGACTCCAGTTTCATTAAGTACATTACATATACTGTAACTCATACCTAAGTTCGCACTAACAGTTCTGTTAAAAGTATCTGCAAAAACAGAGAATACGTCTGTTGTTGCTCCACCAATATCAACACCAACAATGGTAATGTCTTGTTCTCTTGCTGTCTCTTCGATTAACTTTCCTACAGCTCCTGGTGTAGGCATAATTGGAGCATCAGCCCAATCCATTAACTTGTTGTAACCTGGTGCCTGAGCCATAACGTGTTCCATAAATAAGTTATGAATCTCATCTCTAGCTGGTCCTAAGTTCTCTCTTTCAAGTACAGGACGTAAGTTATCTACAATACGCAAGTCTGTTTGCTCACCTAAAATTCTTTCAACTAAAGGTCTTGCATCTTTGTTCCCTGCAAATATAATAGGTAATCTATAACCAATACCTAAACGAGGTTTTGGAGCAGCTGCAGCTATCATCTCTGCAAGTTCTGCTACGTGCACTGTTGTACCACCATCAATACCACCAGATAATAAAATCATATCTGGTCTTAACTCTCTGATTCTTTGAATCTTCACATAATCTTCTCTTCCGTCATTCTGAGCAATTACGTCCATAACAATTGCACCAGCACCTAGAGCAGCACGCTCCGCTGATTCTGCTGTCATTGACTTAACAACTCCTGATACCATCATCTGAAGTCCACCACCTGCAGAACTTGTAGAAACATACAAGTCTACACCTCTGGTTTCTTCACGGTCAGGGTAACGACTAGTTGTAATTACTCCACCTTCATCAAGATAGTTTACATGCTTACTAGCATCTTCCATATCTTGATTCTTCAGCTCCATAATCTCTGTTATAGCGTTTCTTACACCCATAGTAACATCTTCAAACGGAGCCTCTACTGTTGTAGGTGCTTCGCCACGTTTTGATAAGCGGTACTCACCGTCTAACTCTTCAATTAAAATTGCTTTGGTTGTTGTACTACCACAATCCGTAGCCAAGATTGTTTTTACTTTTTTTGGATCAATTGACAATTGACTCTCCTCCTTCGCCATTTATGCACCTTTCAAATTATAGCACAAAGAAAACATACTTAACAAGTAAATGAAAATATATTCTTTACAAAAAAAACGAAAAAAATCGCATGTTATAGCGATTTTTCACAATCTAATCTAAATTACTTTTTTCTTGGAAATTTCAGCCATTTTTTAATGCCTGATTCTTCCTCTGAATTCTCTTTTTCAGCTTTTTTTCTTTCTTTTAGCCTTTTCAGTCTAAGTTTCTCTTTTTCCTTCTCTACAACCACTTCGTCCTGTCTTTTTTCAAGAGCTTCAATTAGCAAGTACAAATTATTCCTATCCTCAAAAATTTGAGCATAGTCCTGCAAAGTATGTTGCCCTTTTTCTACAATAATATCAGCTAGTGGAGCCCCTCCATACATCAATTGACTAAAAACGAAACTTAAAGGAGTACCCGTTTCAAGAAAGAATAACACTGGTGTAAACATACCAGTTTTTTCTACTTGTTGAACGATAAAGTCAATCATATCATCTCTTCGCTCATCATTAATCTCTACATATTTTTCAAAAAATTGCATATACTAACACCTCTCATTAACTTCTATAGTTTTTACTAGCTTTCACTAACTCATCAAACAGCTTATCATAATTATACTCACTATTCCACATACCTTCAGGATGCCACTGGACTGCTATTAAAAATTTATAATCTTTTGACTCTATTGCCTCTATAAGCCCATCCGGCGCATAAGCAACTGCTTCCATACCTTGTCCGAGGTCTTTTATTGCTTGATGGTGAAAAGTGTTTACTCTCAATCTGTCTCCAAACAACTCATACAAAAAACTGTCTTCAATGATTTCTATTGAATGTGCAGTAAACTCTCTTGGAGCTTTCTGTCGATGCTGAATTTTAGTATCAGTCTGATCGTATATATCTTGGTATAAAGTGCCACCTAAAAAAACATTTATAACTTGTAGGCCTCGGCAAATACCTAAAATAGGGATATTCTTCTCTAACGCTTTATTAAAAAGTTCTTCTTCAAACTCATCCATCAATGGCGATATTTGCCCCATGTCCTTATGAGGTTCTTCATTAAAATAATGAGCACCCATATCAGGACCACCAGATATAATAAGTCCATCTATCACATTCAAAAAACTATCTATAGAATTGCTATCTTTTGTAGGGGGTAATAAGACTGGTGCACCGCCTGCTTTTTCAACAGCTCTCACATATGTTTCATTCTGCCTTATGACACTATCCTTCCAATCATGCAGGCCTGTTATTCCAATTATTGGTCTCATCAGATATCCTCCGTCAATATTTTCTTTGATTATTATATCACTTCTTATTGATTATAAAAAACTAATATAAAAACTTTTACAAAGTTACCACAAATGCCACAGAATAATCTTTTTCATGACTAATAGAAAGCTCTATTCTCTCTACACCTAATAGCTTTGCTTGAGTTTTAGCATCTTTATGTAAAGTAACATAAGGAACACCGTTTAAATCATTTAAAACTTCAATATTTGAGATACCACACTTCAAACCTACTCCTAATGCTTTTCCAACAGCTTCTTTAGCAGCCCACCTACCTGCTAAAAAGCTAATAGACTCCTTCCTTTCAAAGAACATGTTTCTTTCCTTCTTTGTTAAAACTCTTAACAAAAATCTCTCCCCATGCTTTTCGTATATGCTCTTTATCCTATTGTTCTTAATAATGTCAACGCCTATTCTTTTTATCATCTCTTTTTACCCCAAACCATGTTATTATCAGAAGTCCTGCGTGTGTTATAAGAAAACTAACTGCTATCCTAGTTGATATTTTTAAGAAAAACTGTAATGGCATCATTTGAATCAAAATATCCGTTTCTGGATTAAGTATGTATAAATCATTAAAGAAAAACACCTCATGGAACACAATCCAAAATTTCTGGAAGTTTGTAACAAATATTACCGCTACAAGTGAAGTGATTACCAGAGAGCTAATAAAGCTAGCTTTTGCTTCTTTATAAAATTCTGCTAAATTATTCTCTTTATGTAATAGTACAACTCTAAAAACGATTGCAGCTGCTAATAAAAACAATACCCCATAAGAAAGCAAGAATAAAACCCTAACATCTTCCATATGATCTAATTCTCTTTGATTGAATATTTCCCTTTCAACACCATTAACTTTTTCTAACACTTGCAAATTATCAGTTTTTAATAGTAAATAATCAATGATGCTTTCTGTTATACTATATAACCCATCTTCACTTATTCCAGTAGTTTCAGAGATGCCTAGCTCAGACTGCAATCTTAAATATGTTGATTTACTGGTGCCAAAGAATACTACATTTGATAATAATACTGCCAGCAGAATAAACACCGTGAAAACAATTGTCAGTATTTTTTTAGTCATAGTAGCCCCCTTTTTAGTTAAAAGAGGAGCATTCGCTCCCCCTTTATACTAAGCTATTAAATAAAAGCTTAAAAGTACCATGCATTTGTGATCTAAATTGGACTGGTGTACTAAAGAGAACTATTTCGCCCTCTCCTTGGTTTATCAAAATGCCAGTAGGCTCACCTTTTAGCAGTTCTTCTCCAATCAATCTCCCACTCTGTAGCAAATTGCTTTCTTTGTATCTCATAAAGACTTGATACTTTTCGGCTCTAAATCTCTCATCTATATGCAATATTGGGCTGTCATAGTTATATAAATAAGTTTCTTCAGGCATACCCATAGCCATTATATGACTAGGGTCTATGTCTACCAAAAGCGTTGAACCATGAGTACTATATACTCTATCATTTAATCCTTTTGCAAGATTAGAGATGTTCAAGTTAAACGCCTCTATAGCAAAGTCACATGATTTATGAAGTGCAACTAACCGGCCTCCATTATTAACAAAGCTAACAATCTTTTTGATACCTTCTTGTCCAAATCCACTCTTATATTCTTCAGGTATCGTATTGCCAAACCATTGCAATAGCATTTTAGCTCTACCACTCTCTGCTTTAGTTACATCAACTAAGAAAGCTGTCTCATCACTTGGCAGAATTAAAACATCAATCTCATCTAAAACATTTTTGTCTAATATATCTTCATCCATTATAGTTTGATATTCAAATCCAAAATCCTCTAAAAGAAGCTTAGTCCACCCTTCATCAGCATTGCCTCCCCAATATCTTTGATATATGCCAATTCTTTGTTTTACAACTTCTTTAGTCTCTATATCAACTAGATCATTGATATTTAACGCCACAGGATTTATCCCTAATTCTTGACAAATATCATTTAAGTCTTCTCTAGTTGCATTAATTACAAAACTACCTTGTGGGTATAAGTCTCCATCATGGTAAAAAGAAGACATAATTCTTTTAACTTCTTTTCCTATTTCTAACATCAAATTAGCCACTATAAAACTATCATTATAGGCAGAAGAAATTATGTAACTATTTGACTCTTTAATTTCAATATCAGGTATCTCTACAAAATCAATAACTTTAAATGCACCTTCAAAAATTTGATTTGCTGGCTCAACTTTTACTCCCATATATTCTGCTAAAGTATCAGCTAAAGAATCATAAGCCATCAATGAACCATCAACTCTCTCAGTATAGAAGTTATCTTTGTACAAGACTTTACCAAGTAAATGTTTTATTACACCCATTTTTGGCTGTGCCAAGAATACAACATATGTGCCAGTTTTATACTTGCGGTTACCCACTGAGAAATTTTCTGTTGCTTGATGAACTTCTACACCTTGAGCTAAAATCAAGTCAACAAGCTTTAACATTGTAAGATGGTCATGTTGATCTGTAGATATTAAGTAAGCAAACTCTTTATCCCTTTCACCTCTTACTGTTTGTCTCATAGCTTTGTTGTATGCATTTTTAAGTACCATTTCTCTATTTTTAGCTGCGTGATCCAATAATGCCCAAGCTGAAATCTTTTGCTGATTTACTATATCACCAAGTCTCCACCATCCACCTGGCCAAGGATTTGGGAAGTTTGTCTGTTCTTGATAAGCTGGAAATCCTTTATCATTACTTCCTACAAGCTGTGTAGAATCAATGTACTTAGGAGAAGCTAAGTTTGCATTAGCAGACTCTGTAAGCATACCAGCAATATTATGATGATTAGTAATCCAGTGGAATCCAAAATGTCCCCATCCTGGGAATTGAGCATTGTTAAGAACCCCTGAAACACCTTCTTCTTCTAGTTTATAAGCCATATGAGCTCCGTACCAAGACAACTCTCTCCATATCAATGGATCTGCATTTGGTCTAACTGGATCACTATATGGAGCTATAAAGTATCTCGCGCCGTAACTGCCCATATGATGATGATCTTGAAATGCATGAGGTTTCCAGTCTCTAAACACTATTTGTGCCATATAATCTGATTCGATTAGATTAAGAGCAAAAGCATCTCTATTATTGTCATGTCCAGCATATTTATGATATAACCATGGCATGCTACATCCTTCAAACTCTGTACCCACCCATTGGTCATACCAGTTAGCAACCATCAATTGTCCATCAGGGTTAAAGCATGGAACCATAATAAATATTACGTTTTCTAAAATATTTTTGTCATCTGCACTATCTGATGTTACCAGTTCATAAGCTAGCTGAGGTGCCATTTGAGTTCCACCAATTTCTGATGCATGCAAACTCATACTTTGCACAACAATAGCTTTTCCTTCTTCAATTAATGTATCAATTTCATTTTGAGGCAATCCTCTTGGATCAGTTATTTTTTGGTTAATCTGCCTCAGTTCCTCAAGACGGTCAAGATTATTTTGAGAGGTAATATATACTGCAAGGAAAGGATTTCCCTCAGTAGAAGGTCCCATATCATCTACATATATGGTATTAACTTCATCTTGAAGCTTATAAAAATACTCTACTATCTTATCCCATTTTGCAATTTTTCTGTCTGCACCTAGTTCAAAACCAAAAAAATCTACTGGCTTCGTAACTTTTTCGTTATTCACATTCATCCCTCCATAATTAATATAGGAAGAGCAATCTCTTCCTATATAGTGTTCTTTATTAAATTGCTTAATCCTTCTTTAACTCTTTAAAAATTTAAGTCCTTCGTTGCAAAGTTCTATAAAATTGCAGTATCTGCAATGCTCTCCGACTCGGGCTAAATAGCCCTCTTCCTCCAAAGGTATGTTTTTCTCAGTATCTTTTAATAGCTCATCCATCTGAATCATACTATTTTCTATTTCACTTTGTAAATTGTCGATATCTGATTCATTAAAAGTAAAGAATTCTTTATCATCTATACTTAAGTACTCATTATACCCGTTAATTTTTGACGGGCATGCGTCAGGATACTTATTTAATACATATAAAGCATATACACCCATCTGCCTTTTATTCTCATCTGTGCTCCTTCGCCCGCTTTTCCAATCAACAATATAATATTTTCCATTCTTTGTATATAAAAGGTCTAATATGCTAAAGATTTTATAGTCCCGCAACGTAAAATAAGGGTAATTTTCTTTCTCAAACTCAACTATATCTACTTCTTTTTCCTTCAAAATATTCCATGTATAACTATTTTTCAGATTTTCTAGAGAAGACACAACTCTAGCAGTAATTTTGCCTCCTAGTTCTTTAGATACTCCATCTCCATAGTAAAACTCATGCAATATATTGTAATCTTTAGGTCTTTGTTTCCACTTGTCAATATTGTTTCTAGAGTCTATAACTGCCTTATTCAATCTGTTTCTAATTATTTTAGCAGAGTTTTTAACATCGACATTGCCTTGCTTTATCGACTTTGCTATTTCTTCATGTAAAAACTGGCCACTTAATGCATACACATTGCTTATTTTTTTTAATCTATAAGCATGCTTTGCTCTGTCAGGAGCTTGATATTCCCACCCGTTCCAATGAGCAAATGTATTAAAATAAAAGCTTCTTTTACAGTCTAAATAATTTTTATGTTTAGAAAATGACCATGATTTCTCTGGATACTCTCTTCTTGTGTACATATCTTACTCCTTATTAATAACTGAAATTAGATTCTCATCTATGGCTTTATTTAATAACTCAATTTGATATGATGATACAATTACTAAGTTATGTAATGCTCTTGTAATTAATGTATAAAGCAAATTAGATTTGTTTTGGATAAAATTATCATTGTTTACAACTATTACGAAATCAAATTCTAGGCCTTTTATTAGATACGATGGAATAATATTAATACCTTTGATTAGTTTCCTAGAAGCATTTGTTATCAATTTCACATTATCAGCTTTAATTGCCTTATTTAACACTTCGCCTTCTGATTCATCTTTAACTATTATTGCAACAGTTTCATATTCATCATTACTTTTTACATTTAGTAAATTTTCTATTACACTATTAATGTTTTCGTCTTTACAGTTTATTAGTTTAGGAATATCTCCATCTCTTTCTATAATCTCTAGATTTGACTCTGGTAATACTGCTCTAGCCAGAGAAGCTATCTCCTTAGTCGACCTGTAGCACTTGTTTAGATTATATTCAATAAAAGTGTCTTCAAACAGTCTCTGTGCATCAATCTTCTGCCAGCTAAGAAAATCATCTACTCTTTGATGTATATCTCCCAAAAATGTAAAAGTTGCTTTATCAAACATCTCTTTTAAAACTTTTATCTGAGAAAGTGAATATGTTTGTATTTCATCAATGATGACATGAAGAAATTTATTGCTCTTAATTGCATCTTCAAATTTACTCTTGATTAATAACACAGGAGCAATATCTTCATTGAAAAGTTTACCACTATCAAACATTTTGAGTGTTTCAACACAAATTTTTGCTACATTTTCTGGGACCTCTTCAATACCTAATCTAGTCCATATGCTTAAATCTGTAAACAATTCTTTATAAAGTTGATACGCATCGAATTTAGGTGATTTCTCATATATAGCAATTTTGAGTCTCTTCTCATTCACTTTTTTATAATTTTGAGATACTAAATAAACAATTCTGTTGACAACTTGCTCTAGTCTTTTGTTAATCGGTATGTGTGCATAATCATGATTAAATAGTTTTTCAGCTTGTTTTGCTGTGAAAACCTTCGTATTTGCAAAAACTATATCACCAAACTCCCAATGTTTGTTCTCAAGGTATTCAATATAAGCGCTAATAACTTCTAAAAATTCTGAACCAGTTTTGTAATCAATTAGATCTCTTCGTTTGTCATAGTTTATAAACTGTTCACTTGAATCTTCTACTTTCAAGTTTAATTTATCTAATAAAGCACCTGCAAAATCAAAAAATGTCAACTGTGTGGCATTAGTTTCTCCCAGCTCAGGTAAGACCTCCGATATATAATCAATAAAAACTGGATGTGGTGAGAAAATTGCGATATTCTCAGAGTTTAGCTTATTTCTATTGTGATATAGCAAATATGCGATTCTATGCAAAGCCACAGAAGTCTTGCCACTTCCTGCAACTCCTTGAATCCAAAGTGAGCTATTGGAATCATTTCTAATAATCTGATTTTGCTCTTTCTGGATGGTATATACAATTTGTTGCATCTTCACATTACTTGATTCATTAAGTGTTTCAAGTAGTAGTACATCATCTATCTTGATTCCTGTATCTACTGCTAAAACTAGCTTACCATTCTTAATTTTAAACTGCCGTTTGAGGTCTATATTACCCTCAATTACTCCATCTGGAGCCTCATAAGATGCCTTTCCTAACTCATAATCATAGTACATACTAGCTATAGGAGCGCGCCAATCCATTACCATAACATCAAATTTTTCTTTATTAATTACTGATGTTAATCCTATGTATATATTCTCTTTATGGCTAGTACCTTTTTCTTCAAAATCGATTCTTGCAAAATATGGCTTTTTCAATGCTGTTGCAATTGTATTTTTTTTATGGCTAATTACTTCATATCCTCGAATATCTTCTCTTAATCTATCTTCATATTCAGCGATATCAAATAAGTTGTTAAAATCTCTTCTGTTTTCCCAAAGATATCTTCTATATCCTTTTAGATGAGTCATCTTTGCATCATATTGCTCTTGTATAGCAAAATGTTCTTTACTTAATATGTCTAGTACTTTATCTAAATATTCAGATTCCCTCTTCATTTCTTGCTCAGATATTTTACTCATCGTCATTCCCCCGGTCAGTTGAGCCAATTCCGCCATCTCTAATATTTGTCGCTCTATCATTTTCAGCTACTAAGTATTTACTAAAAACACCTTGTGCAAATGATTCGCCCTTAAAAATTTGCTTGTCCATACTACCTTGATTTTCTAAAGCAATATAGATATGCCCTTCATTATCTTTATTATCATAATAATCAGAGTCTATGATGCCTACTTGGTTCATTAGTCTAATATTGTATTTAAAACCAAAACTACTTCTGATATATATAGCTAGCCATTCGTCGCTTTCCATATACGCTTTTATGCCTGTTGGCATAATAATCGTTTGTCCTTTTTTAATTATATAATCTGTAACTGCAAAAAAATCATATCCAGCTGACCCTATTGTTTTTCTAAATGGGAGCTTTATTTGGTTATAAAGCGCATTAAGGTTCTCATGATTGTTAAAATCCTTTTCAAACTGCTCTTTGCTAATTTTTTCAAATCCTCTTTTACCCATAATAAAGCTCCCTTCTTTTGTTTTATTTAAAATGAATCTATTACTTCTTGAGTTAGATTTTCTACTATTTTCACTGCCCACTCTACAGATTGTTGGTAATCTGAATATGATGAATAGCAATAATGTGTGTGTGCATATCTTGTGGGGATTCCAATTACTATTGTAGGAACTGCTAAATTTCCTAAGTGAATTTTCCCTGCATTTGTACCACCAGCCCATCTAACAGCATCCTGGACTTTAATTCCACTTTTTGATGCAATTTCTTTTGCCCATTTAGTAAACCTTGGATGACTAATCATTGATCTATCTCTATGTCTTATTTGAGGTCCCTTCTTCAAAGCACATTGTGCCAGATGGCTGGTTACGTCCATATCATCTGCTGGACTTCCCTCAAAAACAATTGCTAAATCTGGTTTAACAGTTCGAACAGTAACCTCTGCACCCCTAGTTCCAATCTCTTCTTGTGCAGCTATTGCAGAAACCACGTCAACAGATAAATCTTTATCACCAAGCTTTATTAGTGTTTCTATAGCACATGCAGAACCAAGTCTATTATCAAAAGCTTTACCAAACATAATATCTCTATCTTTGTTGTAGTTAAATTTAACATCTGGAACCACTGGTGCTGCTACAGAAATCTTATAATCATTAATCACTTCATCATATGAGCTTGCTCCTACATCAATAGTCATATCTTTGATTGGCATAAGATTGCTTTTTTCTTGCTCTGACATAAAATGAGGAGGTTTTGATGCTATGACACCAACTACATCTATACCATCATCGTTTTTTATTCTCACAGTATGTGCAGGTACATTTTGAGCATGCCATCCACCAAGAGGCATAAAGTTTAATGACCCATTAGGATTAATAGATGTTACCATAAATCCTACTTCGTCACTGTGTCCATCTAACATAACTATTGGCTTATTTCCAGAATGATTCTTTCTTTTTACAAATAAGTTTCTCATCTTATCTTCAACAATCTCTCCAGCAAAAGGTTTAGAGTATTCAACCATCAGTTTTACAACATCATCTTCAAACCCAGGTGCACCATTTGCATTGCAAATTGCTTCAATAAATTCTAAAGACTTAAACATATAATTCCCTCCAATTTGTTGTTTAACTATCAATTTATAATTATATCAGAAAACTTCACTTTAATGAATTATTTTCACACCCGAATTAATAGAAAACTTAAACCAAGTTTAAATATAGAGCGCTAAATTAACTTCCTTAAGATGTACTGTTTTGAGTTGCAGATAGTTAGTATTATCATATAGAATAGTATTAGAAAATTTATGGAGGTATTTTAATGAATACAACTGATATTATGAACGTAGCTTTAGAACTCGCAAATTTAGATAGTATACCACACGATACTGTGATAAGTGTTCCTGGTGAAAATATCAAAAAAGTCTTAATTGGTGTTGACATGGAAACCCCAGAGCTTTTATTAGCAAAAGAGTTAGGCTATGACTTAGTTATTAGTCATCATCCAAAAGCTGACACTGCGGTAGTAAACTTCCATAAAGTTATGGATATCCAAATAGACAAAATGGTAGAAAACAATGTGCCTATAAATAAAGCACAAAAGGCTTTAGCTAAAAAAGTGAAATCTGTAGAGATTGGCAGACATGTTGCTAATTATGATAGAGTATCTTCAGCTGCAAAATTGATGAGCATACCTTTTATGAACATACATTTGCCTGCTGATTTGATAAGTGAGCAGTTTACTCAAGATCATCTTGATAAAGCTCTTGGTCATAATCCAAAGGCAACCTTAAATGATGTAATAGAATCTTTAAACGAGCTTGAGGTATACCAAAAATCATTGTCTAAGCCAGTTATAAGATGTGGTAGTGGAAATGATTATGCAGGGAAAGTACTAGTACTTTTTGCAGGTGGAACAAATGGTGGAGCAGATGTATATAAGGCTTATTTCGAAGCTGGAGTTGGTACTATAGTAGCTATGCATGCACCAGAGGATGTAATTAAAGCGACTAAAGAGCAAAATATTGGTAACATAGTAGTAGCTGGGCATATGCCAAGTGACTCAATAGGTCTTAATAAGTTAATTGAAGCTTTACAAGATAAAGCTCTTGAAGTGACTAAAATATCAGGAATTTTATAAGAATTAAGAAGGAGCTTTACATTTTATAGCATGTAAAGCTCCTTTGTATTATTCTACTGTAACACTTTTTGCTAAGTTTCTAGGCTTATCTGGATCATTTCCTCTCAAAACAGCCGTATAATAAGACAATAATTGAAGTGGAATAACACTTAGAATCGGTGTAATATACTTATGGACTTTAGGAATCAATATAGTATCATCAGCTAAATCTATTGCAACATCATTATCATTAGTCAAAAGAATAATGTAACCACCTCTAGCTTTGACCTCCATAATATTACTATGCATCTTGTCCATTATTTCTTCTTGGGTAGCTAAACAAATCATAGGCGTACCTTCTTCAACTAACGCCAAAGTACCATGCTTAAGCTCTCCTGCTTCTTTTGCTTCTGCATGAATATACGATATTTCTTTCAGCTTCAAAGCACCTTCTAATGCTACACTACTATCAATTAACCTGCCAATATAAAAGCAGCTATTATGATTCTTAATATGCTCTGCAATACTCTTTATAATTCTTTCATTACTTAATACATCACTCGCTAAATCGTGTAACTTTAATAAATCCGTGGTTATCTCTTTGATATCTTCCACCTTTATGCTTCTTATATTTGCGATATAAAGTGCTAAAAGGTTAATAACCAAAAGCTGCGACACATAAGCCTTTGTTGAAGCAACCCCTATTTCAGGACCGGCATGTAAGTAAACCACTGCATCACATTCAACAGCAATACTACTATTTACTGAGTTAACTATGCCAATAACTGGTACTTTTTTTTCTTTAGCTAATCTCAAAGCAGCTAATGTGTCAGCTGTTTCTCCAGACTGACTAATTACAATCATTACATCATCTTCTGTCAATATAGGCTTTCTGTACCTATACTCACTTGCAACGTCTACTTCAACTCCTATGCCTAATAGCTCCTCAAAAACATACTTGCCAACTTGTCCGGCATGATAAGAAGTTCCACAGGCAACTAAATGGATTCTTTTTGCCTTTTTTAAGGTGTCTTCTAAACAGTCTAATTCTGGCAGTTTAACTGCTCCATCACTAAATATCCTACCTCTTAGAGTGCTCTCAATTACCTCTGGTTGCTCGTCAATTTCTTTTCTCATGAAATGGTCAAACCCACCTCTTTTAGCCTTTGAAATATCCCAGTCAACAGTTAAGATTTCTTTTATGATTTCTTCCCCAGAATCAAGATTATATGCCTTTACAAAGTCTGGAGTTAAAACAGCCATTTCACCATTATTTAGCCTGAAAAACTTGCTTGTGTACTCAACAATTGCTGACAAATCAGATGCTAATATGTTTTCATCTTCAGCAAGCCCAATAATCATAGGCGTTTCTTGTCTAACAGCTACTATTTTGTCAGGCTCATAAGTACTCACAACTGCTATAGCGTAAGCACCTTTTAACTGCTTTGCAACTTTTCTGACAGTAGAAAACAAATCTCCATCATACTCTTTTTCTAAAAGGTGTGCTACAACTTCAGAATCAGTTTCTGATGAAAACACATATCCTCCTGCCAATAGATCGTTCTTTATTTCTTGATAATTTTCTATAATTCCATTGTGAATTACAGCAAATTTTCTATTATAGTTAAAATGCGGGTGAGAATTCTCATCTGAAGGCTTTCCATGAGTAGCCCATCTAGTATGAGCAATTCCGCATGTCCCTGTTGTGTCCACCTTACTTGTTGCATCTACTAATTTATTTACTTTTCCTTCTTTTTTTATAATACTTATTTTATTATCATTTAATATGGCTAATCCTGCTGAGTCATAGCCTCTATATTCTAATGTCTTTAAACCATCAAGCAGTATTCTATCCACTTGTTTTTTCCCCGTATAGCCTACAATACCACACATAAAGTATCCTCCTACTAACTTATATCACTTAACCGGTTTTGTGCTATAGTCACCCATAGTTTTGTTTCCGATTTATCACGAGTGTGATAGCCCGGAGAGCATCCGCCGAAAAATTCGATCACTCTCACCTCGTCAACTCATTTGAGTCCTGGCGCTTATTTTTTGGAAATTTCTCTAACTTTTCTTGCAACTTTTTCTACCATTTCATTGGTCATTTCTTCAGTATTAGCTTCAACCATTACTCTAATCATTGACTGAGTACCTGATGGACGCAAAACTAATCTTCCTTCACCAGACATCTCTTCTTCTACTTCTCTTGCATAATTAAGTAACTCATCATTATTCATTATTTCTGCTTTATCTTTAACTTCCACATTAATTAACCTTTGTGGAAACTTATGAAATCCACATAAAGCTTTAGAGAAAGTAGTCCCTGTTTGATTGAGAATAGCAGCTATCATCAAACCATTTAACATACCATCACCAGTTTTCTGCCAATTACTATTTATTATATGCCCAGATTGCTCACCTCCTAAAACAATGTTGCTATTCTTCATTTCTTCCCATACATACCTATCGCCAACTTGTGCTCTAATTAGAGAAATCCCTTTATTCAATAAGGCTTTTTCTAAGCCCATATTGCTCATTACTGTCCCTACTATAGCGTCATTAGTCAACTGCCCTTTATTCTTTAAGTAAGTCGCTATTAAATATTTTAAACCATCTCCATCAACTTCATCACCATTATTATCAATTGCAATAATCCTATCAGCATCTCCATCAAATGCTAATCCTAAGTCTGATTTGCTCTTT
Source organism: uncultured Clostridiaceae bacterium (assembly GCA_964546025.1). GTDB lineage: Bacteria > Bacillota > UBA994 > PWPR01 > PWPR01 > PWPR01. Next base: position 25,145 of record CAZJHT010000003.1, read on the forward strand.
ATAACCATCTCAGACAAAACTTTAGTATTCGTTGAACCACATGACACATTAATTAGCTCTCCATTTGGCGAGCCATTAATTACTATTGTATCTGCTCCAGCAGCTGTGAATAGCTGAAGAGCCCAAGGTGCAGCAGCACCCCAAGCAGCGTCACAAACTATTTTCATTCCTTCTAAACTGCATGGCAGTTTTTCTAATATATACTCAAAATATTCTCTTATTAACTCATTGTCATAAACAACCTTGCCAGGAACAACTGCATTTACTTCTAATACGCTTTGTGCTGTTTTTTCAATTTCAAGCTCTAAATCATCATCTAGTTTATATCCATTTTTATCAAAGAACTTGATCCCGTTATCCTCAATCGGATTATGAGAAGCAGAAATCATAACACCAAAGTCAGCATCACTATTATCAACTAAAAATGATACCGCTGGAGTTGGCACTACTCCAATGTCAATTACATCTAAACCTTCTGAGAGGAAACCGGATATGAGAGAGCTCTCAAGCATAGGGCCACTAACTCTGCTATCTTTCCCAAGTATCACTTTCTTGGAATTAGATGGTAAAACCCTACTTGCTGCTCTTGAAATTTTTAGCATAAATTCTGGGATGAGTAGCCCCTGATTTGCAACGCCTCTTATCCCATCTGTACCAAAAAACTCTCTCATAATTAAATCCTCCTAGTTTACAATTGTAATATCAACAAACTCATGTTGTTCATTAAATGGCTCAAGTCCCTCAGGATATACAAGCCTAACTTGTAATGAATCCTCTTCTTCTAAAATGTCTTCATATGTAAAAGTTTCTGTCTCAATATATTCAATATCTTCTAAAGCCTCTAATGACCCTTTAACAACTATATTATTTGGGCTTATTACAAATTCAACATCCTCTGGTACCTCAACCTCTTCACTTAGCATTACTGGTACTGTCTTATAGTAATTCAAATAAATACTCAAGTTAACAAACTCATCAATACTCACATTAGGTAAGGTTACCCCAGAGCTATTAACAGCCCTTACTTCTGCTCCAACTATTTCGTCTTCCATCTCTAAATAATTATAATCCACAACTATTCTTGCTACGTCATTTATTAGTTCTTCTGCTCCGCTTACAGTGACTTGAGGTGGATCTATAACCATCTCCTCAATAATCACATTATCAGGCAAAGCTTCCGAGTAATTAATCTCAACATCAATTTCTTTTTCAATCCAATTATCTAATACTACATCCACTCTTTGTGGAGCTAAGCTAAATATTCTAACTCCAGCAGGTATTTGTGGTTCAAGTTGTAATGTGTGCTTTCCCTTTGTATATCCAGTTAAATCCAGCGTTATCGTGACATCCTGAGAGCTTATTAGATTTACTGTATCTATTGATCCAACTAAGGTAAGATCGGCTTGTCTTGAGGTTATAGCTGTCACAATATATCCACTATCTGTTACCCATTCTATTTCTATATTCCTAAAAGTCTGAATCCCTTCATAAATAGACTGTGGTTGTTGTCCTTGAACATATAACCAAAGTGTCAAAGCTAATGCTAGTGATAGTAACTTTAATACTAGATTTTCTGAGAGCTTAATTTTCTTCATTATTAGCCCCCTTCCATAATCTGTCAAAGACTCTGTCTTGATGATCTGAAATAAGATATAGTTTTAATTTATCTCTTAATGAATTTGCATCAAGATATCTTTGTATTTCACCATTAACTGCTAATGATATTGAACCAGTTTCTTCTGAAACTATAATAGCAACCGCATCAGAATATTCACTTATACCAATAGCTGCTCTATGCCTTGTTCCTAACTCTGCACTTATGTTTGTATTTGAAGTTAATGGGAGATAACAAGCAGCTGCTACAACCCTGCCTTTTCTAATCATAACCGCTCCATCATGAAGTGGCGTTTTTGGAATAAATATATTAATCAACAACGAACTACTTACTAAACTATCAATGGGAATCCCTGTCTCCATATAATCTCTTATTCCTGTTTCCCTTTCCCAAACTATTAATGCACCAATTTTATTTTTTGATAATACAGAAACAGCTTTAATTACTTCTTCAATCGCATCAGTTACCTCTGTTTCTGGTCTAGCTTTAAATGATGGTGTTATGAGAATTCCACTTCTTCCAAACTGTTCTAGAGCTTTCCTAAGTTCTGGTTGGAATAAGACAACGATAGCAATAATACCGACAGTCCACAATGAATTTAATAACCAACTCAATGTGGTTATCGTTAACAAATCCGCGACCACTGTTATTATTAGCAATACTAAGATTCCTTTAACAAGAGCCATAGCTCTTGTTTGTTTAAACATTAATATAGCTCTATATATAATATATGCAACTATTAGGATGTCTAAAATATCGACAAATGAAAAATTGCCAAACAGCCTAAAAATGTATTCAATAGCCATATTCATTCCCCATAACTTAATTATTTAAGAAAAGATTTAAAGATTTTATTAGCTCTACTATTTTCCTTATTTCCCTTTTCTTCATTTTTTATCTTATCAAATTCTTCAATTGCATTCACTAATAAAGCAACTATTTTATTGTCTTTATTAGTTTTAACTATTGCATTAATCGCTTCTTTTGGGACAACCTCTCCAATAAGATTTGTAGTTAAAGAGAAAATATCTTCGTTCAACTCATAAGCTTGTTCAAATGAAATTAGAGCTTTCTCAAAGTCATCTAACTGGCAATAGGCACATGCTGAAAGCAAGTAACCTAAGGGGCTATCTTCATTCTTTATTGCTGCATACTGTGCCTCTACTAATGCTTCTTCTGATTCATTCACATAAAGCAAAATTTCTGCCAAATTAATCCTTATTATATCATTTTTTGGGGCTACTGTCTTTGCTTGTTTAATAGATTTCAGTGCACTTTCAAAATCTTTTTGTGCCAAATATGCTGAAGCCATGCTAACTAATGCTGGAAGATACTCATTTTGGATTGATAATGTTTTTTCCCACTCGCTAATTGCTCTATCATAAAGCTTGTTGTCATAATATATTATACCAGTATTATAACTTGCATGAACATTTTGTGGATCATCCTCCAGTGCTTGCTTCCACATTCTTAGAGCTTCATCTGGTTGCCCATTTCTTGCGTATGCCTCGCCAAGGTTAGTCTTAATATTTGAATCGCTAAACCCTTTTCGCATAGCTATTTCAAAATTTTTGATAGCATCCTCCACTTTATTGAGGCTTAACGATGCAATCCCCATATTAAAGTAAATAGAGGCATCGCTTCCTCCTAATGCTATCTCTTTATTACAATACTCTAAAGCTTCCTCCATATTATTAAGATGCAAATGAATCATTGCAATTTGATGATGAGCCTCTATGTCTTCTGAGTCTATTTTAATAATTGTTTTCCATCTATCAATTGCTTCTTCAAACTCTCCTTTTAACATGAGTACTCTAGCTAAAGTTTGATGAATCAATTTCATTGATCTATTTGTATTATATCTGTCAGCTTTTCTTAAATGCATCAATGCTGCATCAAGGAGTTGCTTATGAACATAAACTTTTGCTATAGAATAATGAGCGAATACATTTTTGTCGTCAATCTGGATTACTTTTTTCCACTCATCCAGAGCTTTGTCATACTCGCCTTGTTCAGCAAATATTGTTCCTAGATGATAATGTGCTGTTAATTTTTCATTCCCGTTAAGAAGTGTGAGTGCATGCTGCAGATTTTCTTTTGCTTGTTCCCACTCGTTAAAATGCATATGAGCCACACCTAAATCATGCCAAAATACAGGGTTGTCTGGCTCCTTTTCTTTTAACTCTTCGATTATTTTTAGAATTTCTTCTTTGCTTGGTTTTTCCATAAGTCATCTCCCTTTAAATCTTCATATATGGATATTAGCTAAATAGATAAAATATCCTTCATGATTTCAAAATTTTATAGATATTATATTATAACATAATAAATATCACTTCTCTTACCATATACTAAAAAAGACCTCTTTCGAGGTCTTATTCAACACTTATTGCAAATGTTAGTTCAGCTGTTGCTGCTATTTTACCATCTACTCTAGCTGTTGCCTTGCCAAAGCCAACTGGTCCATGTAAGCTAGTTAACTCTGTTGTGAGTTCTAATACATCGCCTGGTAATACTTGTTTTTTAAACCTTGCTTTTTTAATACCTCCAAAGAAAGCTATCTTACCTTTGAATTCGTCCATACTTAATAAAGCAATAGCACCTGTTTGTGCAAGAGCTTCTATAATTAACACTCCTGGCATTACTGGGTAATCTGGAAAATGTCCTTTGAAATAATACTCATCTTCATGGACATACTTTCTTGCTACACATTTTTTACCTATGTTTAACTCAATAACTTCATCTACAAGTAAGAATGGTTCTCTATGAGGTAAAATCTTTTTTATATCATCTTTATTCATTAATATCATCCCATTTTTTTAATGCTAACACTACATTGTGTCCGCCAAACCCAAAAGAGTTTGAAAGTGCATATATAGCATCAGATTTTCTAGCACCTTCTACAATATAGTCCAAGTCACAATCAGGGTCTCTGGTCTCGTAATTGGCTGTAGGAGGCAACACGCCTTCCTTTAATGCCATTACACTTATAACCGCTTCCAAGGCTCCTGCAGCCCCTAATAGGTGCCCTGTCATTGACTTTGTTGAGCTCACTGGGACCTTAACATCCTTAAACACATTTTTGATCGCTAAAGTTTCGATTTTATCATTTAACGGCGTACTAGTGCCATGTGCATTTATATAGCCTATATCTTCGTGACTAATGCCTGCATCAATTATCGCATTTATCATAGCTTGAGAAGCGCCTTTTCCATCTGGAGCTGGTGCTGTTATATGGTAAGCGTCTGATGTTGCACCGTAACCAACAACTTCACCATAAATCTTTGCTCCTCTTTCTTTAGCACTTTCAAGACTTTCTAAAATTACTGTAGCTGCTCCTTCCCCAATGACAAAGCCACTTCTTTCTTTGTCAAATGGGATAGAGGCCCTATTCTTATCTGTCCCATCATATAAAGCTTTCATTGATGCAAACCCCGCAACAGCTAAAGGAGTTATAGCTGCCTCAACTCCACCTGCAACCATAATGTCACTTTTACCCTGTGAGATAAGATTGGCAGCTTCACCTATTGCAGAACTACCAGATGCACAAGCAGTTTGCATTGACAAGCTATGACCTTTCAGTCCAAGAGCTATTGCAACATAGCCTGGCGCCATATTAATTATGCTCATTGGTATAAAAAATGGAGAAACTCTTTCTGGCCCCTTTTCATACATTTTTATCGCTTGCTCTTCAATTGTGCTTAACCCACCAATGCCGCTGCCAATGATTACTCCAGCATTTGCCCCTTCGGAATTAAAACTTTCTAATTTTGCATCCTTCCAAGCATCCATAGCAGATACTACTGCATACTGGCAAAATAAGTCCATTCTTCTAGCTTCTTTTCTACTAATATAATCTTTTAGGTCAAAGTCTGTTACTTCAGCAGCTAGTGAAATTGGAAAGTTCTCTATATTAAACTTAGTGATATTATCAATCGCACAAACACCGTTTTTTACATTGTCCCACATTTTCTCAAGACTATTGCCTAGAGGAGAAACAATACCTATGCCTGTTATTACTACTCGTCTTTTCATAATTCTCTCCCCTACATTACCATTCCGCCATCAAGGTTTATTACTTGTCCAGTAATATAGCTTGATTCATCGCTAGCCAAAAATGCAACTAAATTTGCAACATCTTCTGGTTTGCCATAACGATTTAGTGGAATACCTTTTAACATAGCTTCTTTAACTTTTTCATTTAAATCATCTGTCATTTTAGTTTCGATAAACCCTGGTGCTATCGCGTTTACTCTAATATTTCTCGATGATAATTCTTTTGCTGTAGTTTTTGTAAGCCCAATCAACCCAGCTTTTGATGCGGAATAGTTAGCTTGTCCTGCGTTTCCTGAAACTCCTGACACTGATGAAATATTAATAATAGAACCATACCTTTGCTTTAACATTGGCCTGGTTATATGTCGTATGCAGTTAAAAGCGCCTTTCAAGTTTACATTTATTACCGCGTCAAACTCTTCTTCGATCATCCTCATAAGTAAATTATCTTTAGTTATCCCTGCATTATTAACTAGAACATCAATCTGCTTATGATGATCTATTACGTTAGCAATCATATCTTGAACTTGAGAAAAATCACTAACATCAGTTTGATGCGTACTCACTTCAACATCATAACTGCTTAAAGTTTCAAGAGCAGGTCTTATCTCTTCTTCGCTACCAACATAATTTAGTGCTAAATTATATCCTTGACTAGCAAGTTTAACAGCAATTGCTAGCCCAATCCCTCTACTAGCACCAGTAATTAAAGCTACTTTCATTTTAACAACCTCTCTAACTCATAAGACAATGTCTTTTGATCTTCAATAAAGTGTACTTTTAGTTTTTTGTTAATTCGCTTAAGAAATCCATTCAAACTCTTTCCTGGACCTATTGTTATAAAAGTATCGTAGCCATCGTTAATTAGTTTACGTATGGTTTCTTCCCATTTTACAGGGCTACAGACTTGATTTGATAAAACTTCACTAATGCTTGTTTCACTCGTAATATAATCTGCTGTTACACTTGAAACAACCTTTGTATTTAATTGCATGAACTCAAATCCTTTAAGTTCTTCTTCTAGCTTTTCTTTAGCTGGTGTAAGCATTGAAGTGTGAAAAGGTGCACTTACATCTAAAACCATAGCTTTGAGTGCTCCAGCTTGATTTGCTAACTCACATGCATATTCAATTGCACCAACTTCTCCACCAATGACTATTTGTCCAGGGCAATTATAATTTGCTGGTTCTACTATTCCTTTTACTTTAGCTGTTTCACATATAGCTTCTACTTGTTCGCTTTCTAAGCCAATTATTGCAGCCATAGTGCCTAATCCAACTGGAACAGCTTCTTGCATATATTGCCCTCTTTTTTCTACTAACTTAACAGCGGACACATAATCAATTGCTCCTGCCATAACAAGAGCACCGTACTCCCCTAAACTAAGACCAGCATAGGCATCAATTTTGATTTGATTGTTCTTCAATATATTAGCTACACCTACTCCAAAAGCTAGCATTGCTGGCTGAGTAACTTTGGTAAGAGCTAGTGTCTCCTTGGGTCCACTAAAACATATTTCTGAAATCTTATACCCTAGTGCTTCATCAGCTTTATCATAAGCTTGCTTAAAGGCTTCATGATTCAAATATAAATCTTGCCCCATACCTACGTATTGTGCTCCTTGCCCTGGAAATAAGACAGCTACTTTGCCCATGTTGCTCTCTCCTTAATATTAGCTAATAAAGGATGAATGCCCTCTACAAGCTCATCAATAATCTCTTTCACAGACTGTTCTTTACATATAAGTCCAGCTACTTGCCCCGCCATTGGAGACCCATAATCCATGTCTCCATCAATAACAGCTAACTTTAGTTTTCCAGAGCCTAATTGTTCAAGCTCTTCCAAAGTTGCTCCTGATTTTTCTAATTTACTATATTCTCTTGCTAGTTTATTTTTTAGTGTCCTTACAGGGTGACCTGTAGACTCTCCTGATATCACAGTAGATCTATCAGTAGCAGTAATAACTTTATGTTTATAATTTTGATGAATGCAACACTCTCTTGCTACTAAAAATCTAGTTCCAATCTGTACTCCGTTTGCGCCTAAAGCTAGAGCTGCAACAATACCTCTTGAGTCAGCAATGCCTCCTGCTGCAATGACCGGTATATTTATAGCGTCCCTAATCTGAGGAACTAAAGCCATTGTAGTAGTAGTGCCAATGTGACCTCCAGCTTCCATTCCTTCAGCAATTATTGCATCAACACCCTTATCAGCTAATCTTTTTGCAAGTGCAACAGAGGAAACTACTGGGATAACTTTCTTTCCAGCTTCTTGCCATTTTTCAATATATGGACCTGGATTACCAGCACCAGTTACTATTACCTCAATACTTGATTCTGCCACAAGTTTGACGACCTCTTCTACATGTGGACTAAGTAACATTATATTTACACCCAGCGGTTTATCTGTTAGCCGCTGGGCTTTAATAATTTCTGACTTTAGCCAATTTGCATCTGCATTTCCTGCTGCAATAATTCCTAAGCCTCCTGCATTTGAGACGGCAGATGCTAAATTAGCATCTGAAACCCAAGCCATTCCACCTTGGAAAATTGGATATTTGATACCAAGCAAATTAGCTATGCTCAAGTCTTTCATTCTAGTGTTTGTCAATATACTCAACTATATCTTTTACTGTTTTTAGTGCTTCTATTTGGTCGTCTTCAATAGTTATTCCAAACTCATCTTTTACACAAATTACAATTTCCATAATATCCAATGAATCTGCTTCTAGATCCTCTTGAATATCCGCTTCTAAAGTTACCTCATCTTCGCTTACACCTAAGTTTTCAACTAAAATTTCTCTTACTTTTTCAAATGTCATTTTATATTCTCCTTTTTGTTTTATATTATAAACTTGAAATTATATTTCAAGTAAAGTTGCTCCCCAAGTTAACCCTCCGCCAAAACCAACAGTAATAATTTTATCTCCTTCTTCTAGCAATCCCTCTTTGAACATATCATCAAGAGCGATTGGTATGCTAGCTGCAGAAGTATTGCCATTTTTAGATAAATTCATAAAAAATTGCTCAATAGGATAATTCATCTTCCTACCTACAAAGTCGATTATTCTTGCATTAGCTTGATGCGGTACTATGTACTTTATATCTTCTAAAGTAAGTCCTGTGTCTGATAACACTTTATTTACACTTTTTCTTATTGCCCCTACAGCAAACTGAAAGACCTCTTGCCCTTTCATAGTTATATACTGATGATTTTTCATACTTTTTGTATAAGGGTTTTTAAGAGGCATTGCATCTGCTTGTAAAACTTCATTAACATCTCCCTTAGAAGCACAAAATGAATAAAATTGCTTGCTTTCATCCATTTCAATTACAGCAGCACCTGCTCCATCTCCAAATAACACACATGTATTTCTGTCATTCCAGTCAATAATCTTAGATAATACTTCAGCTCCAATTATCAAAGCCTTTTTCACTTTTTTATTTACCATAAACCCTTCAGCTACACTTAGTGCGTAAATAAACCCTGTGCAGCCAGCAGATAAATCAAATGCAAATGCATTTTTTGCATCTAACTCATTTTGAACTAAGCAAGCAGTTGAAGGTGTAAATTTGTCAGGCGTTATTGTAGCTACTATAATTAAATCTAACTCCTCTGATGTCACCCCAGCATTTTTAAGTGCCTTCTTAGCTGCTTTTATTGATAATTCAGAAGTATTTTCTCCCATTGATATATTTCTTTGATAGATACCTGTTCTTGAAATTATCCAATCATTATTAGTATCAACAAGTTTTGATAGGTCATTATTATCCACAGCATTAGGGGGTGTATAGCTACCTGTCCCTAATATTTTTATACTCATAACTATTCCTCAAAAACTACTTTGTCTGCTTCTTTGATTCCATGGTCAAATCCACTTATATCACTGTATTCTTGATCAAAGAACTTTTTTAGTTTACTCAAGCTTCTCATTAAAACTATATTGTCTTGCAACTTGAGATCTTCAGTCATCTGTCCAACCATCTTTTCGTGAAATTTTTCATGCAGCTGATTTACATGTTCACCTTGTTCTGTTAGTTGTACCAAAACTTTTCTTCTATCATTTTCATCTCTATATCTTTCTACATACCCTTTTTTTACAAGCCTATTAACTGATGTCGTAAGAGTACCAAGAGTTATTCTTAAGAACTTTGCTACATCTGACATTGTACATGGCTGTTGTAAACCTATAGCTTCTAGTGTGTGAATTTCTGTTATTGATAAATCTTTCAATCCTTTTTTTTGCAGTGCTTGTTCTTCTATTGCTAAAATCTGATTGAATAGTCTCACTAGATAAGTGTTTATTAGCTTTACAGAGTATTCTTTATCTGGCATTTATCTCACTCCATTTATTTTGATGTTCAAACTATTTGAAATTAAAACTAATTACGGCGATTAGTTTAATATAGACTAAGCAATATGTCAAGTCCTCTGTTTTTTTAACTAGTTTTCTTTACATTTTTCACACATTTTTACGTGTACCAAAAAATGAAATATCTTATACTTACAAAGAAAAATTCAAACTTGTTTTAAAAATAAAAAAACTCCTTAAAAATAAGGAGTTTTGTATTAATATTATCTTTTTGAGAACTGAGGGGCACGACGAGCCTTCTTTAAACCTGGCTTCTTTCTTTCTTTCATACGTGCGTCTCTTGTTAAGAAACCTGCTTGTTTAAGAGGTTTTCTATATGTATCAGAGTCTACCTGCAATAACGCTCTAGCAATACCATGTCTGATAGCTCCTGCTTGTCCAGAGTAGCCACCGCCATTAACATTTACTAAAACGTCATACATGTTAGTAGTTTTAGTTAATTCTAGTGGTTGCTTAACGATTACTTTTAAAGTTTCTAAACCAAAGTACTCATCCATTTCGCGACCATTAATAACAATTTTACCACTACCAGGTACTAATCTTACTCGAGCTACAGCATTTTTTCTTCTACCTGTTCCTAAGTAATGTAATACTTGTGCCATGTTATTCTTCCTCCCCTATCTTTTAGTTACGCAATTCCCATACTTCAGGTTGCTGCGCTTGGTGAGGATGATCCGCACCAGAATATACTTTTAATTTTCTAATAGTTTTTCTACCTAATTTATTTTTTGGTAACATGCCTTTTACAGCTTTCCTAATGATAATTTCTGGATTCTTCTCTAAAACCTCGGAATACTTAATTCTTTTTAAACCACCTGGATAACCAGAATATCTTTGCAATTCTTTCTGTTCCCATTTACGACCTGTTAATTCGATTTTTTCTGCATTTATTACTATTACGAAATCACCAGTGTCCATATGTGGTGTGAACTCCGGTTTGTGCTTACCTCTTAAAATTGTTGCAATTTCAGTTGCTACTCTACCTAATGTTTTGCCTGCAACATCAACTATATACCACTGTTTATCAATGTCTGATGGCTTTGCCATATATGTTCGCATGGCTAAACCTCCTTTATTTTTTTATCATATTTATTCTAGAAGCCATATCGGGGCATGGTATGACTATCATAAAAACACTTAAAATATTGTATGCTATACATCCATGTTCGTCAAGTTCTTTTGTAAAATTTCTTTGTTATACCAAACTTTTTCTAAGCATAACCCGTGTGGGGGTGCTGTGTATGGAGCTTTCTTCCTATCTTTACTTGCTATTATCTCTTGCAAGTCATTCACACTAATATTACCTGTGCCTATTTCTATTAGAGTTCCTACTATTATCCTAACCATTTTATATAAAAATCCATCTCCAATAATCGTAAATTTAAAATTATTCTTAGATAAATTTTCAATATTACAAGCATATACCTGCCTAACAGTTGTTTTTACTTGGCTTCCTGCAGCACAAAAAGATTTGAAATCTTTCTTGCCTACAATCAGTTGGCATCCTTCTTGCATATCCTCTATATTCAGTTTATGTCTCACATGACACCAATATCTCTTTTGTCTAATGTCTAAGAAGTCATTTGTTGAAAACAAATAAGTATACTTTTTTGCTATGGCATCTCTGCTTGGATGAAAATCCTTATCAACCTCACAACTACTATAGACTTCTATATCATTAGGCAAATATGATTTCAAAGCCAAATGAAACTTATTTGGTGGAATGCTTGCACTGGTTTCAAATATTGCAACTTGATTGTTGGCATGGACACCAGAATCTGTTCTAGAGCATCCACAGATTTTTACATTCTCCTGTGTTAACTTACTAATCGACTGTTCAAGTGTGCCTTGGACTGTTCTTGTATCTGGTTGAAACTGAAATCCACTAAAGTCAGTTCCATCATAGCTAAGCTCTATCTTTATTACGCTCATTATATGCCTTGTACTCTCATATAGACTATTAACACACCTACCATAGACATGGTCCCAAAAGCTATTATATCAAGACCACTCATCTTCAAAATCTTCATTCTTGTTCTACCTTCTCCACCTCTATAGCATCTAGCTTCCATAGCCATAGCGAGTTCATCAGCTCTTCTAAATGCACTAATAAATAAAGGTACTAATAGTGGCAATAACGCCTTTGCTCTTTCCAGGATGTTACCTGACTCAAAATCTGCACCTCGTGATTGCTGAGCCTTCATTATCTTTTGTGCCTCTGTAAGTAATGTAGGAATAAATCTTAGAGCTATTGTCATCATCATTGCTAATTCATGTGCTGGTAACCCAATTCTTTTAAATGGTTTTAGTAAGTTTTCAATTCCATCTGTTAAGGCAATCGGTGATGTTGTGAGCGTCAAAATTGATGTAAAAGTTATTAATAATATTAGCCTTGATGCCATCATTAAACCAAAGTATAGTCCACCCTCATGTATAGTCAGCGGTCCTAACTTGAGTAATAGAGCACCTTCCTTATTAAATAACGTGTGTAAGACTACCGTTAAGAAAATGATTATAATCAGTGGCTTAACTGATCTCAAAACGTTTCTTACGCCTGTTTTAGCGCTTAGAATGATAAACAAACTAAATAGTGCTATCACTCCATATGCAAACACACCTCTTGCACTAAACAGAATAACAATATATAAAATTGTAAGTAAAATTTTTGTTCTGGGGTCTAGTTTATGTACGAATGAATCTCCAGGTATAAATTGACCAAAGTTTATATTAGTCAACATTTTTACCCACCCCCAGTTCATCTTTGATGGCCTTGGCAGCTTCCTCTAATGTTAATACTACAGATGGGACATTCCACCCCTTATTTACTAAACTAGTAAATAGAGCAGTTAATGGTGGTACATCTAAACCTATTGATTTCAATGCCTTTGTTTCTCCAAAAACATCTTTTGGTATTCCATCAAGTACTATTTGTCCATTATTAAGAACAACTACTCTGTCTGCAAAATGTGCTACTTCTGTCATATCATGTGTTACTATAACTATTGTAATACTCTGTTTATCTCTTAATTCCTTGATTAAGTTTAAAACCTTGTTTCTTGTGATAGGGTCTAACCCAGCCGTAGGCTCATCTAAAATAAGCATTTTAGGGCTCATTGCTAGCACACCTGCCATTGCCACTCTTCTCATTTGTCCTCCACTTAAGTCAAATGGTGACTTTTCAAGTAATGCTAAATCCAAGTCTACTGCTTTCATGGCATTCTCAACTAATTGCTTAACTTCTTCGTCGCTGTATCCCATGTTTTTTGGGCCAAAAGCAATATCAAGAAAAACTGTTTCTTCAAACAGCTGATGTTCAGGATATTGAAAAACTATCCCTACTTGACTTCTCACTTTTTTTCTATCTTTTTTATCTTGTGTTGATATTCCATTAACCTCTACTACACCTTGTGTTGGTACAATAAGGCCATTAAAATGTTGTATCAAAGTAGATTTTCCTGATCCTGTCTGTCCAATTATTGCAACAAAACTATTATCTTCTATGGTTAACTCTATATTATCCAATGCTTTTATTTCAAAAGGAGTCCCTGGACTATAGGTATAGCTAACATTTCTTATTTCAATTGGCATAATGCTTCCACCATTTCTTCAAGTGTCAAAATGTTATTATTTATATCTAACCCAGCTTCTTTTAACATACTAGCTAAAGAAGTAAACTGTGGTAATTCTAAATTGAACTCTTCTAGTTTCTTACCCAAAGAAAAAATATTCCTAGGTGTATCATCTAAAATGAGCTCTCCATTTGACATAACTAATATCCTATCTGCATCAACTACTTCTGACATATTGTGTGTAATATGAATTATAGTTATATGCTTTTCATTATTCAACTTATGTATAGTTTCTATAACTTCTCTTCTTCCCTCAGGATCTAGCATTGCAGTAGCTTCATCTAAAATAATGACTTCTGGGGAAATAGCTAACACTCCAGCAATCGCAACTCGTTGCTTTTGACCACCTGACAATAGATGTGGTGCATGCATTTTATAATCAAACATGCCTACCGTTAAAAGTGATTTATCTACAATGTCTCTTATTAGACTTGATTCAATACCTAAATTTTCAGGACCAAACGCAACATCTTCTTCTACTATCGTAGCTACTATCTGATTGTCTGGATTCTGAAAAACCATACCTACCTTTTGTCTTATCGGATATGCGTTTTCTTCAATAGTGGTATCTAGACCATTGATATATACTTTCCCGCTATCTGGAATGAGTAATGCATTAAACATTTTAGCTAATGTTGATTTACCCGAACCATTTGCTCCAATAACACCTATAAATTCACCTTTACTTACTTCCAGTGATATGCCTTTTAATGTGTCTTGTTCTTCGCTCTCATAGCGATATGAAATATTCTCACATTTAATTATAGGTTCTGCCATACTAAGTTCTCCTTACTGAAAAGAGGGCAAAATATGCCCTCTGGTTACACTAACTCTATTATAGCCATAGGCGTTGCATCGCCTCGTCTTTGATTACCTTTAATAATTCTTGTATATCCTCCGCTTACGTCTTCATAACGTGGAGCGATATCTTCAAAAACTTTAGCTACTACTTCTTTATCAAACAGATAAGATGCAGCTTGTCTACGTGAATGCAAATCACCTTTTTTGCCTAAAGTAATCATCTTTTCTGCTAATTTACGAACTTCTTTTGCCCTTGTTTCTGTTGTCTCAATACGTTCATGTTTTAGAAAATCCGTTGTTAGATTTCTTAACATAGCGCGCCTATGAGAAGCACGACGGCCTAATTTACGGTAGCCCATTTACACGAACCTCCTTCTAGCTTACTCCGAGTCTTTTAAGCTTAGCTCTAGCTCTGCTAACTTCGCTTTTACTTCGCTTAAAGACTTCTTTCCTAGATTGCGCACTTTTAACATATCATCTTCTGTGCGATCTATTAGCTCTTCTACAGTATTTATTCCAGCTCTTTTTAGGCAGTTGAAAGATCTTACTGATAAATCTAAGTCTTCAATTACCATCTCAAGAACTTTATCTTTAGTGTCTTCTTCTTGCTCTACTAAAACTTCAGTTTTTCGAGCTGTGTCTGACATATTAATAAACAGCTCTAAATGGTCACTCATAATCCTAGCACCTAAACCAAGGGCTTCTTCAGGAATAAGTCTACCATCCGTCCAAATATGAATTGTCAATTTCTGCTTGTTGATATCTTGACCAACTCTAGTGTTTTCAACGTCATAACTAACTCTCTTTACTGGAGAGAAAATTGAATCAATCGGAATAACACCAATGGGCTGACTTTCAAGTTTATTCAACTCAGCACCTACATATCCTCTACCCATTTCTACATCTGCTTCTAAATGTAAGTACCCTGTTTTTTCAAGAGTAGCTATATGAAGCTCTGGATTTAAGATAGTAACATCTCCATCCGCAGTGAAATCCGCAGCAGTAACATTGCCTGGTCCATCTACGTCTATAGCGAGTTTAACTACACTTTCCTCTTCAGGATTGTGCATTTTAATTTTTAAATTTTTGAGATTCAGAACTATCTCTGTGACGTCTTCAACAACACCCTCTATAGTAGAGAACTCGTGAAGCACACCGTCAATCTTTACTCTTGTAACTGCTGCTCCAGGCAAAGAAGACAAAAGAATTCTTCTTAAGGTATTACCTAAAGTAGTACCATATCCTCTTTCAAGAGGCTCTATTACATAAGAAGCAAAATTCTCTTGCTCTTTATCCTCAAGCTTAACAATTGATGGTTTTGTCATTTCTATCATTGTATGCCCTCCTGTTTACACGTTATGTGTTGCCACCAAATCTGAGGGTCAATCAATTAACGAGAATAGCGCTCAACAATGAGTTGCTCTTCAACTGGTATATCGATCTCAGATCTTTCTGGAATTCGCACTACTCTAAATTTCATTTCTGTCTTGTTTACATCTAACCACTCAGGAACCATGCGGTCTTCCAAACTTTCTGCGATTTCTTTTAATAAAACAGAACTCTTGCTCTTATGTCTTAAAGCTACTTCATCTTCTTGCTTTAATCTGTAAGATGGAACATCTACTTTACGTCCATTTACTAGGAAATGTCCATGTCTTACTAATTGTCTAGCTTGAGAGCGAGACTGAGCAAAACCTGCCTTAAATACCATGTTATCAAGTCTGCTTTCTAAAATTTGAATTAGTACTTCACCTGTAACACCATAACCTTTAGCAGCTTCTTTATAATAACCACGGAATTGCTTTTCTAGCACACCATAAATGCGTCTAGCTTTTTGCTTTTCACGCAACTGCAGTCCGTACTCACTTACTTTAATTCTGCCTCTACCATGTTGTCCTGGTGCATACGATCTTCTTTCAAAAGCACATTTATTTGAATAACAACGATCACCCTTTAAATAAAGCTTTGTGCCTTCACGGCGACAAAGTTTACATACAGGTCCTGTATATTTTGCCATTTACTTAAACCTCCTTGTCTACACACGACGTCGCTTCGGTGGGCGACATCCATTGTGTGGTATTGGAGTAACATCTGCAATTGAGTTAACCTCAAGCCCTGCAGCTTGAAGAGATCTAATTGCAGCTTCTCTTCCTGGTCCTGGTCCTTTTACTCTAACATCAACATTACGCATGCCATGCTCCATGGCTGCTTTTGCAGCAACTTCTGCAGCAATACCAGCAGCAAATGGTGTTGATTTTCGTGAGCCTTTGAAACCTTGTGCACCAGAACTTGACCATGACAAAGCATTTCCAGCTTTATCTGTTATAGTCACGAGAGTATTATTAAAAGTTGAAACCACGTGTGCAACACCTGATTCTATATTTTTTCTTTCGCGGCGTTTTCGTCGACTACTTCCACGACCCTTTTTTGCCATCTACTCTAACCTCCTACTTCTTACGCCTGATGCCAACAGTTCTCTTACGTCCTTTACGAGTACGCGCATTCGTTTTTGTACGTTGACCCCTAACAGGTAAACCTCTACGATGACGCAGACCTCGATAACAACCAATTTCCATTAGTCGCTTAACGTTTTGTGTAACTTCACGGCGTAAATCACCTTCAACCATATAATTTTGATCTATAGTTTCACGAAGAGTATTTACTTCTTCATCTGTTAAATCTCTAACACGAGTTGAAGGATCTATGTTTGATTTTGATAAAATTTCCTCTGCTCGTGATCTTCCAATGCCATAAATGTATGTTAATCCAATTACAACACGTTTTTCACGAGGCAGGTCTACACCTGATATACGAGCCATCCTTACACCTCCACTTTAACCCTGACGCTGTTTATGCTTAGGGTTTTCACAAATAACCATTACCCGACCCTTACGTCGGATTACCTTACATTTTTCACAAATTTTTTTAACCGACGGTCTTACTTTCACCGACAGCACCTCCTGATAGCTGCTTTACTTGTAGCGATAAGTTATCCGACCTTGAGTCAGATCGTACGGCGATAACTCTAACTTAACTCTATCGCCAGTTAGTATTCTAATATAGTTCATTCTAATTTTACCTGAAATAGTTGCTAAAACCATATGTCCATTGTCTAGTTCTACTCTAAAACGAGCATTTGGTAACGCTTCAATTACTTTTCCCTCTACTTCAATAGCTTTTTTACCAGCCAAAAATGATGCCTCCTTTGATTTAGAAACAGTTTATTTATTTCTTTGTTAATATTTCTGTCCCATGTTCATAAATTCCAATAGTATGTTCAAAATGAGCACACAGACTTCCATCTGCAGAAACTACTGTCCATCCATCATCTAATTCTTTTACTTGGTATCCCCCAACTATAACCATTGGCTCAATTGCTAGTGCCATTCCTGGCCTTAACTTGATACCGCGGCCTGGTGGTCCATAGTTAAGAATCTGAGGATCTTCATGCATTTGCTGACCAATACCGTGACCTGTATAGTCTTTCACAACAGACATCCCATTAGATTCAATATGAGTCTGTATAGCAAATGATATGTCTGTAAGTCGCCCACCGGGCACTGCAGCCGCTATCCCTTTGATGAGCGATTCTTCTGTAACTCTCATTAAATTCGTTGCAGTTTCTGAAATCTTTCCTACAGCAAATGTTTTTGCTGAGTCTCCATGATATCCTTTATACTCAGCGCCTATATCAACACTAATTATATCTCCATCTTCAAGAATTCTCGAATAAGATGGAATACCATGCACTAGTTCATCATTAATTGAAGTGCATATTGCAGCGGGAAAACCATTGTATCCTAGAAAGGATGGTCTGGCACCTACTTTTTTCATGTATTTTTGTATGATATCGTCAAGTTCTCCTGTAGAAATACCAGGGCGAATGTTCTCTTCAATTAATGCCAGAGACTCTGCAACAATTTTGCCTGCTTCACGCATAAAATTAAGCTCTCTTTCAGACTTTATTGTTACCACTATTCATTCGCCTCCAAGATACTTTTGATATCTACAAAAACATCTGCTAAATCTTTTTCTCCATCAACTTGTACTAATAAATTTTTGTTTATGTAGTACTTTATTAATGGCTGTGTTTGCGCTTTATAAACATCTAAACGATTTCGTACTGTATCTTCTTTATCATCATCTCTTTGTATAACTTCATGTTGACAAAGATCGCAAACACCTTCAACTTTTGGAGGGTTATTATCAATATGATAAATTGCTCCACAGTTGCTACATGTACGTCTTCCAGTTAATCTTTTAATAACTGTTGCATCGCTTGTATCTATACTTATAACATAATCAATTTCTTGATTTTTATCTTCTAACATTGAAGTTAATGCTTCTGCTTGATTTACTGTTCTAGGATATCCATCTAGGACATATCCATTATTACAGTCATTGCTTTCAAGTCTTTCTTCAACCAAACCATTAACTACTTCATCCGGAACAAGTTCACCTTTGTCCATATAGCTTTTAGCTTTCAGTCCCATTGGTGTTTCATTTTTTAGTGCACTTCTAAACATATCACCTGTTGAGATATGTGGGATATTATATTCTTTTGAAATAATTTTTGCTTGAGATCCTTTTCCTGCACCAGGAGGACCTACCATTATTATATTCATTATAACACCTCTATTTAAGGAACCCGCCATAGTGACGCATCATAAGTTGATTTTCAAGCTGCTTAACTGTATCAAGTGCTACACCAACCATGATTATTAAACTTGTACCAGCTATTCCTAGTGCTATATTTAATACACTATTAAGCACAATTGGAATAACCACTAGTAAACACAAGAATGTAGCTCCGACGAATGTTAATCTCCATAATATCTTAGAGATATAATCAGTTGTAGGCTTTCCAGGTCTTATACCAGGGATAAATCCACCTTGATTCTTCAGGTTATCGGACACATCTCTTGGGTTAAATTGTACTGTTGTATAGAAAAATGTAAATCCAAAGATTAACATTACATACAATAATGTATGCAGTGGCGTTCCCATCTGTAATGCTTCACCAATTTTTTGCAAAGTTGAATTTGCACTAAATGCTGCCAAAGTACCTGGGAACATTAGTATTGATGAGGCAAAAATAACAGGTATAACACCAGCTTGATTAATTCTCATTGGAATATGGGTGCTTTGTCCACCATATATTTTTCTACCAACGACTCTTCTTGAATACTGTACAGGAATTCTTCTTTGACCTTCTTGTATTAAAACAATACCAGCTATCATTAAAACTGCACCAATAGTTATAAGTACCAAAGTTATGATACTTAACTCACCTATGCTTACAGATCTAACCATATTATAAATTGACACTGGTAATCTAGAAATAATACCACCAAAAATAATCAATGAAATTCCGTTGCCTATCCCCTTCTCAGTAATCTTCTCACCTAACCACATCAATAAAGCAGTACCTGCTGTTAAAGTCATGGTTATTAATAAGTAAGATGGGACTGATGGGTTTAGCAAGTATCCTCGAATACCTAATGTAATAGCAAATCCTTGTAAAAATGCTAAGACAATTGTTGCATATCTTGTGTATTGCATTTGCTTTTTGCGACCTTCTTGTCCTTCCTTCATCATCTGCTCCCAAGATGGGATAATAATTGTCAATAATTGCATAACAATTGTAGCAGTAATATAAGGAGATACAGACATCGCAAATATTGCAAAGTTAGCTAATGCTCCTCCAGAAACCAAATCAAAAAAACCTAAAAGGTTTCCTTCTTCAAAAAGCGCTCTTAATGCCACATTATTAATTCCTGGTACTGGAATATGTGTTCCGAGTCTAAATATAACAAGCATTGCTAATGTAAATAATATTTTCTTTCTTAGGTCAGGAATCTTCCATGCATTTCTAAGCGTCTTAAGCACCTAGATCACCTCTACTTTGCCACCAGCTGCTTCAATAGCCTCAGCAGCTGACTTTGAAAATGCATCTACTTTTACAGTTAGCTTTTTTTCTAACTTCCCTCTTCCTAAGATCTTAATTCCATCGTTAACTTTTCTAACTAGCCCACTTTCAAGTAGTGCCTCAGTATCAACAACTTGTCCATCTTCAAAACGGTTAAGTTGATCAAGATTTATAACAGTAAATTCTTTCTTGAATATGTTAGTAAATCCTCTCTTTGGCAATAATCTTTGCAGGGGCATTTGTCCACCTTCGAACCCAGGTTTAACTCCGCCACCAGATCTTGAATTTTGACCATTCATACCTCTGCCAGCAGTAGTACCTCTACCAGAACCAGTACCTCTACCAACTCTCTTACGCTTTTTGCGTGAGTTTTCTGCTGGTTTTAGTTGATGTAATTTCATCTCAAACACCTCCCGCAAATTAGTTAATTACTTCTACTTCAAGCATATGAGAAACTTTCCTAATCATACCTTGAATTTGAGGGCTATCTTCTTTAATCACAGTTTGGTTTGTTTTAGTCAAACCTAATGCTCTAACAGTACCTCTTTGTTTTTGGTTGCTACCAATCAGGCTGCGCTTGAGCGTGATTTTTAGTTGATTTGACATATCACTACCTCCCGCTTTACCTATTCTATTCTTTCAGCATCAATATTTCTTAAAGATGCCACTTCTTCTACAGTTAGTAATTCACTCAACCCTTGCATTGTAGCATAAGCAATATTAATTTTATTAGCTGAACCAAGTGATTTTGTTAAAATATCTCTTACTCCAACTAACTCTAAAATAGCTCTAGCTGCACTACCTGCAATAACACCAGTACCTTCAGAAGCTGGCTTTAATAACACTCTGCCTGCTCCGTAAACACCAGTAATTTCATGAGGTATTGTAGATCCCACTAGTGGAACCTCTATCATGCTCTTTCTTGCAGTATCAATTGCTTTTCTTACTGCATCTGGAACACCTCTTGCTTTTCCTAAACCAACTCCAACTTTACCATTACCGTCACCGACAGCAACCATTGCGTTAAAGCTGCGAATTCTTCCGCCTTTTACAGTTTTAGAAACGGGCTTTATTTCAATTACTTTTTCAATTAGATTACTTTTTTGACTATCAGCGTTTCTATTTTGGCGCTTATCCATCTCATATCCTCCCGCTGTTAAAACTCTAGACCGGCTTCACGAGCTGCACTAGCTAAAGCGGCAACACGTCCGTGATATTTATAGCCGCCTCTATCAAATACTACTTTGTCGATTCCATTAGCAACTGCTCTTTCACCAATCATTTTGCCAACCATACGGGCTGCATCAACATTCTTACCATTATCAACTGCGTTAGCAATCTCTGGGGTCAAAGTTGATACCGCAACTAAAGTATTACCTTTTACATCATCTATTATTTGAGCATAGATATGCTTGTTGCTGCGGTAAACATTTAACCGTGGACGTTCAGAACTTCCGAATACGTGATTGCGAATTCGATAATGGCGTTTCTTACGAAGTTTATTACGATCTGCTTTTTTTAGCATAATTAAATACTCCTTTCCGCACCACGGTCTTAACCAGTTTTACCAACTTTTTGACGTACATATTCGCCTTTGTATCGAATACCTTTTCCTTTATATGGCTCAGGTTCTCTAACTGAACGAATTTGTGCAGCAAATTGGCCGACTTTCTGTTTGTCAATTCCACTTACTTTGATTTCTGTGTTTGAAGGAACTTCTATTTCAATACCTTCTGGTGGAGCCATTTCTACTGGATGAGAATAACCTACTGTTAAAACTAGGTCCTTACCTTTCATCGCAGCTCTGTAACCTACACCAACAAGTTGTAAAGATTTTGAGTATCCTTCAGTAACACCAATTACCATATTACTTACTAAGCTTCGCACTAAACCGTGCAGTGCTCTATTCTTAACATGATCATTTGGTCTTTTAACTAATATTTGATTATCTTCGATCTCAATATTAATCTCTTTAACAAATGTCTGTTCTAACTCACCTTTAGGTCCTTTTACATGAACCCAGTTTCCATCAATTTTCACTTCTACACCTGTAGGAATTTCTATTGGTTTCTTACCTATACGTGACATATCAGCACCTCCTACCAAACATAACAGACAACTTCGCCGCCGAGATCATTTTCTCGTGCTAATTTATCTGTCATAAGTCCTTGAGATGTTGAAATCAGTGCAACCCCTAAGCCATTAAGTACTCTTGGAATTTCATTTTTTCTTGCATAAACTCTTAAGCCTGGGCGAGAAATTCTTTTAATTCCATGAATTACTTGACTTCTATTAGGGCCGTATTTTAGCATAATACGAATAGTTCCTTGGTTGTTATTCTCTATAATCTCATAATTTCTAATATATCCCTCTTCTAACAAAATCTCAGCAATTGCTTTTTTCATATTAGAAGCAGGTATATCTACACTGCTATGCAAAGCCGAGGCCGCATTGCGAATGCGTGTTAGCATATCAGAGATAGGATCAGTCATTACCATATCAATAGCCTCCTTATCCTAACTTTCTACCAGCTAGCCTTTTTCACGCCAGGCACTTGTCCCGCATGAGCTAACTTTCGGAAGCATATTCGGCATACTCCGAATTTTCTCATATATCCACGAGGTCGACCGCATATTCTACAGCGATTGTATTCTCTGGTTGAGAATTTTTGCTCACGCTTTTGTTTGGCGATCATTGATTTCTTTGCCATGGATCTACCCCCTCACCTTTGAAAACGGCATACCAATAAATCTTAACAGCTCTCTTGCTTCCTCATCAGTTTCTGCTGTTGTGACAATTGAAATGCTCATACCTTGAACATTTTGCACTTGGTCATACCTAATCTCTGGGAAAATTAATTGTTCTTTAACACCTAACGAATAGTTACCTCGTCCATCAAACGCCTCTGGTGAAACACCTTGGAAGTCACGAACACGAGGTAAATTTATCGCTACTAGTTTATCTAAAAAGTCGTACATGCGATCTCCTCGCAGTGTCACTTTACATCCAATTGGCATACCAGCACGCAATTTAAAGTTTGATACTGATTTTCTTGCACGTGTCACTACAGGTTGTTGACCTGTAATTTTGGCCATATCAGCAACTGCAGAGTCAATTTTCTTGCTTTCTTCTACAGCTCCACCTACACCCATGTTAACAATGATCTTATCAATCTTAGGAACCATCATTATGTTTTCATAACCAAACTTTTCTATCATAGCTGGTACAACTTCACTTTTATAAAAATCTTTTAGCCTAGACACGAAGATCCTCCTTTCTGTTCATACTACTTGTCAATCGTTTGATTGCATTTTTTGCAGTAGCGCACCTTAGTGCCATCTTCGAGGACTTTCTTACCGGTTCGGCTAGCTTCTTTGCATGAAGGACATACTAACATAACATTAGACACGTGGATTGGGGCTTCCATTTCAATAATTCCACCCTGTTGATCCATACCACTTGGCTTTTGATGCTTCTTAATCATGTTAACGCCTTCAACTATAACTCGGTTATTTTCCGGTATTGCCTTCAAAACCATACCAGTTTTTCCTCTATCTTTTCCTGTTAAAACTGTGACTTTGTCATCCTTTTTAACATGCAATTTATTTAATTTCATCGCTATACCTCCTAGCAGCTAAAATACTTCTGGTGCGAGCGAAACAATTTTCATAAAATTGTTTTCTCTTATCTCTCTGGCCACAGGACCAAAAATACGAGTTCCACGAGGATTTTTAGCTTCATCAAGAATAACAACTGCATTGTCATCAAACCTGATATATGTTCCATCTTTACGTCTCACACCATACTTTGATCTAACTATCACTGCCTTGACAACTTCACCCTTCTTAACAACTCCACCGGGTGTTGCTTCTTTAACTGTGGCGATGATAACGTCTCCAATATTGGCATATCGACGCTTAGTTCCTCCAAGCACTCGGATGCACAATACCTCTTTAGCTCCAGAGTTATCTGCAACACGCAGTCTGCTTTCGCTTTGTATCACGGCGTGTTCCTCCCTTCATCCTACTCTGCTTTTTTAACTATATTTGTTACTCGCCACCGTTTTGTTTTACTCAGTGGACGGGTTTCCATTATCTCAACAACGTCGCCTTCACGGCAAATATTCTCTGCATCATGTGCATGATACTTTTTGCTTCTCTTAATACGTTTTTTATACAACGGATGACTTGTTACACGCTCAACTAAAACAACTACTGTTTTATCCATCTTGTCACTTACAACAAGTCCTTGTCGTACCTTACGATTATTGCGTTCCATTATCGGGTTGTCCTCCCTTCAACTACTGGTTAATACCCAGCTCACGCTCACGCATGATCGTCATTACACGAGCAATCGCCTTGCGAACAGTGCGAATGCGCATTGGGTTTTCTAACTGACCAACTGCTGAGCGGAAACGCAAGTTGAACAGCTCTTCTTTTAAATCTTCTAACTTAACTTCTAAATCTCTATCACTAAGATTGCGTATCTCACTAACTCGCATTGTCATCACCACCTAAATCTTCGCGCTTAACGAATTTACATTTAATCGGTAGTTTATGCTGCGCTAAGCGAGCTGCTTCGCGCGCTAACTCTTCTGGTACACCACTAATTTCAAACATAATTCTTCCTGGCTTAACAACTGCTACCCAGTACTCTGGCGCACCTTTACCGCTACCCATCCTCGTTTCTGCAGGTTTTGCAGTAACAGGTTTGTGTGGGAAAATATTTATCCAAACTTTACCACCACGACGAATTCTACGTGTCAAAGCAACACGTGCAGCCTCAATTTGCCTACTAGTTATCCAGCCTGGCTCTAAAGCTTGCAAACCGTATTCACCTTGTGTAACACTTGATCCGCCTTTAGCTTTGCCTTTCATGCGGCCGCGATGATGTCGGCGGTATTTGACGCGTTTTGGCATTAACATATTGGCGTCCTCCTTTTCCGCAGATATGGTCTATTTTTCTGGTAGAACTTCGCCTTTATATATCCACACTTTAATGCCAATTTGGCCGTATGTAGTATAGGCGGTTGCTACCCCATAGTCAATGTCAGCTCTCAATGTTTGTAGTGGAATACGACCCATTCTGTCCCATTCACTACGTGCAATTTCGGCACCGTTTAATCTTCCTGAAACCATTACTTTAATGCCTTCAGCTCTTGCACGCATAGCTCTTGTCATAACCTGACGCATAGCTCTACGATATGCAATACGGCGCTCTAATTGGCTTGCTATGTTTTCAGCTACTAAAGTTGAATCTAATTCTGGTCTTTTGATTTCTACTACATTGATAAAAATCTGTTTACCAGTCATCTTAGTTAAATCAGCTCTTAGCTTGTCAACACCAGCACCATTTCTGCCAATAACCATACCTGGTTTTGCTGTCATAATTGATATTCTAATAATGTTTGCTGTTCTTCTTACTATCTCTATTTGAGAGATACCAGCATCAAATAATTCTTTCTTAACATACTTTCTGATCTTGTCATCTTCAATAAGGAAATCTGCATAATTGCTATCTGCATACCATTTAGATTCCCAACCTTTTATTATACCTACTCTTAATCCAGTAGGATTAGCTTTCTGACCCAACGTATCTGCCCCTCCTTATTAACGCTCTTTGACTACCACCGTTATGTGGCTGGTCCTTTTCAATATCGGATAGGCACGCCCTTGAGCTCGTGCACGAAACCTTTTTAACACCGGACCACCGTCGACGTAAGCTGTTGCTATATACAAGTTATCTACATCCATATCAAAATTATGTTCTGCATTCGCTATGGCTGAGTTAATAACTTTAGTAATTACGTCAGCGGACTTGCGTCTTGTAAAACGCAATATGGCCAGGGCTTCGGCAACATCCTTGCCACGAACTTCGTTTATGACTTGACGAGCCTTTCGTGGGCTAACTCGCACATAGCGCGCTATTGCTTTTGCTTCCATGTTGCTCATACCTCCCTGAAATTACATCACACCGGAAGTGCGACTAGTTTTGTCTCCATGGCCTCTAAACATTCTTGTAGGAGCAAATTCTCCTAACTTATGGCCGACCATGTCTTCCGTAATATATACAGGTACGTGCTTTCGACCATCATGCACTGCAATAGTGTGACCCACCATTTGTGGGAAAATTGTAGAAGCACGAGACCATGTCTTAAGTACCTTTTTCTCGTTCTTTTCATTGAGTTCTTCAATGCGTCTTAGTAGTTTTGCATCAACAAAGGGCCCTTTTTTGGTAGAACGACTCACCTTGTGGCCTCCTTTCTTTCCTAACGAATATTATTTCTTTTTGTGCCTACTGCGGACAATATATTTGTCACTCTTTTTACGTTTGCGTGTTTTCTTCCCTAGTGTTTTCTTACCCCAAGGTGACATTGGAGATTTGCGGCCAATTGGCGCTTTTCCTTCACCACCACCATGTGGGTGATCCACTGGGTTCATTGCGCTACCTCTAACAGTAGGTCTCTTACCTAACCAACGATTTCTTCCGGCTTTACCGATAGAAATGATTTCATGTTCAACATTACCAACTTGACCTACGGTAGCTTTACAATCAAGTAAAATCATACGTACTTCGCCAGATGGAAGTCTAATTTGTGCATACTTGCCTTCTTTAGCCATAATCTGTGCAGAAGATCCGGCTGACCTAACTAACTGGCCACCTTTACCAGGCTTTAGCTCGATATTATGAACAATTGTACCTAAAGGCATATCCTTTAGTTTCTTGGCATTTCCAGGAATAATATCTGCGTCTGGTCCTGATACAACTTCTTGTCCAACTTCTAAACCTACAGGAGCTATAATATAGCGTTTCTCTCCATCCACATAATGTAATAACGCAATTCGTGCTGATCTGTTAGGATCATACTCAATGTGAGCAACCTTTCCAGGAATATTTTCTTTATCCCTTTTAAAGTCAATTATACGATATCTTCTTTTATGTCCTCCGCCTTGATGCCGAACTGTAAGACGTCCTTGATTATTACGGCCGCCTTTTTTCTTTAACGATACTGTTAAAGACTTCTCTGGCTCACTACGGGTAATCTCCTCAAATGTGGACACCGTCATTGTACGACGGCCTGGAGAGGTTGGCTTAAAACTCTTTATTGCCATGATCAATTCCCTCCTTATCTAGTAGATCTATACGCCTTCGAAAATTTCGATAGGTTTGCTATCAGGAGTTAATGTAACGATGGCTTTTTTCCATGATGGTCTACGACCAACGTGAACACCCATTCTTTTCATTTTTCCCTGCATACGCATTGTGCGTACTTTAGCTACTTTAACATCAAAAATTTCTTCAACAGCTTTTTTAATCTGTATTTTATTAGCGTTCCTAGCTACTTGAAAAGTGTATTTGTCTTCTTCCATCAAAAGTGCAGTTCGCTCTGTTATAATTGGTTTAACAATAATATCTCTTACATGCATTATGCGAACACCTCCTCAACTTTCTTAACTGACTCTTTTGTCATAATTAGAGACTCGCAGTTAAGTAGTTGGTAAACACTTATTGTATCTGCAGAAACTGTGAAAACATTTGGTATGTTCCTAGCAGATAATACTACGTTCTTATCGTTTTCACCAGTAACAACTAAACTCTTTTTACCAGCATTAACATTTTGTAAGAACTTAATCATATCTTTTGTTTTCGGCTTTTCAAATTCAACACCATCAACAATGATAATTTCATCTGAAGCTAATTTTGATGACAAAGCAGATCTAATTGCTTGTCTCTTAGCCTTCTTGTTCATCTTCTTTGTGTAGTCTCTTGGCTGTGGGCCAAACACTACTCCACCACCAGTCCAATGCGGCGCTCTAATAGTACCTATTCTTGCACGACCAGTACCTTTTTGTCTCCAAGGCTTTCTTCCGCCGCCTCTTACGGCACTACGGTTTTTAACCTTAGAGGTACCTTGTCTTTGAGCTGCAAGATATTTAACTACGGCTTGATGCATTAGACTACTATTAATCTCTGCTCCAAAAACGGTATCTGATAATTCTAAGTTACCGATTTTTTCTCCTTGCATATTCCATACATCTAATGTAGGCATTTGCTACGCCTCCTTATCTTAAACGTTAAACTTGGCCTTTTACGGCATCTTGCAGGTAAACTAATGCGCCTTTTGCACCAGGCACAGCACCCTTAACTAAAATCAAGTTCTTTTCTACATCAACTTTTACAACTGTAAGGTTTTGTACTGTAACCTTTTCGCCACCCATACGGCCAGCCATTTTTTTACCTTTTTGCACTCGGCTCATACCTGCAGAAGCTCCTAAAGAACCTATACCTCTATGATATTTAGAACCATGAGACATTGGACCTCTTGAGAAACCGTGTCTTTTAATTGGACCTTGGAATCCTTTACCTTTAGAAACTGATGTTGCATCAATGATGTCTCCATCATTAAATACTGAAGCATTAATTTCTTGGCCAATCTCATAGTTTTCTGCATCTTCTAATCTAAATTCTTTAAGATATTTCTTTGGTTTAACTCCGGCTTTAGCGAAATGACCTTTTAAAGGTTTTTTAGTCTTGTGACTAGGCATTTCTTGATAACCTACCTGTATTGCTGCATAACCTTCATTCTCAATTGTTTTCTTTTGAGTAACAACGCAAGGTCCAGCTTGAATAACTGTTACTGGAATCAGGTTTCCATCTTCCGCAAAAACCTGGGTCATGCCTATCTTTTTGCCTAATATAGCTTTTTTCACTGCTTTGGCACCTCCCCGTCAACCATTATAATTTAATCTCAATGTCAACGCCTGCAGGTAAGTCAAGACGCATAAGCGCATCAACTGTTTGCGGTGTTGGCTCATTGATATCAATTAATCGTTTGTGTGTTTTCATCTCAAATTGCTCACGACTATCTTTACTCTTAAAAGTTGAACGAAGTACTGTAAAAAGATGTCTCTCTGTCGGCAATGGAATTGGTCCAGAGATTTGTGCACCTGTTCGTGTAGCCGCTTCAACAATTTTCTTCGCAGAAGCATCTAAAATTGTATGATCAAACGCTTTTAAACGAATTCTAATTATTTGTTTAGCCATTTATTTTCCTCCTTGTCCTTCGCTGGGACATAAGCTCCACAGAAATTACCCACAAAATAGTGGCAACCTTCTGCTTCAAAGCATATTGTGAAATATTTCTTACTTATGAATACCTGTAACGATACCTGCACCTACTGTACGTCCGCCTTCGCGAATCGCAAATGTTGTTCCTTTTTCTAGTGCAATTGGTGTAATTAATTCAATACCCATCTGAATGTTATCTCCAGGCATTACCATTTCAACACCTTCTGGTAAGTTGATTACACCTGTTACATCTGTTGTACTAAAGAAAAACTGTGGACGATATCCTGGGAAAAATGGTGTGTGTCTTCCTCCCTCTTCCTTCTTAAGTACATATACCTCTGCATCAAAACTTGTATGTGGTTGTATACTTCCTGGCTTAGCTAATACTTGTCCACGCTCTACTTCATCTCTTTTGATTCCGCGCAATAAGCATCCTACATTATCTCCTGCCATTCCTGTATCCATTAACTTACGGAACATTTCTACACCTGTACATACTGTTCTACGTGGCTGATCCATCATACCGATAATATCTACTTCATCACCAACATTGATTACTCCACGATCAATTCTTCCTGTTACTACTGTTCCTCTACCTGTAATTGAGAATACGTCCTCGATTGGCATTAAGAATGCTTTGTCTGTTTCTCTCTCTGGTGTTGGAATATACTCATCAACTGCGTCCATTAAATCTAAAATCTTTCCACACCACTCACATTCTCTTTCTCCACATCCACACTCTAATGCTTTAAGTGCTGATCCTGCTACAAATGGTGTGTCGTCTCCTGGGAACTCATACTGGTCTAGTAACTCTCTAACTTCCATTTCTACTAGTTCAATTAGTTCCTCGTCATCTACCATATCTGCTTTATTTAAGAATACTACGATATGTGGTACGTTTACCTGGTGACTTAACAATATGTGCTCTCTTGTCTGTGGCATTGGACCATCTGCTGCTGATACTACTAGGATTGCGCCATCCATCTGCGCTGCTCCTGTAATCATGTTCTTTACATAGTCCGCATGTCCAGGACAGTCAACGTGTGCATAGTGACGCTTTGCTGTCTCATACTCTACGTGAGCTGTGTTAATTGTAATTCCACGCTCTCTCTCTTCTGGAGCCTTATCAATATCTTCAAACTTCATCGCGAACTTTGTTTCGCCACTTGCTGATAACACTACTGTTATCGCTGCTGTTAATGTAGTCTTACCGTGATCGATATGTCCTATTGTTCCAATATTAACGTGCGGTTTTGTTCTTTCAAATTTTTGCTTTGCCATTTTCTGACCTCCTATTTATTAAGCTTTATAATATCTTCAGCAATATTTTGTGGTACCGGAGCGTATTTCGCAAACTCCATTGAATAAGCACCTCTACCCTGTGTCTTAGAACGCATATCTGTTGCGTATCCAAACATATTAGAAAGTGGCACTTTGGCTTTCACTACTTTTACACCAGACCTGTCGCTTAAACTTTCAATACTTCCTCTTCTGGAGTTTATATCTCCAATAATGTCTCCCATATACTCTTCTGGGACAACTACTTCAACTGACATAATTGGCTCCATCAAAACTGAATTTGCTTTATGTAGTGCATCTTTAAGGGCCATTGAACCTGCCACCTTAAATGCTATCTCAGATGAATCTACTTCATGATAACTACCATCTACAAGTTTTATATCAACACCAGTTACTGGATATCCTGAGATAATTCCATTTAACATTGATTCCTGGATACCTGCATCAACAGCTTTCCAATATTCTCTAGGTATAGCACCACCAACTATTTGAGATTCAAAACTGTATCCAGTATGACCTTCCATAGGTTGCACTTCAATTACTACATGTCCATATTGGCCTCGTCCACCAGATTGTCGTGCAAACTTTGCCTCGGCTCTAGTAGATCCTAAAATTGTCTCTCTATAAGCTACTTGTGGCTTACCAATATTAGCTTGTACCTTATACTCTCTCAAAAGTCTATCTGCAATAATTTCAAGATGGAGTTCTCCCATACCTGCAATAATTGTTTGACCAGTCTCACTATCAGTATACGCTTTAAATGTTGGATCCTCTTCACCTAAACGACCTAGGGCTGTTGACAACTTGTCTTCATCTGCCTTTGTCTTTGGCTCAATTGCCTGTCTTATAACTGGCTCTGGGAAATCCATGGACTCAAGTATTACTTTATTGTCCTCATCACACAAGGTGTCACCTGTAGTTGTATTCTTAAGCCCTACAATAGCAATTATGTCACCAGCTTTAATCATGTCTAATTCTTCGCGATGATTAGCATGCATTCTTAGTACACGACCAACTCTTTCTCTAACACCTTTTGTAGAGTTGTAAGCATAAGAACCTGCTTCAAGCTTGCCAGAATACACACGGCAAAATGCAAGTTTCCCTACATAACTATCAGCCATAATCTTGAATGCCAAAGCTGCAAATGGACCATCTGGGTCAGCCTCTCTAACAACTTCTTCTTCAGTATTAGGGTTTATCCCTGTAATAGCTGGAACCTCAGTTGGTGAAGGCAAATATTCTACAATAGCATCTAGTAGTAGTTGAACGCCTTTATTCTTATATGATGATCCACAAAAAACTGGGACTATCTTATTTTGCAAAGTAAGCTCTCTTATTAAGTCCTTTAAAGACTCAATTTCAATTTCTTCGCCTTCTAAGTAAGCCATCATAAGATCATCGTTAAAATCAGCTAAAGCTTCAATCATTTCTACTCTTTTTTCTTCTACTTCATCTGCAAGATGCTCTGGTATATCAGTTACATCTATATCCTGACCAAGGTCATCTTTATAATGAATATATTTATTTGAAACAAGATCAACAATTCCAGAGAAGTTATCTTCTGCGCCAACTGGCATTTGAATCGCAACGGCATTAGCCTTCAATCTTTCTTTCATCATGCTAACAACATTGTAAAAGTCAGCACCTATTGTATCCATTTTATTTATATAAGCTATCCTAGGTACGCGATACTTATCAGCCTGTCTCCATACAGTTTCAGACTGCGGCTCTACGCCACCCTTTGCGCAAAAAACAGCTACGGAGCCATCAAGTACGCGGAGTGAACGTTCAACTTCAACTGTAAAATCCACGTGGCCGGGTGTATCTATTATATTAATAGTTTTATCTTTCCAAACACAAGAAGTTGCCGCAGATGTAATTGTAATACCTCGTTCTTGCTCTTGAACCATCCAGTCCATGGTAGCAGCACCATCATGAGTCTCACCCAATCTATGTACTCTTCCTGTGTAGAACAAGATTCGCTCTGTAGTAGTAGTCTTACCTGCATCAATATGGGCCATAATACCAATATTGCGCACACTTCTCAATTTTTCACGTTCTTGCATACCGAAGCCTCCTTTCTCTGAGTTAATTTAAACTACCAACGATAATGTGCAAAAGCTCTGTTTGCCTCTGCCATACGATGGGTTTCTTCTCTTCTTCTAATACTTCCACCAGTATTATTGTATGCATCTAAAATTTCTCTTGCTAATCTTTCTCTCATTGTTCTTTCACCACGTTGCCGAGCGTACATAACTAGCCATCTTATAGAAAGCATTGTCTGCCTATGAGGGCTAACCTCTTGAGGTACCTGGTATGTAGCACCACCAACTCTTCTTGATTTTACTTCCAACAATGGGGCAATATTTTTTATTGCAGTTTCAAAAACTTCTAAAGCATCTTCTCCAGATCTTTCTGCAACTAATTCCATTGCATCATAAAATGTGCGCTGTGCTAAGCCACGCTTACCATCTAACATCATTTTATTGATAAATCTTGTAACTAGTTTGCTCTTATATATTGGATCTGGTAATACATCTCGCTTAGGAATAGGTCCTTTACGGGGCATTCTGTTACCTCCTCTACTACATGTTTAAAATTTGTTTTAGTCTCTAGGTTTACGTGTACCGTATTTTGAACGTCCTTGCCTTCTACCGTCTACACCTGCAGTATCTAGCGTACCACGTACAATATGGAACCTTACACCTGGTAAATCCTTAACACGACCACCACGTACTAGTACCACTGAGTGTTCCTGTAGATTATGTCCTATGCCAGGAATATACGCTGTAACTTCTTCGCCGTTAGTTAATCTAACCCTTGCTATTTTTCTAATCGCTGAGTTAGGCTTCTTAGGGTTCATAGTACGAACTTGAATACACATGCCTCTTCGCTGCGGTGATCCACCTAGCTTTCTAGACATTGATTTCTTCTTAGTTGTTTTTCTACCCTTACGAACCAATTGATTGATGGTTGGCATCCCTACACCTCCCTGGTTTATTCTTTAAAATATAATAACAGTGCCGCAACTCTTTTTTTTAAAGCCACAGGCATCTGTGACGTGTTTTTTTTGCAGCCTGCTAATTTTAACATCAAAAAAAGCACGTGTCAACAGTAAATTTACATGGCCAAAGCAGAAGCTCTGGCCATATTTTCTTACTAATCTAAGCCAATTATATCCTCAATTGTTTTTTCTTCATCCATGTCATACTCATGACCATGCTTAATCTTGCCACTATATCTTCTAAGGCCTGTCCCTGCAGGTATTAGCTTACCTATAATAACATTTTCTTTCAGTCCAAACAATGGGTCTTTTTTGCCTTTTATAGCTGCATCAGTTAACACTCTTGTTGTTTCTTGGAACGACGCTGCTGATAAGAAAGAGTCTGTTGCTAAAGAAGCCTTTGTAATTCCGAGTAATGTCGGCCTTGCAGTAGCAGGAACTCCATTCTCTGCAAGAACTTTTTCATTCTCTTCCTCAAAAGTGAATATGTCTACAAGTGCTCCTGGTAATAGTGCAGTATCTCCAGCATCATCAACAGAAACTTTTCTAAGCATTTGTCTAATAATTACCTCAATATGCTTATCATTTATATCTACACCCTGCATTCTATATACAAGTTGCACTTCTGCTAGTAAGTACTGTTGAACAGCTCTGATTCCTCTAATTTCGAGAAGTTCTCTTGGATTCAAAGAACCATCTGTTATAGGATCTCCTGCTTCTATCTCTTGCCCATCTTTAACTCTTAACCTTCTATTATAGGCTATCTTGTAAGACTCGATATCTCCATCTTCACTCTTTACTGTAACAACTCTGTTTTTTCTTTCCTCAGTTATAGCAACAGTTCCATCAATTTCACTTATAATTGCTTGTCCTTTTGGGTTTCTTGCTTCAAAAAGCTCTTCTACCCTTGGGAGACCTCTAGTGATATCATTTCCTGCAACACCACCAGTATGGAACGTTCTCATAGTTAACTGCGTTCCTGGCTCACCAATTGACTGAGCAGCAATTGTGCCTACGGCCTCTCCTACACTGATATTTTTACCAGTAGCAAGATCTCTACCATAACATGTTGCGCAAACACCGTCTTTAGATCTACAATTTAGAACTGTTCTTATATAAACTCCATGTATAAGTCTATTAGTCAAGCTCTGTCCTTCATATACATCTTCTCCATCACTAACTAATAATTCATGGTCTTCAGATAAGTATAATTTTGATTTTTCATAACCACTACTAATTTCGATATACTTATCAGTAACTACTACCTCTCCACTTATAGGGGCTTTTAGAACTCCAAAATAACCAATCTCTCTAGAATTATCAAATGATATCAGACTTCCTTCTTCCACAATAACTCTTTCCGAATCATTTAACTTGCCTGTAATAGGATCAACATAAATTGGCTCACAGATATCTTCTGCAGCAGTTCTGCCATCTAATCTTTCCTCAATAGGAATTATAATTGAATCTTCATCAATTATATCTGTTATATATGTACCAGTTGTAGTATGACAATCGTCTTCTCTAATAATAACATCTTGTGATACATCAACTAGTCTTCTGGTTAAGTACCCTGAGTCAGCTGTTCTTAATGCTGTATCAGCTAAACCTTTTCTTGCACCATGCGTAGATGTAAAATACTCTAATACGTCTAATCCTTCTCTAAAGTTTGATTTTATCGGTAGCTCAATCTCTCTACCTGAAGGATCTGCCATAAGACCACGCATACCACCCATCTGTGTAAGCTGAGAGATATTACCCCTCGCACCTGATGCATGCATTATACCAAGGTTATTAAATGTTGGTATTGCAGTCTTAAGTTTATTAGTAACCTCATCTTTTACACTATGCCATACTTCTATAATTCTCTTGTATCTCTCATCATCACTCAATAAGCCTCTTCTATAAGCTCTTTTTATACTCTCGACTTCTTCTTCTGCTATTGCAATGATTTCATATTTTTCTTCTGGAATAACTATGTCTTCAAGAGCTATTGAAACACCAGATGAAGTAGCATTTTTGAATCCTAGTCGCTTTAATTCATCAAGTATAACAGCTGTTTTTGAATTACCATATTTTCGATAACATCGATTAACAATCTGTCCAACTTGCTTTTTAGCAACTATAAAGTTTATCTCTGGTTCACATGCCAATTCTGGATTGGTTCTATCAACAAACCCTAAATCCTGAGGGACCACTTCATTTAAAATTAATCTACCTACAGATGTCTCTACAATCTTTTTAATACTTGAATCAGTTGGGCATTCAAGTCTAACTTTTATCTTCGCTTGCAAACTAATTACATCTGATTGATAAGCAGCTAATGCTTCCTCAAAATCCTTAAAGAATTTACCTTCACCTTTAGCGCCATCTCTAATGATGGTCATATAATATAATCCTAGTACCATATCCTTTCCAGGAACAGCCTCTGGACTACCATCTTTAGGATTAAGCAAGTTATGAGCTGAAAGCATCAAAATTCTACATTCCGCCTGCGCTTCTGCAGATAATGGTACATGCACAGCCATTTGGTCTCCATCAAAGTCAGCGTTATATCCTGAACATACTAATGGATGAACCTGGATAGCCTTTCCTTCAACCAAAATAGGTTCGAATGCTTGAATCCCTAATCTGTGTAAAGTTGGTGCACGATTTAGTAGTACAGGATGGTCTTTGATAACATACTCTAAAACATCCCATACATCTGGATGCATACGCTCAACTTTTTTCTTTGCATTTTTTATGTTGCTTGCACTGCCATTATTAACTAACTCTCTCATTACAAATGGTTTGAATAGTTCTAATGCCATTTCTTTAGGAAGACCACATTGATAAAGTTTTAGCTCTGGACCTACTACAATTACTGAACGTCCAGAGTAGTCAACACGCTTTCCTAATAAGTTCTGTCTAAATCTACCTTGCTTACCCTTGAGCATATCACTCAAAGACTTCAATGGTCTATTACCAGGACCTGTAACAGCTCTACCTCTTCTACCATTATCAATCAATGCGTCTACAGCTTCTTGCAACATTCTTTTTTCATTTCTTACAATAATCTCAGGAGCTCCTAAATCAAGAAGTCTCTTTAATCGATTATTTCTATTAATAACTCTTCTATACAAATCATTAAGATCACTAGTAGCGAATCTACCACCATCTAGCTGGACCATTGGTCTCAAGTCTGGAGGGATAACTGGAATTACATCCATGATCATCCACTCGGGTCTATTACCTGAGCTCAAAAATGCGTCTATTATTTCAAGTCTTCGAATTGCTCTTCTCTTTCTCTGCCCTGAGCTATTAGCAATTTCATCTCTTAGCATTTTTTCTTCAGATCGCAAATCAACTTTTTCCAAAAGCTTCTTTACTGACTCTGCACCCATTCCAACCTTAAATGAATTGTATCCAAATTTATCAACAGCATCTCTATATTCTACTTCGGTTAATACTTGCTTTTCTGTCAGCGTTGTGTCACCTGGATCTAGAACAACATAAGACGCAAAATATAATACTTTATCAAGTGATCTTGGTGACATGTCCAATACATAACCAATCCTACTTGGAACGCCTTTGAAATACCAAATGTGAGACACTGAGGCTGCTAATTCAATATGCCCCATTCTCTCTCTTCTAACTCTTGCTCGAGTTACTTCAACGCCACATCTTTCACAAATAACACCTTTATATCTAATTCTTTTATATCTTCCACAATGACACTCCCAGTCCTTATTAGGACCAAAAATTCTCTCACAGAACAACCCATCTTTTTCAGGCTTAAGTGTTCTATAGTTAATTGTTTCTGGTTTCTTTACTTCACCTTGTGACCAAGATCTGATCTTTTCAGGTGATGCCAACCCTATAAACATAGATTCAAAACTATTGTGATCTACCAAAAGGGGCACGCTCCCTTCAAATTTAAATACTTTGCCATTAGTTAATATCGTCTCGTGGACGGATTAGTTCACTTAGTTTGGCAATACGCTCTTCTAATGTCATCTCGTGATCATCTTCTTCATCTACTGATTCAGCACCTATTACTGGGTCAAGTACATCTTCTAAGATTTCTTCATCAAGCTGATGCTCATCTACAAATCTTTCTCTATCAGGGAAATCATTTACAAAGATTCCACCTTCATCATCATCAATCTCTTGATCTGTTTTAATATGAATATCAAGGCCTAAACTTTGCATTTCTTTAATTAAAACCCTAAATGATTCAGGAATTCCTGGACTTGGTATGTTCTCACCTTTAACAATAGATTCATATGCTTTTACTCTACCCGTTACATCATCAGACTTTACAGTTAGCATTTCTTGTAAAGTATATGCCGCACCATATGCTTCCAGTGCCCATACTTCCATCTCACCAAATCGTTGTCCACCAAACTGAGCTTTACCTCCAAGTGGCTGCTGAGTTACTAGTGAGTAAGGTCCTGTAGACCTAGCATGTATCTTATCATCCACTAAGTGGAATAACTTCATCATGTACATTGTACCGACAGTAACTTCGTTTTCATATTTTTCACCGGTCATACCATCATACAGAACAGCTTTTCCATCTTCTGGTAAGTTAGCATCTCTTAATGCCTCTCTTATCTGCTCTTCAGTTGCACCATCAAATACTGGTGTTGCAATATGTAAACCAAGCTTTTCTGCTGCCCAGCCAAGATGAATCTCAAATATTTGACCCAAGTTCATCCTTGAAGGCAATCCAAGCGGAGTTAATATAATATCTAGTGGTCGTCCATCTTCTAAAAATGGCATGTCTTCTTCAGGAACAACTCTAGCGACAATACCTTTGTTACCATGGCGTCCTGCCATTTTATCACCAACAGAAATCTTTCGCTTTTTAGCAACATATACTCTTACAAGCTGATTGACTCCTGGGCTCATTTCATCTCCACTATCTCTTGTGAAAACTCTTACATCCACAACGATACCTTCTGCTCCATGAGGAACTCTAGTAGAAGTATCTCTTACTTCCCTAGCTTTCTCTCCAAAAATAGCTCTTAATAGTCTTTCTTCTGCTGTTAACTCTGTTTCGCCCTTTGGGGTAACCTTCCCAACCAGGATATCTCCAGAATTTACTTCAGCACCAACTCTTACAATCCCTCTTGCGTCTAGGTTTCTTAAAGCTTCCTCTCCTACATTAGGAATATCTCGAGTGATTTCCTCAGGACCAAGCTTTGTATCTCTTGCTTCTGCTTCATATTCTTCTATATGTATTGATGTTAAAGCATCTTCTTTAACAACATTTTCATTAATTATAATTGCATCCTCGTAGTTGTAACCGTTCCAGTTTAAGAAGCCACATAGTAAGTTTCTTCCTAAAGCCAACTCACCCTTATCAACTGCGGGACCATCTGCAATAATATCTCCCAATTCAACTCTTTCCTCTGGTTTTACTAGAGGTCTTTGATTTAAGCATGTACCTTGATTTGATCTTTCAAATTTCTGCAAGTGATATTGATCAACTTCTTTATCATCAGTAGTTATCTCAATTCTCCTACCTGATACATGTGTTACATACCCTGCTCTTTTAGCAGTGATTACATGTCCTGAATCCAGTGCAGCTTTATGCTCCATACCAGTGCCAATAACAGGCGCTTGTGGATTAAGTAGAGGCACTGACTGCTTCTGCATATTTGCTCCCATTAATGCTCTATTAGCATCATCATTCTCTAGAAATGGAATTAGAGCAGTAGCAATACTAAATACCTGCTTAGGTGATACATCTATAAAGTCTAAGTTCTCAGGACTAATTGATCTAACATCATTATCTATTCTTGCAGGAACAGACTCATCAAGTATTCTCCCAGACTCTAAATCAATTCTTACATTTGACTGTCCAAAAGCAAAGCCTTCTTCTTCGTCTGCTGTAAAATATCTGATTTCATCTGTAATATACCTGCTGTCACTATCAACTACTCTATAAGGAGTCTGCATAAAGCCAAACTCATTAACTTGAGTATATGTACCAAGTCTTCCAATAAGACCAATGTTTGGTCCTTCTGGAGTCTCAATAGGACATATTCTTCCAAAATGCGAGTGATGAACGTCTCTTACATCAAAACTTGCTCTATCTCTGTTAAGTCCACCAGGACCTAATGCACTAAGTGTTCTCTTATGAGAGATTTCTGCTAGTGGATTAATCTGATCCATATATTGACTCAATTGACTGCTTCCAAAGAATTCTTTCACTTTTGCAACCACTGGTCTAATATTTATTAAAGCTTGTGGTGTTACAGAATCTGTATCTTGTATGGTCATTCTTTCTCTTACGACTCTTTCCATCCTAGATAAACCAGTTCTGAATTCTTTTTGTAATAGTTCACCAACACAACGCAACCTTCTGTTACCAAGGTGGTCGATATCGTCAAATCTTCCTACACCATCAAGTAGATTAAACATATAGTTGACACTTGCTATAATATCTTCTCTAGTTAAGCAATCAGCATCATTCTCTTTATGATCATCACTAATCACAATCGGATGTGCCTCTTTTGCAAGATGAATAACATTGCCATACAAATGCTCAAGGTTTTTCTCTAATAACTCTAACTCATCAGTCCCAATATATGTACCCTGAGGTATTAAAACCTCTTCGCCTACTTTAATTGGCTCTGAAATAGTTTTATTATGTAATTTCTCTTGCCACTCTACTTTCGTATAGCCATTTCCAAAGACTCTTAGAATTCTTTGGTCTTCTAAGTAAATAGCTACTGAATTTATACCAGCAAGATTGAGTTTCTTAATATCATTTTCAGTTATCTTTTGATCTTCTTGAATAATAATTTCGCCAGATGAAATTAACAACTCTCCAGCTTGGCTCAAAACTTCTCCAGTTGCTGGATTGACTACTGTCTCTGATTGATAAACATCTTTTTTTGCAAAAATATTCTCTGCTGCGACTCTATCTTTAATTCTTGAGGCTAAGTTAAGCTTCTTATTTAGTTTATATCTTCCGACGTTAGCTAAATCATATCTTTTTGTTTGGAAGAACATAGAGTCAATTAAGCTTTTTGCTGTATCGACTGTCGGTGGTTCTCCTGGCCTTAACTTTCTATATAGTTCTAGTAGTCCTTCTTCTACAGACTCAGTTGAGTCTTTTTGCAAAGTAGATTCAACTTGAGATCCAATACCCATTAAATCAACTATCTGAGCATCAGTCCCATAACCCAAGGCACGCAAAAATGTAGTTACCGGAATCTTCCTACTACGGTCTATCCGAACTGTAACTACTCCACGTCTACTATAGTTATATTCAATCCATGCTCCACGGTTTGGTATAACTTTTGCTTCAACTATTTTGTTACCTTTTTTGTCTATCTTATCTTTGTAATACGCACCTGGTGATCTTACCAACTGACTTACTACTACTCTTTCAGCACCATTATAAATAAAGGTGCCTTTGTCTGTCATTATAGGGAAGTCCCCCATAAATACCTCTTGTTCCTTAACTTCTCCGGTTTCCTTATTAATCAACCTTACATTAACACGTAAAGGACGACTATAAGTAACATCACGTTCTCTAGCTTCGTCTACTGAGTATTTTGGGTCGTCAAAGAAATAGTCTAAAAACTCTAACTTCAGATTGCCAGTAAAGTCTTGGATTGGAGAAATTCTATCAAAAGCTTCTCTTAATCCTCTTTCTTCAAACCAGCGATATGATGCCCTCTGAATATCAATCAGGTTAGGCATTTGCAATACTTCATCGTTTCGAGCATAAGACTCTCTTTTACGGCGTCCATAATTAACCGTTCGGGTTTGCATATAAATATTCACCCCTGCGTTCAATTTTTCGGTAAAAGCAAAAAAGAGGGATAACCCCTCATGCAAAGCGCATGTTCAAGCAGCTACCGTAATTAATATTGACATTATCCTAAGTTACACACAAAAATCAACATTGTTGGTCGGTTTTACGCATCTCAAATATGCAACTACCTTATTTTTTAACAAAATCATAGCAATAAAAGATGATAACAAATAAACTTGGTTTTGTCAACTAGGTATTATTGAAAAAAGCACCTTTAAGGTGCTTTTTTATGTTTTTACTACTTAAGTGCTACTTTTGCTCCAGCTTCTTCTAACTCTTTTTTAAGAGCTTCTGCTTCTTCTTTTGGAAGAGCTTCTTTAATTGTAGATGGCGCTTCGTCTACTAGTTTCTTAGCATCTACTAAGCCTAGTCCTGTTGCAGCACGTACTACTTTAATAACGTTGATCTTCTTAGCACCATGATCTTCTAATACTACGTCAAACTCTGTTTGCTCTTCTTCTTCAACTGCTGCTGCGCCTGCACCTGGCATAGCCATAGCTACTGGAGCTGCTGCTGATACGCCAAATACTTCTTCCATCTCTTTAACTAACTCAGATAACTCCATCACTGTCATTTCCTTGATGGCTTCAATAATTTGTTCTTTATTCATTGTATATTCCTCCTGGTTTTTATGAAATTTGTTCTTTTTGATCTTTTACTGCATTTAATGCATATACAAACTTTGTAATAATGTTATTACTAGCACCAACAAAGTTAGCAATAGGTCCTTGCATTGTTCTTAGCACCTGTGCCAATAATACATCTCGTGGTGGCAAATTAGCTAAATCTGATACTTGAGACTCAGTAATATATTTGCCCTCTAAAACACCAGCTCTCACCTGTGGTAACTTAAGTGCGTGACTTTTGCTAAATTCACTAATGATTTTAGCTGCTGTTACAGCGTCTTCATAACCGAAAGCAATTGCTGTTGGTCCTTCTAATGCTTCATTAAGATTTTCAATATTCATATCTTCTGTAGCAATTTTTACGAAAGTGTTCTTAAGAACTTTGTATTCAACTCCAGCATCACGCAATTGCTTACGTAACTCTGTCATGTCTGCTACATTGATTCCTCTATAGTCAGTAATAATAGCTGACTTGGCATTACTGAACTTCTCTCTAATTTCAGCAACTTGCTTTTCCTTTGCTTGTCTGATTTTGCTCACTGTTCCACCTCCTTGGGTTAACTAAAAAAACCTCTGTGCTTAAAGACACAGAGGTAGAGTAATTTTCAAAATAATACTAATGAAATTTATTCTAGAGCCTCGGCAGGAAATTAAGCAAATATGCACCTGCGGTCTTCAGCACGAAGAATTGTACTATATTAAATTAATGTTGTCAACAACTATTTTGCTGTTGCACTTCTTGGAGA
Organism: uncultured Clostridiaceae bacterium; assembly: GCA_964546025.1. GTDB lineage: Bacteria > Bacillota > UBA994 > PWPR01 > PWPR01 > PWPR01. The sequence continues at coordinate 68,107 of CAZJHT010000003.1, forward strand.
AACTCTAACTCCAGGTCCCATTGTAGTAGCAAGAGAAATAGTTCTAAAGTACGCGCCTTTTGCTGCTGCTGGTCTAGCTTTTCTTAATGCGTCGATTAATGCTTCATAGTTAGTCATTAAATCTTCAACGCTAAATGACGCTTTACCAATAGGAGCATGTACAATACCAGCTCTTTCTACTCTATACTCAATTTTACCTGCTTTAAATTCTTCAACTGCTGTTCCAATATCAGCTGTTACAGTACCAGCTTTAGGATTAGGCATTAAACCTCTAGGACCTAAAACTCTTCCTAATCTACCAACAACTCTCATCATATCTGGAGTTGCTAATACCATATCAAAATCCATCCATCCGTCACTGATCTTCTTAGCTGTTTCTTCATCACCAATAATATCTGCTCCAGCTGCTTTCGCTGCTTCTGCATCTGCGTCTTGAGCAAATACTACCATTTTTACAGTTTTTCCAAGTCCTGCTGGAAGCGTAACCGCTCCTCTAACTTGTTGGTCTGCTTGTCTAGGGTTTACACCTAACTTAATAGATATTTCTACTGTTTCATCAAATTTAGCACTTGCTGTTTTTTTAACAAGTTCCATTGCCTCTTCAGGCTCATATAAATTGTCTCTATCTATTAACTCTCTAGCTTCTAAATATCTTCTACTCTTCTTTGCCATTATAAGTACCTCCTAGTGGTTCAAACGATTTCTCTCCCACGATTTAAAATATAATTAATCTTCTACTACAATACCCATACTGCGAGCAGTACCAGCGATCATACTCATTGCTGTTTCAACAGTAGCTGCGTTTAAATCTACCATTTTCAACTGTGCAATTTCTTTTACCTGATCTTTTGTAACTTTTGCTACTTTAGTTCTGTTTGGTTCGCCTGAACCAGATTCAATGCCAGCTGCCTTCTTTAGTAAGATTGAAGCTGGAGGAGTTTTTGTAACAAAAGTAAAACTTCTATCCTGAAACACCGTAATAACTACTGGTATAATTAAACCTTCATCTTTCTGTGTTCTTGCATTAAACTCTTTACAAAACTGCATGATGTTCACACCCGCTTGTCCTAGTGCTGGTCCAACTGGTGGAGCTGGATTTGCACGTCCAGCAGGGATTTGCAATTTTACAATATTTATAACTTTTTTTGCCATCTCACTACACCTCCTACTAATATATACTTTCTATTCTATTTTTTTTACTTGCTTATAATCTAACTCTATTGGCGTATCTCTACCAAACATCGAAACTCTTACCTTTAAACGTCTTTTTGGGGCTGACACCTCTTCGACTACTCCACTAAAGTTATTAAATGGACCATCTACTACTTGAACTACCTCACCAACATCAAAAGAAATCTTAACAATCTCTTCTTTCTCTTCGTGAGCATCCTCAGCCGTGCCAAGCATTCGCTTGACCTCATCTTCTTCTAAAGGAACTGGTCTTGATGCTGGACCAACAAAGCCTGTTACTCCTGGTGTATTTCTAACTACATACCATGATTGATCTGTAATTACCATTTCAACTAAAACATAGCCAGGATAAATCTTGCGATCATAAGTTCGGCTTTTGCCACCCTTTACTTCTGTAACTTCTTCAGTTGGAACTTCAACACGAAAAATTTCGTCCTCAACTTCCATTGAGGCTATTCTCTTTTCCATGTTTGTTTTTACATTATTCTCATATCCAGAATAAGTGTGAACAACATACCATCTTCTCTCAGCCATTTACTGATCGCTCCTCTAAAACTCTATATCAGAAATTGAATTACTTGTGTGAAAATAGAGTCAACCAATGTCATTGCAAGAGCAAATACAGCTACTGTAACTATAACTACCCCTGTAGCTTTAAATAAATCTTCTTTATTTGGCCAATTTACTTTCCTAAGCTCTGCTCTTACCTCTTTAAAGTATCTAAATTTTGATTTAGATTTTGTTGTTTTACTTTTCGCTGTCATATTAACACTTCCCCACGATTTTTACACTACTTTGTTTCACGATGCAGTGTGTGCTCTCGACAGAATTTACAATACTTTTTTAGTTCTAAACGCTTATTTGTTGTGCGACGATTTTTGCTAGTTCTATAATTTCTTTGTTTGCATTCTGTGCACTCCAAAGTTATACCTACACGCATTTAGGGCACCCCCATCCAGAATTTTATATATTATTTTACCTATTAATCACAAGGCTACCCAACTAAATTACCACATAATAAATTACATGTCAATAAATCATGTAAGCTTGCGAAAAAAAAGCCAGCTCAGCTGGCTTTTGTAACTACTTATGAATACCTGTAACGATACCTGCACCTACTGTACGTCCGCCTTCGCGAATCGCAAATGTTGTTCCTTTTTCTAGTGCAATTGGTGTAATTAATTCAATACCCATCTGAATGTTATCTCCAGGCATTACCATTTCAACACCTTCTGGTAAGTTGATTACACCTGTTACATCTGTTGTACTAAAGAAAAACTGTGGACGATATCCTGGGAAAAATGGTGTGTGTCTTCCTCCCTCTTCCTTCTTAAGTACATATACCTCTGCATCAAAACTTGTATGTGGTTGTATACTTCCTGGCTTAGCTAATACTTGTCCACGCTCTACTTCATCTCTTTTGATTCCGCGCAATAAGCATCCTACATTATCTCCTGCCATTCCTGTATCCATTAACTTACGGAACATTTCTACACCTGTACATACTGTTCTACGTGGCTGATCCATCATACCGATAATATCTACTTCATCACCAACATTGATTACTCCACGATCAATTCTTCCTGTTACTACTGTTCCTCTACCTGTAATTGAGAATACGTCCTCGATTGGCATTAAGAATGCTTTGTCTGTTTCTCTCTCTGGTGTTGGAATATACTCATCAACTGCGTCCATTAAATCTAAAATCTTTCCACACCACTCACATTCTCTTTCTCCACATCCACACTCTAATGCTTTAAGTGCTGATCCTGCTACAAATGGTGTGTCGTCTCCTGGGAACTCATACTGGTCTAGTAACTCTCTAACTTCCATTTCTACTAGTTCAATTAGTTCCTCGTCATCTACCATATCTGCTTTATTTAAGAATACTACGATATGTGGTACGTTTACCTGGTGACTTAACAATATGTGCTCTCTTGTCTGTGGCATTGGACCATCTGCTGCTGATACTACTAGGATTGCGCCATCCATCTGCGCTGCTCCTGTAATCATGTTCTTTACATAGTCCGCATGTCCAGGACAGTCAACGTGTGCATAGTGACGCTTTGCTGTCTCATACTCTACGTGAGCTGTGTTAATTGTAATTCCACGCTCTCTCTCTTCTGGAGCCTTATCAATATCTTCAAACTTCATCGCGAACTTTGTTTCGCCACTTGCTGATAACACTACTGTTATCGCTGCTGTTAATGTAGTCTTACCGTGATCGATATGTCCTATTGTTCCAATATTAACGTGCGGTTTTGTTCTTTCAAATTTTTGCTTTGCCATTTTCTGACCTCCTGGAAAAGTTCTTATCTTCGGATTTCAACGCCATTTTATCAACAACTTTGTCTCTAGTCAATATATCTGAGTGCTTAACACTCTCAAAATACAAAAAAAACTACTATTATATTAAAAACCGCCCTTAGGCAGCCTATTGGAGCTCGCGACCGGAGTTGAACCGGTGACCTCGTCCTTACCAAGGACGCGCTCTGGCCTCCTGAGCTACGCGAGCATTATATATAAAAATGGAGCGGGTGAAGGGAATCGAACCCTCGCAACCAGCTTGGAAGGCTGGGGCTCTACCACTGAGCTACACCCGCTCGTTTTGGTGGAGAGAGCTGGATTCGAACCAGCGAAGGCTGTGCCAACGGATTTACAGTCCGCCCCCTTTAGCCACTCGGGCATCTCTCCAACGACTCTCTCTTTCAAAGAGCACGATAGTTATTATATATAATACACACACTATTGTCAATATGTTTTTTTTCTTTACAACTCTATTTCAGCTCTTCTCTCTTCTTCATAGTCTCTATCATCTAAGTATCTTTCAAGTTTTCTCTTCACTCTTTGTAAAGCATTGTCTACAGACTTTACATGTCTATTCAAATCTTCAGCTATTTCCTGATAAGATTTTCCATCCAAATAGTTCATTAATACTTGCCACTCTAAATCACTAAGAATCTCTGTCAGCTTAAACTCAATAGATCTATAAGACTCAAAATTTATTAATAATTGCTCTGGGTCTGTTATTTTTGAACTCTTCAGTACATCTAGCAGAGTTCTATCTGATTCTTCATCATAAATTGGCTTATTTAATGAAACATAAGAATTTAGAGGTATATGCTTTTGTCTTGTAGCTGTTTTTATTGCTGTTATTATTTGTCTTGTTACACACAACTCAGCAAAAGCTCTAAATGAAGCTAAACGATCAGTTTTATAATCTCTTATGGCTTTATATAAGCCAATCATACCTTCTTGGATTATATCTTCTCTATCAGCACCAATCAAAAAATACGATCTTGCTTTAGCTCTAACAAATCCTCTGTATCTATGAAATATATACTCATATGCATACTCACTGCCATCGCGTGCAGCTTCAACAATATCGTCTTCAGGTAAAAAATCATAGGGAGCTGCAACTTCTCTTTGTGCCGGCATATCCATTATCTGCTTACCTCCCAATATGTATATTCATACTACATCCTATGCAATCTATTATACTGTTTGCAAAACAGACCGTCAAGAAATCTACTAACTATCAAACTGCCTCTGTCTTAATATTTCATACATCATTACACCAGCTGCAACTGAGGCATTTAGAGATGTGATTGTTCCTTCCATTGGCAGCTTAACCAAGAAATCACTCTTTTTTGCTAAATTATTAGATATCCCTTTACCCTCACTTCCTATTATCAAAGCCAATGGCATTTGTAGATTCTTATCATATATATAATCATCAGTATCTGCATCAGTACCCATAATCCAAAAGCCTTCATCTTTTAATACGTCAATTGTTTGAGATAGATTTGTTACCATTGTAAGTGGCACAGTAAGAGCTGCACCTGCACTAATTTTAACAACAGTCTCTGTCATTTTTACACTACGATCCTTAGGTATAATCACACCACTAACGCCTGTCGCATCAGCTGAGCGCATAATTGCACCTAAATTATGAGGGTCTTGTAAATGATCTAATATTAAAATCAAAGGGCTTTTTTCTTTCTTAGATTGAGCTAATAAATCATCTAGATTTGTATAATCCCAGTTCCTAAGATAAGCTATTACACCTTGATTGTTTCTCACTTTGCTTTTTGATTCTATATCTTCTTTTGGTACATACCTTAAATCTACCTGGTTTTCACATGCTAATGATACAATTTCATCAATAACATTCCCATGAGCGGAATCAGCGAGCAGTATTCTCTCAACTTTATTTCTCCTAAGCCCAACGAGAACTTGTTGGCGACCCTCTATTTGCATCATTTTATTCTTTCCAATCTTCCACAGCTAAGATCTCCTTCATTACACACACCTTGAGTTACACAAGTGGGTCCTGCATTCAAAAACATCGTTGGTGCGACCTCTTTTACCAAGGCAAGCATTTTGTCTGCCAGCTGCCTGATTTCAAGCTGTGCTCTTACACAACACCTTACCTCGAAGAAATGTAGTAAAGACCTAGCATTCATAGTTACCATAATCTTTGTTTCTGTAGAGTTTGGTAAAACATATCTTGCATCTTCTTGAGGCACAATTTCTTGTAGTTGTTTATATACTTCTTTTGCATGGTTCATATAGTCTTCATAAATTTTCTTTGCCTGATTATGTTTTTCAATTGATTTTGGAGTTATATATTCAAAGTTTTTCTCATTTACATATCTTTGAGACCTTTGTGAATAAGATGCAATTCTATGCCTCACTAATTGATGTGTCAATACCCTTGAAACACCTGAAATAGAGAAAGTAAAACTTGCATGTTCAAAAGTTGATAAATGACCCATTTCCGCTAACTTAGTAACAAGCTTTGAAACTTCTTTATCACTTAATCCTTTATATAGGTCATCTCCATCTTTTGATGAATAGCACAATCTTGCAGCAGAAGCTACAGTTCTCTCTGGTTGAGGTGTATGCGAAATCAATTCAACTCTTAGCATTTATACTTCCTCCTATTATTTATTTAATATATATTCAATTATCTCTTCAAGTCTTTCGGTATTCTTTTTGATATAAAGATATCCAATTAATGCCTCCAGCCCTGTGCTGTAGCGATAATCAAGAACTTCTGCATTCTTCGGAACACACCCTCCACTAGAGTTTCGCCCCCATTTGAATATTCTTAACTCTTCTTCTGTGAACTTATCCTTAATACTTCTAACAATATCAGCTTGTGAATTTGCTGACACAAACTTCATAGCCTCTGCTTGTAGCTTATCACCTCTATTAATCCCTTGAGATAATAGATGCTTTCTTACATAAAGTTCTAATACAGCATCTCCCATATATGCAACTGTCTGTGCTGATAATTGATTGATGTCACTATCAATACAATCCTCTTTTTGATCATCTTTGACCAAAGATACAATTGCCATTGAAGCAATACCATCTTTTCTACCTATAAACCCTAATTTCTCAGAAGTCGTAGCTTTAATATTAACCTGAGAAAAACTTATATTCATAATTTCTGAAATTTTAAGTCTCATGTCACTTTTATACTTTGAAATTCTTGGAACTTCTGTAATTATTGTAATATCAATATGGTCTACAAGATATCCACCAATTCTTACCGCATTGTATGCACGACTTAGTAATATCTTACTATCTATGTTCTTATATGATTTATCACTATCAGGAAACCACTCTCCAATATCACCCAAGCCTGCAGCTCCAAGCAATGCATCTATCAAAGAATGTAATACTACATCAGCATCAGAGTGCCCGTCTGGGCCTATCTCTGACTCAATTTCTACTCCACCTAAAACACAAGGTCTTCCTTCTTTTAGGGGATGTATGTCAATTCCTAAACCTGTCTTTACCAATTAAATTTATCCACCTTTCTTAAAATAGCCTCAGCTAACCAAATATCAACTGGTGTTGTTAGCTTTATATTGTATTCACTTCCCTTAGTAGTAAAAACAGGAAAGCTGCCTTCTATATATGAAGCATCATCCGTTTTGTTATCATCATTATCTATTATTAAATTCTTATATTCACTGTTAAAAAGCTGCGGAGTTTGCACTGCGACTAAAGCTTTTCTGTTCAAAGTCTTAGTAACTGCCAGATTCTTAACTTCTTTAATAGTATCTTTCACTTGTATAACAGGTATTATAGCATCTAGTTCTATCACCTTTTCATACAAATGATCCATTAAAACTCTATCTATTAATGGTCTTGCTCCATCATGAATAGCAAAATATGCAGATTGTCTACTAATAACTTTAAGTGCATTTGACACAGAGTCCTTCCTCTCTTTGCCCCCTAACACTAATTTAGTAGCTTTGTTCTGCACATTTAATCGCACTCGCTCTTCAATTAATCTTTTTTCACCACTAGCATAAACACATACTATTTCATCTACATAATCTAAGCTATCAAATACCCTCAAAGAATAATCAATTACCTTCTTGGAGTTTAATTCAATATAAACTTTATTTTCATTCTTTTTCATCCTACTGCCTTTACCAGCAGCCAAAATTATTACACTTAAAGACATAATATCACCTTAATCTGGCATTTTTGCAAAAATCATTCTGCCAGCAGCTGTTTGTAGAACACTAGTTACTTCAACCTTTACTGCTTCATTTATGTGATTTCTGCCATCTTCTACAACTATCATAGTGCCATCGTCTAAATACCCTATGCCTTGCTCTCTCTCTTTACCACTCTTTATAATTAATACTTGCATTTCTTCACCAGGCAAAACAACTGGCTTAACTGCATTTGCTAACTCATTAATATTTAATACTGGTATATTATGAACTCTACAAACTTTATTAAGATTGTAATCATTTGTTATCACTGTTGCATCTAAGCTTTGAGCTAATGCGACTAACTTACTATCTACCTCTTGTATTTCAGGAAAATTTCTTTCAAATATCTTTACCTGAGTTCCAAGAGATTTTTGCATCTTATTTAAAACATCTAATCCTCTTCTACCTCTATTTCTACGCTGACTGTCTTCTGAGTCAGCAATATGTTGTAATTCATGCAACACAAACACAGGTATACCTATTGTCCCTTCAATTATTCCTGTTTCGCAAATATCCACTATTCTTCCATCAATAATAACTGAGGTATCTAAAACTTTTATTCTTGCAGAATTTGAGTCAGGCTTACTAGTCCTTGTACCACTTCTTGGTCCAATAACCGCGGTTAAATCATCTCTTTTCTTCCAAGCAATCATTAACCCTAGGTATCCAAGTATTACATTAGCTACTACGGGTAAATATGCACCTATCAATGGTACTCTTAGAAAAGGTATAGTTAATAAATTAGCTAATATTAATCCTGCCACTAGGCCACCCACACTTACAGCAATGTCAATCATTGGTGTTCTTTGAAATTTTAAATCAATTGCATCCACTAAGTATACGATTTGTTGAAATAAATAAGGTGATAGAAAATATATTACTATTGCTAGAATTAAACCACCAAATGCTGATGCTCCAAGTACTAGTGCTTCAGTGACAGCGATATCAAAGACCTCCAACAGCCATGGAGTTGCCTCTCCTGCAGATTGGAATCCAAACACAAAACCTATCACTGCTAATAACAAACGCAAAATTTTCATCGTATCACCTCTTTTCGTATACAAAAAACATTATAAAGCATATTTATACAAAATTAAAGCATTTTATCTCGATAAGCGAATTAATGCTATCAATAAAGCATTGTCATATTTATTATACTACTAAAATGCCCTTTTTTTCACAAGAATTGTAAATATCTTGTGAAATATTTGACATCTAATATCTCAGATAAGTATAATTCAATTAAATAAGGGATGAGAGGTGACATAATGGGTAGTTTAGAATTCTCAAAATTCCAAGAAACTGTTGATGAGAATTTAGTTAGACATAGAAGCATTTTAGACATTACATCGAAACTTCAAGAAGCTATTGCCAGACTAAACAGAGCAATAGCAAAAGCTGCAACATCGTGTGGGTGCATAAAAATCAATAGTGAGTTGCAAAAATTTCCAGATACAATTTCTTCATATCATGAACTCCAAAGCTTTATGAGGTCACATTTAGAGGGCCATCTTTGCCAAAACTGCAAAGATACAGTAGAGACTGAGTTAGGACGAGCAATGTTTTATATCTCTGCCCTTCTCAACTCTTTTGACATGAGCTTTGATGAAATCATTAAAAAAGAACAAGACAGAATGGACACCTTTGGCATTTATAGACTTTCCTAATCACTCATCTTAAACCGACTAATTTCTTAGTCGGTTTAACTGTTTTAAAGCCTCACTTATATTTTTCACCGCTATTATTTCAATTGAGAACTTCTCTTTGATTGAGTCTCTGCCTTGCTCAGGTATAATACATCTTTTAAAACCCATCTTTTCAGCTTCCGATATCCTTAAGGGCATCTGTGATACAGATCTTATTTCCCCAGTAAGCCCTACTTCTCCAATTGCAACTAAACCTGGATCTACAGGGATGTCTTGCAAACTTGAAAAAACTGCTAATGAAATAGCTAAGTCAGCAGCTGGTTCATTTACTTTAATACCTCCAACTGCATTTATGTAAGCATCTTGTTGGCCTAGGAATAAACCACCTTTTTTTTGAAGAACCGCTAACAACATATTTGCTCTATTAAAATCAACACCATTTGTCATTCTTCTAGGATTCCCATAAGAAGTTTCCGTTAACAAAGATTGTATTTCAACTAAAACTGGCCTTGTCCCTTCTAAAGAAGTCGTTACTATAGACCCTATTGTAGCACTCCCTCTTCGCTCAAGAAGTAATGCTGATGGATTTTCAACTTCTAACAATCCTTTTGATTCCATTGTAAAAACACCGATTTCATTTGTAGATCCAAATCTATTTTTCACTGCTCTTAACACTCTAAAAGCATTGTGATTGTCTCCTTCAAAATACAACACACAATCAACCATATGTTCTAATACTCTTGGACCAGCTATTGCACCATCTTTAGTAACATGCCCAACGATAAAGTACGCAACGTCGTTATTCTTTGCATGCCTTACCATCTGGCCAGTACATTCTCTAACCTGACTAACACTTCCAGGTGCAGAACCTAGTTCAGAAGAAATAACTGTTTGAATAGAATCTACAATAACAATTTGAGGTTTTAGCTTGTCAACATTGCTTAGTATTTGGTCAATATTGGTCTCTGCAAGCAGTATTATTTCTTCATTTGTACCATCTAATCTTTCTGCTCTCATCTTCACTTGTTGCAAAGATTCTTCCCCTGTTATATATAATACTTTTAAACCATTTCTTGATAAAGCTATAGCCATTTGCAATAAAAGTGTTGATTTTCCTATCCCAGGATCTCCTCCAATTAGTATCATTTCTCCTGGAACTATACCTCCACCTAATACTCTATTCAATTCTTTAATACCACTACTAAAACGCACCTCGTTCCCAGATTGTAGTTGATTTAGTACTGTTGCTTTACTTGTATGTCCAGCCATGTGAGCATTTGCCCTTTTAATATGCTCTGACCTCATTTCTACTAAAGTATTCCAGCTATTACAAGCTCCACACCTACCAGACCAACGAGGAAATTCTGAGCCACATTCATTACACATAAACACTGTCTTAGTTTTTGCCATATCACCACTCCTAACAGTATTATATATTTTTTTCTTAGAGAAAGTAAGAAAAAAGCGAGCAATTACTGCCCGCTTCTAGCTTTTATATTACTCTACATGAAATTTATAATCATCATTTTCAACACTAACGTAAACTTTCTTACCAGACTGAGCTTTTCCAGCTAGAATCAGTTCAGATAGTGGGTTCTCAATCTTCCTTCGAATTACTCTTCTTAAAGGCCTTGCTCCATATTCGCTGTCATATCCTTCTTTAACTAACATCGCTGTGGCCTCTTCAGATATTTCAAAACCTAATTCCAACTCTTCTAATCTATCGATTAAGTCAGCAAGCATTAAATGAACTATACTGTTAAGATGCTTTTCTTCTAGAGAATGAAACACTATTACTTCGTCAAGCCTATTGATAAATTCAGGTCTAAATAGACGCCTCATTTCGCTTAAAATGTCTTTCTTCATATCTTCATAATCACTACTACCATCTTCGTCAGTAGCCTTAAATCCAAGTTTGGCTTTCAAGCCTCCTAGATCTTGCGCTCCAACATTAGATGTCATTATGATAACAGTGTTTCTAAAATCAACAACCCTACCTTGTGAGTCGGTAAGTCTGCCATCTTCTAAAACTTGAAGCAGAACATTAAATACCTCAGGATGTGCTTTTTCTATTTCATCTAGTAAGATTACAGAGTAGGGTCTTCTTCTTACACTTTCTGTAAGCTGGCCACCTTCATCATACCCAACATATCCAGGAGGAGCTCCAACTAATCTTGACACATTGAATCTATCCATGTATTCAGACATGTCTATTCTAACCATTGCGTCTTCTTCTCCAAAGAGTGTCTCTGCTAAAGCTTTTGCTAGTTCAGTTTTTCCAACCCCTGTTGGTCCTAAAAATATAAATGATCCTATTGGTCTCTTTGGATCTTTAAGACCAGAACGAGCTCTTCTTACCGCTTCAGAAACAGCTTTTATTGCTTCTTCTTGACCTATAACACGTTCATGTAAAACATCTTCTAACTTAAGGAGTCGCGCCGTTTCTGTTTCTTCCATTTTTGAGACCGGCACCCCTGTCCAATCAGATACAATCATTGCTATATCATTGGATGTTACCTTAGCATCACTTGACGCTTTTTCTGTCTCCCAATCTTTCTTGAGTTCTTCAAGTTTGTCATTTAATGATGATTCTTTATCTCTTAGTTCTGCTGCTTTTTCAAAATCTTGTTCTTCTATAGCAGCCATCTTTTCTGCTTTCACGCTTGATAAATCTTTTTCAATACCACTTAAGTCAGGTGGAATTATAGAGTGTTCTAACCTTACTTTTGAGGCTGCCTCATCAACAAGGTCAATCGCTTTATCAGGTAAAAATCTATCTGAGATGTACCTATCAGATAGAGTGGCAGCACTCTTTAGTGCTTCATCAGTGATTTCAACTTTATGATGAGCCTCATACTTATCTCTAATACCTAGTAAGATTTGATAAGTTTCATCAACGCTTGGCTCATCAACATCAATTGGTTGGAAGCGCCTTTCTAAAGCCGCGTCTTTTTCTACATGCTTTCTATATTCATCCAAAGTAGTGGCTCCAATCATCTGCAACTCGCCTCTTGCTAAAGCTGGCTTAAGCATGTTTGACGCATCAATTGCACCTTCTGCACCACCTGCTCCGATTATTGTGTGTAATTCATCAACAAATAAGATTGTATTTTTTGACTTTGTCAGCTCTTCAATCACTTTCTTTAACCTGTCCTCAAACTCCCCACGATATTTGGTACCAGCTACCAATGCGCCTAGATCAAAGGAGAAAAGCCTCTTATCTTTGAGTGGCTCTGGAACACTTCCATCAGCAATTCTTTGAGCCAGCCCTTCAGCAATAGCTGTCTTACCTACACCAGGGTCACCTATGAGTACCGGGTTGTTTTTTGTTCTTCTTGAAAGAATTTGTATTACTCTTCCAATCTCTTTTTCTCGTCCAACAACAGGATCTAGCATCCCTTTTCTTGCTGAGTCAGTTAAATCTCTACCGTATTTAAGAACTGAATCAGATTGACTTTCTTCAGACACTTTATCTGCACTAGCCTTAGGAGTATTTTGCAAGGAGTTGAGTACTTCTTGCTTAAGCTTTTGTGGTTCTACACCTAATTCTTTCAATACTCGTATAGCTACTCCTTCACCTTCATCTATTAAACCTAACAAAAGGTGTTCTGTTCCAATATGACTGTGCTTAAGTTTTTGCGCTGCCATATGTGCAAGTTCAAAAATCTTTTTAACTCTTGGAGTAATTGCTATAGATTGTGGTGGTAAATTTGAACTTGATTGAGTGTTAGTACCTACTAGCTCTATAATTTTATTCCTCATAGTATCATAGCTTAACCCTGAATTTGACAGAGCCTTTGCTGCTATTCCTTCATTTATTGCTATCAAACCGATTAGCAAATGTTCTGTGCCGATTAGGTTGTGCCCCATTTTACTTGATTCTTCTTGTGCTTTAACTACAGCATTTCTTGCTGAAGTTGAAAATCTTTCTATCATTTATTCCACTCCTTTTAATCTTTTTCTTAATATATTAGCTCTTGCTATATCTCTTTCTGATGAACTTAAATCAGAATCCATCTCTATTTGCAAAGCTGCAGGCTGAATGTCATGGATTAACTTGTTTAGCATAGCTGCATCTAAATTAACAACTACGTTCATCTCAGATCCTACTCTTACTTCAGATAATAACTGCATTGCTTCATTGCTATCAATTTTCCTGCAATTCTTGAGAACACCTAATGCTCTCCCTACATTGTCCTCAAAATTAACCATAAACTCTTTATATAAGTATTCTCTCGCATTCCTTTCTTGATCTACGAGCCTATTAACTATATTGTTTAAATTCTGAATGATTTCTTCTTCGCTTCTACCTAATGTTATCTGATTACTAATTTGAAACATATTACCCATCGCTTCACTGCCTTCGCCATAGATACCTCTTGCTACTAGTCCAAGTTTTGCAATTGCATTTAAAGATTTTGAAATATTTCGAGTCTTTACAAGTCCTGGCAAATGCAACATTACAGATGCTCTGATACCAGTACCTATATTGGTTGGACAACTAGTTAAGTATCCAAATTGAGTATCATAAGCATAGTTAAACTTTTTTTCTAAGTATGAATCAACTGCTGACACTTCGTCATAACATTTGAGTAAATTTAATCCTGGTAAAATAGATTGTATTCTTAAATGATCCTCCTCATTTACCATAATGCTTAAACTACCTTTTTCATTAATAAGTAATCCTTTGACTAAGTTATTATCATTGATAAATTGAGGACTAATCATATGCTTTTCGACAAGATTCTCTTGCTCTACAGCAGAAATTGATTCTGGATAATAGATTCTCATTTTCTTATCATTTTTAAATTCATTATTGACTAAATCTCTTATTTCTTTACCTTCATCAACATTCATCTTGCTTGGAAAAGGATGCTCTGCAATATTTCTTGCGATTCTAACCCGACTACTAACAACAATATAATCTTCATTAGTAGCATCCTCAATCCATGCTATATGTTGGTTCTTACTTTCTTCCATGGATCAACTCTCCTTTTCAAGCAGTTTAATCTCATCTCTCAGCTTAGCTGCTTCCTCATATCTTTCATCGATAATTGCAGCTTGGAGACTTTCTCTCAACTTTTTTATTCTCTGCATTCTTTGGATACCTTCAAGAGGTGGTACATGCCCTTGATGCTCTAATTGTCCATGTACTTGTCGGATTATTGGGGTAAGTTTTTCTCTGAATGTTTCATAGCATTGTGCACAACCAAGCCTACTACCTTTCTTAAATCCTTCCCAGGTCATACTACACTTATCACATGTAAGTTCTGGACGCTCAGCATCAACAACTTGCTGTTGTGCTGGATAGTTCATGAATGAACTTAAAAAATCAGACACAGAAAATCCAGTATTAGTTAATGTAAATGATCCTTCTTTCGCTGCACATTCTCTACACAAATACATCTCTTGTCTTTGATTGTTGTTAACCTTTATGATTTTCACACTGGCTTCATTTTGATTACATTTATCGCACTTCAACATATACACCTCCTAATTAAGATACTATTGTGCTTATTATAGATTTTAGAATTCTGCTTCTAAGACTGTTAGCTTCTTCTCCACTAAAACCTATAACAGAATCACTTACTACAGTTCTTAAAAGTGCCAGCTCGCGTTCTGTTATTATGCTTCTTTCATGTAAATTTTTAAGTAAGAGTCTAGCTGTCTTTTCTGTCACCTCTTCACCAATTCTGCTATAAATATCATCATTGATTTCTCTTTCTATAATTCTAATATACCCTCCGCCACCTCTTATGCTAATAACATGATATCCATTTGACGGAGAAAATCTAGTTTTTAAAACATACGTTATTTGAGAAGGTACACAATTAAATCTCTCTGCTAGTTCTCTTCTTTTAAGCTCTAAATACCCCTGAGTCTCAGACAGCTCATTCTGTATATACTCAGCAATTATATCAGCCATTGTTGCCATAACTAACCACCTCTTTGACCTTCTTTTACTTTTTGACCTTTTCTGACCTTATTATACTAGGGATGTAGTTAAAACTCAAGCTTTTTTGACCTTCTTTGACTTTAAAAATTAAAAAAAGAGTCCGCTTTCGCAGACTCCATATCTTACTCTTCTTCTTTCTGATTCTCTTGAATAATTTTTTCAGCTATATTAGCTGGTACCTCATCGTAATGTGAAAACTCCATCGTAAACACGCCTCTACCTTGTGTCATTGAACGTAAATCTGTTGCATAAGAAGCCATTTCTGCTAAAGGAACTTGAGCTTTTATAGTCTGGTTTCTTCCTGTTGGTTCCATTCCCATTATTCTTCCACGTTTCTTATTAAGGTCACCCATAATATCTCCCATGTAATCATCTGGAACCATAACTTCTAAGTTGTAAACTGGTTCTAACAGTGCTGGTTTTGCCTTAATAAAACCTTTTTTAAATGCTTGACTAGCAGCGATTTTAAACGCCATCTCTGATGAGTCTACATCATGGTAAGAACCATCTTTTAAGTCAACTTTAACTTTTACTACAGGATATCCAGCTAGCGGACCCTCAACTAGAGTCTCTTTAATACCTTTATCAACAGCAGGAATATATTGTCTTGGAACAGATCCACCAAAAATAGAATCAACAAATTCATAGTCTTCACCAGAATTAAGTGGTTCCATATCCATAACTACATGACCGTATTGTCCTTTACCACCTGATTGTTTCTTATGCTTATGCTCAGTGGTTACCTTCGTTTTTAAAGTCTCTCTATAAGGAATCTTTGGCGCCTTTAGATTAACCTCAACATCAAAACGATCTGAAAGCTTGCTCTTTATAATCTGTAGATGCATATCTCCCATACCAGAAACAATTGTTTCTTTTGTTTCTTGACTTCTTTCAGCAACGAAAGTAGGGTCTGCTTCTTGCAATCTTGTTAAGCCAGTACCAATTTTTTCTTCTGAACCTTGTGAGTCTGTTTCAATAGCCATTGAAATAATTGGTGTTGGGAACTTGATTGGCGGAATAATAAATTCTGAGCCATCTTCTATAAGTGTATCATTAGTATCAGTATCATTAAGTTTTGCTACTCCGCCGATATCACCAGCAGCTAATTCTTTCATACTGTGCTGATTCTTTCCTGCTACAACAAATACTGAGCCTAATCTTTCATTTTGTTCTTTAGTAGAATTATAATATTCTGTATCAGACTTTATAGACCCTGAATATACCTTAAATATATTAATCTTTCCGACATAATCATCTGATATAGTTTTAAATACTAGAGCAGCGTCTTTTCCTTCAGCCTCTTCTAAAACTTTTGGTGCAGGCATAAGGTCAACAATAGTATCCATAATTGGTTGAATTCCAATATTTTCTGTTGCGGCAGTTGGTAGCACAGGAACTACTAATCCTTGCTTTACAGTTTCTTTTAGAGCCTCAATCAACACATCTTCAGCTATCTCTTCTCCCTCAAGATACATCATCATAAGCTCGTCATCTTGCTCTACAACAGCTTCAATAAGTTGAGTTTTATAATCTTCGACTTGATCAAGTAAGTCAGCAGGTGGGTCAATTTCTTTCACTTCTCTGCCATCACCAACAAATTCATATGCTTTATTAGTCATTACATTAAGAACGCCTTTAAAGTTTGCTTCTTTTCCAATAGGCACATATAAAGGAACGATACTGTTTCCAAAATATTCTCTTAAATCTCCTACAACTTTAAAATAATTGGCATTCTCTCTGTTTAACTTGTTTACAATAATTATTCTAGGCAATTCATATTCATTTGCATATTGCATAACAAGTTCTGTTCCTACTTCTATTCCAGAAACACCACATACGACCAAGCCAGCTGCCTCTGCTACTCTAAGTGCTGCTTTAACCTCACCTACGAAGTCAAAATAACCTGGCGTATCTAATACATTTATCTTAAATCCATTCCACTCACATGGAACAACACCAGTCTCTATTGATATAGTTCTTTTTCTTTCTTGAGTCGTAAAGTCAGATACAGTGTTCCCATCTTCTACTCTACCCAGACGAGTAGCTGCTCCACTGTTATAATAAAATGCTTCAGTTAAAGATGTTTTGCCCGCACCACTATGAGAAATTAAAGCAATGTTACGGATCTTATCAGTTTTATATGCTTTCATTCCGGCTGCCTCCTTTATTTAAAACCAATTAAATGCATACCTCTATAATTTCGAGATAGTATGCTAAATTCCTTCTTATAATACTAATTTTCTACACTATAATTTGGCGATTCTTTAGTGATTTGTACATCGTGAGGGTGACTTTCACGTAAACCAGCTGAAGTAATCCTAATAAATTCAGCTTTTGTCTGCAAATCATTGATTGTTTTGCATCCACAATATCCCATACCCGATCTTAAACCACCAACTAATTGATAGATAGTATCATGCAATGGTCCTTTGTATGCTACTCTGCCTTCTATTCCTTCTGGCACAAACTTTGAGGTCTCTGACTGGAAGTATCTGTCTTGACTACCTTCCTTCATAGCACCTAAAGAACCCATTCCTCTATACACTTTGAATGTTCTTCCTTTATAGATCATAGTCTCTCCAGGACTTTCTTCTGTTCCTGCTAAAAGTCCACCAAGCATTACTGAATCAGCACCTGCTGCTAATGCTTTCACAATGTCTCCACTATACTTGATGCCACCATCAGCAATTATAGGAACACCATATTCTTTTGCTACCTGGCAACAATCGTGAACTGCTGTAATTTGAGGCACTCCTATACCAGCGATAACTCTTGTCGTACAAATTGAGCCCGGTCCAATACCAACTTTCACAGCGTCAGCACCTGCTTCTATTAATGCTCTGGTAGCTTCTGCAGTTGCTACATTACCTGCTACTATATCTACATTAGGATACTTTTCTTTCAAATACCTAACTTGATTTATAACGCCTTGATTATGTCCATGAGCCGTATCAACTATTAAAGCATCTACACCTGCTGCTACTAATGCAGCCGCTCTTTCTAACGAATCTTTTCCTATGCTTATAGCTGCACATGCTCTTAATCTGCTTTGTGAATCTTTTGTTGAATTCGGGTACTTTTTTGCCTTTTCTATATCTTTTATAGTAATAAGACCTTTCAAATTAAAGTCATCATCTACTAAGGGCAATTTTTCAATTTTGTTCTTTTGCAATATTGCTTTTGCTTGCTCTGGAGTTGTCCCAATTGGTGCTGTAATGAGTTCTTCTTTTGTCATCACTTCCGAAATAAGCCGAGTCATATCCTCTTCAAAGCGCATATCCCTATTTGTTATGATTCCAACAAGCTTTTTGCCAATTGTAATAGGTACTCCAGAAATTCTATACTTACTCATTAGCATTTCTGCATCAGCTAATATATGATCTGGAGATAAGTATACAGGATCAACTATTACGCCATGTTCACTTCTCTTAACTTTGTCTACCTCTTCAGCTTGTCTTTCAATGCTCATGTTCTTATGTATTACTCCAATCCCACCTACTCTGGCCATTGCAATAGCCATTCTGGCTGTCGTAACTGTATCCATAGCAGCACTGACAATTGGAATTTGTAAAGTTATATTTCTCGAAAACCTTGTTTCTGTCACTGCCTCATTTGGTAACACCTCAGAGTGAGCTGGTACCAATAACACATCATCAAAAGTAAGTCCTACCTTGCTAAATTTGTCAGTATGCCCCACAATATCTGCCTCCTAGATTTTAATTGCCTTATTATAACATAATTAAATTAGATATTTGAAGAAAATCTTATAATTTTCTAACAATTATCCCGGATTCGCTGAATAGCTCTTTAGATAACGGATCTGTGTAATCTGACAAGTAAACTATCTCTTTAACTTGAGAATTTATAAGCATTTTAGCACATACTACACATGGAAATGTAGTTGTATAAACTACGCTATCCTTAATACTAACACCTGCTAAAGCTGCTTGTATTATTGCATTTTGTTCTGCATGCAATCCTCTACATAGTTCATGCCTTTGTCCCGAAGGAACATTTAATTTCTCCCTCATACAACCAACTTCTTCACAATGCTTAAGTCCAGTAGGAGCGCCATTATAACCTGTTGATAATATTCTCTTGTCTTTGACAAGTATCGCACCCACTTTTCTTCTTAAACACGTACTTCTCTCTGCCACTAGGTTTGTAATACCAATGAAATACTCATCCCAATTAGGTCTATCCATTATTTTGTACCAAACAATCTGTCACCAGCATCGCCTAATCCTGGGACAATATAACCATGATCATTTAACTTTTCGTCTATAGCTGCCACATATATATCAACATCTGGGCACTCATCTTGGATTTTAGCAATTCCTTCTGGCGCAGCTATTAACACCATCAACTTTATTGCCTTTGGATTTTGTGCTGCTATAGTTTTTATAGCTGCCACAGCTGATCCTCCTGTTGCGAGCATTGGGTCTACTACAATAATTTCTCTCTCACAAATATCGCTTGGCAACTTACAATAATATGAAACAGGCATTAATGTATCAGGATCTCTATATAACCCAATATGTCCAACCTTAGCATGAGGCACCAACTGTAATATACCTTCCACCATTCCTAGACCAGCTCTTAATATTGGGACTACACCCATTTTCTTTCCAGCTAAAACTTTAGATTTTGTTCTTGCAACTGGAGTTTGGACTTCACATTCTTCTAGCTCAAGGTCTCTAGTAGCTTCATATGCCATTAACATTGATACTTCTTCCACTAGCTCTCTAAAGTTCTTGTTGCCTGTTTGCTCATCTCTAATATATGTTAGCTTGTGTAAAATTAAAGGATGTGTCATTTCGAATATTTTTCCCATTCTTTTCCCTCCATTATGGTATTATAAAGCCCGCCAAATTGGCGGGCTCAATTATTACAAGTATTCGATGTAGAATTAAGCGTATAGAGGAAATCTATTGCAAAGATCTTTTACTCTCTTTGCAACTCCTGCTAAAGCAGCTTCATCTTCCATATTCTCTACTACATCTGCAATCATATTTGCAATTTCTTTCATTTCTTCTGTGCCCAAACCTCTTGTAGTCATAGCTGGTGTACCAATTCTAATACCACTTGTCACAAATGGACTTTGTGGGTCATCTGGAACAGTATTCTTATTAGTTGTGATACCAACCTCATCTAGAGCATGCTCAACATCTTTACCAGTTAAGCCTTTATTTCTTAAGTCTATAAGCAATAAGTGATTATCTGTTCCATCAGAAACAATGTCAATTCCTCGCTCATTTAAGGCTTTACCTAATGTTTTTGCATTTTCAATGACTTTTTTACCATAATCTTTAAACTCAGGTTCCAGTGCTTCTTTGAATGCCACAGCTTTAGCTGCTATTACATGCATAAGTGGTCCACCTTGAATTCCTGGGAAGATAAGTTTATCTACTTTTTTAGCAAACTTTTTCTTACATAAAATCATACCACCACGTGGTCCTCTTAAAGTCTTATGTGTTGTTGTTGTAACAAAGTCTGCATATGGAACTGGATTTTGGTGTAGGCCTGCAGCAACTAAGCCAGCAATGTGTGCCATATCAACCATAAAGTAAGCACCAACTTCATCTGCGATTTCTTTAAACTTTGCAAAATCAATAGATCTTGAATAAGCAGATGCTCCAGCTAATACTAGTTTTGGCTTAGATTCTAATGCTTTTTGACGTACTTCTTCATAGTCAATCATCCCTGTTTTTGGATCAACACCATATGCTACGATGTTATACAATGTTCCTGAAAAGTTGACAGGTGATCCGTGTGTTAAATGCCCACCGTGATCTAGGCTCATTCCTAAAATTGTGTCACCTGGCTCTAATATTGCCATATAAACTGCCATATTAGCCTGTGATCCTGAATGTGGTTGCACATTAGCATGCTCTGCATCGAATAATTCCTTTGCTCTGTCTCTTGCTAAATCTTCTGCAACATCAACATACTCACAACCGCCATAGTATCTACGGCCTGGGTAACCTTCTGCATATTTGTTTGTCATAATGCTACCCTGTGCTTCTAGAACAGCTCTACTTACAAAGTTTTCTGATGCGATTAATTCAATCTTGTCTCTTTGTCTGCCAAGCTCATTCTCAATTGCTTTCGCAATTGCTGGATCTACCTTTTCTAAATAACTCATTAACAAATCCTCCTAAAATTATATTTAATTTTCTAGTGCTACTATTTTATTTACTCTTCTTTCATGCCTGCTACCTTCAAACTCAGTACCTAAAAATGCTCTAATAATCTCTTTATGCAATTCTGGACCTACCGTTCTTGCACCAAGGCATAAAATATTGCCATTATTGTGTGCTCTTAACATTTTAGCTGAAAAAACATCACTAATATTTGCTGCTCTAACACCTTTAACCTTGTTAGCAGCAATAGCCATTCCTACTCCCGTGCCACATATGAGTATCCCTAATGCTCTATCGCTTACTACTTGGTCTGCTACTTTTTTTGCATAATCTGGGTAATCTACAGATTCCTCATCATAAGTACCTACATCAACGACTTCATAACCTAGTTCTGTTAATAAAGGGATTATGTCTTCCTTTGTGTTAAATCCTCCATGATCTGCACCAATATAAATTTTCTTCACAAAATCATCTCCAATTTTCCTTATAAACCCTTTATTATTATATCGTATGCACTTACCTCAGGCAAACATCTAGTAGAAGTTTTTAATCTTTTTAATTATCTTATCAATTTCTTCTGATAATTCTTTTGCAGTTTCTCTATAAATTGCCTTATCACTACCAAATGGGTCAATAATATCTAAAGAGTTACCTGAGGCAAACTCCTTAACTGTAAAAACATTGTCTTCTTTAACAGGAAAATAATCAAGTAAAACTTGCTTATGATGTTTAGTCATTGTGAGTATAAGATCATAATCTTCTATATTTTTCGGGATGGATTTGCTTTTATGTTTTCTTAAATCTATACCTAACTCATCCATCACCATTATGGCATTCTCATTTGCTGGTTGGTTACTTATTGCTGCTAAGCCAGCTGAATCTACCTCCCAATAATCTGCTAAACCCTCTTGCTCTAGCTTTTTTTCTGCTAAAACTTTTGCCATGCTGCTTCTGCATGTATTTCCTGTACATATGAAAATTATCTTCTTCATCATTTCCTCTCCTAGATTATTATATCTGAAGCTTTTTCAATTCTGTCCATGATAGCATGTCCTAGCCCTGTTTTTTCAACCTCATGAATCACAATATTTTTGACACCCTTTTCATCACACTGTCTAAAAAAGGAATATAGCTTTGCTGCAAAAAGATAATTAAAGTTCTCTAGTGGTAATAATAAACTGTTCTCATTTGCCACGCCTGAGAAATAGTCTTCTCTCCCAAACAAAGCTAAGCTATCAAAGCTTAGGTTATGAACTTTATTCAGTATCTCCTCTTTATTACCTCTTAGTAGAATAATTTTCGCTTTAGGGTGATAATGTGGATGCTTAACACCTGGAGAAAGTGGTGTTCCATCTTGATTAAAAACTTTATACTCTGTTTCTGAAAATCTCTCAAGCATCTCTTTAGTTATAGCTCCAGGACGCAAAATCGTGATTTTATCTCCAACTAGTATTACTGTGCTTTCTAGTCCAAACTCACAATCCCCACCATCAATAATCAAAGGAATTTTACCAGCAAAATCTTCATAAACATGTTTTGCAGTAGTTGAACTCGGTCTCCCAGAAATATTAGCACTGGGAGCTGCAATTGGACTACCTGCTTCTCTAATTATTTCCCTGGCAATAGGATGAGCAGGCATTCTAACAGCAACTGTGTCTAGTCCAGCAGTAACTATTTTTGGAACTCTTTTACTTGCCTTAAAGACAATAGATAAGGGGCCTGGCCAAAAGGATTCAATTAGCTTTGTTACTAACAGTGGGTAGTCCTCTACGATTAACTCTAAGTCTTCCTTACTTGCTATGTGAACTATCAATGGATTGTCAGCTGGACGATTTTTTGCAACATAAATCTGCTCTATCGATTCTGTAGATAGAGCATTCCCACCAAGTCCATACACTGTTTCTGTAGGGAATCCAATCACCTGGTTATTCTTTATATATTCTGCAGCTAGTTTAATAGCCTTTTTGTTTGGTTTTAATACTTGTGTTTTCATTTTTCACCCTACTATACTAATCTTAAAGAGACATCTGCTGCAACAATATCTTTATACTCATTACCTACCTTTACTCTTAGCGAACCATCACTATTGATATCAATAGCCAAAGCTTGATAAGGGTCTTTCCCATCAGCAGGGTAAATATTAACTTCATTTCCTAAAATATTATTGTGCTCTCTCCACAATTCTAATATATTGGAAAAGTTATTTTCTAGAATCCTTTGATATTTATCTAATGACTCTATTAAATATATTAAAGTACTAGTAATATCAATCTCACTATTTGCTTTTGCTAGGCTTGTCCCTGTTTCTATTACATCATTATGTACATTTAGACCTAACCCAATAATTAAATAACTACATTCTTTAATAACTAAGTCAATCGCTATACCCGCTAGCTTCTTAGATTCTAGTATTATATCATTAGGCCACTTTATCTTTACTTCTATGTTCTGTAATTCTAAGAACTTAACGATACTAACAGCACTCATTAGCGTGTAAAGAGGATATTGTTCTGGCTTTGTTCTTGGTTTTATGACATATGTAAGCCATATTCCACCTTCAGGTGAAACCCAGCTTCGACCTCTTCTTCCCTTACCGCCAGTTTGCAAAGAAGATATAACAATTGCTTTATTTGATATTTTATCTTCCACTATCAACCTTTTTGCTTCATCCATAGTTGAATCGACTACATCATAATAAAAAAGTTGACTGCCAAATACCTCTGACAGCCTCTCTTTATCCAACTTATTTTTTCTTTTCATAAGCTATATCTATACTTATATCTAAAGATGAGAAGCTATGAGTTAGGCTCCCTGAAGAAATATAGTTAACTCCTGTACCTGCAACTTCCTTTACATTATCTTCACTAATATTTCCAGAGGCCTCAATTATGGCTTTGTTTCCAATTACCTCTACTGCTTTTTCCATCTCTTCTATACTCATATTGTCTAGCATAATTATATCAACGCCACATGCTAATGCTTCTTCAATTTCTTTCATGTTTTTAACTTCTACTTCAATTTTTAAAGTATGGCCAATATGGCGCCTAGCTTCAGCTACTGCGTTTTGGATACCATTACTAACTTCAATATGGTTGTCTTTTATCAAAACCCCGCTTGAAAGATCAAATCTATGATTTCTTCCACCACCAACACTAACAGCATATTTCTCTAAAATTCTCAGCCCTGGCGTAGTCTTTCTAGTATCAGTTAAGTGACAATCGTAATATTTGATTAAATCTGCCATCTTCCTAGTTTTTGTTGCGATACCAGACATACGCTGTAAAAAATTCAGAGCAACTCTTTCTCCTGTCAAAATAGACCTTGCTTTGCCAGTTATCTCTGCGATTGTTTCGCCAGGTGCTAATTCTGAACCTTCACTTCTTAATATTTCAACACTTACACTATTATCAATTTGTCTATATACTTCTTTAACTATTGGCATACCAGCCAAAACTCCAGCTTGCTTAGCATGAATAATTGCTTTTGCTGATAAATTATCTGGTATTATCGACATTGTGGTTATATCCCCACTACCTATATCTTCAATCAAAGCTCTCTTAACAATCGGCTCTATTACTATTTTGTTTAACATGATTTACCTCCTAAAGACATCTGAAACCTTGTATTTTGGGTGGCTTTTTGAGTAATCCTCTCTATAGTGACTACCTCTACTCTCTTTTCTCCAAAGAGCAGACCTTGTCACTAGAACTGCTGCTAACCACATATTTGCTGTTTCAAAATCAGACACACTGGAATGGTTTCTCCATAAAAAAGGAACACAGCTTCCTAAATCTTTTACTGCTTCATTCATTGAGTTCTGACTTCTAATAAGTCCTACATTTTTCCACATTGTATCTTGCACAGTCTCTTTAACAGTACTTGCACAAATATTATTAGTATCTCTATCAATTAGATACTTAACATTAAATTCTTCAATGTCACTATCTAAATAATTATTGGCAAAATCAATTGCAATCCTATTAGAAAACACCAACCCATCTAACAAGGAATTGCTTGCAAGCCTGTTTGCTCCATGCAAAGCTGCACATGCTACTTCGCCAGAAGCATAGAGGCCTCTTATCGAAGTTCTGCCTTTTAAGTCAACAGATATACCCCCCATTAAATAATGAGCAGCAGGGTTGACAGGTATCAATCCTTTTTCTATGTCTATACCATGTTTAATCAAGTTACTATATATATATGGGAATCTACTACTAAAATCAATCCCTTTATCTCTCAATGGGTTTATATCTAAATAAACACATTCGTGCCCATTCTCTTGAAGTTCTTTAATGATTGCCTTTGCTACAACATCTCTGGGTTCTAGCTCAGCTCTAACATATTTATCTTTCATAAATCTTTCACCTAAGTGATTTACTAAATAGGCACCTTCGCCTCTTACTGCCTCAGAAATTAAAAATGTAGGTTTGCCTTTTTTAGACAAGGCTGTAGGGTGAAACTGAACAAAACCCATATTCATCATCTCTGCCCCAGCTCTGTATGCCATTGCTAGACCATCAGCAGTTGCTACTTCAGGATTGGTAGTGTTTATGTAAATTTGCCCTAATCCGCCTGTTGCAATAACAGTGGCCTTACTTCTGTATATAATGTTTTCGCCATTTTTATCCACTAACACACCATAACACTGATCATGATGCGTTAATATGTCAATAGCAAACCCTTCTACTACATGTATATTAGGATGTTCTAAAACAGCATCTTGTAAAGATCTAGCTATTTCTCTCCCAGTTTGATCTCCATCACTATGTAAAACTCTTCTTTTGCTGTGCCCACCTTCTTTTGTTAAATGGACCATACCATCTTCAACATCAAAGTGAGTCCCTATCTCCATCAGTTCCTTCACCAGCGTTGGTCCTTCTTTGACCATAGCTTTAACAGCTTCTATATTACACAAACCTTTACCAGCATCCACTGTATCTTCCACATGCTTTTGGTATGAGTCATGTATTAAATCTAGTACTGCAGCAATTCCACCTTGAGCATACCTGGTATTACTTTCTTGCCAGTCTTTGGTAATAATGATGACATCGCTGCCTAATATAGCTGCTTTGTATGCAGTAAATAAGCCAGCTACGCCACTACCCAATACCACTAGTGAAGATTCAATTTGCTTAATATTTGCTGAATCAAAGTTTACAAGATACCTTACATCCATAATCTAGATAACCTCTAACATTCTCTCCAAAGCTATTTTAGCCTTTTTTGCTATTTCTTCATCTACTGTAATAACTGGCCCTAGTTCTCTTAGTGCTCTCTCTACTTTTGGCAATGTTGTCAATTTCATGTTTGGGCATACTAGCTTTTTAGAAGCTAGTATAATCTCTTTATTTTGGTTGTCTTTTTTGAGCTGATGTAACAGTCCCATTTCAGTTACTATAATATATTGTGTGAAATCAGTTTCTGTAACATATTTTATCATCTTCGCTGTACTTCCAACATAATCAGACATTTTTAAAACTTCCGGCCTACACTCAGGGTGTGCTACAACTTTGGCATTTGGATATTCATTCTTAATTTTTGTGATATCTTCAGGCAATACATTATCATGCGTATTGCAATATCCTGGCCATAAAATTACTTCTCTATTAGCTTGCTTGGCAGCATAGTCACCCAGGTTTTTATCTGGTACAAAAATTATCTCTCTATCTTTTGGAATCTGTTCAAAAATTTTAACAGCATTTGATGAAGTACAACAATAATCGCTTTCCGCTTTTACTGCTGCTGTAGTATTTACATAAGATACTACTACAGCATTTGGATGCTCTTTTTTTAGTTTTGCAAGATCTTTTGCATCTGCCATATCTGCCATAGGGCATCCTGCACCTTCTTCAGGTAATATTACTTTCTTATCTGGTGAAAGTATTGCTGCACTTTCTGCCATAAAGTGAACGCCGCAAAAAATAATAACATCTGCAGTGCTTTGTGATGCTTGTTGAGCAAGGCCAAACGAATCTCCTACATAATCAGCAATATCTTGAATTTCTGGTCTTTGGTAATAATGTGCCAAAATAATTGCATTTCGTTCTTTCTTTAATCTATTTATTTCTTTATAATACTGTTGAGCTATACTTTTATTCATAATTTCCACCTCAAATACTTTAATACTTACTCCCAACTCATTTTAGCATAAGACATCTTAATGTCAATGGCAACCATAATACATAGATTTATAGCAAAAGATAAAGGAGATGGAATATTGTATCCTCAAAACTTAAATTTTAGAACTAAATTTTTTATGATATTAGCAACTATTTTAATAATAATTATAGGAAATATTATTCTTTTGGCCCTTCCACAAACTAAGGGCTTTCTAATTGATGATTTAGAAGCTAGTACCATAATGACTTTTGATAGGATTCATTATCGACTTAACTCAGAATACCTATTATCATTTCCAAACAAAGGTTACTTAGTGCCAATTGAAATGAACTCAAACCCTTTAGGGTTTGCAATTTTTGCTGAAGGGAATATAGCGTATGAGGATGATGTTTATGGGGTTAAAGAAACTTACATTTTCGTCCAAGAAGAAGAGTACTATGATATTTTAGGTAATTTATTTTTGCAAAATAGTGATGAAACATTTTTTGTTGATACTACTAATAACGCTTTGTCCAGCGCACTTGAAACGACAGCTTACTTAGAGTTGCCGATAGGAAAAAAATATTATCCAATGAGTGAAGAACAAGGAAATATTATTATATATCAAGATAGAGAGTTTGTTAATTTAACACATAACACTAGTAGTGTTCTAGACTATAATATTTACTACCTAACAGCAATATTGCACGTGTTATTTTTAATAGCACTTGGTTATGTAATTCTACTTATTACAGATAAGAGAGTTGCGCCTGAGATAAATAGAAGCCTTGATGTAAAATTTGTAAGTTATCGACCATTACAACTAGTTATCCTAACAACTTTTTTTTGGCTAGGTGCCTTAAAGCTAAATGGCGACTTGTTCACTGTTCAAATACTCCTTATGGCAAGTATGACTTATATTCTTTACTACTTACTAAAAATCGATAATAAAAGACCCTTTGATTTAAGACTTATAAACTTTTCCATAGGCGATTTTGTCATATTGCCAATAATTATTGGGCTTATGGGTTATTTAATCTTTGGGAACACATCAATTACATTAAGGCATTTTTCTTTTGATTTTGATCTCCTCAATGTTTTTTTCATAATTACTAGTTTCTTATGGATTTCATTTGTAGCTTTAAGCTTTATTCCATTTATATTAAGAGAATTGGATTACGAAAAACATGAAAACACATTAGCAATTATCTATTGCTTGATTGTGTATTTTGCTTTTATAAGTATATCCGGGAGGCCTTTTAATTTATTCACTTTACTTAATGGTATGGTTTTTATTCCATTATATACAATAACCTTAAACATGTACGGGAAAAGGTTATATAATTTCATACCTCCACTTACTACAATCCTAGTTGTAAAACTCCTCATTAATACTATAAGATAAAATAAATCCTAAGCCTAGGCTTAGGATTTATTATTTTATTTAGAATATTTAGAACAATCCTACGATTGTACCATCTTCTTTTATGTCCATATTTTCTGCTGCTGGCACACTTGGTAGTCCTGGCATAGTCATGATAGAACCAGCTAATGCTACAACAAACCCTGCTCCTGCAGATACTCTAACGTCTCTAATTCTAATTTTGAACCCAGTAGGTGCATTGATTTTCTTAGGATCATCTGAGAAAGAATACTGTGTCTTCGCCATACAAATTGGGAAATGTCCATATCCTAATTTCTCATAAGACTTAAGCTTGTTTCTAGCTTTTTTATTTATAATAACACCATCAGCTCTGTAAATCT
Organism: uncultured Clostridiaceae bacterium; assembly: GCA_964546025.1. GTDB lineage: Bacteria > Bacillota > UBA994 > PWPR01 > PWPR01 > PWPR01. The sequence goes on from CAZJHT010000003.1 coordinate 97,430, forward strand.
CTTTAGCAATCTTTTCAATTTTTTTATCAAGAGGTAATTCATTTTCATATAAAGGCTTGAAGTTTGCTTTTCCTTCTTCAATTACTTCAATTACTTCTTTTGCTAAATCAACTCCACCTTCGCCACCTTTAGCAAACACCTCTGATAATGCTACTCTTACTCCAAGCTCATCACATACTTCGTGTACAACTTCGATTTCTTTTTCTGTATCAGTAGGGAACCTATTGATAGCTACTACAGGAGTTACACCAAACTTTTTAAGATTTTCAACATGTCTTTCTAAGTTAGCAAATCCTTCTTTTAAAGCTTCAACATTCTCTTCATCTAAATCTTTCTTAGATACGCCACCATTCATTTTTAATGCTCTAATAGTTGCAACAAGAACTACAGCATCAGGTTTGAATCCAGCAAATCTAGACTTAATATCAAAGAATTTCTCAGCACCTAAGTCTGCTCCAAAACCAGCTTCTGTTACAAAGTAATCAGCTAATTTAAGGCCAATCTTTGAAGCTACGATACTATTTGCTCCATGAGCTATGTTAGCAAAAGGTCCACCATGAATAAACACTGGTACATGCTCTAAAGTTTGAACTAAGTTTGGATTAATTGCGTTCTTTAATAAAAGAGCCATAGCTCCTTGTGCTTTTAGGTCTCCACATGTTACAGGGTCTCCATCTCTATTAAATGCAACAATCATCTTACTTAATCTTTCTTTCAGATCTTGTAAGTCAGAAGCTAAGCATAAAATTGCCATAACTTCAGATGCTACTGTAATATCAAAATGATCTTCTCTAGTTAAACCGTTGTTATTTAGACCTACAACGATATCTCTTAGAGCTCTCTCATTCATATCCATTACTCTATTGATAACAATATTCCTTGGATCTATATTAAGTTTGTTCCCTCTATATAAATGATTATCTAGCATTGCGCATAATAAGTTATGAGCTGTTTGAATTGCAGGGATATCTCCTGTAAAATGTAAATTAATGTCTTCCATTGGGACTACTTGTGAATACCCGCCACCTGCAGCTCCACCCTTCATTCCCATGCATGGGCCTAAAGAAGGCTCTCTTACTGCCATCATTGTTTTCTTGCCTAACTTAGATAATGCTTGGCCAAGACCAATTGTAGTAGTAGTTTTTCCTTCACCAGCTGGTGTCGGAGTTACTGCTGTAACTAAGATTAGTTTACCATCTGGATCATTCTTAATTCTATCCCAAATTTTAAGATTAACTTTAGCCTTATACTTACCATATAATTCTAGTTCGTCTTCATTAATACCTATTTGTTGTGCTATTTGATCAATTGGATCCATTTTTGCTTCTTGAGCAATTTGTACATCACTTTTCATCCTATTACCTCCTATTAATTATTAACATATTTATTATACCATTAAAAGACTTTTCATAAAATATTTAAATTAACTTTTATTAATCTTTTTGCTTATTAATCAAGTCTTCTAATAATCCCTAACGGCGTTTGCTCATCAGTTTGCCCTAAAGGATTATCATCAATTATTTTTTCTACTAACTCTTTATCTAATCCCTTTGAAGCTCCTATAACCCATGCCCCTGCAATATCATTAACATCAACTATGCAAGCATAGCAAGCTATTTCATTTGCAATGTCTTCTGAGATGCCTTGGGGATTTTTGGGCCCTAAAACTACCATCTTGTTAAATGGGGGAATAGCATATTTTACAGGGCCATCAATTAAAGCCGCTTGCATGCCTGCTACTCTATAAAAATCCCCTTCTCTTTTAAATACCTTCTTACTTATTACATGAACACCAGCTGCCAAAAGAATTCTAATCAAACCACATTCTCTAATAGCCATCTCCATAGTATGAGGGCATCCTAGCCCAATGCCATAAGGAACCTTCTTGACATACTTTGATAAAAACCTAGCAAAAAAACTAGGGTCAATCTCATCTAGGAAGTATGCTCTTCCTTGACTTGCTGCTGTTGCTTTCTCACTTATAAAAACAATATCATCTTTCTCTACTACTTCTTTAGTATATTTACTAACTACTTCAACAATATTTTCACCAGATTGTATCAGATGAGTACGCACAGGCATCCGTGCATACTTTACATTGTTTACTTCAACTACAGTAGCAGGGAAAGGTAAGTCCCTAATATCCACTTGAGACATCTCCTTTTTTGAGATTACTAACTTATAGTATTATAACAAAGATTTGCCTTAATAAGAACAAAAAAAGCCAGCATAATACTGGCTTTAATTAAATAGTTTCATATTTTGTTTGAATCTTTGGCTTATCATTTACAAACTTCAAAAAGTCGTCTGCTTTAAGAATCTCATTATCTAGCAATTCCTGTGCTACTGCATGTAGTTGTTCAATGTGCTCTTTTAATACATCTTCAGCCTTCTTATAGCCTACATTGATAATTTTTTGCACTTCTTCATCAATCAGAGCAGACACTTCGTCACTATGCATATGCTCTCTTGCAATATCTCTTCCCAAGAAAACTTCATCTGACTTCTGTCCATATGTAATTGGTCCAAGTCTCTCACTCATACCATACTCAGTTACCATAGCTCTCGCCATCTCAGATACTCTTCTAATATCATCACTTGCACCTGTTGTTATATCATCAAAAATAAGCTTTTCTGCGATTCTTCCGCCAAGTGCATAAGCTATTCTATCATAAAACTCAGACCTGGTAACATAGCTGACATCTTCTTTTGGCAATGCCATAGTAAAGCCACCAGCTTTTCCACGAGGAATTATTGTAATTGTATGTATCGGATCCATATGAGGCATGTAGTGCCCTACTATTGCATGTCCAGCTTCGTGGTATGCAGTAATTTTTCTACTCGTCTCATTATCTACCCTTATTTTCTTAGGAGGACCAGCCATAACTCTACTTATCGCTTCTTCTAAGTCTTCCATCTCAATTATCTTTTTGTCTTGTCTAGCTGCCAAAAGTGCTCCTTCGTTTAAAAGGTTCTCTAAATCAGCAGCTGTAAATCCAGGAGTGCTTCTAGCTAAAACATTCAAAACAACATTTTCATGTAAAGGTTTCTTCTTACTGTGTATAGCCAATATAGCTTCTCTTTCTTTAATATTAGGCCTTCCAACAAATGTCTGTCTATCAAATCTTCCTGGTCTTAACAATGCAGGATCAAGAATATCTGGCCTATTTGTTGCAGCCATAATAATAACACTTTCGTTAATCTCAAAGCCATCCATCTCAACTAATAGTTGGTTTAATGTCTGCTCTCTTTCATCATGTCCGCCACCAAGACCTGCTCCTCTATGTCTACCTACTGCATCAATCTCATCAATAAATAGAATACATGGTGCATTTTTCTTTGCATTTTCAAACATGTCTCGTACTCGTGAAGCACCTACACCAACAAACATTTCTACAAAGTCTGAACCACTTATACTAAAGAATGGTACACCTGCTTCTCCAGCAACTGCTCTTGCCATATAGGTCTTACCAGTACCTGGAGGTCCATAAAGTAAAATACCTTTAGGAATTCTAGCTCCCATTTCTATAAACTTCCCTGGTTTCTTAAGGAAAGCTACAATCTCAGTAAGCTCTTCTTTTACTTCCTCATAACCAGCAACATCAGCAAATGTAATCTTTGATCTTGAAACTTCATGTAGTTTAGCCCTACTTTTACCAAAGCTCATTGCCTTGCTACCTCCGCCTTGTGAGCGATTTATAAAGAAGAACCAAACACCAATAATTAGTGCAAAAGGCAGTATATAAGAAAGAGCTACAGTCCACCAAGGTGCTCCTGGTGATGGCTGATATTCTAACTTAGGAATGTTTTCTTTCATCAAGTTGCGTAATGCTTCATCTTCTGGTGGTAGATATATCTCAAATTGAGATCCATCAGTATATTCACCCTTACCATAATTACCTTCAATAACTAAAGAATGTACCATCCCGTTTTCTACTTGCTTATTAAATGTCATGTAGTCTGGACGGGATACATCATCACCTGTTAAAGTAAAGTAATTAATAAGAGACAAAGCAATTATAATTAATAATATATATACACTAGCTGTGCGAACTTTCTTGTTCAAACGCAGCGGCCCCCTCTCTGTTACCTAAAAACTCTTTTATATTCTAACATAGCTACTTGTAACTAACAATTGTTTTACTAGATTATTAACCTTTATATATCTTAGGATCAAGAATTCCTATAAAAGGTAGTTGTCTATAGTGCTCATCATAGTCCAAGCCATATCCTACCACAAATTCATCTGGAATGATAAACCCATAATAGTCTGGACATGCTTCATGTACTCTTCTTTCTTGTTTATTCAACAAAGTACATACCTTTATTGATGAAGGATTGCGCTGTTCTAAGATCTTCCTCAAATACTTCAAGGTTAGTCCACTATCCACTATGTCTTCAACAATTAAAACATGCTTACCTGTAATATCTTCATCAAGATCTTTCAATAAGCGAACAACACCACTAGACTTCGTTTGACTACCATAACTACTAACAGCAATCGTGTCTACTTTCACTGGAATACTAATATTTCGCATTAAATCAGCGGTGAAAATTATGGACCCTCTCAGTACGCATACTAAAAGTACTTCTTGCCCTTTGTAATCCTCACTTATTAACTGTCCCATTTCTTTTACTTTTTCTTGAATTTCTTCTTCTGTAAGTAAGATTTTGCTTATATCTTTTTCCAATTTGGCACCTCCAAGATTTTACACTTTATTATTTCACTTGATCTTTCGTTTATCAATGCATGATTAGATCTTCTCAAACCAATAACTGCAAGTATCTTTCCATTGTCATCTACTAATAGTGGCACACTATCTCTAATGTGGTGTGGAATCTTTTCATCAATCATAAAATCTTTTATCTTCTTTGTTCCAGAAAAATTAAACGGCGTAAAACGATCACCTTTTATTCTTGTTCTTATATGGAGTGGTAGGCTTAGTTCTTCTTTATCAAATGCATACTCACTTTTATCAATATTTACATCTTTAGTTTCATAAAAGGTCATTATAGTTTGCGAAAACTCAACTTGCTTTCCCAACTGGACTGTTACTTCAGTTAGAGGATCACTATCAAAATGTCCTTTCTTATATAAGTAAAAGTCGTCATAAATTTTTTCTGCCACTATATTTTTTGGCAGGTTTATAGAAAACCCATGGGCAGATTTTACCACATCTATCATTTCAATACTATGATTAAATGTTAGCATTTCAACATTTCCTATTAGTTTTTCATAAGCGAGCCTAACGAGTCTTAATTGAATTGCTATATCTTCACTGATAATACTTTCCGCTTTAGCTCTTAGTGCGGTCTTTTCATCACTAAAGAATGCATCAAAAACTTTTTTCACATAAGCGTTTATAAAATCATTATCTTTATCAATTATTCTTGCTGTGTTATATAAAGCTTGGATAATATTAGGATTGTACTCCTTTTCAATTACAGGAACTAGATTGTGTCTTATATGATTTCTGACATAATCATCTTCTAAGTTTGACTTGTCTAATCTATAATCAATCTTTTCGTCATTTAGAAACTTTTCAATGTCTTCTTTCTCAATATGAAGAATAGGCCTATATATGCCTACACCATTTTTAGCTTCATGTGTCTTCATTCCAGATAATCCATTCATTCCTGAGCCTCGGAGCAAATTAATCAGCAAAGTCTCAGCTTGATCATTTTTGTTATGTCCAAAAGCTAACCCTACAGCATTAATTCTCTTCACTTCATCAAATAAAAACTCTAATCTATACTTTCTACATACTTCTTGACTTGACCCTTTTTCTGTTTTCATAATATTTGGGATATCTATTCTCTTGATAGTGCAAGGGATTTTAAGTTTTGCTGACAGCTTACTAACAAATAGAGAATCTCCTAGTGAATCCTCCCCTCTAAGCATATGATCAACATGTACTACATGAATGTTAAAACCTGCAGTTTTAGATAATTCATTCATGACAATCAACAAGAATACCGAATCAGGACCACCACTTGTAGCAATAATTATTGTTCCATTTTCTGGCCAGTTAAATCTACACTTTAAATCATCAGTAAATTTTTCAAGATTTCCTTTGTTCATATTATTTCCCTTCTTACAAATCTTGCTTTAAATATGACTAAAAAGTTACAAAAAATTGTGGTATTTGACTTTATAATAATTAAAAGCACTTTGTATTCACAAAGTGCTTTACTGACTTTTGGTGGCGGCGACTGGAGTCGAACCAGTGGCCTTACGGGTATGAACCGTATGCTCTAGCCAACTGAGCTACACCGCCTTATTTTATAATTTGGTGGCGGGGGTAGGACTCGAACCTACGACCTCCGGGTTATGAGCCCGACGAGCTACCAACTGCTCCACCCCGCGACGTGACGATGTTAAATATATCATAGAGAAATATTATTGTCAATGCTATTTTTCAAAAATTTTCTTATTATTACTCCTTCAAGTAAACATGTAGATCTAACTTTAATTTTGTCTAATTTAAAGTATTTCATAGTTTCAAGTAATATAAGAATTCCTGCTATGATATTGTTGGCTCTTTGGGGAGGAATCATTCCCTTTAACAGAAATCTATCTTCCTCATCCAATTGCATTATATATGATAACACATTATTAATCATATTGTAAGTAAGAATTGTATTATTTATTTCATTTGCAGAATAAACTTCTAATTGCTTCTCAATTGAGGCTAATGTTGTTATGGTACCTGCAACACCTACTGCAGCTGTAATTGCACTAGAGGCTATGTTTTGTTTACACCAAACAGAATGTATGTACTCTCTTGCATCTTTTATTTCTTCTTTAGTGGGTGTTAGCTTTTCTGGCCAGAAACTGCTTTTAAGTCTAGCAGCGCCAAGCAACACACTTGCACTGCGAAGTTTCTCCTGATGGTAATATATTATCTCAGTGCTCCCTCCGCCTATATCCAGTACTGCACTTGAATGATCATCGTCATTTTGCTTTGCCCCTAGATAACTATATAAAGCTTCATCTTCTTCACTTATTATTTCTATTAATAGTCCCGTTTTCATATATGCTTCTTCAATAAACTCTTTAGCCTTATAAGCTGTTCTCAAAGCACTAGTTCCAAGACAAAAGTAATCAGAGCAATTATGCTCACTAATTCTCATTGAGAATTCCCTTAAAGCATTGATTGCCCTAGTTTTTGTAGTTTGTTCAATTTTGCCTTGATCCTTAGTTAAAGATTCGCCAAGTCTCACCATAATATGGCTTCTATAGAGTTCTTCCATAGTGAAATCACTTATACTAGCTATTAGGAGTCTAAATGAATTACTACCACAATCTATAACTGCTACATTTTTCATTATTCCCCTATTCCTCTAGCAGGTACAAAGACTATATCATCTTCTCCTACCATACCATATTCGTTTCTAGCTACATGCTCAATATAATCTTTATCATTTAGTCTATTTATCTCTTCTTGGAGATTCCTAGTTTGATCTTGTATATCTCTTATGTTTTCTTCTAATTCTGATTTTTGATCATTAAGAGAGTTTAATTGCTGCTGTTGATGCAAGAAAAGTCTGCCTGCAAAAAAGATAAATGTGCATAACAAAGCTACCGATATAAATCTTTTTAGTTTTGTTGCTAAAGAAGAGCTACTCGTATCTCCTGCTACTTCTCTACCCTGCCTATTAGCTGAGTTATATTCATTAGCTTTCTTTTTGAACATAGCAATCACCCCTCTCTTATTATTATAATAACCTTTTTCATCTATCATAAGCAAGCGAATTAAATTATTATATAACTAAAAAGGAGCTATTAAGCTCCTAAATAACATGTTTTTCTTGTTTTACTTTATACATAGTACTTGCTTGTTCTTTTGATGCGTGACTGAGTGTTTCGCACACTTCAAAAACAACTACTTTACTACCAAAGTCTATCTCTAACTCGTCCCCAGACTCCACATCATTTCCTGCCTTAGCAACTCTTCCATTTATTTTTACTTTTCCTTGATCACAAACAGATTTTGCTAGTGTTCTTCTTTTAATTATTCTAGATATTTTTAAAAATTTATCAAGTCTCATAAATTAATCTTTTTTTGTGGCTTCTTTAAGATTTTTGCCAGCTTTAAAAGATGGTACATAATGAGCAGGAATATATACTTTTTCTTCTGGATCTCTTGGATTATGACCTTGACGGCCTCTTCGCAACCTTCTTTCAAATGTCCCAAACCCTACAAGTCTCACACTTACACCTTCAGCAACGCAATCAGTAATCTCGTCAAAAGTTGCACTAACGACTTCATTTACTAATTTGTTAGTCATATCTAACTTATCAGAAACTCGTTTAACTAATGCACTCTTATTAATTACTGGATTGTTCTCTTCAATACTCATTTTGCTCATACTAACTCCTCCTATTTATAGCTCTTTAGCTTGATTCCAGTATTCGTCTAATTCTTCTAATGTATAATCTTCAAATTCTTTATTTTGCTTTTTAACTTGTTCTTCGATGTATCTGAATCTTTTTTTGAACTTTCTAATGGTACTTATTAAAGCAGATTCTGCATCAACATTAATAAACCTAGCAAGATTCACTACAGCAAACAAAACATCCCCTAATTCATCTAAATGCTCGGTTTTTTCTGCACTCTTAAGCTCATTAATTTCTTCTTCGACTTTCGCCCATACATCATCAATATTATCCCAATCAAATCCTACTCTAGCAGCTCTCCTTTGTATCTTATCAGCTTGAAGCAAAGCTGGCAAGGTTGATGGAATATTATCCATCATACTTGGATTTATTTCTTCTTTTTCTTCTAGCTTTATTTGCTCCCAGTTCTTTAGAACCTCTTTTGAAGTACTTGCTTTAGTATCTCCAAAAACATGAGGATGTCTTCTAATCATTTTCTTTACTATACTATTTACAACATCTTTATAGTTAAAATAACCAGCCTCATCTGCAAGGACTGCATGAAAAGCAATTTGCAATAATAAATCACCAAGTTCTTCACATAAGCCATTCATATCTCCTAATTGAATCGCTTCTAAAACTTCATAAGCCTCCTCTAGCAGTGCTGTTTGTAAGGATTCATGACTTTGCTCTTTATCCCACGGGCACCCTGATGGAGATCTTAAATCTCTCACAATCTTAATCAAGTCATAAAAACTATCACTAACATTTGTCTTTGGAACATAAACACTAGTCAGATGGTTAAAGTCATGCCAATCTAACTCTGCTAATTGTGTCTTAATAATCTTTTCTTGATCAGTAATTCCTGCTGCTTGTATTATTATAACATTAGTCTCAGCAGGATATAAATCTAATAAATGCAGTTTCAAATCACTAGCTATGAGTTTATTAAAAGTTTGTGTAATAATTAACTCTTGGCCAACATAAAATTCCTTTTCAGGCATATCTAGTGCATCTAGAACAATTAGACCCTTTGCCTGACTAACCTTAAGAGATGCACTTATAGCTTCAAGAGCACTAACTGAAGAAATAATCTCAATCTCGATATCTTCCTCTCTTGCCTTTTCAATTAACCGATCCACTGTTGACTCTAAAACTAGTGGATTTCCTGGTACTGCATATTGCACAACTTGATGCTCTCTTGCTTTGCTAATAATATATTCAGTAATATTTTCATATACTTCATCAAAATTCATTGCAGTAACATAAAACTTGTCACAACTGGTATATTCAATACCTCGCAATGAGAACTCATTAACTAAAGGATGCTTAGCTGTTCTGAGAATCAAATGCGTTTCATCTTGCAATAAATTATATGCTCTTAATGTTAAATCATCAAAATTTCCTGGTCCTAAACCAATTATTTGTATTTTCATTTTACTCCCTCAATAGTCGTAACTTTAGCAGATATGGAGATGTTCTCTTGCCTATAAATGGGATCATTTCATATTCTTGCACACTAAAAACTTTTAGTATGAAAAGCATCGCTACATATACAACTCCCGCACTTCCTATTGCGAAAAGCGTTGATAGAGTATTTCCCAAACCAAGATTGCTAACAAATGAATATCCAAAATGAGCAACTATTGACATACCTAATGCTGAGGCTAGTGGCATAATTGCCATGTTTCTAAAATCAATCTTCGTATTTGTCAAATCACAAACTGCCTTTAAGTTTAGTGCAGAAGAAACTCCATAAGCAGCTATTGAGCCAATTGCAGCTCCATGTATATTAATTGCTGGTATCGCAGTAAGTGTAAAGTTGAAAATGACCTTTACTATACCCCCTATAAGCAAATTCCTAACTGGTATCCCTGTATGCCCAAGCCCTTGTAAGATACCTGAACAAGTTTGATGAAGGGTTAAAAATATTACTGCAAAAGCCACAATCTCTAATATGGATGCCGCACTTGTACTACCATACAATAGCTGTACAATTTGACTTGACAATATGCTTAGTCCAAAGCCAGCAGGTATTCCTATTAACAGAATGAATTTTATTGCCATTTGTGAGTTTTTCTGAACTTCCTTCCACCTACCTTTAGAACTAGCATGTGAAATTAATGGTACAAGACTCGTCGCAAGAGCAGCTGCTAGCATTGATGGTAAGTTTATTAAAGGAATGGCTGCACCTGTTAAATCACCATACATTCTTGTAGCATTTTCGACTGCTATTCCAGCTACTTGAAGCCTCCTTGGAACCAAGAAAGTGTCAATTCCACTCATCACTGGCATTATCATTGCACCAATTGTTATAGGTATAGAAAACTGTAGCACTCTTTTAATTAACTGCTTGTTTGTTCGGTTTGACACTTCGGGATACTTTGAAGTTAAATCATTTATAGATTTTCTTTGTCTAAAATAAACCATTAAGACAACCACTAATCCAGCTAACGCACCTATAACCGGCCCAAATGAAGCACCTGCAGCAGAATATTCAACTGGGGCATTAATATTTGCGAAATAATAGGCTAGTACTAAAACTGTTATCACTCTTGCTACTTGCTCAAAAAACTGAGAAATGGCTGTTGGCCACATACTTTGAAGTCCTTGGAAAAATCCTCTGTAGGAAGCCATAAGTGCAACAACTACTATAGCTGGAGCAACTGCCATCAAAGGATAATATGCTCTTGGTTCACCAATTAAGTTATTCGCAATAAAAGAAGCAGAGAACAGTAAGAGTATTGTTGCAAAAAGCCCGATACCAGTCAGTAGAGTCGTAGCGACTTTAAAAACCCTTCGTGCTTCCCCAACTCTTTCTTTTGATATTTCTTCTGCTACTAGTTTTGATATGGCAACTGGAATGCCTGTTGCTGAAATTGACAGTAAAACATTATAAACATAGTATCCCATTTGATAAAGACCTATGCCTTCGTTTGATATCAAGCGGTACAAAGGTATTCTATAGAGAGCCCCTAGCATCCTTGATAATATTCCAGCTGCGGATAAAATAGCAGCATTCTTTATAAAAGAAGATTTCTTTTTACTTTCCATCAATACACCACCCAATACTTTAACAGCATGACTATTATACCAAATACTATGTTCATTACAAACAATTCAGCTTAATATTAGTTACTATCAAAGTCTATTTTTTCTATGACACTTTTAAGATTATTTAATTGCTTCTCAGGGGAAATGTTTTCTGAGTAGCGCAACCTCATCTTCACTTGATTATCATCAGGAATAACCTCAAGATTCTCACGGTTCTCTTCCCAAACTTTCTGAATAGCCACAGGAGAAACAGCTGAGTCTTGCGAAAAGATAAGCTCCACTTTCAATCCTTTTCCTTTAATCTCTTTTATTGAAAGCTTTTCTGCTAGAGATTTAATCTCTGATATTAATATTAGATTTCTGACTGCCATTGGAGGGTCTCCAAATCTATCTATCAACTCATCCATTACATCAAATGCATCTTCTTCTTTTTTTATGGCTATAATCTTCTTGTACATTTCAATTTTTTGTTCAGAACTAGCAATATATCTATCTGGAATGAACGCATTAACACCTAAATCTATATCTACTTCTAGTTTTTCTTTTGTAATAATCCCTTTTAGATCATTCACAGCTTCTTCTAGCAATTGCACATACAAGTCATAACCTACCTGAATCATGAATCCACTTTGTTCTGGACCTAAAATATTGCCTGCACCTCTGATTTGCATATCCCTTAAAGCAATTTTAAAACCAGAACCTAATTCTGTGAACTCTTTTATTGCATTAAGCCTTTTTTCTGCTACCTCAGATAAAACCTTATCTCTTTTATATGTAAGATAGGCATATGCTAGCCTGTCAGTTCTGCCCACTCTTCCTCTAATCTGGTATAGCTGAGCAAGGCCTAAATTGTCAGCGTCATCGATAATTAAAGTGTTAACGTTTGGTATATCAATCCCACTTTCAATAATTGTTGTGCTAACTAAAACATCATATTCTTGATTGTGAAAATCAATCATTATTTTTTCTAGCTGCCGTTCCCCCATCTGCCCATGACCTACAGCTATTCTCGCCTCTGGGATTATTCTTTCAAGCTTTGCAGCTACATGCTCGATATCTCTGACCCTATTATGTAAGTAATAGATTTGTCCATTTCTCTCTATTTCTTTTTTTATTGCATCCTCAACAACTCTATCTTGATATTCTACTACATAAGTTTGTATAGGATATCTATTTGATGGTGGTGTTTCGATAATGCTTAAGTCTCGCATACCCACCATTGACATGTGTAATGTCCTTGGTATAGGTGTAGCGCTAAGACTTAATACATCAATATTTGTTTTCAGTTCCTTTATTTTTTCTTTGTGTCTTACCCCAAATCTTTGTTCTTCATCTATAATAAGCAGCCCTAAATCCTTAAACTTTAACCTACTTGTTAGCAATGAATGTGTGCCTACAACGATATCTACTAAGCCTCTATTTAGTTTATCTATTGTACTATCATTTTCTTTCTTAGATCTAAAGCGGCTCATCATTGCAATATTAATAGGAAACTTTCTCATTCTATCTATTAATGTTTGATAATGTTGGTGAGCTAATATGGTTGTTGGTACAAGAATTGCAACTTGCTTTCCAGATGTAGCAGCTTTAAAAGCTGCTCTTAAAGCTACCTCTGTTTTACCAAACCCAACATCACCACATAGCAACCTATCCATAGGCTTATCACTTGTCATATCATGCTTAATTTCTTCTGTTACTTTTATTTGGTCCTGTGTCTCTTGATAAATAAAACTTTCTTCAAAGTCTTTTTGCCACTCTGTATCTTCAGGGAATGCATACCCTTTAGCTTTTTCTCTTTCTGCATAAAGTACAAGTAGCTCTTTAGCCATATCTTGAATAGATTGTTTTACCCGTGACTTTACTCTTTGCCATTCACTTGTTCCCAAAGAATAAACCTTAGGTTTATGTCCTTCTGCACCTACATACTTTTGCACTAAGTGAATCTGATCTATTGGAACATACAGTCTATCTTTCCCCTTATATCTAATTGAAAGATAATCTTTTTGAACTTGGTTAATCTCCATAGTTCTTATTCCTTGGTAAATACCTATTCCATGTGATACATGAACTACATAATCTCCGACTTCTAGCTCTCTGTAATCTAGCAGCCTCTTCTGTGCTTTCTCGTCAGAATCAAACCTATGTTTCCTTTTCTTTGGTTGCCCAAATATCTCAGTTTCTGTTAATAAAACTAGTTTTAACTCCGGTATTTCAAACCCTTGCATCATTCCCGTTGAGGAAATCACAAGAGTATTTTTTGGCAACTCAGATTCAATAATATCTTTTTCTAAAACATCAAAGTGCTCTTCTGAAAAATACTCTTTGACTCTTTCTATATTGTTTTTGTCAATTGACAAGATAACTGAGAACCCATTTTTAATCCAATCACGAATATCTTTTACCAAAAAATTTATTTGCCCATGATAATGATTTGCTTCTTTAGAAATAAACGTGTGTATCTTTTCTGGTTGATGACCCTTTGATTTTCTTGTCAACAATGACAATGTTAATATACACCCTAAATTTCTTGCATCTTCCACTAAATTCTCATATTCCAAAAAAGCTTTTTTTTGCGACTTCAATAAAGTCTGATCATGTTTTATTTCTTCAATAAAATCCCTGTTTTTTTCTTCTAAACGTATAGGGTCATCCCATATGGTTAGGATATCTGCTCTTGAGTGTTTGAATAAAGTTACTACATTATCTAGAAAGTAATAAGCATACGGACTATGCTTTTGACTAATACTCTTCTCTTTTATACTAGAAAGATCTTGTTTCCACGTTAAAGACATGGGATTATTACTATCACTTGCTAAACTATTATCAATTTCACTTTCTAGAAGCTTTATACCTTGCTCGTAGTTTTCGTAATTTAGCACAAGATCACTTGCAGGAAGTATCTCTACGTAGTTTGTAATTTCAACAGTTCTTTGATTGCTTACTTCAAAATATCGAATTGAATCAATCTCGTCTCCAAAAAGCTCTATTCTAACCGGATTTGAATAATTTATTGGGAAAACATCTATTATTGAGCCTCTAACACTAAACTGCGCTTTATCCTCTACCTGAATTTTTCTTTCATATCCTGCTTGTATTAGTTTTTCTATTAAACTTGTAAGATTTACTTCTTCTCCAGTGTTAATACTCAAAGACAATTCTTCTATTAATTTAGGACTTGGAATTTTCTGTGTAATAGCAGTAACAGTTGTTACAATAATGCTTCTTTCTTTTTCCATAGCGCAAAGTGCCTGTATTCTTAGCTTATTAATATCATGGCTATCTGCAAATAGTAAACTTTGCATCCTCAATTTGCTTTCTGGGAAGTAGAACACTTGCTTGGGAAAAATCTCCTCTAGTTCATTAATCCATGAAATAGCTTGCTTATCATTGCTTGCAACAATCACAGTTGTTTTTTGGATATTCTTTACAAGAGCAGCCACCAAAGCAAATCTCTGTGCGCCTGTTACTCCAAATACTGCATGTTCCCCTGTACACATTTTCAATTCTTTCTCAAGATCTTTATATGTATTTAGTTTTTCTATTTGCTTTAATATACCATGCATAATTACTGCCTTTCTTACTCACTGATATCTATATTATATTTGTTCATTGTATTATCCATTGTATTATTAGCAAAGTATATCACTGCTTCAGCTGCATGATCTATTACCTTATCAATAACCTTTTGCTCTTCAGGATAAAACTTACTTAACACATGATTTATTTGATCATACTCTGGAGCTCCAATGCCTAGCCTCATCCGATTAAACTCATTAGTTCCTAAAGAATTAATAATAGATTTTATTCCATTATGCCCACCAGCACTTCCTTGCTTCCTAAGTCTTACTTGACCGATATTAAAATCTTTATCATCATAAATAACTAATAAATCATCCATATCTAATTTATAAAAATCTACCACTTCTCTTACTGCTTGTCCACTTCTATTCATAAATGTCAGAGGCTGAACCAAAAGTATTGTCTCTCCCTTAACTTGAGTCTTTGCAAAGATACTATTAAACTTCTGTTGAGTTGTATCAACATTTAGTTTTTCTGCAATTTTTGCAATAACATTAAACCCTAAATTGTGCCTAGTTCCTTCGTATTTCTTCCCTGGGTTTCCCAGGCCTACTATACATTTCACATCTAAAACCCCTTTTGTCTAAAAAAGAAGCCGGTTAGCCGGCTTCTTTAGCTTTATAATTAGCTTAGTTGAATAATGCACTAACTGATCTTTCCTCAAAAATTCTTGTTATTGCATCTGAGAAAACACATGCAACTGATAAAACTTTAATTTTCTCAATCTCTCTAGCCTCTGGTTTCAAAGGAATCGTATTAGATACAACCAATTCCTTTAGAGCACTATCTTTTACCCTTTCTATTGCTGGTCCTGATAAAACAGGATGAACGCAAGCTGCATATACCTCTTCTGCTCCAAGGTCTTTTAGAGCTTGAGCACCTTTTGTCAATGTCCCTGCTGTATCAATTATGTCATCTATCATTATAGCCTTTTTCCCTTTTATATCACCTATAACATTCATAACTTCAGCTTGATTAGCCTTTTGGCGTCTTTTGTCAATAATTGCTAGTGGAGCTTTAAGTGCTACTGCTAGATGTCTTGCCCTTACAATCCCACCATGGTCTGGAGCTACTACTACAACATCATCATTGTTTTTAAAACCTTTGTCTATGAAATACTCTGCAAAAATATTCCTTGAAAACAGATTATCTACAGGGATATCAAAGAAACCTTGGATCTGGTCTGCATGTAAGTCCATAGTTAAGACTCTATCTGCACCTGCTACAGAAATTATATTAGCAACCAATTTTGCTGTGATTGGATCTCTTGCCTTTGTCTTTCTATCCTGTCTGGCATAACCAAAGTATGGTATAACTGCAGTTACTGATTTAGCAGATGCTCTCTTTAAAGCATCGATATAAATAAGTACTTCCATTAAATGTTCTGCTGCTGGCATATGTGTAGGCTGGATTATAAATGCATCGCACCCTCTTACACTTTCATCAATTTGAACACTTTTCTCGCCATCACTAAATCTTAATAGACTACTTTTAGCAAGTTCTAACCCACAACACTCTGTAATTTCTTTTGCTAATTCAGGGTGTGCTGTACCAGTAAAAATTTTAAGTTTCTTTTGAATGTCCATATCAAAGCCCTCCATAACTAGCTTTATTTTCTTAAGTTTTCCCTCATATCTCTTCTCTTTTTCGCCCAAAAATCTTTATTCACTTGCACACTTCTTGCAATTGCTAGCGCATTGCTTGGAACATCTTTTGTTATAGTTGAACCCGCAGCCACTAATGAACCTTTCCCAATTCTAACTGGGGCCACTAAATTCACATTACAACCTACAAAAGCATCATCTTCAATAATAGTTTCATATTTGTTAAAACCATCATAATTAACGACTATAGTTCCTGCGCCTAAATTCACTCTCTCACCGATTCTTGTATCTCCTACATAGGTAAGATGAGGTATCTTTGAATTCTTACCTACTATAGAATTTTTGACTTCTACAAATTGTCCTACTTTTGCACCATTCTCTACTACAGTATTTGGCCTGATATAAGAGTATGGGCCAATTGTAGCATTGTTTTTTATATTTGCTGAGAACAAGCTGGACCTATTAACTGTTGTATTGTCTCCAATTTCACAGTTATTTAAATGAGTATAAGGGCCTACCTCACAATTCATACCTATTGTACTACTTCCAGTGAGATATGTAAAAGGTAAAATTGTTGTATCTCTGCCTATTTTCACATCTCTCTCTATAATCGTTGTTAAGGGATCTATGATGGTTACACCAGAGTACATTAATTCTTCTAGATATTCTTGATTCAGTAGCTTTTCAGCTTTTGAAAGCGCTAGTCTATCATTAATATTCAATGTTTCTTTTTCATCATTAATATACACAGCCTTGACAGTTTTATTAACTCCACTTAAATATTTCACTGTATCAGTTAAATAATATTCCTTTTGTGCATTTTTATTGTCAATCTTCTTAATACTCTCAAGTAAAGCCTCTCCAGTATAGCAACTCAATCCAGTCCAAACTTCTTTTACTAGCTTTTCTTCTTTACTTGCATCTTTTTCTTCAACAATTTTTTCAATATGGCCTTCTTCTGATTTTATTATTCTTCCATAACCAAAAGGGTTTTCTTTTACTGCAGTTAAAAGTGTTGCATCAGCGCCATCTTGATGAGCAAGTAACATTTTTTCTAGTGATTCCTTTGTAATGAGAGGACCATCTCCGAGTAAGATCATAATATCAGAATCAATGTTATTCTTTATGAAATCTTCTGCTTGCATAACAGCATGTCCAGTTCCTAACTGTTCATGCTGGTATACATATATATAATCTTCCCCTAATCTTTCTCTCATAATTTCAGCGTCATTACCAATTATCAAAGCTATATCATTAGCCCCAGCAACCTTAGCTGCATCTATTACATATCTTATGATTTCTTTCCCTCTTAACATATGTAAATTCTTATTTAAGTCTGATTTCATTCTAGTACCTTTTCCTGCTGCCAAGATCAGAGCAACTATTTTTCTCTTCATAATATCCTTGTATGATATAGTCATAGACTAAATCATACTCTCCTTTCCATTTTGTTAACTCATATATTAATATTATAGCAAAAGTGTTCGCAAAATATCTTTGTTATAATAATCTCTCTGAAAAAATAGGTTAAGAAAAGGCATAATCCCTTTCTTAACCTATTATCCTTACTCTGAAGCACTAGCTTCAGGAATGCTTCGATACTCCATCATTATAGTATCATGAATTAGCTCTCTCATTTTCGAACAGATTGGATGTGCAACATCTTTGTAACTACCATTAGGCATTTTCCGACTCGGCATTGCTACAAAAAATCCGTCGTTGCCTTCTATTACACGCAAGTCATGAATTACGAATAGCTCATTAAATGTTACAGATGCTATTGCCTTCATGCGCCCAGAATCATCTACTTTGCGTATGCGAACCTCAGTAATGTGCATTAATCTAGTCCTTTCTTTGGTACATTTCCTAAATATTCTATATAACTCGTCAATTTCCTGCTATAAATTACTTAGTTTATAAAATTTAATAAATATTGGAAACTCTCAAAGAAATTTCTTGTTTATCTACATCAACTCTGTCTAACTCCATAAATGATACATACTTATCTACAAGTTTCTTTGTTGGCTCTTTTGTAGCTAATAAAACTCCAACTCCAACCACTTTAACATCAAACTCTTCCATCAGCTCCATCAGGCCATTAATAGTCCCGCCAGCTCTCATAAAATCATCAATAATTAAGACTTTTTCAACATTTTTTAATGATCTTCTGGCTAAAGCCATAGTTTGAATTGTTCTTGATGAACCTGAAACATAATTGATACTCATAGATGTTCCTTCAGTAATTATATGATCTCTTCTTGCTGCAATAACTGGTACATTCAAAAAATATGCTGTCGCCATAGCTAAAGGAATTCCTTTTGTCTCTACTGTAACAACTGCATCAGGTGACTCTTCAAGAAAATAATTAGCAAATAATTCCCCAAGCTGATTACAGATCCGTGGGTTGTAAATGCAATCAGTCATGTACAAGTATCCTCCTGGCAGTATCCTGTGTGGTTTTGACAGCTCTTCTACTAAATCATCTAATAATTTCCTCATTTTCCATTCTGCTATTCCAGGCAAGTATCTTACTCCGCCTGATGGACCCGCTGTTGTTATTACTTTACCACGCCCTACTTCTTCTAAAACATCTCTTACGATAGCAATATCTTCACTTATTGTAGATCTGGCAGCATTATACTCTTTAGAAAAGTCCCCTAAAGTATAGAGTTCACCTGGCGATCCTAACAGTTTTTCAACAATAGCACCTACTCGTTCACTTCTTTTCCATTTAGCCATTATACACCTCTAACTATTCCTGTATTAAATCGCTCTCCATAATTGCGTTTAGCAAACTATCTTCAGAATTGGATATATGCTCCTCAACTAAAACCTGTGCTCTTCTCTGGTCTCTATCTGCAATAGCCTCCAAAATTTGTCTATGCTCTCCTAAAACTAAACTTTGTCTTTGAGGGTTTGTCAAACTTGCTTCCCTAAATCTCTTTATTTGTTCTCGCAATGAGCTAATCATCTGAGAAAGCCTTTCATTTCTTCCTGCTTTAATCAAGATATCATGAAACTCCTCATCGATTTCAGCAATTTTTCCCACTTCTTTTTTATCAATACACTGGCTCATCTTATGTACATTTACTTCCATAGCTTCTAACTCTTCCGGGGTTATTTTCTCTACAGCTAAACTCGCAGCTAACCCTTCTAAAGCTGCTCGTATTTCAAACGTTTCCGAAATATCTCTAACACTTAAACTAGCAACATAAGCCCCTCTACGTGGAACCATAACAACGAGACCTTCCAGTTCTAATTTTCTTATAGCCTCTCTCACAGGTGTTCTGCTAACACCTAAATCCTCTGCTAGCTGAGTTTCCATAAGCCTTTCCCCAGGTGAAAATCTACCTTCAAGAATAGATTTTCTGACAACATCAAAAACTACCTCTCTCAGTGGCTTATACTCGTTGACTTCTAGTTTCATATTCTTATCTATCATCAAACTACCTCCTTTTGCAACTATCAAACATTGTTTTATTACTATTTATTAGCAAATCACAAACAATAAATTCGTTTTGGTAATAATTCTTTAGCTTTATTATATCATTTTCACTACGTAATACCACATAAAAGGTGCTTCCGCTACCAGATAATTGTACACAAAAGCCTAAATTTCTCAGTGAATTAACTATTTTTTTGTATCTGGGAAATATTTTCAAAAATGAGCTTTCTAAACTATTAGCAATACTTGAAGTAAATAGGCAAAAGTCATCTTCTTCAAGTGCCTTTTGTATACCATTCATGCTTCCAGAAAAATCTTCTGAAATATAGTTTGAAAAAACCTCTTTAGTACTAGCGTGTGTGTTTTGGGGCAAAACTGCAATTTTTGGAAAAAAAGTTGCAGTTATCGGTTCAAGAGTATCTCCAGTTCCTCGCCCTCTCATAATACCGCCTTTATAACAATAGTATACGTCTGCTCCTAAACTTGAGGAAATGGACTTAATTTTTTCTTCTTGAATATCAATGCCAAATACTGATGCATTTCTTAAGATAGCAGCGGCATTTGAGCTACCACCACCTAATCCTCCACCTACTGGTATTCTTTTTTCAATATGTATTTCAAAACCCCTACTAACGCCTATCGCATTTAACGCCTGCCATACTAAGTTTGCGTTCCCCAAAGGAATATCTATATTTGAAGTTATTTTTAGCTTTTTACTCTCTGTTCTTTTTATTATAAGCTCATCATACATGTTTATTTGTGCAAATATTGTATCTAGTAAATGATAACCATCATTTCTTTTGCCCACTACTTCTAAACCTAAGTTGATTTTTGCTGGTGCTAAGATTTTAATCATATTTATTCCTCGCTTCAATAAAAGTATACCATTAATCATAAATTTAGGAATAAAAAAAAGCCCTCTCGTTGGGCTTTAATTTAAATATTCAAACTCTATATTCTCAGTTAAAATATCGATATAGCTATAAGATACTCTAGGTATTGAAGATTTAGACTGATCTAATCTAACTGTAAAAACATGAGGATATGTCCTCTCTAGTACCCCTTCTCTTATTACTGTTTTTTTTCTACCACGGTTTGCCTTGAGTTTTATCCTACTACCCAAATGGTTCTCTAGATCCATTCTGATTCGTTTAATTGCTGATGGCAACTCAATCACCCCTATATAATTATTACACTTGATTATAGCATATTTATTGTAATAACACAAATTTTCGAGGTTAACTAATGAACTGATGAATCTTCGCTACAAAATCAGGTACTTCTTCTTCGTTTCTTAAAATGATTAAAACAGTATTGTCTCCAGCTAAAGATCCTACAATATGCTCATTATGCAATGAGTCAATTGCCTCTGCTGCAGTATTAGCACTTCCTGTAAGAGTTTTTACTACTACTAGGTTATTCACACTATCTACACCTGTCACAGCATTTCTCAATAGCTGAATCATTCTCTCCATTCTACTGCCAGGAATATGACTGTTTACATGCGCGTAGTAGTATCCGCCATCTTTACCTTTAAGCTTAACAAGTCCCAAATCCTTTACATCTCTACTAACAGTTGCTTGTGTTACAGTAAAGCCTTTCTCCTTAAGCTCTTGCAAAAGAAATTCTTGAGTATCAACTTGCTTATCACTAATAATTTCAAGAATTGCAGCATGTCTTTTGTTTTTCACTTTTCACTCTCCTCATAATTTATTCTAACAGTTAAATATTTAAGACAATTCTTAAATACTCTTCTACTGATATACTATCGGGTCTTTTATCCTCTACTATAGCACTTTTTGCTAAAATACGGCTCCATTGTTCTTTGCTATATTCTAAATCACCTTTTGCTGACAAAGCATTAATGATTTTCTTTCTTCTTTGTAGGAAAGCTTTTTTTACTACTCTTTGTAAAAGATTCACATCATAATCAATATTTGACTTTGGCACTATGCTTATTACAGCTGACTCTACATTTGGTTGTGGAATAAAACAAACTGGCTTCACTACAAAAGCAAGATTCACATCCGCATAAGCTTGCAAGGTAACACTTGTCGTTCCATAATGCTTAGTGCCTATATCCGCAATGAATCTCTGAGCCACCTCTTTTTGCACTAAGAATACCATTTTCTCTATATCCAAATCTTGTTCTAATAAATGGTAAATTATCGGTGTAGTTATATAGTAAGGTAAATTGGCTACTATTTTCAACTGCTTATTGCGTAAAAAAGATAAATCTAGTTCTAAAATGTCATTATTTATTACACTTACGTTGCTATATCCGGCCAATGTCTCTGCCAAAGCAGGCATTAGGCGTTGGTCTATCTCTACAGCGTAGACTTTCTTTGCCTTTGCAGCTAATGCTCTTGTGAGTGTCCCTATACCTGGGCCTATTTCTAAAACTATATCTTCTGAATTCAAATCTGCTTCAAGTATGATTCTTTCTAAAGCATTCTTGTCAATTAAGAAGTTTTGACCAAGGCTTTTCTTAAATGAAAGATTATGTTTACTCATAAGCTCGTTAATATAAGTCAAAGATTGTAAAGAGCCCATTAAGACACCTCAAATCTAAAAGCTTTTTGTGCGTTTCTTGTAGTTACTTCTGCTACTTCTTCCAAACTCATGTTTCTAATTTCTGCGATTTTTTTAGCAACCTCAACTACATAAGCGGGTTCATTTCGCTTTCCTCGATAAGGTGTGGGAGCTAAATATGGACAATCCGTTTCAATAAGCAGTCTATCTAAAGGAACACCTTTTACGACATCTGGCAATTTTCTTGCATTTTTAAAAGTAATTGGGCCCGCAATTGAAATGTAATAATCTAAATCTATAAATCTCTTCGCCATATCATAAGAGCCTGAATAGCAATGCATAATCCCACTAACTTCTCCCTCAAACTCCTTTAATGTATTATAAACATCCTCATGTGACTCTCTATTATGGATTACCACTGCATATTTATACATTTTAGCTATTTCCATCTGCTTTTTAAACACTTCTTGTTGAACTTTTCGAGGTGAAAAGTCATAATGGTAGTCTAATCCAATCTCTCCTATTGCTAATACTTTATCTTCACTTAATAATTCAATAAGCTCAAGATAGTCCTTTTCTTCGATGTTTTTGGCACCATGAGGGTGAAATCCTACTGCGCTATAGAGCATATCATGCATCTTTGTTTGATATACAGCCTTTTTAGAGGTATCTAGATCTGCTCCAATATTTATCATTGTTTTGACACTATTCTTAACTGCATTATCTATAACTTTTTCTATATCATCCTTGAATCTGTCATCTGTTAAATGTACATGAGTATCTATAAATTGCATTTTTTCCTCCATAAATCACTTTTATTTATCCAACTTATTCCTTTTTTAGAATTTACTAATTGACATTTTTCTAGCTAGTATGTATACTTATACTTGAGGTTTGACAACCACAATAATTTTAGGGAGAGATCATTATGAAAGCTACAGGTATAGTCCGAAGAATCGATGATCTAGGTCGCTTAGTATTACCAATCGAGCTTCGCAGGGTTATGGGCATCAAAGTAAAAGATTACGTAGAGATTTATGTTGATGATGATAGTATCATCTTAAAAAAGTATGCCCCAGCTTGCTTATTCTGCGGTAATGCAAATGACGTAGAGATACACATGGGTAGAAAGATTTGTAAAGAGTGCATTGAAGCAATGTCAAATAAACTAGAACAAGAATAATACTTGTATTAAGAAGGCTGAGATTCTTTTCAGCCTTTTTTTTCATTTAAAATTAAATCATACACCTCGTTTTTACTGAGTTTTCTTTCCTTGGCTACCAGCCTCATTGCTTTATTTCTACTAACTCCTTGATTTAAATAAAATTCCAAGTGTTCGCCAATTGATACTTCGAGCAAAGGATTATCTTCATTTTTTATTTCTTCCCTACTGCCTTCTATGACAACACATATTTCTCCACGAGGCTCATAATTTTGGATAATATCAGCACCTAGCTCCCCGCGCAAAAACGTTTCATAAATTTTTGTTACTTCTCTAGCTACAACAATTTTCCTACTTCCTAAATACTTGTATAAATCTGATATGTCATTTTTATAGCTATGTGGAGATATGTAAAGAATTACAGTAGTCATAAACTTTGCTATACTTTCAAGCTGACTAGCTCTATCTTTACTCCTCTTTGATAAAAACCCAAAGAATGTAAACTTTGTAGTATCTAGACCAGATGAAATAAGTGCTGCAACAAATGCACTAGGCCCTGGTATAGGGCTAATATTTATATCTTGTTCTATAGCCTGCTTAACAATCACTGCGCCAGGGTCACTAATTGCTGGAGTTCCAGCATCACTTACTATAGCTACGTTTTTTCCATCTATTAATTCTTTTATTAAGCTCTCAGACATACTCACTTCATTGTGTTCATGATAGCTTACAAGTTTATTCTTAATATTATAATGGTTACATAACTTGATTGTGTGTCTAGTATCTTCACAAGCTATTATATCTACTTCTTTTAAAACATTAACAGCCCTAAAAGTTATATCTTCTAAATTACCAATAGGTGTTGCTACTAAATAAAGGGTCCCTGACATATTTCTCATCCTTTAATAAAATTCAATAACTCATCAGTGTATGAATCTTCTCTATATATAATTAAATTTGGCTCTATGATAATACCTTTTGCAGAACCCTTGATTAATTCTATCAAGAAAATATTGGAATTATTATCATCCTTAGAATGTACAAATTTAAGCCTCTTAGGCTCCAAACCATTCTCTCTGCATAAATACAACAAATCTACTATTCTAGAGCTTGTGTACACAAAATACGCCTTTCCTCTATACTTAAGCATCTTGCTTGTAGCAAAGACAAAGTCCTCCAACGTACCATTAACTTCATGTCTGGCAAAAGCAAAGTTTTTATTCTTACTAATCTCCCCTTCATTTATGCTAAAGTAAGGAGGATTTGATATCACTATGTCAAAATGTTCATGTGGAAAAACTTCTTCTATGGAGCGAATGTCTCCACACAGTACTTCTGTACTTTTTTGATTATTATATTCTATACTTCTGTTAGCTAGTTGAACAAGATATGGGTTAATCTCTATTCCGGTGATTTCGTTATCTTTATTCAAGTCCGAAAGTATCAAGGTAATAACTCCATTACCACTACCTAAATCTAATATTTTCTGACTTGACTTAATATTTGCAAACCTAGAAATCAAGACTGAGTCAATACTAAACCTAAAAGTTTTTGGATCTTGAAATATTGCTATTTCCGTACCCATTATTCTATCTAAACTTAGATTATTTTCCATGCTTTTTTATTTCTTCTACCTTAAATTCTTTTCTAACTTTCTCTTCTAATAATTCTACTAAAACTGAAAGTTTGATTGCATTTGTTGCAATAACTCTGCCTTTACCATCAGGTGTAAAAACTACTTGATCCAGTTGGGGCATAATTTTTTCAATTTCCTCATAATAGTCATTTTCATATCGCAAGCAACACATAAGTCTTCCGCAAATACCAGATATTTTTGTTGGATTCAAAGTTAAGTTCTGAGTTTTTGCCATTTTTATAGATACCGGCACAAATTCGCATAAATGAGTTGCGCAACAAAGTTCTCGTCCGCAAGGGCCAATGCCCCCATACATTTTTGCCTCATCTCTTACACCAATTTGCCTTAACTCTATTCTCGTTCTAAACACTGCCGCAAGATCTTTAACTAAATCACGAAAATCTACTCGTCCATCTGCTGTGAAGAAAAAGACAATCTTACTTTCATCAAAAGCATATTGAACATCTACTAGCTTCATTTCTAGTTTGTGATCTTTAATCTTCTCATCACATATTTCAAATGCTTCTTTTTCTTTACTTTTATTTTGCTCAAGTTTTTCTAAATCTTCATTAGTAGCTATACGTATCACTTTTCTCAATGGAGTGACAATGTCTACTTTTTTTACAGTTTTCTCTGGAATAACTACAAAACCAAGCTCAAGACCCCTAGCAGTTTCTACAATCACACCTTGACCTTCTTCTAAGCTAAACTGATCAGGGTCAAAATAATATATTTTGCTGGCAGGTCTAAATCTTATACCTGTTACTTTAATCATGATATACCTCCAATAGTTCTATAAATAATGTTTCTAAAATAAGTTGTTTATTAATGTATTTATCTAAATCGCTTCTAGCCTTTAAAATTGCCCTACACCCCCGAGAAATATAATCATAATCCATTCTTTCAAGATAATCTTTATATTCACCAATTATCTTTCCTAGGTCAGGGCTTCTTCTCAGTGCTAGTTCACATACTGTTTCCATAGCTTCTAAAAATAGGTCAACATTCTTATTTGAAATCTCATCTGCCATCTTTTGTAGCATTATTCTATCTCTTCTATTTGCAGCTTTAAAAAAACTCTCTATGTATGATACTAGCTCTGACAAGTTTTCTTCTGCTATTATTTTTGTCGTGTTATTGACACTCCCTCTCCCTAATTGGACCAAGAGAGTTTCTTCAGCTATGCTTAAGTTTTCCATATCTATTATTTTAAGTATGCTTTCCTTGTCGAGTGGTGCAAACCTCACAATTTGACACCGTGATATTATAGTTGGAAGCATTTTAGCCAATGATTCTGTTAAAACAATTATCACTGTATCTTTAGGAGGCTCCTCTAATATTTTTAGCAAAGCATTCTGTGCTTGAGTAGTTAGTTTCTCACCATCATCAATCAAAACCACTTTTCTTTTTGCTTGTGTCGGAGAAAAATGTAGCCCTTTTTGAACATCCCTAACAATAGACACCCCAAATGTTTTGGTATCGGTATTCCAATACTTAAAATCAGGATGCTTATTTTCTGATACTAAATCCTGTCTATTGTCTTCTAGTATTTCACTGGCAAAAGCTTTTGCTACTAATTTTTTGCCAATTCCTTTTTTCCCAACAAAAAGATAGGCATGACCAATTCGGCCTGCCCTAAATTGTTGTAGCAATATATTCTTAGCTTTGTCATGACTTTCTATTTGTGCCCAAAGCATTTTTAAGCCTTATGGAACTCAGCAACATCCAATACAAATATCGTAGCTCCACCTACAACTACCTCAACAGGGAAAGGTAAGAATGACTCAGTGCCTGTGGTTCCAACTGGAGACATTGGTGTTACTAACTGCTCTCTTGAGTGGCATGTCTCTTTTATTATCTCTATAATATCAGAAACTTTCTCTTCGTCTACACCAATTAATAATGTTGTGTTTCCTGATCTTAAAAAACCACCACTACTAGATAATTTAGTAGCTCTATATCCTTTTGTCATAAGCTCTTCTAAAAGCTTGATACTATCTTTGTCTTGTACTATCGCAATTACCATTTTCATAATCTGACACTCCCTAAAGTTTATTTTATTACTTCTAAATAAGTATTGTTATTTTGTATTTCGACACCAACAATCTCGCTTTTACTACTATTGTTTATTAGACTTACTATGCTTTTTTCAATTCTTTCCCCTGGTATAAGAATAGGTACGCCAGGTGGATAAACATACACAAAGTTTGAACTAATAGTACCAATAGCATCACTCAACATTACTTTTTGTGAATCAGCATAAAAAGCATCCTTAATACTCATACTAAACTCTTTATTATCTGATGAAACTACAACCTTTTCTGTCTCTACTTGTTCATAATGTAATAGTTCTACTTCACACAAAGCATTTTCAATAATTCTCATGTCATCATCACTTAATAATGGTGTCAAAAGAAGCAGAAAAGTATTATTGCTTCTTTTTTCTATAATTATACCATATTTGATAAAAATATTAGATACTTTTTCCAGATTAGCATAAAAAATTAACGTTAACTTAGTAAAATCTTGTACCCATTCATGCTTTAAGTATGATGTGTTTTTTAAACTATCTATAAAATCATATAATCTTTTTACTTTAGCTAGCAATTTTTTATAAGCTTTATCTTTTATATCACTATAATATTCATTTAAGGCGTCCAAAGATGCTAAGATTAGATAAGAAGGACTCGTTGAATGAATTAGTCTTCGATGCCTTTCAATTTTCTTCACTAGTTCTTCTCTATTGATATGTAATAATGCTGCTCCTGTCATAGCTGGTAAAGTCTTATGTGGACTTTGAACAATAAAGTCTAAGCCATATCTTAATGATGATTCAGGTAGCATATTATCATACGTGTAATGTGCTCCATGTGCCTCATCAACTAATAAATATGCTCCGTTATCTTCACATAATCTTTTTAATGCCTTCAAGTCTCCCGATTTCCCTTCATATGTAGGGTTTTGTACAATAACAAGATCTATATTCGAATTGATTTTATTCTTGATTTCATTGATGTTAAACTCTTCGCATAATCCGAAATGATCTAATTTATAATTATAAAAAATTGGTTTAGCTCCTGACAATATTAAAGCATTCATTACAGAAATATGCGCATTTAAAGGCACTAACACATTTTTCCCATATCCTAAAGCTGTAATAATTGTATATATAGCAGACGTTGCTCCTTGAGTAAAGTATAAAGTTCTTTTAGACCCTGCATTCTTAGACGCTATAATCTCTGATTCATATATAGGTCCTTCATTACTAAATAGATTACCTAGTCCCGGTAGTTCTGTTAAATCATACTTCGCAAACTCTTCTAAATCATAAAATGACTTATTAAGTAAGCCTCCTTGATGTCCCGGGGTATGCATCCATAGAGCATTAACACTTATATGCTCTTTAATAGCTTCTATTAAAGGTGTTTTAGTTTTCATAATCTCAACCTTATCTATATTATACACTTATTGTGTCTTATTATACATTTTTGACAATAAAAAAACCACATCAAAGATGTGGTTCATAAAAATAATATGGCAGCGACCTACTCTCCCGGGACGTCACCGTCCGAGTACCATCAGCGCAGG
>CAZJHT010000004.1:0-91735 GCA_964546025.1 uncultured Clostridiaceae bacterium
GATTTTAAATAATATTAAAAGGCTAAATTTACAAAAACTCCAGCTAAAAGACTAATGACTAGAAATACACCAGATCCAGCAATTAATGCTTTTGCACCTACGCTCTTGATTTTCTTTAGGTCCACGCCAATACCCATTGCAATCATAGCCCAGAGAATTAAATCGCTACTTGCAAGCTTAAGCCATCTTTGTAATGTATATTGACCAATATTAAAGCTAAACAACCCTAAAGATGATAAAATCCCTGTTACAATAAAGAGAATTATATATATAGGAATCTTAACTTTTGCTTGACCTTGACTCTCAGTTTTCGCTTTATTATTCCACTTTATTAGAAAAATAGTAACTGGTGCTAGTAGAACGACCCTAGTCATCTTTACAAAAGTAGCCATTTCAAGAGCAAGTTCATTTCTTGTTCCTGCAGCTGCTAATGCATGTGCAACACCCTGTAGAGAACTACCAGACCAAAAACCATATTGAATGTCTGAGAAATTGATTAGGTTGCCAATTACAGGATATACAATTACTCCAACAGCGCCCAGAAGGCTGATTATAGCTACTGCTAAAGCAGTATCATTTTCGTCTGCCTCAATTACCGGAGCAGTCGCAACAACAGCGGAAGCCCCACAAATTGAAGATCCTACACCCAGTAACATTGCCAACTTATCATTAAGTCCAAACATTTTCGCAACATGTGGTGCCAAAAAAATCCCTATAAATACAACAAATAATGCCAATAGTAATATCATTAAACCATTCGCATAAAGTGCCACAAAGTTCATGTCAGCTCCTAAAAAAATAATTCCAAGCTTTAATAAGGATTTTAGAGTATACTTTGTCCCGCTCTTGAAAATCTTATGAACCCCTACAACATTACCATATATTATGCCAAGTACTATTCCTATAGTTAAACTGCTAACAGATAATAGGGTAGAAAGTTGTTTTGATATAACAGCAAGAGCTACGCAAAGCAGTATCCCTGGTATTTCTTTTATAATTTTACTCATTGTTTGCCTCCTAGAGTTAAATAACACTATAACATCCTACTAAAAAAAATAATATATTACAATCATAAATTTCTAAAGTCTAAATAAATATATAGAACAAAAGTAGTCATGCTTCATTATTTTGGTAAAATTAATGTGTAAAATTGATTATTTCACTTGAATTAAAAATGATAAAATGACATACTTAATTGATGTAGATAATTATGTGATAAATTAAAACTTTATAAAAACCTGTTATATCATATAAGTAATTCAGGAGGAGCATAAATGCAAAAAGAATACTTAATAGGAATCGATATCGGTTCTACTACAATTAAAATAGTAGTTCTAGATAAAAAATATAATACTATATTTAAAAAATACGAGAGGCATTTTGCTAGTATTAAAGATAAGCTAAAGTTCTTATTATACGAAGTCTTTAGGGAATTAGGAAATGCAGTAGTAAATGTAGTTATTACGGGTTCAGGCGGTATGAACATATCAAATGGACTTGGTGTAGCCTTTACTCAAGAAGTAGTTGCCTCTACTAAAGCTATAAATACATTTTATCCAAACACAGACGTAGCAATTGAACTAGGTGGGGAAGATGCAAAAATTATATACTTCACTAATGGAGTAGAACAAAGAATGAATGGTATCTGTGCAGGGGGTACAGGATCATTTATTGATCAGATGGCTACTTTGTTGAAAGTTGATGCTGCTGGATTGAATGAACTAGCAAAAGATTATAATACGATATATCCTATTGCAGCGAGATGTGGTGTATTCGCAAAGACAGACATACAACCTTTACTAAATGAAGGAGCATCAAAAGAAAATATAGCAGCATCAATATTCCAAGCAGTTGTTATTCAGACAATTAGTGGACTAGCATGTGGAAGACCAATTAGAGGTAATGTTGCATTTTTGGGTGGCCCCTTATATTTCTTATCTGAATTAAGAAAGAGGTTTATTGAAACACTAAATCTAAATAAAGATCAAATCGTTTTTCCAGAGGATTCACAATTGTTCATTGCTTTAGGAGCTGCTTTAAGTGCAGAACAAGTCGATAGTTTGGCACTAAAAGAGTTAATAGGCAAGCTTGATAACCTAGATAAAGTTGATATAACTGAAAAAAAGCGCTTGCCAAGATTGTTTAATGATAAAGAAGAGTATGAGAAGTTTGTTAATAGACATAAAGAGCATTCAGTTACTAGGGCAAAACTTGAGAACTATGAAGGAGAGTGCTTTTTAGGCATTGACGCAGGATCTACAACTACAAAAGTAGCTTTAACAGATAAAGATAGTAATTTGCTTTATACTTTTTATGGTAGTAATGAAGGAAGCCCTCTTAACTCTACAATGAAAGCTTTAAAGGACCTATATAGTAGGATGCCTAATAAAGCAAAGATTGTTAATTCTACAGTAACTGGTTATGGAGAAGCTTTGCTAAAAGCAGCAATTAAAGTAGATATAGGTGAAATAGAAACAATTGCACATTATAAGGCAGCAGAGTTCTTTAGTCCTGGTGTTGATTTTATAT
Source organism: uncultured Clostridiaceae bacterium (assembly GCA_964546025.1). GTDB lineage: Bacteria > Bacillota > UBA994 > PWPR01 > PWPR01 > PWPR01. The sequence goes on from CAZJHT010000004.1 coordinate 2,530, forward strand.
TAGACATTGGCGGACAAGATATGAAGTGCTTAAAGATAAAAGATGGTGTTATTGAAAGTATCTTATTGAATGAAGCATGTTCATCAGGCTGTGGATCATTTCTAGACACTTTTGCAACATCTCTTGACCTAGAAATTGAGAATTTTGCTAAGGAAGCTATTTTTGCAAAAGAACCAGTAGATCTAGGGACTCGATGTACTGTATTTATGAACTCAAGAGTAAAACAAGCACAAAAAGAGGGAGCCTCAGTAGGAGACATTTCTGCAGGACTTTCATATTCTGTAGTGAAAAATGCTCTATTTAAAGTTATAAAGCTAAAATCACCAGAAGAACTAGGAAATAACATTGTAGTACAAGGTGGCACATTTTATAACGATGCGGTTTTAAGAAGTTTAGAACAATTAGCGGAAAAAGAAGTTGTACGACCTGATATTGCTGGGATAATGGGAGCATTTGGGGCTGCACTTATTGCTAAGGAAAGGTATGTGAAAGGCTATAAGAGTTCACTATTAAGTGCTGAAGGTTTAGATGATTTCTCTATAAAATCAAGAACAGCAAGATGTGGGCTATGTTCTAATAATTGTATGATTACAGTAAATACATTCGGTGATGGAGAGAGGTTTGTATTTGGTAATAGATGTGAACGAGGTGCAGGAAATTTAAACAAGTCTGAAGAGTTACCGAATTTATTCAAATATAAATATGAGGAGATCTTTGGATATGAGCCTTTAAAGAAAGAGGAGGCCCATAGAGGAATTGTTGGTATTCCGAGGGTACTGAATATGTACGAGAATTATCCATTTTGGCATACTTTTTTCACTAGTTTAGGATATCGAGTAGAACTTTCAGGAAGGTCTACAGCAGACATATATAAGAAAGGGATAGAGACTATCCCCTCAGAATCAGTTTGTTACCCTGGCAAACTCGTGCATGGTCATGTAATGGACTTGATTGAAATGGGAATAGATTTTATATTTTATCCAAGCTTAACTTATGAGAAGAAAGAAATGAAAGAAGCAGACAATAACTATAACTGTCCTATAGTAATATCTTATCCTGAAGTAATAAAGAATAATATGGGCATATTGAGAGAAGAAAATATTAACTTTTTACACCCGTTTTTACCATATGATGATAATGTAGCGTTAAAAAGAAGATTGGCAGAGGTTATGGAGCAATTTGACATTACTGCAGATGAAGTTTCTTTTAGTATTGATAAAGCACATGAAGAACAAGAAAGATTTAAAAAGAAAATAAAGTTAAAAGGCGAGCAAACCTTAAGAGAAATTAATGAAAAAGGAATCAAGGGGATTGTCTTGGCTGGCAGGCCATATCATATTGATCCAGAAATAAATCATGGAATACCAGAAATGGTAAATTCATTAGGAATGGCAGTATTCACAGAAGACGCTATTGCACATCTTGGAAAAGTTGATAGGCCATTAAGAGTGTTAGATCAATGGGCATATCATTCTAGACTTTATGCTGCAGCACATTTTGTTGCTGAAAATGAGAATTTAGAGCTAGTACAACTAAACTCCTTTGGTTGTGGCTTAGATGCAATTACAACAGACCAAGTTCAAGAAATCTTGACTGACCATTCAAGGATTTACACTACACTCAAGATAGATGAGATAAACAATCTTGGAGCAGCAAGAATTAGAATTAGATCTTTAAAAGCAGCAATGTTTGAGAGAGAAAAAGAAGGCTTTATTGCGAAGAAGAAAGAAAGAAAATATGAAAAGATCAAGTTCACTAAAGAAATGCGAAAAACCCATACAATTTTGGCTCCTGATATGTCTCCTATTCATTTTGATATTTTAGAAGCAGCATTTAATACATCCGGTTATACATTGGCTGTATTACCAGCCAAAGATACAGAAGCTGTTGAAATAGGACTCAGGTATGTTAATAATGATGCTTGTTATCCAGCAATTATTGTTATAGGGCAATTAATAGAAGCTTTGCAATCTGGTAATTATGACTTAGATAATACGTCAGTTATCATGACTCAGACTGGTGGAGGTTGTAGGGCATCTAATTATATTGGTTTATTGAGAAAGGCTCTTAGAGATTCTGGTTTTCCAGATATTCCAGTAATCTCTCTTAGTGCTACTGGTATGGAGAAAAATCCCGGCTTTAAATACTCACCTAAGCTAATTGACCGAGCTTTAATGGCTTTAATTTACGGGGATCTACTTATGAATGTCCTATACAGAGTTAGACCTTATGAAAGATTCAAAGGATCAGCTGATAAGCTACATGAGAAGTGGACAAAAATATGCCAGGAATCAGTTAAATCTGGAAACAGAAGAAAGTTTAAAAGTAATATTAAAAATATAGTTAAAGAGTTTGATGAGTTAGAGATAAACCATGTCAAAAAGCCAAGGGTTGGTTTAGTAGGAGAAATTCTTGTTAAATTTCACCCAATCGCCAACAACAATGTTGTAAGGGTTGTTGAAGATGAAGGTGGAGAGGCTGTTATGCCTAGTATGTTAGACTTCTTCTTATATATGGCTCACTATCATGATTTTAGCCATAATTATTTAGCAGGATCCAAGAAAGCACAAGTTATTGGAAAGATGGTAATTAAACTTGTTGAGTTTTACAGAAAGACTTACAAAGAAGCACTAGAGAACTCAGTGAGGTTTGATGCACCAATTCCTATAGCAGAGTTAGCTGATAAAGCATCTAAAGTAATCTCTCTAGGTAATAACACTGGTGAAGGTTGGTTTTTGACAGGTGAGATGATAGAGCTAATTGAGTCTGGGGCAGAGAATATTATATGTATGCAGCCCTTTGGATGTTTGCCAAACCATGTAACTGGTAAAGGAGTTATAAAAGAGTTAAGAAGGCAGTATAGTAATGCTAATATTGTGGCAATTGACTATGACCCAGGAGCTAGTGAGGTAAATCAATTAAACAGAATAAAATTAATGATCTCTACGGCTTTTGACAATATTAAAGAAAATGAAAAAATAGAAAATACAAGTTCAGAAAAAGAAAATGTAGGTAGATAAAACTATGCAAAAAGATTGGGTGCTTTCAACCAATCTTTTTTTGTCTTTAAATTGTTCACACTATATACAATAAGTTGTATAATTAAAGTGCTAAAGAAGTTATTAACTAAGTGGTAATCAAGTTTATGAGAAAAGTTTCGTAGAATTTTAAGTCTTATTCTCTAAATTATACAGATATTAATACTTGAGGAGAGGTACAATGCAATATAAGAAAACTGATAATTTGCTTTTTATTAGATTTGACCCAGGCGAAGAAATTATAACTGAACTGAAAAAAGTCGTAAGTGACTTGGATATTAAATCGGGATCTATTAGTGCTATAGGAGCGCTTAATAATGTAACTATAGGTTTTTTTGATACAAGCATTAAAGAATATAAAAGTAAGGTGTTTGAATCTGACTATGAAATAGTATCTTTGATTGGTAGTGTATCAAGTATGAATGAAGAACCCTATTTACATTTACACATATGTATAGGTGACAATCAATTTAATACGTATGGAGGACATTTTGATAGAGGTATAGTAAGTGCTACATGTGAGATGATTATTGTAATTAGCAATGATTCAATTACAAGATGTAAAGGAGATAAATTCGGTTTAAACTTACTGAGATTAAATTAGATAGGAGATCTAGCTATGCCAAACAATTCTGATATTAGTGAAAAATGGAGTATTTCTGTGCCCATGTTAGGTAGTAGATTAGTAAAAAAACAGCTATTTTTAGCTCTAGGACTACCAGCTCTAATTATATTTGTTGTGATTGCAATAGTGAGTAAGGGGCAAGTTTTTGATGGTACTTTTAGATACGCTATGTTGTCTATAGTAGTTCTAGTATTATTAACTTACGTATTATTGAAAGTTGCCTATGGAGGGAAGTATAGTGCTGATTTCACAATTGATGAAAGAGGAATAGCTTTTAGGACTTCACCAAAAGAGCTTAAGAAAACAAGAATAATAGGTGGTCTAGGGTTTCTTCTTGCTGTTTTTTCAAGATCCCCAGGAGGTGCTGCAGCAAGTTATACATCACAATTGAATCAAGAAAATTTTATTAAGTGGGATAATATAAAAGATGTTGAGTATTACCCAAAAGACAGATTAATATATGTAAAAGAAAATTTTGCTAGTAAGATTGCAGTTTTTTGTAATGAAACAAACTATGACATAATTAGAAAACTAATATCAGAGAAAATACAGAAAAGTTAGGCTTTGAGATCTACTCTGCATATGTTAAAATATAAGAAGACTACATAAGTAATATAAAAATTAATTATAATGGTGGGGTAGAAATGGAAAGTATTAAAAGACTTACTCAAATGAGTCAAAGTGCTGGTTGAGCAGCAAAGATTGGACCAGATGTCCTGGCACAAGTTATGTGTCAAATGAAAATTGACGAAGATGAAAATTTGTTAGTAGGTATTGAAACTTCTGATGATGCAGCAGTTTATAGACTCAGTGATGATTTAGCCTTAGTGCAAACTTTGGATTTCTTCACACCAGTTGTTGATGACCCTTATGTTTTTGGTCAAATTGCGGCTGCTAATTCATTGAGTGATGTATATGCAATGGGTGGAGAACCTAAATTAGCAATGAATATTGTATGTTTTCCTGGAGATCTTGCTAAAGAGCAGATTGACGGAATTCTTAGAGGTGGGCACGATAAGATAAGAGAATCAGGAGCATTATTGGTTGGTGGACATACTGTAGAGGATAAAGAGCCAAAGTATGGACTTTCTGTTACAGGTTTCGTCAACCCTATAAATGTGAAAACTAATGCTAATGCTAAAGTTGGAGATATCTTGGTATTAACTAAACCACTTGGTATAGGCATTATGACAACTGCAATTAAGGCTGGCATAATAGACAAGGAAGGCTACTCTGAGACAATTAAAGTAATGGCTTTGTTGAACAAGATTGCTAAAGATGCAATGGTAGCAGCCAATGCTAATAGTTGTACTGATATAACAGGTTTTGGCTTTTTAGGACATGCACTAGAAATGGCAAAAGGTGCCAATGTCTCTATTGAATTTGATACAAGCAAGATTCCAATAATAGAAGGTGCAAGGGAATTCGCAAAAATGGGTATTATTCCAGGTGGTGCATACAAAAACTATGAACATATAAAAGATCATGTTGTAGTTGATAATAACATAAAGCAAGATTTATTAGACTGTTTGGTAGATCCCCAAACATCAGGGGGGCTCTTAATCTCTGTAGGAGAAGAAGACTTAGACACACTTATTAATGGGCTTAATGAAAATCCGACTGGATATGCAGTTGTCGGACAAGTTATTGAAAAGTCAGTTAAAAGTATTTACTTAAAATAAGCATGTAGGGGTGGAATAATGAAGATTATAGCACGTAAGAATGTTAAAGAAGCAGATGTTACTCCGGTTGAGTTAATTGGTAAAGCAAAGTCAACTATTCAATGGGCAATAACAGAAGAAGATGGCGCTCCAAATTTTGAGATGAGATATATTTCACTTTCACCAGATAGTACAACACCATTTCATGCACATCCTTGGGAACATGAAGTTTATATTGTAAAAGGTAAAGGTGCTCTTAAGACAGAAAAAGGTTCACAAAGCATTGAAAAAGATGATTTTGTATTTGTTCCTCTGGATGAAAAGCATCAGTTCATCAATACATCAGAAGAAGATTTAGATTTTATATGTGTAGTTCCAAAAGGAACTAGATATAAGTAGTTATAAAGGCCGAGAAAATGAATAAACATATGTAAAGAAGACAACTGTTTTATTTAAATTCACGCATACTTGGATGTATGGTTTCGATGTTCTAGAGGATCCATGCATCCTTGTTTTTTTGTAATTTTTTTGCATTATAGAACTTATATATTTAATTACTTTTCCTACTCATTCGTCAAATGTTATCAATGTCTTCTTATGAAACACTTCAATTTTTAATGTTCACAAAAATCCTTCCATGCGCCCATCATCAATTTGCTTACAACTCTAAGTTTGCTTTAAGTCATACATGGCTCTTTAAGCTCTTACTTTTGAATACTTTTCCTGTGTTTTGAAACATAGGTCTCACACTAGGTTATTCTTACATTGATTTATCAATAAGTATATTAAATTTCTTGGTAAGATGATTCATTTGTAACTCTGACTTTTTCCTTACGGTTAATATTATTACATGTAATTCTGTCCGTAATGACTAGATTGCTCATTAGTCTAAGGAGATACTCTTCTGAGAATAATTTGTAGAGAAATATCGACCTACTTCAACATCCTAAAACCCTACAAAAAGTTAATAGATGACAACAATAAGTGAATGTCACTATACGACTTACTTTTCTTTCCATAGAAAAATACCTCCAAATAGAATATCTCATTTTAATCAATTAGACTGTCTACTTTGGAAGTATTAGATCAAAACTAGGCCTTTATCTTAGGTAACTAAAATAGTTATGGTCAAGTACTTTGGATGAAAAATAAAACTTTTCAGAGACTTTGCGATTAATATTGGAGACATAAGAGGGCTCAATGGAATCAAGATTATATGGGAAAAACCTGTTTAACTCTGAATCAAAAAAACCATTCTCATTGAGCCAGCTGTAATTTCTAAAAATAACAAGTGGTTCTGCTGATGATAGAATGTCTGTTCCTGGCAATAGTCTACTATCAAATTCAAGACCAAATAAGTTAGATAATGTTGGTATTATATCTAAACTAGAGCAACGTTTATCAACTATGATAGGCTCCATCCCTTGTTTCCAAATAATGAAAACACTTTTTTGAGCGTCATACATGTTATTAATAGGTGTTTTAGAAAGCTCACTCATTTCCTCAAAGTTTAGTCCGTAAGGATGATGGTCAGGACTAATCACTATGACAGTATTATCAGCTATTCCTTGTTCCTCTAAAGATTCAACTAAATACTTCATTGCAAATTCAAATTCTAAGTTAGCTGCTAAATATCCTTTAGCTCTTTCTGAGTATGGTAAATGATCTACGAATTTTCTGTTCTTTGTAGCCATATAGTTATCATTAAAGGTATACTCAAAATGACCACTTACAGACATATAGTAAGCATGAAATTTGCTGTTATCAATAAAATCTGGAAGTGTTTTTTCAATCATTTCTAAGTCAGATCTTGGCCATGTGTTTCTCATTACTAAGCCATTGCCTACACCCTTGTAGGTAAGATAGCCAATGCTTGGGTGTGTCTTATGACGATTGTAATATGTGTAAGTATGATTATGATAAGCATATGTGTTAAAATTTAAAGATTTAAACTGGTTTCCCATAGTATAGGGAAGATAATTACCTATGGCTTCTGTGAAACTCCAAACCCCTGGTTTTGGCAAAAGACCTACGCAAGCAACGTACTCTCCATCAGTTGTACTTACACCCCAAAGAGGATTGTAAAAGTTGTTAAAAACAAAACCTTCGTTTGCCATCATGTAAAGTGTAGGGGTTATTTCAGGATGTATAGCTATAGTATGTAAAGCCTCAGCTGTTATCATAATTAGATTGTGGTTCTTAAATAATCCAGTATATTCGTTTTTTTCAGTAGGGATCTGTTTACTAAAATAACTGTGTATCTCTAAAATATTAGAGTTTTTTTCTAATGATATTAATCCCTTAAAGTCTATGTCTAAAGCATTATACTCAGTAATCTGATCATTTATGTTATCTATTAAGGTATTATCCTCTATATCATCAAATGTTAAATCAAGTTCAGAAACATTATTGCCTAAAATATTTCTTGAGAAGTCAAGATATAATGTGTGTAATAATCCTAAATTTGATAAATTCTGAGATGGATCATTAATCTCGTATAGGAGACGATATACAAGCAGATTATTATCAGCATATACACTAATAAATAATGAGTTTAAAACAAACGAAAAAATCATCATGAAAATAAGTTGTTTTTTTCCTAGATTAAGGGATAAAGAAATATTTATTTTTTTGAAAGCAATAAGACTAAGAACTGGTAAGAAAAACAAAAAACTATATAACAAATTGTTACTAATAGTATTAATTATTATACTTCTAAACTGATACACATCGCTAGCACCTCTAAAAGAATATAGAGATAGTGGAGTTTGAAAAACTTTAAAGTAGATAAAAAAAGAGAAATATACAGCTGTTAAAAAAAACATAACAAATGCAAAAATATAACTTCTAAACTTAGCAGTGATTAAGGATAGGAAAGTAGCAATAGCTAAAGAAAATAATACTACCGTAAATATTGAAAACAATACTGTATTAATAGAAAAACCAGTCAGAGAGATTTTTAATAGTAATTCATAAAATATTACACTTATTACTAAAAATATAATCATAATATTACTCTTGATCTTCAAAGTTATATGTTCCATCTGTTTCACCTTACTTAGCTATTAATTTTGCTTATAATAGAAGCATTTCATAATATTGCTAGTTTATTCTGAAAACACTAACATTATTATACCTATTGTTGTATAATATTAACATAAAACATATATAAGGAGGAATTTATTTGGGTACTTTTTTCACTTTACTACAAACATATGTATTAAGATTAATTATTGCTTTAATAATAGTCTACATAGGATTTAAAATTTCTATATGGGCTAAGAAGCTAGTGAAGAATCTACTAGAAAAATCTAATGTAGATGTTACTCTAAGACCATTTATTCTATCCATAACTGAATATTCAATTAAGGTTTTGGTTGTTATATCGGCTATACAACAAGCTGGCGTTGAGGTAACATCATTTGTTGCAATTATTGGTGCAGCATCTTTTGCAGTAGGTCTGGCTTTTCAAGGAGCTTTGTCAAACTTTGCGGGGGGAGTATTATTGATAGTATTGAGAATCTTCAAAGTTGGAGATTTTATTGAGACAGTTGGCTTTTCTGGAAAAGTGGAAGCTATTAATATTTTTCATACTACCTTAGTTACCCCAGACAACAAGGTTATTACAATTCCAAATGGTAATCTTTCGAATGCTAGTGTAGTTAACTTTTCTACGAAAGGAACAAGAAGGTTAGATGTAAAGTTTGGTGTAGGTTATGAGCAAGATATTGACAAGGTCAAAGAGGTATTGGCGGAAATTGTGAATAGCCACGAATTAGTTCTACCTGATCCGGAGCCTTTTGTTAGAGTTTCTGAGCATGCTGACAGTGCTATTATTTTCACAGTTAGAGCTTGGGCTAATAATAGTGATTTTTGGACAGTACATTTTGACCTTTTAGAAGAGGTTAAAAGAAGATTCGACAAAGAAGGAATTTCTATTCCATATCCTCAAATGGATGTGCATTTACCTAAGAAAGATTAAAAAGGAGAATATAATATGCTACTAAAACATTTTTATGTAGAAAAAATTGCTCATAGTTCTTATATGCTAGCTGGGAATGATATTTGCGCAATAATAGACCCGAGCAGAGATATTGATATGTATTTAGATGAAGCTTATAAACGTGGACTCAAAATTACTCATATTTTACAAACACATCTTCATGCTGACTTTGTATCTGGACATATGGATTTAGCAGAAATAACAGGTGCAAAAATATACATGCCAAAATCAGGAGAAGCTAATTTCCCTGTGATTAATTTAGTTGAAGGAGATTCTTTTGAAATAGAAGATATGAGAATTGATGTGCTTGAAACACCTGGACACACACCTGAACATTTATGTTACATAGTCACAGATACAACTATATCAGAAGAGCCTGTTGGAATTTTTACAGGTGATACTTTGTTTGTTGGAGATGTTGGTAGACCAGATTTATTTCCTGACAAAAAGGAAGAACTGGCTAGCAAGCTATATGATAGTCTTCATGATAAAATTTTGAAGTTACCTGATCATGTTGAAGTATATCCAGCTCATGGAGCAGGCTCATTATGTGGAAAAGCAGTGGGTGCTAAGTATATGAGTACAATTGGATATGAAAGAAGGTTTAATCCAGTTTTACAAATTGAAAGCAGAGAAGAGTTCATTAAGAGCTTAACTTTGGAAATGCCAGAGGTTCCTGACCATTTTGCTTTATGTAGTGATTTTAATAGACAAGGACCAGTGATACTAGAGGAGTTACCTCCTTTGGAAGCTTTCACAGCTGAGCAGTTCTATGAAAAATGGCAAGATGAAGGAGCAGTTGTTGTTGATGTTAGATCGTATGTAGCATTTGGTAGTATGCACATTCCAGATGCTTTTTGCATTGACTATGATGGGAACTTACCTACATTTGCTGGGTGGGTAGTACCATTTGATAAGGATATATTGCTTGTTTGTGATTATGATGAACAAGCGTATGAAACAGCTTTATGGCTTCATAGGGTTGGACTTGATAGAACTGTTGGTTTTCTAAAAGGTGGCATGAAAAACTGGTTTACTAAAGCATACCCAACAGAAATGGTTACACAGGTTGATATTTACGAAGCACTTGAACTAGAAGAGCAAGAAGGGTTTATTTTTATTGATACAAGAGATAAAGCAGCATATCAAGATGGACACATTGAAGGATCAGTAAACATACCAGCTCCTGATTTAAGAGATAGATATGACGAGTTAGACGTGGATAAAGATTATATTTTAGTTTGTAACTCTGGCAATAGATCAAACCTCGGAGCAAGTTTATTGAAAATGTTGGGATATCATAACATATTTAACCTGGCTGGAGGAATGAAGAGTTATCTCGAGTTGCAAAAAGGAGAGGAATAATGTGGATTTTCTAAGAGAAGCAACTTGGTCACCCTACTTAGTAGGAGGGTTAATTGGTCTGCTGAATGTAGCAACACTGGTTTTTTCAGACAAACTTTTGGGTGCTTCTACTTCTTATGTGAAAACAAGTGGAATGATTGCTAAGATATTCAATAAAGAAAAAGTTGGGAAAAACGAATATTATGCAACAAAGATTCCAAAAATAGATTGGGGATGGATGCTTGTTTTTGGTGTTGTAATAGGAGCATTCATTTCATCTAGACTTTCTGGAACATTTAATGTAGTACTGGTTCCAGATTTATGGGCAACTGAAATCGCAGATAGTATATTTTTACGCGTACTTGTAGCTATGTTTGGTGGAATTGTAATGGGAATAGGAGCAAGATGGGCTGGAGGATGTACGAGTGGTCATGGAATAAGTGGTGCTTCACAATTGTCAATATTAAGTTGGATTGCTGCAATTTGTTTCTTCATTGGTGGAATAATTGCTGCTGGCTTAGTTTTTGGGTTTTAGGAGGGTATTATTATGGATACAGTTCAAAAAAATAAAAAACTACAGCTTGTGTTAGGACTATTATTTGGTATAATCTTTGGCTTTCTGTTGCAAAAAGGTGGAGTGACTACATATGAAGTGATAATTAATCAATTACGTTTAATAGACTTTACAGTTTTAAAAATAATGTTAAGTGCTGTTATTGTGACTATGATTTTAATAAGTGTATTATATCCAGCTAAGATTGTTAAATTACATCCTAAGAGCGGTTCAATTAAGAACTCGATTATAGGTGGCTTATTATTTGGTATAGGTTTTGGAACACTAGGCTATTGCCCAGGAACTGTAGCAGGTGCTGTTGGCAGTGGAAATATTGACGGTCTTATTGGTGGAGTTATTGGAATTATTATTGGCTCTGGTATTTTTGCCTCAGTTTATACAACTCTAATAAAAAAGAGGATAGTAGTTATAGACAAGTTTAGTAATCATACTTTTTTCAATAATATGAAATATCATCCTTTAATTTACACGGTGCCATTCGCTATTGTTCTCGGACTATTTATGTTTTTCTTAGAAGCAATTGGGTTTTAACTATCATGAAAGGTTGTGCAGATAATGCACAACCTTTCTTAATAGTTAAATATTTTTGATTTTACTTTCCTTTTTATGTGAATACATCTTCATGTCAGCTTCCTGTATCATTTTCTCAATGTCATCAGTGTTTAGTCTGAGCTCAACTGCTCCATAGGCAAGAGAAGCAATTTCCGTATAGGATGAAAATTCTTTATCAACTCTTAGGCCAACTTCAAGTGCTTCTTTTTCATTACAGTCACCCAGAAGGAGTAAAAATTCATCTCCACCAAAACGAAATGCATAATCTAATCCATCTCTTGTGTTAGACTGCAATATATGTGCTAGGTCCTTCAATAGTTTATCTCCCTCATTATGACCATATGTGTCGTTTACTCTTTTGAAAGAATTAATATCTATTGACAAGAGAGATAAGCTGTACTCAAGTCTTTGAGCCTTCTTTATCTCGTTTTCGATAATGTCAAAAAAGTGTCTTCTATTAAAAAGAGATGTTAATTCATCTGTAACTGAGATTCTTTTAAGTTCATCATTTAACAAATTAAGCTGCGTATTTTTCTTCTCAAGTTCTCTTCTTGTATTAATAAGCTCATTATTAAGTTTTGTAATACTGTCAAGATGTTTATTGTTTTCAGTTCTATAATTGTCAGCAATTTGTTTTTCTAGTTCCCTGATTTTATTCGCTTGAACATTGCTTATTCTTAACATATCCTCATAATACTTCAAAACTTTCGTGCCTTTTTCTCCAAGGGTAATAATTAAAATATCATCAATAATAGCACCAGAAACGTCTATTGCATATATACAGTTATTAATATCTATGTTCATTTCCCAGCCATATGCATATTTATCTGATTTGAGTTCTCTTAAAAAGCTATTAAGCTTCTCACATGTATCACAATTAAAAACATCAAATAAATTTTTGCCAGGCCTAATACTTTCCAACTCAAAAGATGAGAAAATAACTTCTTGAATTCGTGCAGACCAGTCGCAACTTATTATTGAATATCTATTCATTATAAAGTTCCTCACACTTATCTACAGCAAGTTTTGCATTGATTGCATATGCATCTGCACTAACTTTTTTGTAAAGATTAGGATTAGCATTAAATGGGCTTCCACCTACAATAATTTTAATATTTTTCGTTTTTTCGTTCTTCTTTATAAAACTTATTAGTTCTTCTACTTCTGATATGTGTGAGCTTAAAGTAGCTGAAATCGCTACAATATCAGCATTAAAAGATTCTATGCTATCAACAACACTTTGATGGTGACCTTGTGCTCCAATATAATATGTTTGCCATCCGTATAACTCTAGGAAGTCTGCAACCATTCTAGCTCCAATTTCATGAAGTTCATTCTTCGTACATGCAACAACTGCCTTCTTATCTGTCTTCTTAGTAGCAAAAATAAAAGGATAAAGTTTTGACATAATAGTCTGAGTAGCAGCAGTGCAGTAGTGTTCTTGGGCTATAGTAATTCTATTCTCCTGCCACATTTTACCTATTTCATATTGTGACTTTGCAAATATTTCTAAATAGATATCTTCTACAGAGTATGTTTTCTCTATTAGTTCATCAATAAGGTTGCTGGCTCCTACTCTATCTGCATCGATAAGTTTCTCTGTGTATAATCTTGCATATCTGCCTAATTCTGTCGATGTGTCGATATAGCTCTTTAAACTATCCTCATTCTCTAGTTCATTAATAGCAGCGTCTATAAAAGAATTTATAAGAGAAATCTCATCAGTTTCAAAATTGGATTCAAGGATAATCTGTATTGATTTTAGACTATTGTGAAACCATTTCAATGGAAGGTTCCTGTTTAAAAAAAGGTGCTTTACCCATTTAGCATAGTTTATGTAAATATTAATGTCATCATAAGCGATGGACTCAGACAGATACTTAATGTGGTAAGCTGTGTCTTCTAGGCTATGCTTTTTTTGTTGTGGGTTGAGATGCTTTAAAGATGGCTCTTCATTAAATTGATGTTCAAGGGCTTCTTGTGCATAAGAGTCAATATTTTCCTCCAATTTGAAAAATATATCTTTTATCACTAAAATCCCTCCTCATTTATTATTTTAATTAATTATACCAGATAAATAAAATTAATAATATTTGTTTTGAGTTTATTGACAAATTAAAGTAATAATAGTAATATAGCTTTTGTTTATTGATAATAAGAATAAAATTTAGTATTATTAAACATGGTGATAAAGATGAACATAGGTAATAAAATAAAGAATTTAAGAACACAACAAGGACTTACTCAAGAAGAGTTAGCAGGAAGATGTGAACTATCTAAGGGTTTTATATCTCAAATAGAGAATAATTTGACTAGCCCATCTATTTCAACACTTATGGATATATTGTTAGTACTTGGAACAGATTTGCATGAGTTTTTTAATGATAGTATATATCCTAAAGTTGTATATTCAGAAGAAGACGTATTTGTTCAGAAACTTGAAGATCATGTTTCAGAAATAAGTTGGTTAATTCCTAATGCCCAAAAGCATGACATGGAGCCAATGCTTATAGCTTTAGAAAAGAATGGTAGCACAAGAGAAATTGAACCTCATTTTGGAGAAATTTTTATATATGTGCTAGAAGGTATGGTAACATTAATACTAGGAGAGAATAATTATAATATTTGTGCTGGCGAAAGTGCTTACTTGTCTAAGCCAAGAAGGGTGCATACTGTTGCAAACCTATCTGGTAGTAAGGCTAAGTTTTTGTTAGTATCGTCACCACCATTATACTAATATGGAGGTAAGGAATGAGCGATTTACTTGTTAGTCTAAAGGAAATTTCAAAAAAATATGGGGAAAATTTGGTTGTTGATAATATTAGCTTAGAAGTAAAAAGGAATCAATTTATTACACTACTAGGTCCAAGTGGATGCGGAAAAACAACTATTTTAAGAATGATAGCTGGTTTTGAAGATATTACCGATGGCGTTATCTCGTTTGAGGGTAAAGATATAAGCAGTATTCCTGCTCATATGAGAGAAATCAACACAGTGTTTCAAAATTATGCTTTATTCCCACATTTGAATGTTTTTGAGAATATAGCATTTGGGTTAAGATTGAAAAAAGAGAATGAAGAAAGCATTAAAGAGAGAGTTTATCAAGTTTTAAATATGGTAAAACTGTCTGGGTATGAAGATAGAAATATTTCAGAGTTAAGTGGTGGACAACAACAGAGAGTTGCATTAGCTAGGGCTATTGTTAATAGACCCAAGTTATTGTTACTAGATGAGCCCCTTTCAGCTTTAGATTTAAAATTACGTCAAGAAATGCAATATGAAATAAAGGACTTGCAAAATCAACTGGGTATTACATTCATTTTTGTAACTCATGATCAAGAAGAAGCTCTTACTATGTCTGATCAAATAATAGTTATGAATGAAGGTAAGATATTGCAGATAGGAACACCTGAAGATATATATAACGAACCACAAAATAGATTTGTTGCTTCATTCATAGGCGAATCGAATATTGTAAAAGGAAAATATTTAGGCAACTATGAAGTTGAGTTTTTAGGAGCTAAATTTGAGTGTGTTGATGACTATATACCTATTGGAGGAGATACAGAAGTAGTAATTCGTCCAGAGGATTTAGAAGTTGTAAGCCCAGATAAGGGACAAATTACAGGTATAGTAGATGATATTGTTTTTAAAGGAGTCCACTATGAAGTATGTGTCATTGTTCAAGGGAAAGAACTGATTGTACATACTTTAAAGAGTCCTGAAATAAATGAGCAAATAGGACTGCAAGTTGGTCCTGAAGAGATTCATTTAATGAGGGTGTAATATATGGATTACTTACAGAGGTTATCAAAGCCATATAAATGGATAATGTATCTTTTAGTTGGAGTGCCAATTATAATAATGATTTTATTATCATTTACTAGCACTTTAGGTGTAGACTTTTCAGGAGCAGAATTTTCACTGGATAATTTAGGTAGGTTAAATGAGCCCGTGTATACACAGGCGATAAAGAATTCCTTAACATTATCTAGTATAGCGACTATTATTTGTTTTCTAATCGGCTACCCAATTGCTTTTATGATCACTAAGATAAGAGATAAATATAAATGGCTTATATTGGTAATGGTTATAAGCCCTATGTGGTCAAATATGTTATTGAGAATAATTGCATGGGAGCAGTTATTCAAGCCTAATAGCTTATTAAATACCATTGGTATTAGTTTAGACTTATTAGGAACAAGATCTGCTATCATTATAGGTATGGTATCAATATATCTACCTTTTATGATTTTTCCAATATTTACTGTATTAGATAAAATGGATAAGTCTCTTATTGAAGCTAGTGTGGATTTAGGGGCTACAAAAACACAAGTTTTCACAAAAATCATTTTCCCATTATCAATCAGTGGTGTAGCTAGTGGTGTGATGATGACATTCTTGCCAAGCGCTACAGCATTTGCTCTTCCTGAAAGGCTTGGTGGGGGAAGGATACTTTTAATTGGTAATGTCATAGAAAACTTATTTAAAAGAGTATATAACTATAATTTAGGTAGCTTATTGTCAATTGTGATTATCTTAATAATTTTTGGTGCAATGAGGATAATTAACAGACAAGAAGGAGGCCTGATAATATGATGACAAAATTAATGAACATATTAAAATGGCCTTTAGTACTAGTGACCTTTTTCTTGTTATACTTTCCGATAATCATAATTGCAATTTTATCTGTGAATGAGTCACAGTCTGCTCATATCTTTACAGGTTTTACATTTAAGTGGTACGAAGAGATAATAACTAACTCGAGTTTAAGAACAGCAATTTTTAATACTTTTCTAATAGCAATAATATCCACAGCGATTAGCACAGTAATTGGAACTGCAGTGGCAATTGGTATAAACGCAAATTCAAAGAAAGAATCTACAAAAGTACTAATGTTGAGTAACATTCCAATTGTTAACCCTGATATAGTAACAGGATTATCATTGATGATTGTGTTCTCTTTTGTGAGGTTAAAATTTGGGTTCCCAAGTATGCTGATTGCACATATTTTTTTCAGTGTTCCGTTTGTTATATTAAGTGTTTTGCCAAAACTTAGATCACTTGATAAAGACATCTTTTATGGAGCTGTGGATTTAGGATGTACTCCTATGCAAGCAGTTTTTAAAGTTATTTTACCAGCTATTAAGACGGGTATTATAACAGGAGCGCTTATTGCATTTACTATGAGTATTGATGATTTTGTTATAAGTTACTTTACAACTGGCAGTGGTTTTTCAAACTTTTCTATTTGGCTTTATTCAAGACTTGGGAGAAGAACATTTTCGCCAGCAGCATATGCTTATAATACTTTAATCATAATAGGAACATTTACAACTATCATGATTATGAATTTAAAAAGTTACAGAAAAGAAAGGAAAAGAAATTAATGAAAAAAATAAGTTTGATACTGTTTACAGTCTTGTTGATGGTAAGTTTAATGGGATGTCAAGAAAAAACTACAATGTATGTGTTAAATTGGGGTGACTATATAAACGAAGAAGTTGTTGAGGCGTTTATGGAAGACAATAATATAAATGTAATTGTTGAAGAAGTTGACTCCAATGAGGCTATGTATGAGAAAGTAAGATCGGGTAACACTAAATATGATGTTGTTGTACCTAGTGATTATATGATACAAAGAATGGCTGAAGAAGGATTGCTTAACAAATTAGACAGAAGCAGAATCGTAGATTATCAAGAAGGCATGTTTGAGCCTGCAGTGTACGAATTAATGGAAGAATCTGGCATTGACGAGTATGCGATTCCATATTTTTACGGTTCAATAGGCATTATGTATAGGAATGAGTATGAAGATGTAGTAATGGAGCATGGATTTGGGGTTCTCTTTGATGATAGCTTGTTGCCAAGTAATGCTAGAATTGGTATGTACAATTCCAGTAGAGACTCAGTTGCAGCTGCATTGCTTCACCTTGGCTATGATGTTAACACAACTGATAGCGCTAAATTGAGTGAAGCTGAAGCTTTATTATCGAATATGGATTATGCTGTATGGGGAGACGATAATCTTAAAAATGAGATTGTTGCCGGTAATTTAGATGTTGCATTAGTTTACTCTGGAGATTACTTTGATATTTTGTATATTGTTATGGACGAAGGCAGAGATGTAGATTTTGGTTACATGACACCTATGCACACAAATATTTGGGTTGATGCAATGGTAATTCCAACATTGTCTGAAAATACATACCAAGCTCATTTGTTTATTAACTATTTCTTAAATGTGGACAATGCGCTTGAGAATGTTGAGTATGTTGGATACACTCCTGTAATTACTGATGTTTATGAGTTAATGAAAGAAGATGAAGAGTGGAACGATATTACAGAAAACGCTTACTTTAGAGATTTTTATTATCAAGAAGGATTCATTGGTCAAATGTATAAGCATGTTTCACTTGAGCATTATCAAGTACTAGAAGAAATTATGATGAGAGCTAAGATGGATTAAATATTGAGCTATTGGTTAAATCTAACCAATAGCTTTTTTATTCCCTTAAAATAGTAGCAATTTAAACTATAGAAGAAGTATAATAAGCTTAACAAGGGCTATTAGCTTGGAATCAATCTGATAGGAGGTAAAAATTTGAAATTTGAGGATATTAGCTTGCAGGATGTACGAGAGTTTTTGAGAGAACAGTATGAATTAATCAAGTTCTTAGGCATAGACTACTTCTTATTAAAAATAGAAGAAAATGAAATGTATTTTTTGTTTAATGAAGGGTATATTTCAAAAAAAGTCGGACTTGACACTAGTTTGAAAAATAAGGTATCAGTTAACAACCAGGTGGGAGAGATTTATGGGGAAAAGCTTATAGCATACTATAGACGAGCTTTTAATGGTGAAACTGTTAAGTATAAAGTAAGAATGAAAGGAATAGTTTTTAACACAATTTTGATTCCATGTATTGAAAATGATTCAATTAATTATGTACTAGGCGTATCTAAAGAAATTACAGAGATTGAAAAACATAAAGAAGTCACCAATGGTTTAAGGAGAGACTTAGAGATCATTAGGCAAAGAGATTGTTTGGTTGACGTATACAGTAGAGCTACATTATTAAGAATTTTAAACAAGATTATGTCTAGGGAAAATACAGGCAAAGAAACACAACTCTCATTAATACTATTTGATATTGATCGATTTAATCATATTAACGATGTCTATGGGCATACTATAGGAGATAGAGTATTAGTAGAGATAGGACAAGAATGTAGTAGTGAAATTAGATCAACTGACTACTTGGGAAGATGGCTAGGCGGGCAGTTTATGGTCATATCCCCTAATTCTACTTTGGAAGGAGCAATGCATCTAGCTGAAAGATTAAGGCAAAGAATTGCAAATCATGAGTTTGAGAAAAATATAAAATTAACAGCTAGTTTTGGCGTAGTGGTTGTAAAAAGTGAAGCATCAATTGACCAAATAATATGGAGTGTAGAAAAAGCTATGCATAAGGCTAAAAGATTAGGAAAGAATACCATTGTTGTGGATGAAAACTAATAGAAGAGTGGTGATTTTTTGAGTCAAGGGTATGTACTTTATTGGATGCAACAAGCCCAAAGGGTTGAAGATAATAAAGCACTAATAGAGGCAACTAGAGAAGCTAACAATCTTGGATGTTGTGTTAAGGTTGTATTTTGTTTAACAGATAGTTTTCCAGATGCAAATTATAGACATTATAGGTTTATGTTTGAAGGTTTAGTTGAGGTTGAGACAAAATTAATAGAACTAGGATATGATTTTGAGATAATTACTGGAGTGCTACCTAATTCACTTGAAAGTTTTATTACAAGTTCACTAAAAGTCTATACAGATTTAGGATATTTAAAAATCCATAGTAAGTGGCGTGATTCTGTAAGAGAGTTGTGTGAAAAACAATCAAAGGAATTTTTCATAGTAGAAACAGAAGTAATTGTTCCTGTAGAGTTAGTTTCTAATAAGCAAGAGTACATGGCATGGACATTTAGGAAAAAAATCACACCACTATTAGAAGAATATCTAATAAAAGATGCTTTGCCAGAATTAAAATATAAAAAGCAAAGTGATGCAAACTCATCTAAGATAAGTAGTCTTAAATATATGGAAAGTTATAAAGAATCGGATTATCTTAGACAAGGTCATTTCATAGGAGGGATATCAAAAGCTAATTGTCTGTGGAGAGAGTTTGTTACCAACAAATTATCTAACTATAGTAATAGCAATGACCCTTCCTTAGATTTAACTTCAAAACTAAGTCCGTACTTACATTTTGGACAAGTATCAACAAAGAACTTAGTTTTAGAAGTATTGGAAAAGAAGAAAGAGTTAGAGAATGAGCAAACTATAGAGTCATTTGATAATTTTTTAGAGCAAATTATTGTTAGACGAGAGTTGGCTATTAATAATGTTTATTATAATAAAGGATATGATAGATTTGAATCTATGACAAATGATTGGGCGTATAAGACAATGAAAAAACATGCTCATGATAAACGAGAATACATATATTCTTTGAAAGATTTTGAGAACTTAAAAACACACGATCTCTATTGGAATGCTGCTATGAAAGAAATGGTAATAACTGGATATATGCATAATTACATGAGAATGTATTGGTGTAAGAAAATTATCGAATGGAGTAAGTGTTATCAGGAAGCGTATGACATGGCTATTTATTTTAATAATAAATACTTCTTAGATGGTAGAGACGCAAACTCATATACTGGAGTGGCGTGGTGTTTTGGGCTTCATGATAGAGGGTGGACTGAAAGACCTGTATTAGGAAAACTAAGATATATGAACTCAAATGGACTAAGAAGAAAGTTTGATATTGATAATTATGTTAAAAGAATAAATAAGCTATAAATGATTTATAAGATATTAGAAATATGGTAATATAAGATAAACATCCGAGCATATAAATCTAAGTTTAAATAATAAGATTTGTAGGCCGTTAGGGTATTTCTGGAAACGGAAATGCCTCCTGTTGGAAAGGATAGTTTTATTAAACTCCTTTCAAGGAGTTTTTTTATGTTAGGGGAAGAAATATGAGAAATGCATTAAATAAGTTTACAATATTTGAACTGGTTATAATAGCCCTAATGGCTGCACTTGGCCTTGCTACTAAGCCAATTATTGTACCATTGACTCACATGGTTACTGGACCTTTATTTATACCTGGAGGGGCTGTAGCTGGTGGATTCTATATGTTTTGGATAGTATTAAGCGCAGCTTTTGTAAAAAAGCGCGGTGTAGCTACACTAACTGCATTAACACAAGCCATTATAGTTATAGTTAGTGGTTCGTTTGGATCTCATGGGATAGTAAGTCTATTAACTTATACTTTACCAGGATTTATGGTTGATTTTGTTTTTGTGTTGCTTAGAAGAAATATTTCTAGCAATATTGATTTTTTTGTTGCTGGTGTTATTGCAAATATAAGTGGTACATATTTGTCGAATCTAGTTTTCTTTAGACTGCCTTTTGTTCCTCTGGTTTTAAGTTTAGCAACTGGAGCTTTGTCTGGTGGTTTAGGAGGGTTAATCGCATATTTGATATATAATAGATTAGAAAGATTTGGTCTGAAAGATCTGTTAAACAATTAACTGTAAGGAGGTGGCCTCAATGAAGAAAAATAACTTAATTTTGTTTGCGGTAATAGCGTTACTAGTTATAGTAATCGCTGTCTTCTTAAAGCTTAACAAAGAAGATTTAAGCCACAGGGTGAACTTAAGTGAAGAAGCTGAAATTGATTTGTTTTTAGAGGAAAGCTATTTAGCTACTATCACATATGGAGATATTATTGCTTTTGAACCTCAAGAATTTATTGCCCTACTTAAAGAAGATGGCAAAGAAGCTTCAGAGCAAACATACACAGGGGTGCTTCTTAAAGATCTGCTTTCAAGTTTTAATATAGATTTAAATAAAGTTGAATCAGTTGTAGTAAAAGCAGTAGATGGATACACTGTCGTTGTAGAAAATCAGAAACTAATTGAGGATGATAATGTTTACTTGGCATATAAGCGAAATGGAGAATTTCTAAAAACAAGAGAAGAGGGTGGAGTTGGACCTTATCAAATGGTTATATCAAACGATCCATTTAGTCAGTTTTGGTGCAAACATGTAGTAAATATTGAAGTCAGGGAAAAGAAATAAAATGAGTGCAATAATTAGCATTAATGATCTATACATAAAATTTGAAAAAAGTAATGACTATATTCTTAAAGACATTAATCTAGAAATAGAAAAAGGAATAATCGTAGGATTAATTGGTAAAAGCGGGATTGGTAAGTCTACTTTGCTTAAAGCTATCAACGGAATTATACCCAAAAGAGAAAAAGCTGAAGTCAATGGAAAGATTTATATTAATAATAAAAGTATTGATGAGTTTTCTATTTCTGAAATATCTGTTTTAGTTGGTACTGTTTTTCAAAACCCTGATGATCAAATTGTTTTTCCTACAGTAAAAGAAGAACTAGCTTTTGGACTAGAGAATTTGTGCATTAAGAGAGAGGCGATTGTAGATCAAATTCAACTGGTGTCTGAAATATTAAATATTGAAGCACTTATTGATAGGAATCCTAATAGTCTTTCAGGAGGAGAGAAACAGCTAGTAACTATTGCTTCTATTATGTGTATGGGTGCTGATGTATTATTACTAGATGAAGCACTGTCATTTTTGGATGATGAAGGGAAAAGGAGAGTCAAACTTGCTCTCCATACATTAAAGCAGTCTGGAAAGACGGTTGTAATGGTTGAACATGACTTAGATAATTTATCACTAGCTGACACTATATATGAGCTTAGAGAGGGTCGCTTAATGAGGTATGATAAAGATGAACAAAAATAGCTTTATACAACTTTGCGACATATCTTACAAAATCAAAGAAAAAATTCTTTTTGAAGAAGTTAGTTTTAATTTGAATTTAGGTGAGTGTGTTGTTTTGGTGGGGAAAAATGGAAGTGGCAAGACTACCCTTAGTAAGATTATAATGGGGATTTTGAAACCTGCTTTTGGAACTGTTAAGCTTTTGGATAAAGATATCAGAGATTACTCTTTAGCTGAAAGAGGAAGAGAAATAGGATATTGTTTTCAAAATCCTGAGAAGCAAATTTTTAACCCAACAGTTAAAGAAGAGTTGCTATTTTATTACAGATTTACTAAGCAAAAAGAAAAAGATTACACAGAAATAACTAAATTTTTTAATATCGATCATTTACTTGAATCAAAGACTTTAACTTTAAGTCAGGGTGAAAAGCAAAGATTAGCCTTGGCAATCATACTAATGCTTGAGCCAAAGTTTTTAATATTAGATGAGCCATCTACTGGACTGGACTACAATAATAGAGCGCAATTGTACTCAATTATTAATAGGCTTAAGGTCGAGAAAAATATAGGATCACTAATTATTAGTCATGACAAAGCGCTCATCAACTCTTGTGCAGACTATATATACAGAATAAAGGATAGGGGTATAGAAATTGAACGACAAGTTTGACCCAAGAACTAAACTTTTTGTAGTACTAATAACTTCAACATTGATTTTAGTACTACATGATATAAGAATGATGGCTGCTGTCTTATTATTTCAATTTATCTTTGCACTAGTTTTTAAAGCAAAAATATATGAGACCTTCTACAAGCTAAGACGATTTATATCAATACTATTCTTTTTAATTGTAATACAGAGTATTTTTGACAACCAAGGCAACACTATTTTAGCTATATCTAATATAACAGTATTAACAGATCAAGGAATTATTAAAGGAATAGCGTACATAATTCGACTTACAACAATTATTATGTCTGGAGCAATTTTAGTTACTTCAGAGCAAAGTAAATTAATACAAGCTCTGGTTTTAATCAAGGTACCATATGACTTAGCATTGATGTCATCAATGGGCATTAGATTTCTACCATTATTAATTGAACAAATGAAGGATACTTTAACAGCAATACAGCTTAGAGGTGTCGAGATTGAAAAGCAAAACTTAAGAGACAAGTTGAGTATCTATGCATATATCTTTACTCCTGTAATTGTCTCAACTTTAAAAAAGGCTAAATCGCTATCTCTTTCAATCGAAATGCGTGCTTTTAGGCTTTATGAGAAAAGAACAAGCTTGGTCAAATTAGAACTTGCAAACATTGATTATTATAGTATGGGTATTAGTTTTGTTTTTGCATTTGGTATAGTATTAACTAGTTTTTTATAGGAGGATATACATGAAAGTATTTAATGTCATTGGTTTTTCAAAAACAGGAAAAACAACAACTATAGAAGAGATAATTAAAGAACTAAAAAAGAGGAACTATTCAGTTGGCAGCATTAAGGATATTCATTTTGAAGAATTTGCAATTGACACACCTGGTACAAACACAGATAGGCATAAAAAAGCAGGTTCAGAGCTGGTGACAGCTAGGGGATTATTTGAAACTGATGTGCTTTTTCAACGCCAACTAGATATATATCAAATAGCAAAATTTTACGATTTTGATTTTTTAGTTATTGAAGGATACAGCGCATCAAATACTCCTAAAATATTAACTGGAGCTACATATGACGACCTTGATAACAAAGTCGATGATTCAATATTTTTAATTTCTGGTAAAATTGCTGAAAATATAGATGAATATAAAGGGATTAGAGCAATAAGTGCTCTTGATGATATTGAGAAAATAGTAGATATAATTGAAGAAAGAACTTTCAAGCTACTGCCTGATTTTGATCCTGATTGTTGCACAGCGTGTGGTTATAGCTGCAGACAATTATTAGTTGCAATTTTAAAAGGAGAGAGCACTAGAGATGATTGTATCATTGATAGTTCAAAGATAAAGCTCACAATAGATGATAAAGAAATTCCAATGGTGCCTTTTGTGCAAAAGATATTACAAAACACCGTTGAAGCAGTAGTTAAAGAGTTAGATGGCTACAAAAGTAATAGTAAAATAAAGATTGAAATCAATGACTAGCAGCGAATATTTTCTATCCAGAAAGAATATGGTAAGCAAGGTTATTTATGAAAATCAAATTTGTGTGAAGAAATGCTTCTCCTCAAACACTTCATTTGAAAAAGAAGTTTGGGTATATGAGAATGTACGAAATGAAGCAGTAAATATACCTAAGCTTATGAAGCAATACCCGGATCAGAAATGTACTATTATTGAATATATTGATGGAGAACTGTTATTAGATGTGCTTGATAGTTATGAAACTAGAAATGATATCAAGGGTTCTAAAAATCTATTAATTGAGCTGATTGAATGGGTAATAAGTTTTAATAGCATGGATATCTTGGTAAAAAGCAATCTAAAACAAACAGATGTTAATTTTAGAAACTTCATAATTAGCAATGGGGAACTATATGGTTTTGATTTTGAGTCAGTAGAGAGTGTTAAATCTTATAGTATTATAGAACATGTTCTTGCAACATATCTTTTGTATGACCCAAAATATAGCAAGCATAAGAAACAAGTTGTTAATAGTATTATATTTGATGACTTTTTAAAAAATAAGAATGAAGCATGTTTAAATATTAAAAAAGAAGAAATGAAGATTAGTGGAAGAAGAGAGTTATTCAGAACTTAGAGCACTATATTATATTATAGGTAATTATAATATTTTAGTCCAAGTGTCAATAAAAGTACAAAACGAAGTTTAACAACTGGGGTTCTCATGCTAGGATATATTAGGTGATTGAGAGTTAATAGACCAGTTGTTTTTATTACTGTTAAGTGCTATATTTTATTAAAGGAAGACTAAAAGATATGTTTATTTGAGCTAATACATGAGAAGATTCACATGCCTATTTAATGATATAATGCTAGGATAAGAGTATAAAACTAACAAGAAGGTGTATTATGGAAAAGTTTTTAATAAAAATTAGAAAGAAATTTTACTTTATACCAGTCTTATATAGTATATTTGCTATGATACTATCTCTATTTGTAATATATGTGGATAGCAATTACTTTTTAGATCAGTATAATATACCTAGATTTTTATTAACAGAGCTAGATTTAGGAGTTTCAATATTTACATCATTAGTAGGTGCATTATTGACGATGATAACAGTGACTTTTTCGACAATGATGGTTGTACTTACTTTATATAGTTCTGATTTATCACCAAGGTCCATTCAGGATTTCTTAGAAAAAAAGTTCACAACTAGAATTCTTGGTTTTATGAGCGCAGTATTTGTCTACAGTTTAGTGTCTTTATATGCCATGAAAGAATCAACAAATGGCAATTTGTATTTATCTCCATTTATTGGAATATTATTAGCAATAATTACAATATTTATTTTCATTTACTTTATTCACCAAGTTTCTAAATCTGTTAGAGTCAATCTATACATACAGCAACTAACTAAAGAGAACATAGAAATAATTGATAATAAGTTTAAAGAGAGTATTGAGGATAATGATATCACCAATATTAAGCCAGAAGGGTTTGAAGATACCTTATCTGAAGAACCATTTCAAATCAAAGCTACAGAATCAGGATTTATACAATTGTATGAAGAGAAAAAACTATGGAACTTAGCTTTAGATAATAATATTATAATAGTTTGTGAAAGAGCAATAGGAGATTTGGTCATCGAGGATGTAGAGATTTTTTCAGTACATGGTTTAGAAGAAAGTGATATTGACAAAGATGAACTAGTGGATAAGTTATTAGGGATGGTTATTATTTGGGAAGATAGTAACAAGAATGAAGACTTGGAAGCTGGACTAAAAAAGCTTGTAGAAGTAGGTATAAGGGCTTTATCTCCGGGAGTAAATGATCCAAATACTGCTCTTTTTTGTATAGATAATTTGGGATTGCTGTTAAGCAAGATAGGTACTGAATTTGATCGGCAGTTCTTTTTAAATGATGAAGGTAAGGCTGTTTTAGTGGTTGAGAACACTCCTTTTGTAGATCTTCTTTACAATGTTTTTTACCAGTTTAAGTTATATGGTGAAAAAGATAATTTTGTAATTGGCTCCTTGCTAGAGGCACTAGGAAGAATAGCAAAAGCAAACAACTTTGAAGTCAAGTCTCGAGTATGGAGATTTGCAAGATATATAGTAGAATCAAAGAAGGAAGAAGAATTAGTAGATATGGACAAGAGTTACTTAAACAGGAAGATTAGTCTATTGGCAAAACATACTGACCACAGCGCAAAAGAGTTATATTTATAAGAGAAAGAGGTAATGAATTATGCACACTGTTATTATAATGTCACATCCTTATAAGAAAAGCTATAACTATGCCATATTAGAGAACATTAAAAACGCTTTAGAAAACAATAATGAGACGTTTGAAATCATAGAGCTTGTTGATGACGGATTTGATCCTGTAATGAGATCAGAAGACCTTGCTTTATATAACAAAGGAGAAGCGAATGACCCATTAGTTGTTAAATATCAAGAAATAATCAATAATGCTGATAAGTTGATGTTTATATTCCCAATATGGTGGGGAGGAATGCCATCAATTTTGAAAGGGTTTATTGATAAGGTGTTGCTAAAAAACTTTTCTTTCAAGATAGAAAGTGGAAAAGTTGTAGGAACATTAGATTTTTTGAAGAGAACTCTAGTTATTACAACGTCTTCTAGAACAAATAACACTCTTATTAATAAATGGGGAGACCCAATAGGGACTACATTAGTAAAAAGCACTTTTGAAGTTATAGGCATAGATGATATGGAATGGATTAACTTTGAGAGCATTTCTTCAAGTGATCTAGAATCAAGAGAGCAGTTCTTAGAAGCTATTAAGAAGGTTGTTATAAACTAAACACATAAATTTGCCATTAAAAAGTATATAAGGAGAGAATTAATGAAGCTTAAGACATTTTTACTTGTACTTCTTATTATCTTAGCCGGGTGTAATACATCATCAGAAATACCACAGCAAGAACTATCTCCAAAAAATCTCGATACTTTAATATCATGTATAGGTTATAGCAATAAAGCCTATAAAGCGCTTGGGGCGTTACCAAATCCAAGTGTACAAGGAAATACATTTATTTATGAGTTGCCTGAAGCTGAAGGGTATTTTAGTGGATTCAATCTTGGGGTAGTGGAGCTAGATGGGATTGTTCAACTTATGCACTTTGAGGTGAGAGAGCGGAGTATCACTTTTAACGACTTATCTATACCTGCAACAAGGCAAGACATTGTCAATCATTTTGGACATCAGGGTTCAGCTGTGCTGGGCAATGTCATTGTAGATGTTGACGAAAGTGTTCAATTCAATGATGAAGAGTATGTTTATATTTTCCATTTTAAAGAAGGTACGGCTGATTCCGTAGAAGTGACAACCTTGGAAAAGTACGAGAGTTACAATAAATTAGATAGTGAAACTATTTCAGGAAAAAAAATAGACTACAATTTAACAGACCTAGCAATTATCTCTAATTATGCAGGGAAATATGTCCATAACTTTCGAAATTACAACTTTGATTGCAATGCAGGAGAAAACAGTTATAGCTTTACCGTGTATGGTCATTTAAATAATGCACAACTACTTGTTGGTCAAAGGGAAAGTCAGGCATATTCATTATTAGAGCTTGATATGATTAGAGATTCAACTATAAATCTTACTAGTATACCTAATTTAACGAGTGAAGATATTTTAATTTTAAAATTTAGAGATTCTTTAGGTGAAGATCATATATTAGAACTTGAAGATAAAAGCAATTTTCTCTTGTATTCTGAAGCATATAGTACTAGGGAAAAATTTCTTGATAATGATCAACTAATTATTGATAAAACTGTAGTGTATGATGATATAGGCAATGAGAATATTTTCGTTATTTCCATTGAAGATAAGGATATTGATACAGCTTGCTACCTATATCTTTTAGATGATAAAGAACTAGTCTTAATCTCAAAAGAACAAATACCTAATCTGTCAGAGTTAAATGGTATTATAAGTAATCCTCGTTATCATAAAGGAAATATTTATTACAGTGTAAGTAGAACCGACCAAGTTTGCTCTCAAGGGTTTAACTTCAAGACGACCAGAATAAATACATCTAACTTGCATAAGCATATAATTTTTGATGGTAGTATTTCTTTTATATTAGAAGAGTTTGATGATCCATATCAAGATTATTTTATTGCTAGAAGATTTTTAGTGAATGACTACTTAGTAGAGATGCATTACTATTTATTAACCCCTGAAGGAAATGACTTAGCTCATTTGGGTAGATATATTGAGCCAATATATTTAGTAGAACAAATTGATGAAATAATGGAAAGATAAATCGGAGATGAAAAAAATGTTAGGTCAAATACATTTATACACTGGAAATGGTAAGGGGAAGACTACTGCAGCACTAGGTTTAGCTTTTAGAGCGGCTGCCTATGGATACAAAACATATATTGGGCAATTCATGAAAGGTCAAGTGTATGGAGAGATAGAGATGGCAAGAAGTTTAGAATGGCTTACTGTTGAGCAGTTTGGCTCAAATACACTAGTTCATGTTAAACACCCGCCTGATCAAAAAAATATATGTTTAGCAAAAGAAGGGTTAGATAAATCAATGAGAGCAATGCATTCAGGTGATTATGATATTATTGTATTAGATGAGATATGTGTTGCACATTACTATAACTTAATCGAGTTATCAGATATTTTAGAGTTTATAAAACAAAAACCTGACAATATAGAGTTAATCCTTACTGGTAGATATGCAGATAAAGAAATAAATGATTATGTAGACTTAATCACAAACATGGAAGAAGTTAAGCATTATTATAATAAAGGAATTGAATCTAGAGAAGGTATTGAAAAGTGAAAATTATCAAAAGAATATCAAAAGTAATATTGAAAATATTTGTTGTAATTTTCTTAGTATTTAGCATACTTCCTTATGCCATGGGTAGCATCACTGGGGAAGAGCCTAGCACTGAATTATATTACGAAAACAGTAAATTTGAGAGTATACAAGGAGTTAGAGTTCATTATAGAGAATGGTTCCCACAAGATACTACTAAAGGACATGTCCTACTAGTTCATGGACTAGGAGGGTCTTCTTTTTCATGGAGAGAGACTGTAGAGGACTTGGTTTCTGAAGGCTATGTTGTCATAGCTATTGATTTACCAGGATTTGGTTTGAGTGATAAAACAGGTGATTTTGATCATAACCAGAAAAACAGAGCTACAATAGTCTGGACTCTCCTTAATATATTTGATGATGATATTGAGTGGAACTTAGTTGGTCATTCTATGGGTGGTGGTACAGTAGCAGCAATGACTGTTACAAATCCGGAGAGGGTTTCAAATCTAGTATTAGTTAATGGAGCTTTGTTTACAGATAATAACAGGTTGAGCAGTTTTGTTTTAAGTTTTCCACCAGCTAAAAAATGGGCTGAATTAGTATTAAATCGCATATATTTTGAGGAAGATAGAGTAAGTAAAATTTTAAAGTCTGCTTATGGAAGAGAGCCTAGTAATTTTGAAGTAGAAGGATATATGATACCTTTAAGGTTAGAAGGTACAGTTACATCGTTACTTAATATGGTAAAAACTTCAAGGAGTATTACTGAAGATGAGTTCATAAAGATTGATATACCTATTTCAGCAATTTGGGGGGCTAACGATACGTGGGTAAGTGTGGAAAGAATGTATGACTATAAAAGACTTAACGATAGCTTAAGAACTTACGTAATAGGAGAAGCTGGTCATTGTCCTATGGAAACTCATGCGAATCAATTTAATATTATGCTTTTAGAAGCAATAAAATAAAGCTGCAAATGGCAGCTTTATTTTTATTAAAAGATACTTAAATCTAACCTTGTCGATAGGTACTCCAATACTTTCATTCCTGCTACACTATTGCCTTTAGCATCTAAACCAGGACTGAAAACACCTATCCCCATTCTATCAGGAACAGTAGCCATTATACCTCCGCCAACACCACTTTTTGCAGGTAACCCTACTTTAACTGCAAATTCTCCAGAAGCATCATACATACCGCATGTTACCATGAATGTTTTTACTAATCTGGTATAATGCCTTTCGCAAACTCTTTCATTAGTAAAGGGACTAATGCCATTTGAGGCTAAGACAGTTGCTATAGTAGCAATGTCTTTACAGTTTATTTCTATTGAACATTGTTTGAAATATAACTCCAAAACATCTTCAACATTTCCTTCTAAAATACCTGCATCTTTCATGAAATTAGCTAAAGCTCGATTTCTAAAACCTGTCTCACTTTCTGAATTAAATACATTTTTATCATAGGTAAGAGTTGGATTATGTGAAAGAAGCCTAAAAAAGTCTAATAATCTATTAAGTTTTACATCAGTGTTTCTACCTTTTATAAAGGAATCGATTGCAATAGCACCAGCATTTATCATAGGATTTAATGGTCTAGATGATTCTTCAGTTTCTAGTTTTATGATTGAATTAAAAGCATCTCCAGTTGGTTCCATTCCCACTCTCGAAAAAACATAGTTTTCACTATTGTCTTTAAGAGCTAGTATTAATGCAATAGGTTTAGAAATACTTTGTATTGTAAATGATTTCTCATAGTCTCCAGAAAAAAAAGTTTCTCCATTTACAGTTACAATTGCTGCTCCTAAAAGATTTGGGTCAGCTTTTGCTAATTCAGGGATATATGAGGCAGGTTTTCCTTGATGTAGAAAGTTTCTTGCGTATGCTACAGCCTCTTCTAAAATAGTTTGCATGTAGTCACCTTCTTATTATTTAAATGAGTAAACATTTTGTATTATAACATAAAGAATATTTCTAATGAAGAAAAAATTTGAAAGAGCCTGAATAGTTTTATATAATGATTTAAAAAAGTAAAGGAGATTTTAATTATGATTAAAGATATATATTTGGCTGGAGGATGCTTTTGGGGAGTAGAAGCTTACTTAGAAAGAATAAATGGTGTAATTGAAACAACTGTGGGATATGCTAATGGAGACAAAGAAAATCCAAAATACCAAGAAATATCTATGACCGGTCATGTTGAAACAGTGCACGTGAAGTATGATAGTAGTGTCATTAGTCTAAAGAACCTATTAAATCACTTCTTTAAAGTTATTGACCCAACTTCATTAAATAAGCAAGGAAATGATAGAGGAACTCAGTATAGAACAGGTATTTATTATGTTGATAATACTGAAAAAGAGATGATCGATGAGTTTATTAATGATAAGCAAACTGAACTTACAAGAGAAATAGTAACAGAGGTATGTCCTTTAGATAACTATTATTTGGCAGAGAATTATCATCAAGATTATTTGAAAAAGAATCCGAGTGGTTATTGTCATATAAACTTAAATGATTTTCCAGAAGAGATAGTTGATCATGAGTAAGTATTTTAGACCTGACGACAAAGAAATAAAAAAGAAACTATCTAAGTTGCAATATAATGTAACTCAAAAGAATGGAACAGAAAGAGCTTTTGCAAATCCATATTGGAACAATAAAGAAGAAGGAATTTATGTTGATATAGTCACAGGAGAGCCATTGTTTTTATCAAAAGACATATATGATTCGGGTAGTGGATGGCCAAGTTTTACAAGACCAATTAATGAAGATTCATTACTAGAAGTAGAAGATAATAGTCTTGGAATGAGAAGGATTGAGGTAAAAACAAAAATTGGACAAACACACTTGGGACATTTGTTTTATGATGGCCCAACCCATTTAGGTGGTAAAAGGTATTGTATGAATAGTGCTTCTTTAGAGTTTATACCAAAAAATAAACTAGAGGAAAAAGGATATAAAGAATTATTGCAAGAATTATAAAATTAGTATTAAATATCAACTACTAAAGTGGTTGACGTTTATTGTTTTACTTTAATATGGTAAAATCAATTAAGGATAATAAAAATGAGGTGGCTTGCAATGGAACTTAATGGTTATCAATTATATGATTATATCGTATCAGGTGCCAGAAAGATAATAATAAATCAGAAATATCTTAATAGTATTAATGTTTTTCCAGTAGCCGATGGAGATACTGGAAGCAATTTAGCATTTACTATGAACAATATAATAAGATATGCAGAGAGGGACAAGTCAGCAAGTAAAACATTGAACTCTATAGCTAAACATGCTTTAGATGCGTCATATGGCAACTCTGGTACTATAGTAGCCAGTTATTTAAAGGGGTTAGCTACTGAATCAACAGATAAAGAGAGATTGTCAGTTTGTGAGTTAGTTAATAATCTTTCTAGATCAGTCCAGTATGCTTATAATTCAATAGCTACACCAAAAGAAGGAACAATTTTAACAGTTATGAGAGAATGGGGAGACTTCCTCAAAAATAACTATAATGACAAGTTTGGTCTTGAAATGTTATTAAGCAGTTCTCTTAGGTACTTGTCTGAAGTTGTCAACAATACAAAGGATCAGTTAAGAGAACTTAGAGAAGCAAATGTTGTTGATGCAGGAGCAAAAGGGTTTGTATACTTTGTAGAGGGTATTTATGAGTTTTTGTCTTCTGGTTACATCAATGAAGAAGTTGAGTCTTATGACATACCAATCGAAATGCTTGATTTACATCAAAATATAAACTTTAGATATTGCACAGAGTTTGACTTAGAGCCAAATGAAAAATTTAAAGTTAAAAAAGTTACTAAAGACATGTTAAGTTTTGGAGATTCATTAATTGTAAACGATAGAGAAGAATATTATAAAATGCATGTACATACAGATGATCCAGAAAAAGTAGCATTATATCTTAGGAATTATGGAAAAATCACTGGAGCAAAAGTTGATGACATGCAAATTCAGTATAATGTCTTAAATAATAGAAAATCAGATATAGCTCTCATAACTGATTCCATAGCTGATTTACCAACAGAGTTTATTGAAGAGAAGCAAATATTCGTTATGCCTTTACAAATGATCGCTGATGGTGAGATATATTTGGATCGTACCACAATCACAACGAAGAATACTTTTTCAGTTCTTAAGGATTCAGATGTATATCCAACTTCATCACAGCCAACAGATAGTTATATAAGAAAAACTTTAGAATACCTTTTGCAGCATTATGATCAAATATTAGGGGTGTTTATTTCATCAAAGATGAGCGGAACTTTTTCTAAAGTAAAAACTATTGCAGAAGAAATATCTCATGAGAGGATAAAGATTTTAGACTCAAGAGCCAACTCCGGCTCACAAGGATTAATTGTCAGACAAGCTGCTTTGGCTATTGAGAAGTCTGCTGATTTTGAAGAAGTAGTCCAGTTAGTAGAGAGTGTGATACCAAAAATGAAGATTTTTGTAGAAATACCTGATTTGAGTTATGCAGTTAAATCTGGAAGGGTGCCATCAATAGTAGGGAAAGTAGCGGATTTGTTTAATTTACGAGTCATAATTTCAATAGATAAAGAAGGCAATGGCTCAGTTGCTAAAGATAGATCTTTAAAAAAGAAGATTAGAAAAATAGTTAAAGAAGAAAGTATAAAAGAGTATGCAATAATACATAGTGCTGATGAAGAAACTTTAAGACATTATGTAGATTATGCAACAGAGGTCATAGGTTTCCCTCCTATATTTTCAAATAATGTATCTGCAGTTATAACAGCCTTAGTAGGTAAAGACTCTATTGGAATAGCTTACGAAGTGAACTAGAAAGGAAATGAAAAGATGAATACCTACATAGTCGCCGCACTCGCGGTGTTTGTATATTTTTCAATAATTTTTTTTATTGCAAATGCAAAAGATAACTATTCACTAGTAGACATAGCCTGGGGGCCTGGGTTTGTCTTGCTGGCTTGGGTAATGTTTATTTACCAGGGCAGAAATGTATTTTATATACCCATTCTAATTACGATATGGGGATTTAGATTGTTTTACCACATATTTAAAAGAAACTTTGGCAAAGGTGAAGATTTTAGATACCAAGACATGAGAAAAAAATGGAAAGGCAATGTAGCACTTAATGCTTTTTTCAAAGTTTTTATGCTTCAAGGGGTTTTTCTATATGTAATATCTTCCCCAGTCATAACTAAAGGAGTTAGTTTAGAATCAAATATACTTTTATATATAGGTATAATTATTTTCTTTACAGGGTTCTTTATTGAGTCAATTGCAGATAGACAACTTAAAAATTTTCTTGCAGATAAAAATAGAAAAGAGAGAATAATGAAAAGAGGTTTGTGGAAATATTCTCGACACCCAAATTACTTCGGTGAAGCTCTTTTATGGTGGGGAATATATATAATTGCACTAGCTTATAATGCGCCTTTGTGGAGCGTTATAGGACCTCTTACAATTACATATTTAGTGAGGTATGTATCAGGTGTTCCCCTTTTGGAGAAAAGGTTTTCAGGAGATGAGGAATTCGAAGAGTATGCCAAGAAAACATCAATCTTTATACCATTACCACCAAAAGGGTAAATTAGCTAGTATTACATGTATTTCTGTTATAGAAGTATTACTATTTTTCACACTTTTAGGAAAGCTAGCTGAAAACCCCCTTCGGCTTGCCGTGGAGATGAAAGTGTCACACCGTACATTCATTCTTTACAGCCTTTGAGATAGATAATCTACTATGATATAGTCCTATGTAGGGGGTGTGAAAATGAAAAAAACACAAATAAATATTTCTATTCCCGAAAAGATTTTTTGCATAAACTTTCAACCGATATAGTCAATAATCAAGATTTAATCGGGGTGGAAGATTTAGATATCAAGGGTATGGTTAGTAATCATAAACTTGCAAAATCCATTTCCGATGCAGGTTGGAGTATGTTCAATAATTTTCTTGAATACAAAAGCGTTTGGCAATCTAAAACCTATCAGAAAGTAGAAAGATTCTACCCGTCAAGTCAATTATGTTCCGTATGTGGTAGTAAACAGATAATGCCTTTGCATTTGCGTACTTATGTTTGCAAAGATTGTAAAACTATCATAGACAGAGATTTTAACGCTAGTAAAAACATAGAATTAAGAGCCTTGCAATTAGCATTGGCTTAAATAGACTTTAGTACCGTCGGGCGGACGGGAATTAACGCTTGTGGATAGTATGAGTAGTCAGTAGACACTCAGCCCAAGAATCCTTCAGGGGCTTACCCCAAGGAGCGTCAAAAGATTGAGGTAACTTATTATGGAGGTATACAATGGAGACAGTACTAAAAAGACAAGATGAGCATGTAGGTATCATTACACTTAATAGACCAAATAGTAACAATACTTTTAATGAGGATTTAGCAAAAAATCTAAACAAGTATCTTGATGAATTTGAAAGTGACGACAATATAAGGGTTGTTTTAATCAATGCAAATGGTAGGAATTTTTGTACGGGGATAGATCTAACAGAATATAAAGGAAAGTCATATAGGGAATATCATAATTGGGTCAAGCTTATGGAAGACATGAGTGTTACTATTGAAGACATGAAAAAGCCTGTAATTGCCGCGGTTCAAGGATACGCTGTTGCAAATGGTATTGGCTTAGTGGCCTCATCAGACATAGCTATAGGAACCGACAGCTCAAAATATGGAGCTACAGCGGTTAATGTTGGTCTATTCTGCATCGGCCCAGCAGTTCCTTTAAGTAGGGTCATAGGACGCAGAAAAGCGATGG
Source organism: uncultured Clostridiaceae bacterium (assembly GCA_964546025.1). Lineage (GTDB taxonomy): Bacteria > Bacillota > UBA994 > PWPR01 > PWPR01 > PWPR01. The sequence goes on from CAZJHT010000004.1 coordinate 38,870, forward strand.
AGCTACTCTTAACTGGCGATATTATGAGCGCTAATGAAGCACTTACGTGCGGACTTATTAATAAAGTTGTGAAAGAAGAAGAATTAGAAAATGCATCGCTTGAGATGGCAAAGAAGATTGCAAGTAAAAGCCCAATTGCTGTGCAAATTGGTAAAGAAGCTTTTAATACAACTGAGAATCTTCCTTACAAAGAAGCATTAGAATTATCTCATCATTATTTTGCTATGTTATGTTCAACAGAGGACGCTGCTGAAGGAGTAGATGCTTTTCTTAATAAACGAAATCCAACTTGGAAATTAAAATAGTAGGGGGATATGATTGAAAAAGAAAGCTAAAATATATTCTACGATTAATTTAATTGCATTGCTAGGGGTAATTGTTACAAACTATCTTGCGAATGCTATACCAGTAAATGGTGTAAATACAGGAGAAGTATCAGATATGTATCCAAACTTATTTGCTCCAGCCCCTATAACATTTGCAATCTGGGGTATTATTTATTTATTATTGTTTGGATTTGTAATAAATCAGTTTTTTGTACTTAAGAATAATGAAGATTATACATTTGTAAACGATATTGGTATATGGTTTATAGTAAATTGCTTTGCTAATATGTTATGGATATTGGCGTGGCATAACTTAAAAATTGGTATTTCTTTAGCATTAACTGGAATTATATTAATATCGTTGTTAATAATTTATTACAAGTTAGAAATAGGTAAAGAAAAAATCAAATATCGATCAAAGTTATTGGTAGATATGCCTTTCAGTATATACCTTGGATGGGCAAGTATAGCAACTATAGCAAATGTAACAACATATCTTGTTGATATTAATTGGAATGGGGTTGGACTTTCTGAGCAACTGTGGACTGTAATAGTTATTCTTGTAGGTTTAGTTTTAGCAATTATATTCTTATTAAAATATAACGATATTTTTTTTTCATTAGTAGTGTCATGGGCTCTCTATGGTATCTTTATAAAGAGAGTAGCTGCTGAAGATATCTCTTATCCAATAGTAATAGCTAGTGTAGTTGGAGCGTCAATAATATTAGTAAGCGCTATTTTCAAGATACTGAAAAAAGAGATTTATCTCACATAAAATTTAGCTTAACAAATACGTCAAGAAAACCAAGATTGCTTGGTTTTCTTGATTTTTGATATACAATGATAAAATAAAAATGTTATAATTGATAATCGAATTTATTAAATTAGTTTTGGAGTGACTTTTATGAGAACAGTGGTGCAAAAATATGGTGGAACTTCTCTTGGGGATACCAATAGAATTAAAGATATCGCAAGAAAAATATGTGATAAACGTAATCAAGGAACTAGAATGGTTGTAGTTGTATCTGCTATGGGTAAAACTACAGATAGTCTGATAAAACTTGCCAATGATTTGAGTTTAGCTCCAAGAGACTACGAGATGGATCTATTAATGGCAGCTGGGGAACAAATTTCTGCAGCCTTAGTAGCAATTGCATTAAGTGAAATTGGATGCGAAGCTATTGGTTTAACAGGACCTCAAGCGGGTATATATACAACTGACAAACATACCAAAGCTAGAATAGAAGATATAAATATAGGATATATTGAAAAGAATTTGAATGATAACAAAGTTGTTGTAGTAGCTGGTTTTCAGGGAGTTGCTAAAGATGGATCAATTACTACGCTTGGGCGTGGTGGATCAGATACGACAGCAGTAGCTATTGCTGCAAAACTAGGAGCAGAGTGCGAAATATTTACAGATGTAGATGGCATATATACTACTGATCCAAGAATGTTTCCTGAAGCTCAAAAATTACAGCACATAAGTTATGAAGAGATGTTAGAAATGGCTAGCTTAGGAGCGGGAGTAATGCATTCTAGGTCTATAGAGTTAGCACAAAAATATAGAATTCCTATATATGTAGGTTCAAGTAGCGATGTCGTAGGTGGAACTATTATAAAGGAGCAAGATGAAACCATGGAAGAAAGAGCAGTAACAGGATTATCACTTAGCGATGAAGATTTAATGATTACTATTGGGAGATTCCCTTATAACCCAAAGCTTATATCAAGCTTGTTTTTAGAGCTGGCTGACCAGGAGATTAATGTTGACATGATAAGTCAGACTGCACCTCAAAATAATAATATAAGTATTTCTTTTACAGCACCCGTATCTGAACATAAAAATATCATCAATATAGTTAACAAGTATAAAGAGCATTATCAGCTAGATATAGACATAGATATGGATATAACAAAAGTTTCAGTCGTTGGTATAGGAATGAGAAGCCAATCTGGTGTGGCTGCTAGTATTTTTAAGATTTTTGCTGAAAATGATATTCAGTACAAGCAAGTTACCACTTCTGAAATTCGAATCACCTTTACAATTGATAGAAAAGACAAAGAGAAAGCTGTTAAATTAATAGCAACTGGATTCAATCTTTAAGGGGCAATTATGAACAAAATAATAGAAAAAGAGTGGCTAAGTAGTAATATTATAAGATTAAGATTAGAGTCTGAGGTATCACAAAAGTGTAAGCCAGGTCAATTTGTAATTATAAGAGTAAGCGAGTTGGGTGAAAGAATTCCCCTAACTATTTACAACTTTGATAAGTCTAATAATTATATAGAACTGGTCTTTCAAGTAGTAGGTGTTACCACAGAGAAGTTGTCAAAATTAGAAACTGGAGATTTTGTACTAGATTTACTAGGCCCATTAGGGACGCCAGTTGAAAAGATTTCTGGTAAAAAAGTTTTGGCTATAGCTGGAGGTCTTGGCATAGCACCTTTATTATCTCAAGTGAAACATATAAGTAATTCTGAAATCGACACTATATATGGAGCAAGAAATAGAGAATCTTTAGTACTAATGGATAAGCTGAAAGAGGCTTCTCAAGTCATTGAAGTATATACTGATGATGGTTCTTTTGGACAAAAAGGTAGAGTCACTGATAATCTTAATAATCTATTAGCAGAAAAAGAATACGATCAAGTACTAGCAATCGGGCCAGTACCAATGATGGCGGCAGTATCAGAAATAACAAAGATGTTTAACGTGCCAACTAGAGTATCACTGAATCCTATTATGGTTGACGGTACAGGTATGTGTGGTGGGTGTCGTGTTACAGTTGCAAACGTGGTAAAATTTGCGTGTGTAGATGGCCCTGACTTTGATGGGCACTTAGTGAATTTTAGTGAACTCGGAACTAGGCTAAATATGTTTAATGATAGAGGGCATAAGTGTGTTATCAAAGAATAAGAGAATTGAAATAAAAGAGTTGTTACCAGAGAATAGGATAGAAAACTTTTGTGAGGTAGTACAAGGTTATAATGCTTTAGAAGCTAAAAACGAGGCTCTGAGGTGTTTAGATTGTAAACATAAGCCATGCGTCACAGATTGTCCAGTCAACATAGACATCCCTGATTTTATAAAAAAGATAATTGATGATAATCTTGATGAAGCATTAATGATAATACACAAAAGCAATAGTTTTCCTGGCATTTGTGGCAGAGTATGCCCTCAAGAGAAACAGTGCCAATTGAATTGTGTTAGAGGTTTAAAAGGAGACCCAATTGAAATCGGGGAACTTGAAAGATTTGTTGCAGATAATGCAACAAGAAATTATTCTAGTGTAAAGGCAAAGGATAAAAAGGTTGCAGTGATTGGCTCAGGACCTTCTAGTTTGGCTTGCGCAGCACAATTATTAAAGGCTGGTATAGATGTTACTCTATATGAGGCCTTACATGCTCTTGGCGGGGTTATGAGATATGGAATCCCAGAGTTTAGATTGCCTAGAAAAGTAATCGATAAAGAAATAAGCCAACTAGTTGAACTAGGATTAGATATTAAGAAGAATATTATGTTAGGGCAATCGATTAGTTTAGAGGATTTGTTTGATGATGGATTTCAATTTATATATTTAGGGATAGGGGCTGGAACTCCTAGATTACTTAATGTAAAAGGTGAGAATTTAAACGGTGTATATTCAGCTAATGAATTTTTGACAAGAGTGAATTTGATGCAAGCTTATAGAGGTGATAGTGATACTCCTATTTATGTAGGTGATGAAGTATTAGTAGTTGGAGGAGGCAATGTTGCACTTGATGCTGCAAGAGCTGCTAGAAGACTAACTAAAGGTGATGTTAGCATACTATATAGAAGAACTAAAGAAGAAATGCCAGCAAGAAAAGCAGAGATAGAGCACACACTAGCAGAGAATATTAATCTAATGAATCTTTTATCCCCAAAATGTATAATTGGGTCAGAAGGCTGGGTGTCATATTTAGCGTGTGATTGTATGGAATTAACTGATGAAGTTGTCAGTGGTAGACGAAAAGTAATCAAGAGTAGTCAAAATAATGTAAAAATTATTAAAGCAGATACAATTATTGTAGCAATAGGACAGAACCCTAGCCCTTTGATTAGAAATGTTTCGAAAGAAATAGAGTTGACAAAATGGGGGACAATCAAGGTAAATGATAGGTATGAGACTACTTTAGATAAAGTATATGCTGGTGGTGATATCATTACTGGAGCCTCAACGGTTATTAGTGCGATAGCTGCAGGCAAAGATGCAGCAAATGAGATAATAATGAAACTTATTTAAAAGTTCAATTAACTTGTAATGTATTCATCCTTAAATTAATCGCACATTTGTGTTATTGTTATTACAGGTTCTAAATATTAAACTGGGGATGTGTATTATGAAATTTGTATCTTGGAATGTTAATGGGTTAAGAGCTTGTGTAAAAAAAGGGTTCTTAGATTTCTTTAAGCAAGTTAATGCAGATTTTTTCTGCGTGCAAGAAATAAAGCTACAAGAAGGACAAATCGACCTAGACTTAGATGGGTATTTTGATTATTGGCACTATGCAGATAAAAAAGGTTATTCGGGTACTGCTATATTTACAAAGCATAAGCCATTGAATGTTGAATATGGAATGCATAAAGAAGAGCATCTAGGAGAAGGAAGAGTAATAACTTTAGAATATAATGATTTCTATTTAGTAAACGTATATACCCCAAACTCACAAAGAGGGTTAACAAGGTTAGATTATCGGATGGAATGGGAAGATGATTTTAGAGAGTATCTAGAGTTGCTAAGTGACAAAAAATCAGTTATTTTATGTGGGGATCTGAATGTAGCTCATAAAGAAATTGATTTAAAGAATCCAACTTCTAATAGAAAAAATGCTGGCTTTACTGATGAAGAAAGAGCTAAGATGGATTTGCTTATTGAAGCAGGCTTTATCGATACATTTAGATTCTTTTATCCAGACAAAGAAGAAATGTACTCTTGGTGGTCTTATATGAGAAAATCAAGAGAAAGAAACTCTGGATGGAGAATAGATTATTTCTTAACTTCAAGTGATCTTGAAGAAAAGCTAATTGAGGCTGATATTCATACAGATATTATGGGAAGTGACCATTGCCCAGTTTCTTTAACAATACAATAATGATATACCCCTAGGATTAATCCTAGGGGTATATTCTTTTAATCAGAGACTAAATTCCGTAGTCTTTCAATGTCATTTGCATAATCTTTCTCGTCATCGACAGGAGTTTCAAGTAACATGGGAAGTTTCTTAATGAAACTATTGTTAATATAATTTGCTATTCCTTTTACTCCTAGCTCACCCTCCCCAATATTCTCATGCCTGTCCTTATTACTATCATGGGGCATTTTTGAGTCATTTAGATGAGTAATGAATACTCTTTCTAATCCAATGTTTTTTTCTAAATCATGGATTAGTCTATTTACTTCTGATTTAACTCTAAAGTCATATCCAGCAGCAAATAGATGACAACTATCTAAACAGACTCCCAGTTTATCATGCCAGTTTAATTTTTCCATAATTGATTTTATTTCACCAATAGATCTTCCAACCTCAGTCCCTTTACCAGACATAGTTTCAAGACATATAATTGTGTTACCACTATAGTCTACTAACGCATATTCTAGTCCCTCAGCAATGTAGTTTATAGCATCATCTAATGTATTCTTAACATGAGAACCTGGGTGCATGACTAGATACTCTACACCAATTTTATTAGCTCTCCTTAAATCCTCATGTAAGATAGCTTTTCCAAAGTTTCTTGTTCGTGCTTTGTCACTTGAAAGATTTACAGTATATGGCAAGTGTGCAACGATTGGCCCTATATTATGCTCTTCTTTTATCTTAATGAAATCAGAAATCTCTGACTCTTCATATTCTCTTGCGCTACCACCCCTAGGGTTTCTTGTAAAATATTGAAAAGTGGGGGTATTTAGTTCAATAGCAGTCTCTATCATTTTAACTAAACTTCCTTTTGTAGATAAGTGACATCCAATTTTCATGTAAAACACCTCTTTTATCTAGTATAATGAGTATATTGAAAATTAATGAGATATACAAGGGAAGATAAGAGTGATGAAAAAAGAAAAAGAAATGAATAAAGTTATAACCATTAGCTTATTTACAAATATTATTCTCAGCATAGCAAAAACAGCTGCTGGAATATTAGGAAAGAGTAATGCATTATTAGCAGATGGTGTACATTCTATTTCTGATGTACTAACTACACTTGTTGCTTTTGTAGGTATAAGAGTAAGCAACAAGCCTCCTGATAGTGGTCATATGTATGGGCACACGAAGTATGAGGCAGTGGCATCTAAAATAATTGCAATTTTTTTAGTTATAACAGCTTTGGGGATTACATACAGTGCATGGCAGCAGTTTATAGATGGAAATATATCAAAACCAGATACAATTGCTTTATACGCTGCGATACTTTCTATTATAGTAAAAGAGTTATTGTTTAGATATGTTCTCAGAATAGGTAAGAAGCACAATAGTTTAGCATTGATTTCTGATGCATGGCATAACAGAAGTGATGCACTTTCATCAATAGGAGCGTCTATTGGTATATTTGTTTCAAGGCTAGGGTACTTATGGGCGGATCCTTTAGCAAGTACTATTGTGGCCCTTATTATATTAAGAGTTGGCGTTAAGATATATATAGATTCTATAGATCAATTAGTAGATAGCTCGCCTGACAAAGAAACAATGAGTAAAATTAATCAAGCAATCTGCAGTGTTGATGGTGTTATTGAAATTGATGAGATTAAAGCAAGGATGGTAGGGCCAAACATCCACCTAGATTTAAAAATAGCGGTAAACCCTTATATTACAGTAAAAAAAGGGCATGATATTGCAGTAGATGTTGAAGAAAGAATAAGAAATTCAGTAGGTAATTGTCAAGACATAATGGTTCATATAAATCCAAAATTGTGATTATATAATGAAAAAGGCTCCATAATTTAGGCATATTATTTATGGGAATTGGATTTGATGAGGGCTAAATTAAATAGGTAATGTATGATTAAATGTAGACATCTAACCAATATATATATATAATTGAATTAGTTTTGACGCGTTTGAGATGTTTATCATTAAAATTCTCTTCAAGTCAAACTGTATTAAGAAAATAGGAGGTATATATTTATGGACAAATATGTTTGCACAGTATGTGGTTATGTATATGACCCTGAAGTTGGCACCGATGATATTGAACCAGGTACATCTTTTGAAGATTTACCTGAGGATTGGGTTTGCCCACTTTGTGGTGTAGGGAAGGATATGTTTGAAAAAGAATAAGGTCGGTTAACCGGCCTTTCTTTATGTTTTATTGGATTGAAAGGGTATGCTGATGAAAGAAGTTTTAAACAGAATAAAGAGAGGAGAGTTGCAGCTTTACATAACAGTAATAGAAAATTTTCTAGGTTATGTATACAATTCTGCTCTTGAAAATAATAACGAAGAAACTGCAATGAAGTTAACTAGGGAGCTATTTTTGAAGTTGTATGACAAAGTCATGCGATATGTACCAGTGTTCAATGCAGAAGAATATATAAGTAAAAATATTGAAGCTTTAGCTATCAAAAAAGGTATTGGATTAAATGAGACATATTTAAATGAAACAAATTATCCGCAGCAATTATTGCGTACTATATTAATAGCGTTGTCTCATAAAACAACGAGCAAAAGAAGAAAATCTTTTTTTGTGCTTATTCCTATTACAGTTTTCATATTTGCAATTGTTATAGCATTTGTCTCACAAGTGAGTTCTTCAAATAAGACACATCCAGGAGGTACCATTTTTGGGATTGAAGATTCAGTTGAGCTTGTATATGAGGAGGACTTTAGTAAAGTTGTAGATTATAATGTTACAAGTGTTTTAGCACTTAATAATGGAGCTTTACTGAGGATGATAAATTCTAGTGGAGATAGTACAAATTATATTTACGAAGAAGATGTACTTATACATGTTTTCGAACTAGAAGGAAGAAAAAAGTTTTTGTACGAAACAGATAACAGTGATTTAGTTTTCTTTGATGAGAATATATTGTTTAGATATTCCAGAGAAGGGAATCTGCTAGATAGTATCGAATTAGAAGATAGATTTAGTCAAACATCAAGTAAAAAGTTCATAGTTATAAAAGGGAACGAATATGAAGAAATTTTTGATCTTATTACTTTTAATAAAGTGGATAACTATAAAAGACCTATTTATGATATAACTATTGAGGGAGATATTGTTTTTCTAGAAGAAATAGAGGAATTGGGATATTTAGACTTAATTGACGAACAGTCAGATATTATGGTTTCTAGAATAATAAATAGCAATTTAGTAATTGTAAGAGATTCCGGTATTATAGAGGTCTATCATAATGGTGAGCTTGAACACAGTTCTAAACTAGAGCATTATGAAGATTTAGACTTGAACTTTGACGATGCTTACTATGATGGAATGACCGTTAACTTTATAGAGAGCAATAATCATTATATCTTATCTATTCAAAGTGAAGCTGCAAGCACATATTATAGTACTAATGTGAGCAGTAACTTTGAAATAATATCAAAAGAAGATTTTACAAGCCTGGTTAGACTTGAAGATAGCCTTAGACAAGGAAGACATCAACCATTACCAAGACTTACTGCTAACAACAAAGCAATACTAGTAGCAACACAATATAAATCGGGGAGACAAGTCTCTAGATTTAATGCAGTATATAATCTAGAAACAAATCCAATACAAGAATATCATTTAGTTGGAACAGGGCATTTAATATTAATGGATATTACTGGACAAGACGGACTTTACTATGTTTACACTTATGATGACACAGATAAGTTCCGTGTATATAAAGTAAGTTTCATTGAATAATATAAGGAGGTATTTTTATGGAAGAAACCAGATTTTCGAGAAGAATGCAAGGTGTTAAAGGTAATGCAATAAGAGAGCTATTGAGTGTATCACAGCAGCCGGGAATGATCTCTTTTGCGGGAGGATTACCTTCAGCTGAGACTTTTGATGTGGATACTATTGCAGAAATTGCCAAAGAGGTAATGCTCAAAGATGGTAAGAAAATTTTGCAATATGGTTCAACAGAGGGATATGAGCCATTGAGAGCGGCATTAATTGATTACCTGAACAATAAACAGGGGATCGATACTAAAGAAGAAAATTTACTAGTTATTTCTGGTGCACAACAAGGTATAGACTTAGCAGCAAAAGCTTTAATTGATCCGGGTGATGTAGTTTTAGTTGAAAGTCCTTCATATTTAGCAGCCCTACAAATTTTTAAAACATATGAAGCAGACTTACACGTGATGCCATCGGATAAGAATGGTATTATAGTCAGCGAGTTGGAAAAATTACTCATAGAGAAAAATCCAAAAATTGTATATTCTGTCCCTACTTTTCAAAATCCTAGTTCTGTAACAATTCCACTAGAAAGAAGAAAGAAGATCTGCAAACTTCTAGAAAAGCATGAGGTTGTATTTATTGAAGACAATCCTTATGGTGAGTTAAGGTACAGTGGTGAAGATGTACCACACATAATTACATTAGATAAATCAGATCAAACTTTGTATTTAGGAAGTTTTTCAAAGATTATTTCTCCTGGCCTAAGAGTAGGTTATGCAGTAGGACCAGTAGATTTAATAACGAAAATGAGAATTGGAAAACAAGGTACAGACGTACAGACTAGTACTTTGGCTCAAGCTATAGTTACAGAGTACTTTACAAAAAGCTTGTTGGGACCTCATATTGAAAGTGTTAAAAAACAATATAAGGAAAAAAGAGATTACTTTTTATTAAAGATGGAGGAGTATTTCCCTGATGAAGTAAAATGGAACTACCCTGAAGGCGGGCTTTTTGTATGGGCAGTGTTGCCTGAACAGTATGATACTCAGGACCTGTTCAAGGTTGCAATTGAGCAAAAAGTAGCATTTGTTCCAGGTGACTCGTTCTTCGTTAATGGTCAAAAGAACTGCTTAAGGTTAAATTTCTCAAATGCTAGTTTTGAACAGATGGATCAAGGTTTGGAGAGGCTTGGCAAGGCATTATGTGAAATGTTAGGTTGCTAATTTAGTAAATAATGGATATGTAATAAATGGTGTTGGTGAATAAAAGCCAGCATCATTTTTAATTTAAAATAATAGTAAAAAAATACAGATTGAGTTAACATCTAACATAAAGATATTAATAACATGCTAGATACAAGATTAAATGGTTACAAAGACTTAGTCGAACATGATGAGATAGTGAGAACTGTTTATATCAAGAAAATAGGGTTTTGTTACACCATGTCCAAATCACCGAAAGAGCAGTATTTATATTCTATCAAAATATAATGAATTTCTATGTACATCAAATATAGATAATGATATAATATAATAAATATTATGAAGTCTGAGGTGTTTTAATGAGAGAACTACTATTAAACATAAAAAGAGGTCAACATCAGTATTTTGACAAAATTGTTAATGGATATTTGCCACAAGTGTATTTTTCTGCGTTGAAAAATAACTCAATAGAAGAAGCTCAAGAAAAAGTAGTAAATATATTTTTCGAATTGTTTAAGAAAATTAATAAGTATTTATTTGTTTTTAATGCCCAAAATTATGTTGAAAAGAACCTTTCTAAGATATGTAAAAAGCAAGGCATAGAATTGTCAAACAGTAATATTCTACATGAAGAAATACCAGGTGTGATACTGAGGATGATATTGCTTAGAATATCTAGAGCCAACTCTAAGAAGAAGAAAACATATTATGTAGTCTTCATTCCTGTTTTATTAGTTTTTCTATCAGGGATGGTTGCATACGTGCATCAACTAACTTCAAATGATATTGCTTTTCCACATGAATCAATCAACTCATTGGGTTTTAATTATGAAAATGTTTATTCTGAAGATTTTACTGTTAGGCATGGTCCATACAACCATAATTTCTCTAAAATTCTAGATATAAATAAACTAGGTGATAAATATGTTATGGTGAGCACTTATGACGATTTAGATAAAGGTAATTATTCATACTACCTATATGATGGAAAAGAACGTATATCTTCATTTAAGAGTGATAATAGATATGAATTTTTGACCATCATAAATGAGAATTTTATATCTGCTTTATGTGCTAACTCTGTATATTACATTGATCTAGAAGGTAATATTATTGATGTTGAAGAAATGGGAATGGGTCGCAAGATTTCAAGTAACAGAAGATATATATACTATGTTGATGAATCAAAAAGTAAAGTGTTTGATACACATTTATTTAATGAGATAGGTTCATTTGATAAAAGAATATATTATGTTTCTAATGATGGCAGTATAATATTTTTAGAAGACATAGAAAATGTCTGGTTAAATGAGAATGCTTTAGATGATAATAATATTGTAGTATCAAAGATATATGGAGAAAAACTATATTTAGTTTTAAATAGTGGAATTATCTATGTTTATGATATAGAGGGGAATAAAGAAAAATATACACTGGGACATTTTAATGATGACAGGTATAATTTGAGATCAGACAATACCTATATTGATGTTACAGAAGAATACATAATTGTTGCTTTTAGTGGAGAGAGTGAGAGCGGATTCGAAATAATTTCAAAAGATACCGGTGAATGTATTATTGATGTTAGAGATACATTGAAAAATGGCGAGATAAAACCAACACCAAGCCTATCTTTTGATGAAAAATATTATACAGTTTACAATCAATCGTGGGTATATAATGCTCAGATGAGGTTTAATTTAATTTTAGACTTAGATTCAGATATAATCTCTGCTTACGTTTTGCCTAATGATAATTTAGTGTACAATGCTGTAATGGTCATGAATGGAGAAAAAGGTTACTTGTATATGCATGTCTATTATGGAGAATTTGTTATATTTGAAGTTAGTAAATAGAAAAAGCCAGGTAATTTATTACTCTGGCTTCTTTTCATTCTTGAGTTTGTTCATTAAATAAATACAACCTATTATTAATATGATGCTTATTAATTGTGCTACTCTAATGTTGCCAAGCATAAGACTATCAGTTCTTAATCCTTCGATCCAGAACCTTCCTAAGGAATATCCTATTCCGTACATGAGAATTATTTGACCTTTGTATTTGCGTCTATTTTTCAAAACATAAATGAGAATCCCAGCCAAAATAATATTCCATATAGACTCATACAGGAATGTAGGATGTCTATATGCGCCATCTACATATATAGCCCAGGGTAAAGTTGTTTCATAACCATAAGCTTCTTGATTTATATAGTTACCCCATCTACCAATAGCTTGAGCAATGGGTATTCCAATGGCGGCTAAATCTGCCCATGCAAAAAAATCTATTTTTTTAACTTTTGCATATATATAACCTGCTAAGATTCCAAAAATTAATCCTCCATGAATTGCCAGACCACCAAGCCATGGCTGAACTATTTGTATTGGATTTTCAATATAGTGTGATAAGTTAAAAGCTACATACCACAATCTTGCACCAATAATACCAGCTGGTAAGGCTATAAGAACAATATCATATATAGTATCTGGGTTAAGCCCTTGTTTTTTTGCTTCTACCCTTGCTAAAATTATTGCCAAGATTATTCCTAAATTGATTAATATTGCATACCAATGGATTGAAAATGGCCCAATTTCTATAGCAACTCCATTCATGAGCAGACACCTCTTTCTATTTATTATATGGACAGGTATTAATACACTTTAAGCAGGTCTCACTGATTTTATTTTTACCGTACATTATTATACACTTTTCAGGATTCTGCCTTTCAGAAATATTGTGCTGTGGGTGAAAAGGCATTCCACTTAAAGCTTTTTCAGGGCAGCTATCTACGCAAATAGTACAGTCATTACATAAATTTTCAGCAACATCACTAATCTCTAATTCGATATCAGTCAATATAGTTGTTGTCTGAACTCTTGACCCATATAATTTGTTTACTAATCTGTTATTTTTTCCAAGCCATCCTATCCCTGCATAAGAAGCAACTAAGTCATGAAAGTAAAATGGAAAGTCACAATCATATATAAAGTTATACGCAGGAACTGGAAAAGCTTTACCATTTTTCTTTTCAATTATCCTTGATAAGTAAATAGCTGTTCTATTAAGTGTTGGTATAATAGAGTTTTCTAAAAACTGATGATACACTTCTTTAGTGCTATTATAAAGTATTGAGCTAGGAATTACATAACCAATACTAACTGCGTAAGTATATCTATTCAATATGCTTTTGGGAATAAGACCTGCGTGGTTTTCTAAATTACTAATATGAGTTACTCCAAATAAGTCCACACCTAAGATTTTTGCTTGTGCTTCTAAACTCGAGTTTAATTGGCTCATATCGTTTATTCCTTAATAGCAACAAGCATTTCTATTTCTACTGCCGCATTGCCAGGAAGACTAATTGACCCAATTGCAGACCTTGCATGTCTACCATTTTCTCCAAAAACCTGAATTAGCAGCTCGCTCCCACCGTTAATTACTTCTGGTTGTCTTCCAAAATCTGGTTCACAGTTTACAAAACCTAAAACTTTAAAAATTTTGTCTATTTTGTCTAAGTCGCCTATATCACCTTTTATTGACGCAAGGCATCTTAATACTGATTGTCTAGCAGCTTCTTGTGCCTCTTCTATAGAAAGATCTACTCCAACTTTACCTTTATGATTTCTAGAATCTTGGCCAGAAGTATAAAGCAAATTGTTTATCATGTTTACTGGCTTATAAAAACCCATTGGTTCAGGAATTTCAGGTAGCTCATAACCTAGTTCTTTTAGCTTCTCTTCAATTTTACTCATTGTGATTTCCTTTCTTAATGCAAAATATAATAATTGTATGTATACTACAATTAAGGATACAATATTAAGAGTATAAATTAAAGAGGGGAGAAAGTAAAATTGGCTTTTACATGGGGTAAAAATCTTAAAATAACTATATTTGGAGAATCACACGGCAAATGTGTTGGTGCCGTCATAGATGGACTTGGTGCGGGGATTGATATTAATCATGAAAAAATTAAGAATAAGCTTGAAAAAAGAAGACCAAGTACAAGTGCGGGGAGTACCAAACGAAGAGAAGACGATGAGTATGACATAATTTCTGGAATTTTTAATAATAAAACAAATGGAGGTCCAATTACTGTTTTGTTTAGTAACAAAGATTCAAGGTCAAGAGATTATGAAAAAGTTAGGAACATCCCTCGTCCAAGTCATGCTGATTATCCAGCCTATATCAAGTATGGTAATCATAATGATTTTAGAGGAGGAGGGTTTTTTTCTGCTAGAATGACAGCTCCAATCGTATTTGCTTCTGCATTGCTTTCTTCAATATTAGAGTCTGATGGTATTATAGTTAAATCACATTTACTACAGGTAGGGAGTATATGCGACAAAAGCTATTTAGAATATAGCTATGAGAATTTAGAAAATATCGTTATCAATCAAAACAGTATTTATCTAAATAAGATTTTTGAAGAAAATGTATCTCATCTTATTAAAGAGGTAAATGAAAGAGGGGACTCAGTGGGAGCTAGAGTAGAAGGCATTGTAATTGGTTTAAAACCTGGTATAGGTGAGCCATATTTTGACTCTATTGAGTCAAAAGTATCATCGTTAATGTTTTCTATTCCTGGTATAAAAGCAATTGAGTTTGGCATTGGTGTAGACTTTGCAAATAGCTTTGGCAGTGTAGTGAATGATGAATATATGATTGTTGATGATAAAATAAGTACATACACAAATAATAACGGGGGAATACTTGGAGGGCTGTCTACGGGGATGCCTATTGTATGTAAAGCTACATTCAAGCCAACACCTTCTATTATGAAAGAGCAGAGAACTGTTGATTTATCACAAAAAACTGACAAAACAATTAATATAGAAGGACGGCATGATAGCTGTATTGGAATTAGAGGTGCTGTTTTAGTTGAATCAGTATTAACACTAGCTTTATATGACTTGCTTTATTAGTAAAACACCTCTGTCATGCATGACAGAGGTGTTGTTGTTTTCTAAAGCCTTATCTCATGATAAATCTTTTTACCACGTTGTAAAAGAAGAACTTTATCATTAAAATCACTTAGTGTAATTTCTGCATAAATTTCTTTTACTTTTTCTCCATTAACACTAATGCCGTTTTGCTGTACAAGTCTTCTTGCTTCACTCTTAGATTTTGCTAGTCCAGTATCAACCAGCAAGTCAAGAAGAGATATAGATTCAGTAAAATTTTCTTCATTCATATTGGTATGAGGTATGTTTTCATCGTGTGTGCCTTTGTCGAACAAGGCTTTTGCAGCTACTAAGGCATTATCTGCTTCCTCTTTCCCATGCACTATCTTGGTTACTTCATAAGCTAGTACTTCCTTTGCCTTGTTAATGTCTGCGCCTTCTAAGCTGCCCAGCTTTTCAACTTCTTCTTTAGGTAGGAAAGTCATTAGGTACAGGCATTTTTTTACACTTTGATCTTCAATATTTCTCCAGTACTGATAAAACTCGTAAGGACTTGTTAGTTGAGGGTTCAACCATATGGCGCCTTTTTCAGTTTTACCCATCTTGGTTCCATCACTTGTAGTTAATAAAGTAAAAGTCATTGCATAGGCACTTTCTCTTTCTTTTCTTCTGATAAGTTCAACTCCGCCTAAAATATTAGACCATTGATCATTGCCGCCAAATTGCATTTTGCAATTATGCGTTTTAAATAAGTGCAAGAAATCGTAAGATTGCATAATCATGTAATTGAACTCTAAGAAAGATAAACCAGTTTCTAATCGAGATTTATAGCACTCAGCTGCAAGCATACGATTAACTGAAAAGTGAACACCAATATCTCTTAGTAGTTCAATGTAGTTTAATTCTAGTAACCACTCTGCATTATTTACGATTAGAGCTTTTTCGTCAGAAAAATCAATATATTTCTCAAAATACCCCTTAAACTTTTCAGCATTCTCAAATATTTCTTCTTTACTTAACATTTTTCTCATGTCTGTTTTACCAGAGGGGTCTCCAACAAGAGTTGTACCTCCACCTAGTAAAACAATAGGTGTATGACCAGCATTTTGCATATGCTTCATTACCATAATTTGTAGTAAGTGACCTATATGTAAGCTATCTGCAGTAGGATCGAAACCAATATAGAATTTAATCTTTTCTTTGCCTAGTAGCTCCTGGATTTCTTCAGGATGAGTTGCTTGTTCAATATATCCTCTTTCAGTTAAAATGTCATATACGTTTTTCAATTTTGTTCCTCCTATATAAAAATAGGGCCAAACTCGCTTAAGGACGAGTTTGGCCCGTGGTACCACCTTAATTCACACAATATTATTGTGCCTTAATAGCTATAACGGGCTTTCCCGCAGCATAAGCTGAGCTCAGAAGGTGTAATTCGTCTTAAACTATTATAGCAATATCTCACCGTAAATTGCTTCTCTGGAATAAATTGATTAAGATTACTAAACTTCATCATAGCTTTATTAAATAAATTCTAATATATATACCTTAACTTGTCAAACTACTTAATTCTACATTAAGTAAGTAAAATACCATAGCCATTTCACCTCTATTAATAGGTTTAGAATGATCTATGTTTGATATAATTGTATTATTGGTAAGATTAGTATCTAATATATTAAAAAAAAGTTCATTTAGATTGTTTAATGTTAAGGTATTTAATGAACTAATTTCAGGATGGATACTCCAATCTAGAACTAATGACAATGAATCAAACACATGAGCAAACTCATCAGTACTTACAATTTCTTCAAGTTTGTAATCATTGTTATATCTTCCTTGAATGAGACCATATGACCTTAGCAACTTAATACCCTCGTAATAGCTGTGTGATTCAATTTCTGAGGGGTATGCAATTGTTGGTAAATAAGCACCTAACTCTATTAGTTCCTTTTGGAGTAGCTGTATGTATTCATTAGAATCCAAAAATTCACGAAGATCAATTTGTTCTCTATCCATAATATAGATAGCATGACCAACTCCTTCTGCTACAGACATGCCAATTGGAACAACTCTAATACTACCATGTGCTAAGGGGTCATACCCTGCACTTCTACTAACTATAAATAGATTTGTAAAACCCTTTGGTATAGTAGCTTCTATAGGAATTGAATATAAAGCAGGATTTCCTAAAATAATAACATCATCACCCGGAGCAGTTCCTTGCAAGTCTACTGGATATGACCCTAATGCGATTTTGCTAGCAAAATCTCGATGCTCCATCACGTCATCAATTGTGACAAAATATTCTGTATTGAAATGTCGGGATTCTCTAATATAAAGTTCTGGTGCTACGCTCAGTAGTTCTATGTCTTGCATTCCTGGTATGTATTCTCTTAAGAAAGGGATCACATAATCGAGTTCATCTTGTGCAATATCTTTAGCTCTTTGTAAGTCAGCCTTGTCTAAAGGGTCTATTGCAAATATTTGAAGTGCATTGATCATAACGCAACCATCCGTTTGACGTGCAATATTAAGGCCACGCATTTGTACACTTTCATTTTTAGCTTTGTATTCATAATATAGTTCAGGGAACCCCCAAGCTGTATTATGAGTAGAGCCAGAGTTTGGGTCACCATCGTTACTTAAATAACGTCTAATTTGAGACCAATTTTCTTCTTTTATACCGCCAAGTTTAAAAACTTGAGTTACAGCCATTCCATACTCAGGTCCTCCAATTAGAGTTTGACCTAAGGTATACTCTCCTCCAGCCATAGCTGCTATGTCTCCGTCTTGTGTAGCATCTATAAAATACTTGGCAGAAAATTCATATCTAACGTCATCAACTTGAGCAACTATTTTTGAAACGCTGAAGTTTTCAGCAACAGGCGTTATATCTGAAGCATTTAGCATAACAGTTATATTTTCATGCTGTGATATCATCTCATTAAATACATTCCTTGCAGTTTGAATATCAAATGCAATGCCTTCTATCTGGTTAAAAAAATCAAGAAAAATGCCTTTTGTAAGAAGCTCTCCTTCATGACTATAGTTCATGTCTAAAAAATTCAACCACCCATGGGTGAACAACCCACCAACAGAATCTCTATGATCAATAAGTAAGGTGTTTAGACCATTGCGAGCAGTAGATATAGCTGCAGCTATGCCTTCAGGATCAGAACCAATAACAATAACATCAAACTCTTCTTGTTCAATGATTATTGCACTATCTAAACAAGCTCCTAAAATGAATAAACTAAGAACTAGAAATATAACTATTTTTTTCATTTGACACCTCTCTATTTATATTCAAACATAATTCTATCAGATTATGTCGTTGTAGTCATGGGAAAATAGACTGAGGAGTCTTTTATTATTGCTACTAGTATTTTATACAATACTTTTTTCTAACTGCATTATTAATATTACTTAGCATTGCAAAAACAGTCAAAATGTTTAATAATTTAACTAAGTAAAGTTAATAAGGGTAGTGTACAGTGATTGATGAAAAAAAATGAGCAAGAGAAAGTTAATATAAGGGAGGATGTTACTTATGAGACCAGCTTATATGAACCTCCAAACAAGTGGTGAGCTTGAACTGAGAGTAAAAGAATTGAATGAATTTTTGAAAAAATGTAATTTATGCCCGAACAAATGTAATGTTAACAGACTTAAAAGAGAGGTAGGAGCATGCGGGTCAAGTATGAACATAAAGGTTAGTAATTATGGCGCCCACTTTGGAGAGGAGGAGTGTTTAGTAGGAAGTTTGGGTTCAGGCACAATCTTTTTTACTAACTGCGTAATGAAGTGTGTTTATTGTCAAAACTATAAAATAAGTCAATATAGTCATGGACAGGTTGTCAGCGAAAAAAAGCTATCATCTATTTTTTTAAATTTACAAAACAAAGGCTGTCATAATATAAATTTAGTATCTCCAACTCAGTATTTACCACAAATTATGAACTCTTTAAAAATGGCAGTCAGAAAAGGGCTGAGTATTCCAATTGTATATAATACTGGTGGTTATGATTCAATTGAAGCAATAAAGTTGCTAGATAATATTATAGATATCTATTTGCCAGATTTTAAATATAGCAGCAACCTGCTTTGCGAGAAGTATAGTGATGTAAAAAATTATTATGATAATTTTCTAGTGGTTCTAAGAGAAATGTTTTTGCAAGTAGGCGATTTAGTAATAGAAGGTGTTGTAAAAAAAGGATTACTGATTAGACACTTAGTACTTCCTAATAAAATCAATAACACAGAAAGAATTTATAAGACAATTAAACATATAGCTGGGTCTCAAGCGTCGGTTAACATTATGAGGCAATATCATCCTTCTTATAAAGCTATTAGTTTTGATGAGTTAAGTAGGGCAACTAACTTTCAAGAGTATATTGACGAATTATCTCTTGCAAGAAAAGTAGGACTTACGAATATTTTATAAATAAGCCAATTACATTAGCACTATATTCCATATCTAAAATAAAGGTTTATCAAAAAAGCTTTTTATTGTACAATAGGCATGATGTAAAAAACTGTAGAGGAGTTATCATTAATGAAAAAAGTATTAATAACAGGAGCACTTGGTCAGATAGGTTCTGAATTAGCGATTAAAATGCGCGGTCTTTATGGCAATGACAATGTTGTAGTAAGTGATTTAAGTGATAAGGGTCCTAAAGAGATTATAAATGGAGGCCCATTTGAAGTTTTAGATGTAACAGATGGTGAGAAATTTGCTGAGATAGTGAAAAAATATGAGATTAATCATATAGTTCATCTAGCAGCTTTATTATCAGCTGTTGCTGAAGACAAGCCAAATCTAGCATGGGATGTTAACATGGGTGGTCTATACAATGCTTTAGAAATCTGTAGAGAGACAGGTGCAAGTCTATTTACTCCTAGTTCTATTGCAGCGTTTGGTCCGACTACACCTCCTGATTTGACACCGCAAAACACAATTCAAAGACCAACAACAATGTATGGTGTTACAAAAGTAGCTGGTGAGATTTTATGTGACTACTATGCGCAAAAATTTGGTGTTGATGTACGTGGTGTGAGATATCCTGGTTTGATATCTTATCAAACTCTACCTGGTGGTGGTACAACTGACTATGCTGTGCATATATTTTATGATGCAATAACAAAAGGTGAGTATACTAGTTTTATTGCTGAAGGTACAAAAATGGATATGATGTATATGCCAGATGCATTAGATGCAATTATTGATTTAGCTGAAGCAGATGAGAGTAGATTAGTTCATAGAAACGCATTCAATATCACTGCTATGAGTTTTGCTCCAGAAGATTTAGCTGCAGAAATAAAGAAACATATCCCTCATTTTGAAATGAAATATGATGTAGACCCTAAGAGACAAGCAATTGCTGATTCTTGGCCAAACTCATTAGATGATAGTTGTGCTCGTGAAGAATGGGATTGGGATCCTAAATATAACCTAGAACTTATGGTTAAAGATATGTTGGAGAAATTATCAGAAAAACTTAAATAGGCATTTTAAAAGGGAGTTATATGCTCCCTTTTAATATATTTACTGGAGGTAATAATGAAAATTAATATTGAACGATTAAAAAGGAACATGCTGGAGGTAGCAAGAATCGGAGCCCTAGATGAAGGCGTATCAAGGGTTGCTTTTTCTACAGAAGAAAAAAAAGCTCAGGAGTGGCTTGTAAAAAAACTCAAAGCAACTGACATTAACGCTTATATTGATTCGGTGGGGAATGTTATTGGCGTTTATGAGGGGAAAACAGGTACAGACATAGTAATAGGCTCGCACCTAGACACTGTTCCATCTGGAGGCATTTTTGACGGCGCTTTGGGGGTATTATCTGCTTTAGAGGTGGTTGAAACTTTAAGTGAAAACAAGGTAAAGCTACCCTTTGGAGTTAGGGTAGTGTCTTTTGTCGCAGAAGAAGGAGGCCCTGCAGGAGGCACCTTTGGCAGTAGATGTGTAATTGGTGATATTAAAAAACTAGACAAAGATATTTTAGAAAGTGTAAATTTAACAAGTGAGGATATTATTAATTCAAAGTGGGACAAGGAAAAAGTTCGGGCTTATATCGAACTTCACATAGAACAAGGAAATGTACTTGAACATGAAGATAAGTCTATAGGTGTTGTGACAGGTATAGTTGGTATACACCGATTTAGAGTAAAGATAGCTGGTCTTGCAAATCACGCAGGAACAACACCTATGAACTTAAGAGATGATGCATTACTAAAAACAACCTATTTTATACAAGACTTTTATAAACATATTAATCACATAGGTGGAGATTTAGTTGGCACTATAGGGGTGTTAAATATTTCACCTGGTGCTATGAATGTTATACCAGGAGAAGTTGAGCTCATAATCGAAATGAGATCCATGGATTTTAGCAAAACAGATGAAGTAATAAATAAGTTGAAAGAAAAGTATGGAGATAATGGCTACATCTATGATGAAATTGTTAGAAAAGATGGCGTCAAGCTTTATGATGAAATGGTTGCAATTATTGAACAAGTTGCAAAAAAACTAGATTACTCATACAAAGTAATGCAAAGTGGAGCAGGACATGATGCTAATCCGATGGCAAAAATTACACCAACAGGTATGATTTTTGTGCCTAGTATAGAAGGAATTAGCCATTCTCCTAGAGAATATAGTAGGTGGATAGATATTGAAAAAGGCGCTAATGTGCTTCTTAGTACTATACTAAAAATTAAATAATGGGAGGTAGTTTAAATGGTTTATGTAGCGATTGGTATTGTAGCCGTCGTAGTTTTGTTCTTTGTAACTAGTTACAATGGATTTGTAAGACTCAGGCAACGAACCAGAGAGGCTTTTTCTACTATGGACGTGTATCTCAAACAGAGATATGATTTAATACCAAATATAGTTGAAACAGTAAAAGGGTATGCTTCACATGAGAAAGAAACCTTAGAAAGAGTTGTACAGGCAAGAAACAGAGCAGTTAATGCTCAAAGTATGGAGGATATTAGAGAAAGCAATGATATGCTAACAGCAGGACTTAGACAAATTTTTGCTTTATCAGAGAGTTATCCTGACTTGAAAGCAAATACTAATTTCTTAGATTTGCAGAATCAACTTTCTAGAGTTGAAGGAGAAATTGCCCAATCAAGAAAATACTATAATGCAGTTGTCAGAGAGTATAATACTAGATGTGAGGTTTTCCCACACGTATTAGTTGCTGGTTTATTTAACTTCAGTAAAGAAATGTATTTTGAAGTTGATGACGCTACTCAAAGAGAGAACGTTAGGGTAAGTTTTTAACATGAAAAAGGCTATTGGGTATAGTCTGCTGTTAGTGCTGCTCTTAGGCACTATGGTTATTCCTGCATTAGCACAAGAAGCATTTACTATTGAAGAATATAACGTAGATATTGTTGTCAGAGAAGATAATTCCTACAGTGTAACAGAAGAGATAAATGTTTTTTTTACTGAGCAAAGGAGAGGGATTTTTCGCAATATTCCTACGTTTAGTAGTAACAGTGATGCACGTATTAGAGGGATAAAGGTCAAAGATCATCAATATACTGTAACTAGTCAAAGTAATTATGTTGAAGTTAGAATAGGAAATCCCGATGT
This sequence comes from uncultured Clostridiaceae bacterium, assembly GCA_964546025.1. Classification (GTDB taxonomy): domain Bacteria; phylum Bacillota; class UBA994; order PWPR01; family PWPR01; genus PWPR01. The sequence goes on from CAZJHT010000004.1 coordinate 61,753, forward strand.
TTATATAAGTGGAAGTCAGAGTTATACTATCACATATGAATTTATTATTGGGGATGACCGAATTGCTGATTATGATGAATTTTATTACAACTTGATTGGTACAGAATGGGATACTATAGTAAGAGAAGCTAATTTTAAAATAGAAATGCCAAAAAGTTTTGATGCTGATAGCTTAAACTTTACAGTAGGGTATTTTAACGCAGAAGACAACACTTCTGTAGACTATCATATTGAAGGTAATACAATTTATGCAAGCACTAATAGAGAGTTGACAAATTATGAAGGAGTAACAGTAGCTTTAGTTTTACCAGAAGGATATTATTCTGATGCAAAACCACTTGAAGCAGTGCTAAATCCATACCGATTTGGGTATTATGCAATTGCAATTATTTTTTCTGTTTTAGCTTTATTCTTTTGGGTTAGATATGGTCGGGATAATAAACTAGTAGCACCGATACAGTTTTATCCTCCTAATAATATGACTTCTGCAGAAGTTGGTTATATTATAAACGATACGGTAGATCCTAGGGATGTAACTTCTTTGATAATCTATTGGGCTTCAAAAGGGTATTTGAAAATAATAGAAGATGAGGAAGATGACTCAACTGCTTTTTCAAGATTAGCAAATAAATTTAGTAAAAAGGAATTTACATTAGAAAAAGTTAAAGAATTGCAAAATCCTAAAGGCTTTGAGAATATTATGTTTAACGATTTATTTGATGTTTATGGAGACGGCAAATATGTAAAGTCAGCTGATTTAAAACAAACATTTTATACCACTTTAAATGTTGTTACTTCTCAGATTAGAGCATATTTCTATCCTACAGAAAGATCGATATATGAAAAAACCAGTCTTAAGCTGAGAGCCTTAGTTGTAGTGATGGCATTTCTATCTACATTTGCTTTCTTATCTATAGCATTTGGAATAGAGCTGTATTCTGCTATGCTTGGTGTTGCTATTGGAGCTATAGGCACAGCGTTTATATTATTACCGGTCCTTTTCTTTGTTTATTATTTAGATACAAATAAACACATGAGAAGTGCTAAAACTATTATAAAAGCGTTTTTGATGTTGCTTGTCGTTGTCCCAATAGTTTTTGGTGGGCTATCATTGGCAGGGATATCTTTGCTCACTTTTTCAGATGTTGTTATGATAGCCGTTAGTTCCATTTTTATGATATTTATAAGTTCTATAATGCCTAAAAGAACTCCATATGGTGATCAAGTGTTAAATCTCATATTAGGCTTTAGAACATTCTTGCAAACTGCTGAAAAGGATAGATTAGAGAGATTAGTAGATGATAATCCAGAATACTTCTATGATACTTTAGCTTTTGCACTTGTTTTAGGGGTTTCGGATAAGTGGGCTAAAAAATTCGAAGATATCACTATTGAGCCACCTAATTGGTATGTTTCTTCAGCAATGTATAGAACAGGCTTTAATGCCATGATGTTTAATCAAGCATTTTCTAGTAGTTTCAATACTCTGCAAACAAGCATGGCTTCAACACCTCCTTCAAGTAGAGGTGGAGGATCAAGTTTTGGCGGAGGTTCTGCTGGTGGAGGTGCTGGCGGAGGTGGCGGTGGAAGCTGGTAGACAAGTAGTAAAGTATATGATAAAGTACTCCAGAGAATTAAGTGTGGAGTGGTTGAAATGAATAGTATTGCATTATGGTTGATATTGATGCTGGTGAATTTTGCAGCAATCTTACTTTTTTATAAATTATTCGATGAAATAGGACTATATGTTTGGATAGCTATTGCAGCGATAATAGCTAATGTTCAAGTGATTAAGACTATAGAGTTATTTGGATTAGTAGTTACGTTAGGAAATATAATTTATGGAACTTCTTTCTTGGCTACTGACATACTATCGGAAATTTATGGAAAAGAAAAAGCAAAAAAAGGTGTATATATAGGACTTTTAACTTTGGTTAGTATGACGATTATTATGCAGATTAGTCTGGCCTTTGAACCTCATGTTTCTGATTTTGCACAGGAATCATTAGAAGTTATCTTTGGTATAATGCCAAGAATAGCATTTGCTAGTCTAGTAGCGTATTTTTTAAGCCAAGTTCATGATATATGGGCATACAGCTTCTGGAAAAGCAAATTGCCAGAAATGAAGCATTTATGGATTAGGAATAATGCAAGTACTATTGTGAGTCAGTTTATTGACTCAGCAATATTTACTTTCATAGCTTTCTATGGGGTATTTCCGACTCAAGTATTTCTGGAAATATTATTAACCACATATGTCTTAAAGCTGATTGTCGCAGTTTTAGATACGCCATTTATTTACATAGCTACAAAAATCAAAAAAGAAAAAATTAACCAAGCATAAAAATAGCAGCACGCATTGATTTGCGTGCTGCTATTTATATGGATATTACTTTATTTGAGTTTGCTAGTAATTCTACAGATGTATACATGTTAGTTATAGACCCGATAGATAGTTCATCAGTTACATTATAGTAGTCTAGACAAGTCCCGCAGGATAATATTTCACATCCACTATTTTCAAGTATTTTCAGTGATTCTAAAATAGGGGAGCCAGATAAGGCTAATCTTACTCCACTGTTCATAAAAATGATTTTTTTTGGCTTGGATGATAACTCAGTAAGAGAATAAAAAAAACTTTTCATAAGAGTATTTCCTAGCTTTCTTTCGCCTTGACCAAACAAATCTGATTTACAAAGAACAATTAAACTCTCATCGCTTAAACCTTCAGACTTGGCTTTTGTGTTTTTTACAATTATCTCAAATCCAGATTCAGTTTCAACTTGATCGTATTGATAGTTACTATTTTTTAATAGTTTTAACACATTTTCTCTTGCAACATCGTTGTCTATAAGAACTTTTATATCGCCTTTGCTTTCACTTAAAGCTCTTTTAGTAAGTATAACAGGCTCAGGACAAGCAAGCCCTCTTGTATTTACAGTCTTCATTTCATCACCTATTCAGTTTATTTTATATTTATTATAAATATATATTATGTCAATTGCAAATAAAGAAAGTGTTTATACTAATTAAATGTGTTAAAATTTATATGTAAGGAGATGGTCAAATGATTAGAATTTCTAATATAAAAACTGATATTGATAATAGAGGCAAATATATGGAAGCTTTGCAGGAGCAGTATGGTCTTTCAAAGGATGATATTTTAGAGTACAGATTAGTTAAAGAAGCCTTTGATGCGAGAAAAAGTTATCAAAACTATGTTTACACTGTGGATATCAGTCTTAAGGATGAGGATTATTTTCTTGGAAAAAATCACAGGAATGTATCATTTGTTAAAGATAAAGAATACAGATTTCCAAATTTTGCAAGTAATTTAATGAAGCCACCAATAATTGTTGGAAGTGGTCCATGTGGCTTATTTGCTGCTTATTTTTTAGCTAAAAATGGATATAACCCTATATTACTTGAAAGAGGTTCTATGGTAGATGAACGAGTTAAGAAAATCCATGAGTTTTGGAGAACGGGCAATCTTGATCTAAATACTAATGTTCAATTTGGGGAAGGTGGAGCTGGGACTTTTTCTGATGGTAAGTTAACAACTAATATAAAGAATGAAAGAACCATGCCAGTTTTAGAGACATTTGTTAAGCACGGTGCACCAGAAACAATATTATATAGTTATCAGCCACATATAGGTACTGATAACTTAAGAGAAGTAGTTGTTAATATGAGAAAAGAGATTATTGATAATGGGGGCGAGGTTCTTTTTAATCACTTTGTTACTGACATTATTCATGAAAATGGAAATATAAAAGGTGTAATAGTTAACAATAATGAGAATATTTACAGTGATAATGTTCTTTTTGCAATAGGTCATAGTGCAAGAGAAACTTACAAAATGCTTCATAGAAACAACCTTATAATTGAACCAAAACCGTTTTCAATTGGGTTAAGAATAGAGATGCTACAAGAAAGACTAAATGAATCTCAATATGGTGAACTAAAGAATCATCCAAATATTGATGTTGCTACTTTTAAATTGAAGTATCACTCAAAGAATAATCGGTCTGCATATTCTTTTTGTATGTGTCCAGGAGGGTTAGTAGTAGCATCATCTTCAAACGATAAAGAAGTAGTTACTAATGGTATGAGTTATTATTCTAGAGCAGGTAAAAACGCAAATGGAGCTATTTTGGTTGGTGTTGAACCTAAAGACTTTGGGAGTGACCATCCACTTGCTGGTATAGAGTTTCAACAAAAGTATGAGAAACTCGCTTATGAACTGGGTGGAGAAAATTTTAATGCGCCAATTCAGTTAGTCGGAGATTTTTTAAATGACAGCTTAAGTCACGATATTAAATCAGTCAAGCCTAGTTACTCACCAGGAACCCAGTTTGCTAATCTGAATGAAGTATTGCCAAACTTTGTTACTACAACCTTAAGAGAAGCATTGGCATATTGGGATAATAGAATAGAGGGATTTGCTCATAAAGATAATGTTTTAACTGGTGTTGAAACAAGAAGTAGTTCACCTATAAGAATTGTGAGAGATAAGACTATGCAAACTAGTATTAATGGGTTGTTTGTAGGAGGCGAAGGAGCAGGTTATGCAGGTGGAATAATGTCTGCAGCAGTAGATGGTGTTAGGATGGCAGAATTTATAAGTATAAAGATGGAACAAAGCTGAAATTTTTCAAGTCAATAAAGTAAAATAATAAAGTGAGGCGACATAAATGTATAAAAAAATATTTTTGCCCTTATTGCTTTTTCTTCTAGTATTTGCAGGGTGTTCTGCAATGGTCAACGATTCTGCAATGCCAAGTGAGGCTGGTTATCAAGATAGTTCTAATAGAGATACAGGAGAGGGATCTTATGGTCTTAAGGTAATAAAGACTGGGACCATGTCATTGGAAGTTAACTCTATTAATGAAGCCTTAGAAAATGCTAAAGATAAAATTAGAGAAATGGATGGTGAAATTACATACATTCATCATTACTCGGGTGGTAGTTCTAACTATGCGAATCTTACCATTAAAATTCCTAGTGAGAAATATGAAGATCTTATGAGTGAGTTAAGTAAGATTGGTGAGGTAACCAATAGTTCCACAAATACATCAGATGTAACCGAAGAATATATAGATCTTCAGGCTAGACTTAGCATGCTTGAAGATAAGAGAGAAGCTTATACTAATCTCTTAGAAAAAGCAGAAACAGTTGAAGACATTTTGAAAGTTGAAAGAGAGCTAGAAAGAGTTGTTTATGAAATTGAAAGCATTGTGGGCAGAATGAATTACATCGATAATCAGGTAGCTATGAGTACCTTAGATTTAAGGATGAGAGAAAAAGCTGTAACAGAATTTCATGGAGTTAACTTCTTTGATAGAATAGCGTTTGCAATAAAAGATGGATTTAATTCTATGCTTAATTTCTCAGTAAACTTTTTAGCTGTAGTTGTATGGTTAATTCCATTTATACCATTTATATTGATTTTGTATTTTATTATTAAGAAAATAAGCTCACTATTTAGAAGAAGGAAAGACAAGAAAAATCAAAATACTAATTAGAGAAGGAGTTTTGCTCCATCTCTTTTTTTTACGTAATATTAGCAAATTTGTATATTTTGCTTGACATATATAAAGAAGGATGGTATTTTCATATTAGCTTTTAGCACTCAACAGCGGAGAGTGCTAATAAGAAGAGGTGAGAACATGTTATCCAAAAGAAAACTACAAGTTTTAAGAGCTATTGTGCAATCTTATGTAGAATCAGGAAATCCTGTAGGTTCAAGAACTTTAACTAAGGGATTTGATTTGGGAGTAAGTGCTGCCACAATAAGAAATGAGATGGCTGATCTTGAAGATTTAGGATTATTGGAACAACCACATACTTCCGCTGGGCGAATACCTTCAGATAAGGGATATCGATTGTATGTTGATAGTTTAATGCCAAAGAAAAACATCGAGACCAAAGATATTTTTCGCATTGAAAAAGAAATTGAAAGTATGATTTTAGATAAAGAGAGACTAGTTGCAAATTTAGCAGATGCATTAGCAGAGCTAACTTCTTATGCAACTATTTTTAGTGGGCCAAGTGTAGGTGCGTGTAAATTACAAGAGTTTTCACTCATTCCTATTAATGAGAGGACGGTAATAGTAGTATTGATTGCAGACAATGGTCTTTCAAGTAATAAGACAATTCATTTACCTGAGCCTTTGTCTATTGAAGAAATCAACTTTATTAATCGTATTCTTAATTTTGGATTTAAAGGACGATATCTTGGTGAGATTAAAGAATCTGAGAAAGAAAAAATACTGTTTACAATTAGTTCATATTTAACAAATGAGAATTTACACTTAAAGAATGTTATAGATCAAATGATAGCTTTTCATAATTCTCCATCTATTACTAGTAGCGCTGCAAATGTTGTGTCTCAACCAGAGTTTAAATCTGGAGAGAAGTATCTTGAGTTATTGCAGGTATTAACAACGAAAGAGCATTTGTTAAGGTTGCTGAATAATGATGAAGATTTCGACGATGTTCAAGTTCAAATTGGCAATGAAATAGATATAAAGAATATGCAAGAGTGTAGTATAGTGAGAGTTTCTTACTTCATTGATGATAGAGTTGCTGGTGCGCTTGGAGTTATTGGACCTAAGCGAATGGACTATTCTAAAGTAGTTTCACTATTAGCTTATACATCAGAGAGACTAAAAGATGTTTTGCAGGAATAAGGAGGGAGTATATTGTCAGTCAAAGATGCTACAAACACTTCTGAGTTAGATGAGAAGCTTGCTGCTCTAATGACCAACATGCGTGCAGTAAAAGCAGTATCAACAGCTGTAGAAGGAACAATTGGACCCAAAGGTTTAGACACCATGTTAGTAGATAGTTATGGAGATGTTGTTATTACTAACGCTGGTGTAACAATTTTGGAGAGAATGGATGTGACTCATCCAGCAGCAAGAATGATGATAAACATAGCAAAATCACAACAAGAAGAAATTGGTGATGGTACAACAACCGCAACTATTATGGCAGGAGCTTTAATTAGTGAGGGAGTTGAACAAGTGGCCAGAGGTGTCCCTGTAGCAAGAGTTATAGAAGGCATAAATCTAGGGATAAAAGAGTCTCTAAAGGCATTGGAAAATCATAAAAAAGGCATAGATGGGTTTGATGATGAAATCCTAAGACGCATTGCTTATGTTGCTGGTAGAGAACATGAAGATATAGCAGAATTAATTGTCGAAGCTGCCAAATTAATAGGCATTGAAAAGTTTTCTGATAAATCGTTTAAGCTTGCAGATACAGTTGTGTCTCAAGAAGGTGCAGAAAATGAGGTTTTTAAAGGGGTTTTCGTTAATAAAAGAAGGCTCAATAGGCAAATGCCAGAAGATATAGATAATGCTAAAATTTTATTAATAGATGATGAACTAAAACCTGAAGAACTAAGTGATGAAGCTTTAGCAACAGAAACAGGGTTTCAAAAATTCATGGATTTAAAGAATGAGTTTATAAGTAATCTAAAGAAAATTAGAGATTTAAATGTTGATGTTATATTAGTAGATCGTGGTGTTGATGATTATGCAGAAGAATTTTTGACTGATTCAGGAATAATTCTTTGCTCTCGAGTAGCAAAAAGAGATATGAGAATTGTGGCTGAGCATACAGGGGCCAGAATTATTAAGAGAACTGGTCTTAATAAGCAAGCTAAAGAGCTAGAAGATAGCCTGGGATTTGCAAAAAAAGTATATGAAGATCCTAAACTTAAAAAGTTAAGAGTGTTAGATGGGTCAGGCAAATCAATGGCCACAGTATTAGTCGGAGCAGCAACATCAGAGGTGGTAGATGAAAGACAGAGAATTGCAAAGGATGCAGCATCTGCTGTACAAGCCGCACTTAAGGGTGGTTATGTTTCTGGTGGGGGATCAATAGAGTTAGCTGTTTCTAGAGATGTAGAGAAGGCAAGGGAGAGAGTTAAAGGTATGGCTTCCTATGGTTTAGATTGTGTAGTTAAAGCTATGAGAAAACCAGTTTTTCAGATAATTCAAAACGCTGGATTTAACCCATTAGAGAAAATAGAAGATATAGTTGCTTCTCAACTAGAAGATAATAAGTCTTCATTATCACTTAATTGTGATTCGGGAGAAGTAGCTGATATGTATGAACTTGGAGTTATAGATCCATATCTAGTAAAGTATTATGCAATTAAGGCAGCAGGTGAGATAGCAACTTCTATACTCCGTATAGATACAATAATAAGGATGAAAAAACAAGATCAAATTGACAGTGATCTTAGTTTTAATTAGGTGATAATATGAGTGAAAAAGAAAAAGAAGTAATTTTAGAAAATGAAGATGCTAGTCAAGAAACAGATAATCAATGTGAGAAAGAAGAAAGTTCAATTGATATAGATAGTATTTCTATAGATGATTGCAAGGAAAAGCTTAAAGAGGCTTTAGATGAAAATGACAAACTAAAAAATCAATTTCAAAGATCTCTTGCAGACTATGCCAACTTAAGAATAAGATCAGAAAAAGAAAGAGCTACACTGATAAAAAGTTCAAATGAAGAAATTATGTGCAAACTATTACCAGTGATTGATAATTTTGATAGGGCAATTGCTGCAAAAGATGATGATAACAATTCTATAGGAATATCAATGATCTACAAGCAACTAACTTCTGTTTTGAGTGAGGCTGGTCTTGAGAAAGTTGAGGCCTTAGGGAGTCAATTCGACCCACATCTACACGATGCTTTAATGCAAGAGCATAGTGATGATTATGAAGAAGGCACAGTATTAGAAGTATTTGAGCCTGGTTATAAATTTAAAGACAAGCTCATAAGAGCTGCTAAAGTAAAAGTTTCAACTAAATAAGGAGGATTTAAAATGGCAAGAATTATAGGTATTGATTTAGGAACTACAAACTCATGTGTAGCAGTTATGGAAGGTGGACAACCTACTGTTATTACAAATACAGAAGGAGATAGAACCACGCCATCTGTTGTGGCTACTGCTAAAAGTGGAGAAAGACTTATTGGAAAGGTTGCTAAAAGACAAGCGGTTACCAACCCAGATAATACAGTGGCTTCTATAAAGACACATATGGGAGAAAACTATAAAGTAAGTATGGGCGGTAAAGAATTTACACCTCCAGAAATATCTGCAATGATACTTCAGAAATTGAAAGCAGATGCTGAGAGTTACTTAGGAGAAAAAATTGAGAAAGCTGTAATTACTGTACCAGCTTATTTTTCAGATAGTCAAAGACAAGCTACTAAAGATGCAGGTAAAATAGCAGGTCTTGAAGTGATGAGAATTATTAACGAGCCAACAGCAGCGTCTTTGGCTTATGGATTAGATAATGATGGGCAACAAAAGATTTTTGTATATGATTTAGGCGGAGGAACATTTGATGTATCTATTTTAGAAATTGGTGATGGAGTCTTTGAAGTTTTAGCTACTAATGGTGATACAAGACTTGGTGGAGACGACTTTGATAAAGTTGTTATGGATTATTTAGCCAGTGAGTTTAAAAAAGAAACAGGTATTGATTTAAGAAAAGATAGAATGGCGATGCAAAGACTTAAGGATGCTTCAGAGAACGCTAAAAAGGATCTAAGTAGTACCGCACAAGTTAATGTCAACTTGCCATATATTACTGCTGACTCTTCTGGGCCTCAACATTTAGACGTAACAATTACAAGAGCTAAATTTGAAGAACTAGTTGCCCATTTAATTGAAAAGACTATAGGTCCTATGAAGAAGGCCCTTGCAGATGCTGGACTATCAGCAGATGAAATTGACAAGGTTATCCTTGTTGGTGGTTCAACTAGAATACCAGCTGTTCAAGAAGCTGTAAAAAAAGTTACCAATAAAGACCCATTCAAAGGCATTAACCCAGATGAGGTTGTAGCTATGGGTGCAGCAATACAAGCAGGTGTGCTATCTGGAGATATAAATGATATAGTTCTTATTGATGTTACTCCATTATCACTTGGAATAGAAACTTTAGGTGGAGTAGCTACTAAACTAATAGATAGAAACACAGCAATACCAACATCAGCAAGTCAAATATTTTCAACTGCTGCTGATAATCAAACACAGGTTGATATACATGTTATCCAGGGTGAGAGGCCTATGGCTGCTCAGAATAAAACACTAGGAAGATTTACTCTAACTGGTATCCCACCAGCACCAAGAGGAATTCCTCAGATTGAAGTTTCTTTTAATATTGATACAAACGGAATAGTAAACGTAAGTGCAAAAGATCTAGGTACAGGTAAAGAGCAGGCTATTACGATTACTTCTTCAAGTGGTTTAAGTGAAGAGGAAGTAGAAAGAATGGTCAAAGAAGCAGAGGCTAACGCTGAAGAAGATAAAAAGCAAAAAGAATTAATTGAAAAAAGAAATGAAGCTGACACCTTGATTTATAGCACAGAAAAAATGTTAAAAGAGTTAGACGATAAACTAGACAAGGCTAAATCAGAAGAAGTTGAATCTGACATTGAAACCTTGCGTAGTGTAAAAGATTCTGATAACATTGACGAGATTGACAGTGCTCTTGAAAGTTTGAAAGAGCACGTTAACGAGCTTTCAACTATGCTTTACCAGCAAGCTCAACAAGCTCAAGGTGAGCAAGGAGAAGAAGCGCAAAGTGGTGCTGAAGCTGGACAAGAAGATGTTTATGATGCAGATTATGAGGATCTTGATCCAGAGAAAGAATAGAATAAATGAAGCATTTGCTTCATGTAGTGGGGTGTTATAGTGGCGAGTAAAAAAGATTATTACGATATTCTAGGAGTTAACAAAGATGCTAGTACAGATGATGTTAAACGAGCATATAGAAAATTAGCTAGAACACACCATCCTGACGTAAGTAAAGAACCTGATGCTGAAGATAAGTTTAAGGAAATAACAGAAGCATATAGAGTGCTTAGTGATGATGAAAAAAGAGCTAAGTACGATAGGTTTGGTCACCAAGGTGTTAATGGGCAAGGAGCTCAAGATTTTAGTGGCTTTGGAGGCTTTGAAGATATCTTTGATATGATGTTCAATGGCGGCTTTGGAAGAAGAAATAGCTATACTGGACCAGAAAAGGGATCTGATTTAAGGTATGATTTAACTCTTACATTAGAAGAAGCAGTTTTTGGTGTAGAAAAAGAGATTACTATTCAAAGATATGAAACTTGCGAAGTATGTGATGGTAGTGGAGCTGAGCCAGGAAGTAAGGTTGAAACTTGTCCTATATGTAATGGATCAGGTCAGGTTAGACGTTCTCAACAAACACCATTTGGTCAGTTTGTTAATGTTGCCACGTGTGAAAACTGTAGTGGTACTGGTAAGATTATTAGCGACAAGTGTAGCAACTGCCAAGGTAGTGGAAAAACACTTCAAAGAAGAAAAATAGAAGTTAAGATACCTCCTGGTGTCGATAACGGCACAAGACTAAGGGTTCCAGGTAAAGGTGAAGCGGGAGATAAAGGTGGACCATATGGTGATTTGTATATCTATATACGTGTGAAAAATCACCCTACTATTGATCGAAAAAATGATCACTTATACACAAAAGAGAAAATATCTTTTGTGCAAGCAGCTGTAGGTGCAGAGATACCAATAAAAACATTAGATGGTACAGTAAAACTCAAAGTTCCTGATGGAACCCAACCAAATACTACATTTAGAATAGATGGTAGAGGTGTTCCAAGAAGCAGGAGAGGTTCTAGGGGAGATTTCTTTGTAACTGTGCAAATTGATGTTCCTAAGAAATTGAACAATGAACAGTTAAAAGCATTGTCTGAATTTGCAAAAGCCAGTGGGGAAGAATTTGATCCACCAGACAAAAGCTTTATAGAGAGATTGAAGGGCTTATTTAAGTAAACATTATCAGCAGAGAACCACTTGAAGTGTTTCTCTGCTATTTGTTTATATAGTAATGTGTGCCGTGACAATTAAAATATATTATATTATAATAAACTTATTATATTGGAGAAGGTGATTATATGTCACAATGGATGGAAGTTAAAATTCAAACTCGTTATGAATCTGCTGATGCTATAGGTGATATTTTTTATCGCAATGGAGCTGATGGATTAGTCTTTGAAGAATTAGAAATAACTCTAGATAAAGATTCTACAGTGCAATGGGACTATAGTGATTTGCCGATTAGTGAAAAACCAGTTGAATGTGTAAGCCTTGTGGCATATCTACCAATAGATGATAATATTTTTGAAAAACTAGAAGATATTAGGGTTACTATTGAAAACTTAAGGGATTATGGAATAAATATAGGCACTGGAGAATTGTCATATAAGCCAGTTGACGAAGCTGATTGGCAAAACAATTGGAAAGAGTATTTTAAACCCTTAAAAATTGGAGATAGCTTTTTGATTAGGCCCATTTGGGAAGAAGCGCAGTCTGGTACCAGGAAAGTAATTACACTTGATCCAGGGATGGCATTTGGTACTGGTTCTCACACTACTACCCAACAGGCGTTAATTTTGCTTGAGAAATACATGTCTGATGATATGAGTGTGATTGATGTAGGTTGTGGTTCAGGAATTCTCGCTATTGCTGCAGCTTATTTAGGAGCAGAATCAATCTTAGCCCTTGATAATGATGAGCAAGCTGTTGCAATGACAAAGAGTAATATACTTCATAATAAGATACATGACAATATAACTATTTTAGAGAATAATCTACTAGAGGGAATAGATTTTACAACAGACATAATAATCGCTAATATAACAGCTCCTATATTGTTAAACTTAATACCACAATCAACTCCATTAACTAAATTTGGAGGATACTTTATATGCGCAGGCATTATAGAAGAGTATGAGTACGAAATACAAGAGATGTTGTTAGATAATGGATTCAAAATAATGGATAGATTACAAGAAAAAGATTGGGTGGCAATTGCTGCTCGTAAGGTGAGATAAGTTGTGACAAGAATATTTTTAGATCTTATTATTTCTATTAATGATGAATATAAGTTAACAAGTCAGCAAGAAAATCATCTACTAAATGTTTTAAGATATAATAATGATGATGAAGTAGAAGTTGTATGTACAAAGGGGAATCTATACATTGGGCAACTTGTGATTGAACAAGGTGCGTCTAGAATTAGAATTAATAAGCAAATAGATAAAACAAATGAGCCTTATGCTCAGATCACCATTTTTCAGGGTATACCAAAAAAAGATAAGTTTGAGCAAATCATAAAAATGGGCACCGAAATTGGTGCCGTTTCTTTTGTACCTGTTGCAATGGATCGTTCTGTTGCAAAAATTAAAAATGACAAGGTAGATAAATTACTTGAAAGATGGGGAAAAATTGCTCTGGCTGCTGCAAAGCAATCCAAAAGAAACTATGTTCCATCTGTTAGAGATCCTATTAGTTTTGATCAGTTGATAGGTAAGGTAAATGATTATGATATGGTTATTTGCTTTTACGAAAATGAAAATCAAGTAACATTAAATAATCTTGATTTTTCAAAAGCGAGAAATATTGCTATTATAGTTGGTCCAGAAGGTGGCATTAGTGATAAAGAGATAGAAAGAGCAAAAGAAGAGAATATTATTTTTTCATCTCTTGGAAAACGTATCTTAAGAACAGAAACAGCTGGAGTGACAGCTTTAAGTATAATATTATATTTGACTGGTGATATTTAATGGATAAAGAAAAGTATAGGGAACTAAAGTTTTATATATCTACTTTAGGGTGCAAGGTAAATCAAGCTGAAAGTAATGCAATATCTAATTATTTAGTGACAAATGGAGCTGTTAGCAGTAACCGGGAAGAAGCAAGCATTATAATCATTAATTCTTGTGCTGTAACAGTGCAAGCTGGAAGCAAATCTAGACATGAACTTAGAGCATTAAAAAGGGAAAATCCAGAAGCTCTTATAATCCTAATGGGATGCTATGTGGAACAAGATAGCATCGAAGAAGAGGTAAAAGAGACTGCCAGTGTCTTAATTGGAACTAAAGAGAAAGCTAGAGTGTATGATGTAATAGAAACATATTTAGCAAATGAAAAGATACTGATACCAAATAATGAAGAAGTGCTTTTGCAATTTGAAGAACTAAAAGGTTTTTCAGATGGAGATAGGACTAGGGCTCAGGTTAAGATACAAGATGGGTGTGAGAATTTTTGCTCATACTGCATTATCCCATATTTAAGAGGGCCAGAGAGAAGTAGAACAAAAGACAGCATTATTAGTGAAATTAACCATCTAGATTCACTAGGTTACAAAGAAGTGGTTTTGACTGGAATACATCTTGGTTCATATGGGAGAGATAAAGGTGAATCATTCTTTTTATATGACTTGCTTATAGATATTTTAGCTCAAACAGATATTATGAGAGTTCGATTATCCTCACTAGAGCCAAACGATGTTAATCAAAAGATTATACGCTTGATTAAGGAAGAAGATAGACTATTGCCACATTTACATATACCATTGCAAAGTGGTAGTGATAAAATTTTATCGTTAATGAATAGAAAATATACAATAGAGTGGTATAGAGACCTGATAAAAGATATAAGGGGAGCTATACCAGAAATATCAATTACTACAGATTTAATTGTTGGGTTCCCTGGAGAGACAGATGAAGACTTTATTGATATTATGGAAAATGTAAAAGAAATAAGTTTTTCACAAATACATATTTTTAGATATTCTCAAAGACCAAATACTCCAGCAGCTAATATGAAAGACCAAATACATGGAGATATTGCTAAGTCTAGGAGTAATCAGATTAGATCACTGGCTAAAGAAATGGGTCTTGACTATACTAAGCAGATGATAGGAAAGACTTATAACGTATTGTTTGAGCAAAAACTTGAGAATGATATATATGTTGGACATGCAGATAATTATGTTAAGGTATTTGTAAACACTGAACAAAATATCGAAAATTCTATTAGAAAAGTGAAAATAATTAAGAATTATCCTTACTCTGTAAGCGGTGTTATGATATAATCTATTTGTGTTGTCTAGTAATAAAGGGGTGTTAAGTCATGAATGACTGCATATTTTGTAAAATTGTTGTAGGTGAAATACCCTCAACGAAAGTTTATGAAGATCAGTGGGTTGTTGCTTTTAAGGACATAAACCCAGTGGCCCCAGTTCACATCCAAGTTATACCTAAAGAACATATTAAATCAGTAGCAGAGTTCACAGAAGACCATATTAATATAGCAGGAAGATTGTTGTTTGCTGCTAGTGAAATTGGCAGAGAACATTGTGGTGATAATGGATTTAGGGTTGTAACAAATATTGGTGATGATGGAGGTCAAGAAGTAAAACACTTGCACTTACACGTTATTGGTGGTCGAAAGATGACTTGGCCGCCAGGTTAGAACTTTTTATTGACAGCAGAGAAGTATGGATATATAATTGTCTGGTATGATATAATGGCAATTTCCGGGAGGGGGGTTAAGGCAGATGGCAGAAGTAAAGGTCGGTAAAAATGAAAGTCTAGACCAAGCTCTGCGCCGATTTAACCGGGAATGCCGTAAAGCTGGTATTCTGAAAGAAGTGCGCAGACGGGAGCATTATGAAAAGCCAAGCGTTAAGCGCAAAAAGAAGGCTGAAGCGGCTAGAAGAAAAAAGAGAAAAGGTACTGATTAATAACAAATAAAACATTAGAGTGGAAAAGCTCTAATGTTTTTTTGTCTTTTATATTAAAGTCCGCTAATAATTGTAGAATAGCAACAAAACATATATAATGTAATATACAATAATTTGTAAGTTTAAGGAGGTTTCATTTTTTGACTGACTCTATTGAAAAAAGACTACTTATAAGATCTATAGATGAAATGAGCAAATTGTTTGGTGAAAGAGATACTTTTTTAAACCAAATTTCAGAAGCACTACAAGTTCAAGTAATAACCCGCGAAAGCGAATTAATTATAAAAGGCACACAAGAAAGTGTTGATAAAGCAGAGAAGGTTATCAGAGAATTACTCTCACTTATTAGGGGTGGGCGTAATTTAGAGGAAAGAGATATTGATTATGCTATACGCATAATTTCAGGCGATGAAGAGTTAAACATGATGAACTTATCTGATGATGAGATTGTTTTTACTACTAGAGGAAAGATAGTACGACCTAAAACTAAGGGGCAGAAAATATATGTTGATGCAGTAAGGAGTAATACTTTAGTATTTGGAGTAGGTCCTGCTGGTACTGGTAAAACTTATCTTGCAATTGCTTTGGCTGTTGCTGCGTTAAGAGCAAAAGAAGTTGATCGTATCATCCTGACAAGGCCTGCAGTTGAAGCTGGTGAGAGATTAGGATTTTTGCCTGGAGACTTGCAAGCCAAGATTGATCCTTATCTAAGGCCATTGTATGATGCATTATTTGATATAATGGGTAATGAGCAGTTCCTTAAGTATATGGAAAGAGGTATTATAGAAGTTGCACCTTTAGCATATATGAGGGGTAGAACATTAGATAATAGTTTTGTCATATTAGATGAAGCACAAAATACTACGCGTGAGCAGATGAAAATGTTCTTAACAAGATTAGGCTTTGGTTCAAAAGCAATTGTAACTGGTGATATTACACAGATTGACTTGCCTCGTAATACAAAGTCTGGCTTAATACAAGCTGTTAATATATTAAAAAATATAGAAGACATAGGTATTGTTATGTTAACAGCAAAAGATGTAGTAAGACATAAATTAGTACAAAAAATAATTAATGCATATGAAAAGAACGATGAGGGTGCTAAAAGAAAATAGGTGTTTTTATGGTTGATTTTTTTAGATCAATATACAGAGTATACAATAAATATTTTTTAAGGAAGCCACGAGTAAAGAATGGCTTAGTTTTGGTTGCCTCGTTTTTATTGATTTGGATAATTTCTTTAGTGTTTGTTATGCCAGATAGATTAGAAGTGCAAGTTGGGCAGATGAGTGAAAGCACAATAATAGCGCCATTTGATGTTTTGGATGAGGTAGCAACCGAAGAGGCAAGGCAAAATGCTGTAGCTGCTGTGCCGGATGCTTATGTAAGGAACACAGCACATGAAAATCAAGTTATCAAAAACCTAGAAAGTATAATTAATTACTTAGGTGTTAATAAAGAATCATCACCAGTTGAAATTAGGGAAGAGATAGAAAGGTTTATTAGTGAAACTCCTATTGTAAACTTAATGTATTTGTCTAATAACTCAATTAGATATGGACAAGAGGTTTCTGAAGACAGACTATATGAGCTTATTGTTATCTCAACTGAGGTTATAGAGAAAGTATATGATGATGGTATTGGTTCAATAGATAGAGGGCATCAGTTAATACAAGCTGAAATTGACAATTTTTCACTAGATTATACAGAAGCAAAGTTTGTACAAGATGTCTTATTTTCTGTATATAGCCCTAGTTATGTATTTAGCAACGAGTTAACATCAGAGTTAAGGGAAAATGCAAGAGCAAACGTAAACCCTGTAATTGTCAGGAAAGGTGACGTTTTAGTTTATGAAGGTCAAATAATAACTGAACAAGTTATGCAAGTACTATTAACTTCTGGTTACTTAAGTAGTCCAAGAAGACAAACTATGATGTTAGGATTGATCTTGTTTGCATTCATGGTTGTTTTCGTAAGTACAGTGCTTTTATTCTCATTCACAACAGAGATATTTGATAATGTTATGCATCTTGGATTGTACTACTTAGTCTTAATTTTAGGATTTTTAACATCAAGCTTTTTAGTATCAATATCTCCTTATTTAGTTGCGGGAGTAGCAGCTGCTGTTATTATTTCTGTTCTTTTAGGGTGGAAGCCTGCTGTATTTGTCTTAATATCACACAATTTATTAGTATTGCCTTTACTAGGAGATAATTTACTTCCTTTGCTAAGTTCTATAGTGGGAGGTTTAGTTGCGATAGCTGTTAGTGATCATATGAGTCAGAGATCAGATATGATTAGGATTGCAATATCAGCTGCTATAGCCAAAGTGCTGTTTTTATTGAGTTGGTATATGCTAAATGGATCTATACTGAGAACTGTATTTGGTGATATAGTAATAGCGTTTGCTGCAGCTGTTATATTCGTTATAATAGCGATCGGTTCGCTACCATTTTTTGAAAGTACATTTGGAATAATATCTTCTGTAAGGCTATTGGAGCTGTCAAATCCTAATAGATCATTGCTCAGAAGGCTCCAAAAAGAGGCTCCTGGTACATATAATCATAGTATGCAGGTAGCAAACCTTGCTGAGATTGCAGCAGATGCTGTAGGCGCAAATTCGCTTCTTGCGAGAGTCGGTTCATATTATCATGATATCGGTAAACTTAAAAGACCACAATTTTTTGTCGAGAATCAAATGGCAGAAGATAACCCACATGAAAAATATGCGCCATCATTAAGTGCGTTGATTATATCTTCACATGTAAAAGATGGTGTTGAAATAGCTAATGAATATAAGTTGCCAGACCAGATTGTTGATTTGATAAAACAACATCATGGTGAAGGTGTTGTGAACTATTTTTATCATAAAGCTTTAGAGCAAGAGCCAACAGAGTCAGAAGTAAAAAAGCTTGACTACCAGTACGAAGGACCCAAACCTCAGACAAAAGAGGCAGGAATAGTTATGTTAGCGGATACTATTGAAGCAGCAGTTAGATCAATGTCTAGAAGGAGCCCTTCTAAAGTAGAAGAACTGGTAAATAAACTTGTAAAAACAAAACTTACAGATGGAGAGTTAGATGAATGTGATTTAACTCTAAAAGAAATAGATAAATTAATATATACATTTACACAAGCTTTATCAGGTGTTTATCACAACAGAATAGCATATCCTGAAAAGAGTATTGCAGATTTAGAGAGGAGCAGACGCCTTGATAGACATACAAGTGAGTAATATAGATGATAATAGCTACTTAAATGCAGACCAGATTTTGCAACTAGAAGTCTTTGCTTATGCATTATGTGATGAGCTAAAGATAACAGGAAAAGTTATTAGTATTGTTTTAACTGATAGCGAGTTAGTATCTAAGTTGAACAAACTTTATAGGAAAAAAAGTGAGACGACTGATGTTTTATCTTTTCCACTTAACACTATTGATTCAGAAGATCCGCTTTTGGGAGAAATAATTATTGATGTAGATAGGGCATTATCTCAAGCAAATGAATATGGGCACAGCTTAATCAAAGAAATAGCTTTTTTGATTATGCATGGCTTTTTACACTTGATTGGATATGATCATGATGATATTCATCAAGGAGAAATGCGACAAAAAGAAAAAGAGCTAGTAGAAAAATTTTCTATCTTGCAGTGACTGAAAGTGAGGATTATTTCATGTGAAAAAGCTTATTGATTCTTTCAAATATGCAATGAATGGGCTTGTGATCGTTTTTAGAGAGGAAAGAAATTTTAAAATACATATAATTGCATCCATAGTTGTAATAATATTAGCTGCTTATTTGGAAGTAAGTAATCAAGACTTTGCTATTTTGGTTATTGCAATAGCTCTAGTATTGATAGCGGAAGTGTTTAATACAGTTGTAGAAAGTATATTAGATTTTATTAGCCCAGAATATGATTTTAATGTTAAGAAAATTAAAGATTTAGCTGCAGGGGCTGTTTTTCTAGCGGCTACGTTTGCAATAATTATAGGAGTATTAGTTTTTTCTCCTCATTTTATAAGAAAGTAGTATTAAGAGAGGTTTTATCATGCGTGTTCCTAAAATTGTTATTGGTATTGTTGTAGCCTTAATTTTATTAAATACTGCAGTATTATTTAGATCCTTAGATCTGGTCAGTTTGCCTGGTGAAATTACCAGTCTAGATATGGCTAGAGCAGGTACAAATGCAATGCTATCGTACTTAAGAAATTATGCTAACGACTTAGATGTTGCAGATTCAAATTTGGTAAAAGAGAGTATTGGTTTATTCCAATACAAAATAGAAACTGCTAAAAGCGAAGAAGAGATTGCTCAAATTATAATTAATGAAAGTAGGGCTGTTCAAGAAACAATTTTGAGAGAACATGAAAATTTCAGAAACCAACATATTCTGAATATAATTAGTACTGATCCAAATTTGTATCTAGCAGAAGAAACAGAGAGTATTGTTGTTTGGGGAGACACAGAAAATGGTATTCAAGTTAGAGATGGTGGTAATCTTTTACATGAGGAAACTATTGAGAAAATACAAAAATCGGAATACTTGCCACCTATATTTAGTGAAGTAGCAATAACAATTGTTGAAGGAGCTCCAAGGATTCTCTCATATAGAAGGCTTTACGATAGGCTAGATTCATTAGAAAGAGAAGTTGTGAGATTACAGCAACAACTTGTTGATAGAGAGATAAACGCTGGTTATAGACCTATGGTTGGAGAGGGTATTATAATTAGCATATATGATGCAGAGGGTGGCTATCTAGAAAATGAGATAGTTCATGATGTGGATGTGAGAGATATCTTAAATGAATTATTTGCTTCTGGAGCAATGGGAGCAAGTGTTGGGAATCAAAGAATTATAAATACAAGCTCTATAAGATGTATTGGACCTGTAATTTTAGTTAATTACGAGCCTATACCAGTTGACCCTGTAATTATAGAGGTAGTTGGAGATCCTCTTAAACTTAACTCGGGTATGGAGTTAATAAAAAATACACTAGAAGCTGTAAAAGGTATTAGAATAGAAATTGAAGCAAAAGAATCAATAACTCTTCCTGCGTATACAAGAACATTTTCATAATGGAAGGAGAAAATATCTACTATAAACAGTAGATATATTATTAATATGGATAAAGAACTAGTAAATGTAGCAAAAAAAGCATTGAGCAAGGCATACAGTCCTTACTCAAACTATAAAGTTGGAGCTGCCCTTAGGACAAAAGAGGGAAAGATATATGATGGTTGTAATATCGAAAATGCTTCATTTGGTTTAACAGTTTGTGCTGAAAGAGTGGCTTTGTTCAAGGCATTAAGTGAAGGTGAAAAAGAATTTACTGAGTTAGCGGTTGTTATAGATGACGAGATTTTACCATCTCCTTGTGGAGCATGTAGACAGGTAATCTCTGAATTAGCACCTAATGCTAGTATTATTTTAGCTACAGTAAATGGATTATATAAAGAGTATAGTGTAGAAGAATTACTACCTAATGCTTTTAAACTAGATAAGGATGATTAAAATGGAAAAAAAATCAGGATTTGTTACTGTTGTTGGAAGACCTAATGTTGGTAAATCAACACTACTAAATAAACTAATGGGATATAAAATACTAATTGAGTCAAACAAACCACAAGCAACTAGGAACAGTATTCAGTGTGTCTTTAATGATGAAAGAGGACAGGTTGTGTTTTTAGATACTCCGGGGATACACAAGCCACATCATTTATTAGGAGAATCATTAGTTGCAAGTGCGAAAAGAGCTTTAAATGATGTAGACTTAATTTTATTCATGGTAGAGCCTGATAGTAAAATAGGACCAGGAGACTTATACATAGCTGAATTACTAAAGGATACTGATATTCCAGTTGTATTAGTACTTAATAAGATAGATCAATCATCACAAAATGATATTATTTTGGTGCTAAATAGCTGGTCAGAACATTTTAAGTTCGATGAATATATTCCGATCTCCGCTTTGACAAATGAAAACTTAGATAGACTTAAAGATTTAATCTTTTCATATCTAGATGAGGGTCCAATGTATTATCCTGATGATGTTATAACTGATCGGCCAGAAGAATTTGTTGTAACAGAAATGATACGTGAGAAAGTTTTCAATAATACACATGAAGAGATACCATACTCTGTTGCAGTTGATTTAAGAGACTATGATGAAGAAGATGGCAAAATGTATATAGCTGCTGATATCATAGTAGAAAGAGATAGCCAAAAAGGAATAATAATTGGAAAACAGGGTAGTATGCTTAAAAAAATAGGTAGAGAAGCTAGAAAGGATATCGAAGACCTACTAGCAACAAAAGTTTACTTAGATTTACATGTAAGACACAAGAAAAACTGGCGTAACAAGAATAATTTATTAAAAGAATTAGGGTATAGGGAGGAATAAATATGAATATAGCAAGCTATATAGATCATACTTATTTAAAACCAGTTGGTACAAGCGAAGATATCAAGAAGCTTTGTGAAGAAGCAAAAACCTATAGCTTTGCAGCTGTATGCGTAAATCCAACATGGATTGGTCTATGTAAAGATTTACTAGAGGGAACGAATGTGGAAATAGCCACTGTAGTAGGATTCCCACTAGGTGCAATGGCAACTGAATCTAAGGTGTTTGAGACAAAAGATTCAATTATTAAAGGTGCTACAGAGATAGATATGGTAATGAATATAGGCAAGTTTCTTGAAGGTGACTATAGCTATGTAGAACACGACATTCACCAAGTTGTAAGTGCAGTCAATAGTGAAAAAGTGAAAGTTATTATTGAGACCGCTTATTTAGAATCTGATCAAATTGTGAAAGCTTGTAAAATTGCTGTAAAAGCTGGCGCTCACTATGTTAAGACATCAACAGGATTTGCATCAAGTGGTGCAAAACTAGAAGATGTGAAGTTGATGAGGCAGACTGTAGGAAAAGGTATCGGAGTTAAAGCAGCTGGAGGTATAAAAAACAAAGAGGATGCATTAGCAATGATAGAGGCAGGAGCAAGTAGGCTAGGAGCTAGTGCTGGGGTGCAGATAGTAAGTTCATAAGATGAAAAATGATATAAATGGATTTATAGTTTCTTCTAAAGGCTACAAAGAGAATGATAGAATAATTCTATGTATTACGAGAGAACTAGGGAAAATTAACCTGCTTGTAGAACAACAAATGAGTGGGCGGTATACAAACTACGCTTTATCAGAATCATTGAATTTAATAAATTTTAGCACAATGCAAATTCCAAACACAGACTGCTTTTATTACTTTAGACAAGGAACTTTAGTAAAATCTTTTGGTGAAATAAGGAGTTCTCAAATTAAAGTTGCAAATGTGATATATTTTATCAATTATATAGCAAACTTATTAGATTACTGCGAAATCAATGGTCAATTATATGATTTTTTGTTAAAATATCTAGAATTAATCGAGCTAGTATCAGAGGATATGGTTGTTTTTTATACAACAATTATGAGTGTTAGGGCGCTCCCTTTAGTCGGGCATGGTGCTTATCCAAATTGGTGCAATGCTTGTAATGAAGAGTTTGGAGAGGATTTGAACATTTCTGATAAAGGACTGGTTTATTGTGATGAATGTGTTTTACCTGACCAAGAGTATTTAAAAATCGGTAAAGATAAATGGATAAGCGTAGCTGAAGACAATATTGCAGAATTAAAAGTGAATCTTCTAAATGAAAAAAGCATTAAAGGCCTAGAGCTTTATATTAAAGCGTTTATGGGTCAAGAGATTAAAGGGTATAAGTACTTAAAATTATTAAGAGAAATGGAGTGAAACCATGACAAACATTCTAGAAAAGATTGATATTGTAAGAGAGAGAACTGGTTGTTCTTATGAGAAGGCAAAGTTTTATTTAGATCAAAATGATCAAAACGTAGTAGAAGCTATTATTGCTTTTGAGCAAGAGCATAAGCTTAAAGAAGAGTATGAAGTATCAGGTGAAAATTTGCTTAACAAGATTAAAGAACTTATCAAAGAAGGAAATGTTAGAAAAATTATAATTAAGCAAAATGATAAAGTTGTTCTAAATATCCCTGTGAATTTTGGAATAGTAGCACTAGTATTAGCACCTTACTTAGCTGTAATAGGTGCGATAATAGCAGTTAGCCAAAAATATACTATAGAGGTAGATAGAGAATAGATTCTTTTTGTTAGATTGAGGTGATAACTATAGACTTAAGTGAGAGGCAGAGTCAGATTGTTGATATTGTAAAAAAAGATGGACCAATCAGGGGACAAGATATAGCAAAAAAGCTTGATCTAACTAGAGCAGCTTTAAGAGCGGATTTAGCAATCTTAACTATGTTGGGTTATTTAGAGGCAAGACCAAGGGTAGGGTATTATTACTCTGGAAAAACTATTACCTCGCTCTTGATAGAAAGTATAAAGAAGATAAAAGTTGGAGATGTCCAATCGATTCCAGTAGTGTTAAATCAATCTCAAACAATTTATGATGCGATTGTGACCATTTTCTTAGAAGACGTAGGCACACTTTTTATAATAAATGATTTGGGGTATCTAGAGGGTGTTGTATCAAGAAAAGACCTATTAAAAGGATTGTTAGGAAATAACAATGCACAAAGTATGCCTATTAGTATGCTTATGACACGTATGCCTAACATACACTTTATTACAGAAGGTGAAAATATTTTAGATGCTGCAAAGAAAATAAGAGACTACGAGATTGATAGCTTACCTGTTGTAGAAGTTATTGAGAATGGTAGTGAAACTAAGCTGAAAGTTGTGGGTAGGCTATCTAAGACAAATATAACTAGAATTTTTGTTGAACTTGGCGAGAAACGAGGGGAGTAATGGTATGTCTGATTCGCTGGTAATATATGTGTTGTCAGACTCAATAGGTGAAACAGCTGAAAGAGTATTGCGAGCTGCATTGAGTCAATTTGAAGATTATAGAATTATAGTTAAGAAATTCTCGTACGTGACAAGTAAGAGTATTTTACTTCAGGTGCTAGAAGAAGCTTCTGATGAAGCTGATGTGGTTGCATATACTTTTGTAATAGAAGAACTGAATAATTTTGTCAAAGAAGAGAAGGATTCATATAGTTTTGCTTTTATAGATCTTTTGTCATATATAATTGATACTATTGCAACTGTTAAGAACTGGGAACCTAAGAGGGAAGCAGGTTTGATACATTCTTTGGATGAAGATTATTTCAAACAAGTTGAAGCTATAGAGTTTGCTGTAAAGTATGATGATGGGAAAGACCCAAGAGGTTTACTGAAAGCTGACATTGTGTTAATTGGAGTTTCGAGAACATCTAAAACACCATTAAGCATGTATTTAGCACATAGGGGTTACAAGGTTGCTAATGTGCCGCTTATGCCAGAAGTTTCACCACCTAAAGAATTATTTTCAGCTGATAGTCGTAAGATAATAGGACTTATAATTGATCCAGATAAGCTTGCAGAGATTAGAAATGAGAGACTTAAATCTCTTGGCTTAGGAAAAGGAGCCACATATGCAGCAAGATCAAGAATTGAGCAAGAGTTAAAATATGCATTAAATGTGATGGAAGACCTTGAGTGTAGCATTGTAGATGTAACACATAAAGCAGTTGAAGAAACAGCAAATCTAATTATTGAGATGGTTAAAAATGGAAATTAAGACAAGAGTGCTTGAGCATTCTTGTTTTATTTTGTTAAAAAAAAGGGTTTGAGTGTCTAGTGTAGTATTATATAAATAATAAGCAAATTTAGCTTAGAGGAGTCTACTATTAAGAGAGGTGTTTATTATGCTATTGAGAACTGAGTATGAGAAGCAAGAGATGTGTATTCTTGATGAAAAAGCATCTAAAGCCTCAGAATCTAGAGGGAGAAAAACCTATGAAGAGGAATGTAATATAAGGACTTGTTTCCAAAGAGATAGAGATAGAATACTGCACTCAAAAGCATTTAGAAGACTTAAGCACAAAACACAAGTATTCATTTCGCCTTCAGGAGACCATTATAGGACTAGGCTTACACATACACTTGAAGTTTCACAGATCTCACGAACAATTGGTAGGGTGCTAAGGTTAAATGAAGATTTAATTGAAGCAATATCGTTGGGGCATGATTTAGGTCATACACCATTTGGCCATATTGGAGAATATGCACTTAATAGTATAATGAAAAAAGGCTTTGAGCATAATAAACAAAGTAGAAGAGTCCTTCAGTCACTTGAAAAACTTAATTGCACTGAAGAGGTTTTAGACGGGGTAGAAAATCATACAGGAAAAGTTAGGCCATTATCACTTGAAGGGCAGATTGTGAAAATTGCTGATCGAGTTGCGTACATTAATCATGATATAGATGATTCTTTACGTGCAGGTTTATTAGATATAAATGATTTACCAGTAGAAGCAATTAATCTTTTAGGTGAAACTCATAGCAAAAGAATTAATAATATGGTTTTAGATATAATTAATGAAAGTAAAGATCTAGATTATATAAGAATGAGTTCTAAAGTAGAGAAGGCTACAAATCAATTAAGGGGATTTTTGTTTGAAAACATCTACCTTAACAGTGAAGCTAAAGAAGAGGATGTAAAAGCTAAGAGAATTATTGAATATCTATTCGCATTTTATGTTGACAATATTGAGGAACTGCCAGTAGCACATCGAGAAAGATTAAGAGAATATGATAAGGAAACAGTTATTGCCGATTATATTAGCGGTATGACTGATAGATATATAGTAGATTTGTTTGGTGAGATTTTTATACCAAAATCATGGTCACGTAATAGTGATTCTAGAGGGGATTATTAATGTCTAATGGAAATTCAAATATAAATGAAATTAAAGCAAGGATAAATCCACTTGATATTGTAAGCAAATATGTTACATTAACAAAATCAGGTACGCGGTACAAAGGATTGTGTCCTTTTCATCAAGAAAAGACTCCTTCTTTTACACTTGATGTAGAAAATGGCTTATATTACTGTTTCGGATGTCAAGCAGGAGGAGATGTAATTAAGTTCTTAATGGATATTGAGGGTTGGAACTTTATTGAAACTATGAGATACCTTTCAAAAGAAACAGGGGTGTCTTTTTCTCAGGGTGATAGCAAAACTAGAACTGAAAAAGAGAGACTTTTTAATGTTAATCAAAGAGTAGCTAACTATTACATGAAAAATTTAGGAAGTTCTTATGGTGAAAGTGCTCGTGAATATTTAAAAAATAGAGGTTTTTCAGATGATATCATAAAGCTTGCTTCTTTAGGTTATGCATTTCCAAAGTGGGATAGTCTAGCAAACTATTCCAAGAATAGCGATATTGATTATTCTGATTTAGAGAAGTTGGGCTTGATAAACAGGAGCACTAATAATACAAGTGTAATTAGATATTATGATAGGTTTAGAAATAGGATTATTTTTCCGATAAGAGATGTTCTAGGAAGAGTCATTGGCTTTGGTGCAAGAACTATCGGGGATGACGAGCCCAAATATTTGAACTCACCAGAAACTATGCTTTATCATAAAGGAAATTCTTTATATGGACTTTATGAGTCAAGGACTGCTATTAAAGACAATGATTATATCATACTTTTAGAAGGGTACTTGGATGTATTGGCACTTTGGCAAGCAGGATATGGGAATGCAATAGCTTCTTTGGGTACTGCTTTTACAGAAGAGCAAGCAAATATAATAAAAAGGTATACAAGCAACATAATAATTTGTTATGATGGTGATTCTGCAGGCGTAAATGCTGCTCTTAAAGCTATTAACACAATGAAAAACTTTGACTTAAATATAAAGGTAGTATCTATTCCAAATAGTTTAGACCCAGATGATTATATTAAAGAGTATGGAAAAGATAAGTTTAATATATTACTTGAAGAATCACTTAATGGGATGGACTTCATGATTCATCAATTAAGTTTGGGTTTTAATTTAAATAATAGAGACGATAAACTGAATTTTGCTATAAAATTAGTAAAAATACTGTCAAAAATAGAAAATCGTATAGAGCAAGCAGGATATTTAGATGCTTATGCCGAACAATATACACTAGACAAAAATGCTTTAGAAATAGAACTAAATAAGCTAACAAATAGTGAATTTAGTACTAGTCACAATGTAAGAAATATTAGAGTTGGTAATAGTGGATCTAATTTAAGAGAATTAATAGCTCTTCAAGAAAGAAAATTGTTAAAGCTCTTAATGGATTCAAAAAAAACAGTGCCAGATAATATATTTGCTATACGTGAACATAGGAAAATATGTGAAATTATGAACAGCCATAATTGGAGCTCGCCTAGTGAGTTAATGGACTTTCTAAAAGAGCATAATCTAGAAAGTGATTTTGCTAAAATAATGTTTTGTGATGCAATTGACGAGGACGAGGTTGAATTGGTAAGACAATTATCAATTTTAAGCAAAGAGCGCCAACTTAAAAGTTTACGCAAAAAAATATCTGAGACTGTGAGTATCGGTGAAGACCCTACCGATTTATTAATGAAGTTTAGAGAAGTTGAACAAGAAAGGGCTCAACTCTATACCAATAAAGATTTAAGTAGTTAGAAGGGAGAGGCTCATATGGCTGAAAAAAAAGAAAAAGAACATTCTTGGAAAGAAGTAGTAGAAGAGCTACTACAAAAAGGTCAAGATAAGGGAAGTTTGACATATGAAGAAATCACAGAAGCGCTTCAAGATATTGATTTATCTGTAGAGCAAATTGAGCTTTTGTATGAAACATTTTCTGAGATGAATATTGACTTATTGGATGATGAAGATTCTGAGAAAGATGATTCAGATAAAGAAGATAAAGAAGAGAAAGATACAGAAGATTATCTTTCAAAAATCAAAACAAATGATCCAGTGAGAATGTATCTTAAAGAAATTGGACGAGTGCCTTTGTTAAGCGCTGATGAAGAAGTTATTCTAGCTAAAAGGATGGAAGCTGGAGACCCAGCAGCTAAAAGAAAACTCGTTGAGGCAAACTTAAGATTAGTAGTTAGTATTGCTAAAAGGTATGTTGGACGAGGTATGCTATTTCTTGATTTAATCCAAGAAGGTAATTTAGGATTGATGAAAGCTGTTGAAAAATTTGACTACACTAAAGGTTACAAATTTAGTACATACGCTACCTGGTGGATTAGGCAGGCTATAACAAGAGCGATAGCAGACCAAGCGAGAACTATTAGGGTTCCAGTACACATGGTAGAAACTATTAATAAGTTGATAAGAATCTCAAGACAATTACTTCAAGAATTGGGGAGAGATCCTACACCAGAAGAAATTGGAGAAAAAATGGGTATATCTGAGGAAAAGGTTAACCAGATATTAAAGATAGCTCAAGAACCAGTCTCTCTTGAAATACCTATTGGTGAAGAAGAAGACTCTCACTTAGGAGATTTTATACCTGATGATGACGCCATAGCTCCTGCAGACGCTGCTGCTTATGAACTGTTAAAAGATCAATTAGAAGAAGTGTTACACACTCTTACAGATCGAGAGCAAAGAGTATTGAAATTAAGATTTGGTCTAGAAGATGGAAGAAGCAGAACTTTAGAAGAAGTGGGTAAACAATTTGGCGTTACAAGAGAAAGAATTAGGCAAATAGAAGCTAAAGCTTTAAGGAAATTAAGACATCCTAGTAGAAGTAAGCAGTTAAAAGACTTTTTAGAATAGTTTCTATTGACAATTAACTTATGTTAAGCTAATATTCATGAGAATAGAAAATTGAAAATCCTTTTAATTCAATCCAGAGAGATTGATAAGGGATATTAATGTGATACATATATAGCTTATATTGTTCACGCTACCCTTGTTTATTTCTGGCAAGGGTATTTTTTATTATAGGAGGAGATATAATGAAACAAGCTAGATTGGTTCTCGAAGATGGCACTATATTTTATGGTGATAGTTTTGGTTTTAGAGGAGATTCTTTTGGTGAAGTAGTGTTTAGCACAGGTATGGCAGGTTATCAAGAGATGATTACTGACCCTTCATTTAGAGGTCAAATTGTTACTTTAACTTATCCATTGATAGGTAATTATGGCAGTATACTAAACGATACAGAGTCAGAAAAACCTCATATTAAAGGCTTAGTAGTAAAGGAAATATGTCATGATTATAGTAATTTTCGAGCTGATATAAGTTTAGCTGAGTATCTCCAAGAACATGAAATAGTAGCAATATCAGGTATAGACACTAGAGCATTGACAATAAGAATCAGAGATAAGGGATCAATGAAAGGGCTTATAACAATAAGTGATCTAGATGATGATAAACTTATTGAAAGTGTTAAAGAATATCAATTTGATACAAGCAATCTAGTAAATGAAGTGACAACAAAATCTATATTTGTTCAAGGGCAAGGCGAAACGAAAATTGGTTTAGTAGATTGCGGGTCAAAACGAAGCATAATAAGAAAT